>NZ_JAIQDF010000078.1:0-798 GCF_020037055.1 Myxococcus sp. AS-1-15 | reverse complement strand
GCTGTCGCTGCGTCTGCGCCCCGGGCAGGTGCTGCGCGGAAGGCATACGGCGGAGACGCAAGGTCCTCGCATCGGAAGAGGCCGCACTCCTCATCGCTGCAGGACGGGGCATAGCACCCCTCATCGCCATCGCCCGCGGACTGGGCGCAGTCCTCCGCGGTGTCATCTTGCAGCGTTGCCGTGAAGTCAGACCCGACAGCGTGCTCGGAGCTCGCGCACCCGGCCAACAGCAGCACCGCCAGCAATCCAATCAATCGCATGAACACCCCCAGCGCCAGCTTCAGCTACGGGGTGGTCATCCAGCAAGGACGCCGCGGGTCGTGGGCCCGGCACGCCTCGTGCTCATGGCCCGCCCGACGACGCGGCCCAGCACACTCCCCAGGGCCGCGCGGAAGGACTGCGCCAATGCCCGCCCACCTCGTACGACTGCCGCTCTCCATTCTGCTCACGGCCCTCGCCCTGAGCGCATGTGGCCCCACAGAAGCGGAGCCCGACGAGCGGCCGCGCCCATCCGCTCCCCGAGACGGGGGGACTCCTGTGCCGGACGCGGGCAACCCCGCCGCGGGAGACGCGGGCAGCAACGGGCGTGAGGACGCGGGCAGCCCGTCGCGCGACGGAGGCACGCCTCCATCCTCCTGCACGCCAAGCTGCGCCGGACTGGAGTGCGGAGACAACGGGTGCGGAGGAAGCTGTGGCACCTGCAGCTCGGGCGAGAGCTGCACGGACGGCCGCTGCGCATGCGTCCCGCGCTGCGACGGCCGGCAGTGCGGCCCGGACGGCTGCGGGGGCACGTGCGGC
>NZ_JAIQDF010000077.1:0-799 GCF_020037055.1 Myxococcus sp. AS-1-15 | reverse complement strand
GCCGCACGTGCCCCCGCAGCCGTCCGGGCCGCACTGCCGGCCGTCGCAGCGCGGGACGCATGCGCAGCGGCCGTCCGCGCAGCGCTCGCCCGAACTGCAGGTGCCACAGCTCCCGCCGCACCCGTTGTCTCCGCACTCCTGGCCGGCGCAGCTTGGCGTGCAGGAGGCTGGAGGCGTGCCGCCGTCGCGTGACGGGCTGCCAGCGTCCTCACGCCCGTTGCTGCCCGCATCTTCCGTGATGGTGCTGCCCGCGTCCGGGAGAGGAGTCCCCCCGTCTCGGGGGCGGGACGGCCGAGGCTGCTCGTCGGGCTCCGCCTCGGTGGGGCCACAGGCGCTCAGGGCAAGGGCCGTGAGCAGAAGGGGAAGCGTCAGGCGTACGAGGTGGGCGAGCATCGGCGCAGTCCTTCCGCGCAGCCCTGGGGAGAAGTTTCCGGCCGCGCAGTCGGGCAGGCCATGAGCACGAGGCGTGCCGGGCCTGCGACCCGCGGCGTCCTTGCTGGATGCTCGCCTCGTGGCTGAAGCTGGCGCCGGGGGTGGTCATGCGATTGATTGGATTGCTGGCGGTGCTGCTGTTGGCCGGGTGCGCGAACTCCGAGCACGCTGTCGACTCGGACTTCACGGCAACGCTGCAAGATGACTCCGCGGAGGACTGCGCCCAGTCCGCGGGCGATGGCGATGAGGGGTGCTATGCCCCGTCCTGCAGCGATGACGAGTGCGGCCTTTTCCGATGCGAGGACCTTGCGTCTCCGCCGTATGCCTTCCGCGCAGCACCTGCCCGGGGCGCAGACGCAGCGACAGC
>NZ_JAIQDF010000076.1:0-833 GCF_020037055.1 Myxococcus sp. AS-1-15 | reverse complement strand
CCCGAGGACATCGCCTACGTCATCTACACCTCCGGCAGCACCGGCATCCCCAAGGGCATCGTCATGCCCCACAGGGCCCTCAGCTTCCTGCTCGCCTGGCAAATCCGGCAGTCACCCAACCCCCTCGCGGTGACGCTCCAGTTCGCCTCCCTCAACTTCGACGTCTCCATCCAGGAGTTCTTCGCCTCCTGGTGGGTGGGCGCCCACGTCGTCCTCCCTCTCGGGGGCCTTCGCCAGGACATCCCAGCCCTCCTCGACTTCATGCACGCGCAGAAGGTCGAGCGGCTCTTCCTCCCCTTCGTCGCACTCCAAGCCATGGCCGACTCCGTCTCCCATGGCGCCACGTTGCCCAGTGCGTTGAGGGAAGTCGTCACAGCCGGTGAGCAGCTTCAGGTCAACTCCACCCTCACCGCCTTCTTCGAGAAGCTCCCCGGCAGCGTCCTCGAGAACCAGTACGGCCCCTCCGAGGCCCACGTCGTCTCCGCCTTCCGTCTCGACGGTGCGCCCTCCGCTTGGCCTCGCCTGCCTTCCATCGGCAGCCCCGTTGGCCACACGCAGCTCTACGTCCTCGACTCCCTCGGTCAGCCCGTCCCCATCGGCGTCGCCGGTGAAGTCTTCGTCGGCGGCACCCACCTCGCTCACGGCTACCTGGCTCGTCCGGACACCACCGCCGCGGCCTTCGTGCCGAATCCGTTCAGCAGCATTCCCGGCTCTCGTCTCTACCGCACCGGTGACTCCGCTCGCTGGAAGGCCGACGGCACCCTCGAGTTCCTCGGCCGCCTCGACTTCCAGGTGAAGGTGCGTGGCTTCCGTGTCGAGTTGGGCGAAGTCGA
>NZ_JAIQDF010000075.1:0-870 GCF_020037055.1 Myxococcus sp. AS-1-15 | reverse complement strand
ACTCGCCACCCACTCCAGCCCCTCCTCCTCCAGCGTCTGCCTCCCCATCCCCACCAACACCGGCGCGGGGCCCACCTCCAGGAAGATTCCCACCCCCTCCTTCCTCAGCGCCTCCATCCCCTCCGCGAAGCGCACCGCCTCCCTCACGTGCGTGCGCCAGTACTTCGCGCTCGCCACCTCCGCCCCCGCCTTCTTCCCGCTCACATTCGAAATCAGCACCCGCTTCGGTGCTTCCAACTTCACCGCACCCACCCGCGCCTCGAAGGCGTCCAGCATCGGCTCCATCTGCGGCGAGTGGAACGCATGCGACACCTTCAGCTTCTTCGTCTTCGCGCCCTTCTCCGCCAGCCGACGCTCCGCCTCCTTCACTCCCTCCTTCAACCCCGCCACCACCCACTGCTTCGGCCCGTTTCGCGCCGCAATCGAGACGCTGGCCTCCAGTCCCTTCACCGCCTCCGCAATCCACTCCTCCGGCGCCTCCACCGCCACCATCTCCCCTTCCCCGCCCAACGCCTGCATCAGCCGGCCTCGCTCCGCCACCAGCTTCAGCGCGTCCTCCACTCCCATGACGCCGGCCACCACCGCCGCCACGTACTCCCCCACGCTGTGCCCCAGCACCGCGTCCGCCTCCACTCCCCAACTCCTCCACATCCTCCACAGCGCGTACTCCACCGCGAACAGCGCCGGCTGCGTGTACCTCGTCTCGTCCAGCTCGCTGCCCTGGCCGAACATCACCTCCAGCAGCGGCTTCTCCAGCACCCCCTCCAGCACCTTCGCGCACTCCTCCAGCGCTTCCTTGAAGGCCGGCTGCGTCCGGTACAGCTCCTCTCCCATCCCCACGTACTGGCTTCCCTGGCCCGTGAAGAGGAA
>NZ_JAIQDF010000074.1:0-904 GCF_020037055.1 Myxococcus sp. AS-1-15 | reverse complement strand
GCGCGTGCGACGCTACCGCTGCCGTAGGTGTGGCGTGTCGCAGACAGTCGTTCCCTCGCAGGTGCTGGGCAGGAAGCTGTATTCGCTCGCGGCCATCGCCTGGGCGCTCGCCCTGTGGGGTCTCGAGTCGCTAACAGCCGCGGCGGTACGCCGACGCGTGAGTCCCTGGGCCGTGGTGGGGCCTGGGAGCATCGAGCGCTGGGACTCGCTCTGCCGCTGGTCCAGGGAGGCCAGAGTCGGGACACTGCTGTGCTGCGTGCGGCCATCGCCCACGGACTGGACGGCGCGAGCAGTGGCCGCACGAGCGGCGACGACAGTCGCCGCCTTCGCACTCCCGGCGACCGGACCGCCATCGCTGTCCGCTTGCTCGTTCCGGGGCGCCGAGCGCGCTCACTGAGGGGCTTGCTCCACGGCCATCGGCGCGCCCCTCACAGAAGTCTGTCCCACCCGACACGCCCCGTCCTCGAAGCCCTGCCTGCGGCGGGACGGTAGGCGTCTGCCCTCCCAAGAGGCCCATGTCGGGATGAGGAGGCAGTATGGGAAGTCCGCGCGAAATGAAGAGCCTCACCCCGAAGTCCCACGCCGAGGCGGTGGCGGTGTTTCGCCACGGAGTCATCGGCGCCCTCACCCAAGCGCAGATGGACCGAGGCCAGCTCGCCTCGGCGCTCGAGTCCCTCACCCAGCAGCGCTTCGTACCGCCGGGCGCCGAGGTGAGCCGCTGCTACTCGGCGGCTACACTCGAGCGCTGGTACTACGCGTACAAGAAGCGCGGCCTCTTGGGCCTCACCCCGCGCGGACGCAGCGACAAGGGCCGGGCCCAGCAGCTTTCGGCGGCCCAGCGCGAGCTGCTGCTCGACATCCGGCGGGAGTACCCGTCCGCGTCCGTGGCGCTCATCCTGCGCAC
>NZ_JAIQDF010000073.1:0-1048 GCF_020037055.1 Myxococcus sp. AS-1-15 | reverse complement strand
TGCTCTCCGACTTCCAGGGCGAGCACGTCCGCTACCCCGAGGACGCCACCCTCCACTCCCTCTTCGAGGCCCAGGCCCTCCGCACGCCTCACGCCGAAGCCCTCCGCTTCGAGGGCGCGTCTCTCTCCTACGCTCAGCTCGACGCCCGCTCCAACCAACTCGCCCACCACCTGCGCTCCCTCGGCGCCCGCCCGGGCCTCCTCGTCGCCGTCTGCCTCGAGCGCTCCCTCGACCTCGTCGTCTCACTCCTCGCCGTCCTCAAGTCCGGCGCCGCCTACGTCCCCCTCGACCCGGCCTACCCGCGCGAGCGTCTCGCCGGCATGCTCGAGGACGCCCAGGCCCCCGTCCTCCTCACCCACTCACGCCTGACCTCCGTCCTGCCTCAGCACGCCTCCCAGGTGCTCTGCCTCGACACCCAGTGGGACGCCGTCTCCCGTCAGTCCTCCGCCTCCCCCTCCCCTCTCGCGGGCCCGGACTCCCTCGCCTACGTCATCTTCACCTCGGGCTCCACCGGCCGCCCCAAGGGCGCCATGAACGCCCACTCCGGTGTCGTCAACCGCCTCCTCTGGATGCAGCAGCAGTACTCCCTCACCGCCCTCGACACCGTCCTCCAGAAGACTCCCTTCAGCTTCGACGTCTCCGTCTGGGAGTTCTTCTGGCCCCTTCTCACCGGCGCTCGCCTCGTCCTCGCCAGGCCCGGCGGACACCAGGACCCCGCCTACCTCGTCCGCCTCCTCTCCGACGAGCGCGTCTCCACCGTCCACTTCGTCCCCTCCATGCTCCGCGCCTTCCTCGAGGAGCCGGGGCTCGACTCCCTCAACCACCTGCGCCGCGTCCTCTGCTCCGGCGAGGCCCTCCCCGCGGACCTCGTCCACCGCGCCCACTCGCGCCTTCACCCCTCCTCCGAGCTCCACAACCTCTACGGCCCCACCGAGGCCGCCGTCGACGTCTCCTTCTTCCACTGCGCTCGCGGCTCCTCCCTCTCCTCCATCCCCATCGGCAGGCCCGTCGCCAATACCCGCCTCTACGTCCTCGACTCCCAGGGGCA
>NZ_JAIQDF010000072.1:0-1058 GCF_020037055.1 Myxococcus sp. AS-1-15 | reverse complement strand
GAGGTCTGCGCGCACGAGCTGGTGGAGGCGCAGGCGAGGCGGACGCCGGAGGCGGTGGCGGTGGTGTGGGGAGGGGAGGCGCTGACGTACGCGGAGCTGGAGCGTCGGGCGAATCAGCTGGCGTGGCACCTGGGGGCGCTGGGAGTGGGGGCGGGGGAGCGGGTGGGGTTGTGCATGGAGCGCTCGTTGGAGCAGCTGGTGGGGCTGTTGGGGATATTGAAGGCGGGGGCGGCGTACGTGCCGCTGGACGCGAAGTACCCGGCGGAGCGGCTGGGGTACATGGTGGAGGATGCGGGAGTGGCGCGAGTGCTGACGACGAAGCGTCAGCTGGGGGCGCTGCCGGCGGGGGTGAAGAAGAGGGCGCTGTGCGTGGACGAGGAGGCGGGGGAGGTGGCGCGCAGGCCGGAGATTGCGCCGCCGAGGGCGGTGCCACCGGGTGGCACGTGCTACGTGGTGTACACGTCTGGGAGCACGGGGAAGCCGAAGGGGGTGGCGCTGTCTCACGCGGCGCTGTGCAACCTGCTGCTGTGGCAGAGGGCGCACTCGGTGAAGGCGGAGGCGAGGACGCTGCAGTTCGCGTCGCTGAGCTTCGACGTGTCATTCCAGGAGATTTTCGCGACGTGGAGCGCGGGAGGGACGCTGGTGGTGCCGCCCGCGGCGCTGAGGCAGGACGTGCCTGCGTTGCTGGACTTCATGGCGAGCCAGCGGGTGGAGAGACTCTTCGTGCCCTTCGTGGCGCTGCAGGCGCTGGCGGACGCGGTGGCGCACGGGGCGAGGGTGCCGGAGTCGCTGCGAGAGGTGGTGACGGCGGGAGAGCAGCTGCAGGTGACGCCGGCGGTGGTGGCCCTCTTCGAGAAGCTGCCGGGGTGCGTGCTGGAGAACCAGTACGGCCCGTCGGAGACGCACGTGGTGAGTGCGTACCGGCTGAAGGGGCCGGCGGGGAGCTGGCCGAGGCTGCCGCCGATTGGAGTGCCGCTGCCGGACACGAAGCTGCTGGTGCTGGATGAGAAGGGGAGGCTGTGTCCGGTGGGGGTGGCCGGAGAGCTGCACATTGGAGG
>NZ_JAIQDF010000071.1:0-1136 GCF_020037055.1 Myxococcus sp. AS-1-15 | reverse complement strand
CTCCACCGCACCCGGCGATGAGCGCGACGGTGCAGGCCAACAGCCACAGCTTCAAGCTCTTCATGGTGAGTCCCCTGGCGTGAAGGTGTGCGAGCGAGAGGATGACCGGGCCAAGGGCACTGTCCGGCAAGCAGCAGCCAGCGCCAATTCGTGGTTCCGCGCCGGCCCCGGACTCCGTCCCCGCGCAGCCGCAGGCTTCCACCCAAGTCCCGTACAGGCTCCACCAAAAGACGCCCACGACGGCCCCCCAGTCGTGAGGCGCCTCCCCCTCCCGGTGTGTACGGCTCCGGGAGGGGAGTCCTTTGGCTTGCTGCGCTATTTGCCGGGGCGCTCCACCATGACGACTGGATGCCCGGTCACCTGCTCCTGGAAGACCAGGGGCTTCTCGTGGATGCACTCAGGCAGCGTCTGATACGGATGGTTCCGATGGTCGATGTGCGCGTCCTGGAGCTGAGCGCGGCAGTCGCAATCCGAGCCGTCAGCGTGGCACAGGGGTTGGAGCCTGCCGGGGCGCTGGGTGATGTGGCCAGACAGGTAGAAGTTGCAGCCCGGGAACTGCTCGCGCAGGGACTCGAGGGCGCGGTCGGGCTGAACGGGAACAAGGTGGACGGCGGTCATGGGGAAACTCCGTGGAAATGGGTGGGAAATTCGGCGCTACGAACTCCCCTATTCCGGGGTCAGCCGCAGGCTCCTGCCTGTTGGCGCCAACAGGTGGGTGACGGTCGCATGTGGGCGCCGTGCCGGAACTGTCAGCCGAAGTCCGCCCTCCTCCGGTTCGCGGCGGACCTCGCCAAAGAGAACGAGCGCCAAGCGATTCAACTCGCTGAGCAGCAGTGCCAGTTCGAGGCCCAGGCGCCCGCCGTGAAGCTGGCCGACGACTTCCTCGCCACCACGCGGCTGATGAGCCTCATGGACACGGCCCGGCACCTGCGGCTGCCCATCCGCGCCTTCTTCCGAATGCCATCGCAAGCCCACCACCGTCCAGATCCTGCCCCTCCTCCTAAACCAACGATCTCGATTCTCGCACGACGTCAGGAGGCGCGCCTGAGGTCGGCTCGGCGCAGGGATGGACAGGCAGAGCGCTGTGCATTCCGCGCGTCGAGGTAGGCATGTACCCGCACCATGAGCTGGGCCAT
>NZ_JAIQDF010000070.1:0-1143 GCF_020037055.1 Myxococcus sp. AS-1-15 | reverse complement strand
GAGGAGTGTCATGGCCAAGGAGAAGTTCGAGCGTAACAAGCCCCACGTGAACATCGGCACGATCGGACACGTGGACCACGGCAAGACGTCGCTGACGGCGGCCATCACGAAGGTGCTGGCGAAGACGGGCGGCGCCACGTTCCTGGCGTACGACCAGATCGACAAGGCGCCGGAAGAGCGCGAGCGCGGCATCACGATTTCGACGGCGCACGTGGAGTACCAGACGGCGAACCGTCACTACGCGCACGTCGACTGTCCGGGCCACGCCGACTACGTGAAGAACATGATCACGGGCGCGGCGCAGATGGACGGCGCGATTCTGGTGGTGTCGGCGGCGGACGGCCCGATGCCCCAGACGCGTGAGCACATCCTGCTGGCGCGCCAGGTCGGTGTTCCGTACATCGTGGTCTTCCTGAACAAGGTGGACCTGCTGGACGACCCGGAGCTGCGCGAGCTGGTGGAGATGGAGGTGCGTGACCTCCTGAAGAAGTACGAGTTCCCCGGCGACACCATCCCCATCATCCCGGGCTCCGCGGTGAAGGCGCTCGAGGGTGACACGAGCGACATCGGCGAGCCGGCCATCCTGAAGCTGATGGCGGCGGTGGACAGCTACATCCCGACGCCGCAGCGCGCGACGGACAAGCCCTTCCTGATGCCGGTGGAGGACGTGTTCTCCATCGCCGGCCGTGGAACGGTGGCGACGGGCCGCGTGGAGCGTGGCAAGATCAAGGTCGGCGAGGAGGTCGAGGTCGTCGGCCTGCGCCCGACGCAGAAGACCGTGGTCACGGGCGTGGAGATGTTCCGCAAGCTGCTGGACGAGGGCATGGCGGGCGACAACATCGGCGCGCTGGTCCGCGGCCTGAAGCGTGAGGACATGGAGCGTGGGCAGGTGATTGCCAAGCCTGGCAGCATCACGCCGCACACCAAGTTCAAGGCGCAGATCTACGTGCTGTCGAAGGAAGAGGGTGGTCGCCACACCCCGTTCTTCAAGGGCTACCGTCCCCAGTTCTACTTCCGCACGACGGACGTGACGGGAACGGTGAAGCTGCCGGAGAACGTGGAGATGGTGATGCCGGGCGACAACATCGCGATCGAGGTGGAGCTGATCACCCCTGTCGCGATGGAGAAGGAGCTGCGCTTCGC
>NZ_JAIQDF010000069.1:0-1156 GCF_020037055.1 Myxococcus sp. AS-1-15 | reverse complement strand
CTAAGTAGGTCGCCGGAAGTTCCGAGACAAATGCCGGTCGCATGCGCATTTTCTGGACCATGCGACCGGCAAGGAGCCCTGCCGAACTGGGGCTGACAGCAGAGGACAGGCGGAAGCTGGAGCATGCGCTGCGAAGCGTGCGCGACGCCCGCCACTTCCGTCGACTACTGGCAGTGAGACTCCTCGCAGAGGGCAAAGGCCCGGGCGAGGCTGCGCATCTGGCAGCCCTGAGTCGGTCAGCCGTCTACTTCTGGCTGGAGCGCTATCTGGCGCAGCGTGACCCCGAAGCGCTGCGAGATGCCCCGCGGCAGGGGCGGCCGAGGAATGCGCCGCGCCTGACGGCCGAGCGCCTGCGCGAAGTCGTCCGAGGCAGCCCAGAGAAGCAGTCCTGGGCGAGCCACGGATGGACGGTGCCGCTGCTGTGCACGCACCTGAAGCGACAGGGCATCGAGGTGTCGCCCCGTACACTGCGCCGCCGGCTGCACGAGGCGGGCCTGGCGTGGAAGCGGCCACGGTACGTGTACGCCACGGCGGCGCCCCATCCAGGGCAGAAAAAGGGGGCCTTGTCCGCCGTCTGAAACGGCTCAAACGCCTGTTCCCCCGGGCCGTGCTGCTCGTCATGGACAGCACGGTGCTGCGGTGGTTTCCGCCGCTGCGCGCCGCCTGGGCCCCCAGGGGAGAGCAGGCCGTGGTGCCGATTACAGGCGAGAACGCCAAGCGCACACTGTGGGGCGCCATCAACCCTCGCACCGGCAAGCGCGTGCTGCTGGCAACCCAGCGCGCCAGACGCGAAGACTTCATGGATTTTCTGCGCGCCCTGCGTGCCGCCTACCCCGGTCGCCCTCTGCTGCTGGTGTTGGACCGCGCCAGCTGTCACACGGCCCAGAAGTCCCAGCAGCTCGCCGCTCGCCTCGGAATCCACCTGCTGCTGTTGCCCAAGCAGCGCTCAGAACTCAACTGCATGGACCACTTGTGGCGCTCCCTGAAGCAACGCGTTTCCGCCAACCGTCAGTACCCCACGGTCGAGCAGCACGTCGGCGCCGCCATCCGATGGGTGCTGGGCCTTTCTGCACGGGACGCCCTCCGCAAGGCCGGCTGCCTCGCCGAGGGCTTCTGGCTACGCGATTTGTTAGAGAACTTCTGGCGACCTACTTAG
>NZ_JAIQDF010000006.1:0-535443 GCF_020037055.1 Myxococcus sp. AS-1-15 | reverse complement strand
GGTTGGTTTCACCGAGGAGCTTCCCTCTTTCCCGCTCGTCCCTGCTCGCCGACTACACACTTATAGGGACACGACCCCCGAAAGAGCCCGTGCTCCACGTAGATGAGGTGGACATCCATCTCAACCCCAAGGTCGGACACGACTGGTGTCTTCCGGGGCAGCGTCGGGTGGTAGTGACCCCGGGCAACAACCAGAAGCGCTTCCTGGCTGGAGCGTTGAATGTCCGGACGGGAAAGCTGACGTGGGTGGAGGGCAAATCCAAGGCCAGCGACCTCTTCATCCAGTTGCTCTGGCGGCTGGCGGGGGAATACCGGCGCGCTCGTCGCATCCACCTCGTGCTGGACAATGCAGCGGTCCACACCAGTCAGAAGACTCGCAAGGCGCTGGTCCAACTCAAAGAGCGCATCGTGCTCCACTTCCTGCCGCCCTACTGCCCCCAGGGCAACCGCATCGAGCGCGTGTGGCTCGACCTGCACGCCAACGTCACGCGAAACCACCGCTGCCGCACCATGGCCCAGCTCATGGTGCGGGTACATGCCTACCTCGACGCGCGGAATGCACAGCGCTCAGCCTGTCCATCCCTGCGCCGAGCCGCCCTCAGGCGCGCCTCCTGACGTCGTGCGAGAATCGAGATCGTTGGTTTAGAGGGCAACGCGCCGGTTTTTCCCTGGAGGAAGTCGAGAGGATGAGCGTCCAGCTCTCGCCTTCCAGTGGCAAGCCATACGGCCTGGCGCTCGTGACAGCCACCTGGAGCGTGTCCCGTGCCACGGTTTACCGGCACCGGGCCCGTCGTCAGGCCCAGGCCCTCCCAGCGGCCCAGCGTGGCCCCAAGACGGCATTGACGGACGAGGCGCTGCTGGAGGCCATCCGCGGCGTGCTGGCCCGCTCGCGGTTCCTGCGCGAGGGGCACCGCAAGGTATGGGCTCGGCTGCGTGCTCAGGACGTACGCACCTCGAAGGCCCGCTGCTTGCGGCTGATGCGCCAGGCGGGTCTTCTTGCACCGGGCCGCGCCGGCCGGGCGCTGGGGCCGCGCCACCACGACGGCACGATTACCACCGACAGGCCCGATGTCATGTGGGGTACCGATGCCACCTGTACCATGACGACACTGGAGGGCCAGGCCACCGTCTTCATCGCCGCCGACCATGGTACCTCCGAGTTCGTTGGCATCCATGCCGAAGGTGGGCACGCGCTTCGAGGCCCTCGAGCCCAGTCGCCAGGGCATCAGGGCTCGCTTCGCTGCGTACGGCCGAGGTGTGGCCACGGGGCTTTCCATCCGCCACGACAACGGCAGTCAGTACACCTCCGACGCATTCCAGAAAGAGCTGCGCTTCTTGGGCGCCGAGTCCAGTCCGTCCTTCGTCCGTAGCCCCGAGGGCAACGGCTGCGCCGAGCGCTTCATCCGCATCCTCAAAGAGCAGCTGCTCTGGGTGCGCACCTTCGCCACCGTGGAGGAACTGCGGCAGGCGCTGCTGGACTGGGCTCAACGCTACAGCGAGCACTGGCTGCTGGATCGTCACAACTTCCTCTCTCCGAGGCAGGCCCTGCGAGATTTGATGCAGTCGAGGCAATCGGCCTGATTACGACCAGCCTGGTGTTTCAACAATCCGGTGCGGTACAAAGGGTCGGACTTGCGAAAGCTCATTGTAGGGGCTGCTCGGGAGTAGGTCATGGAACGGCGCTTCTTCAGCGCGACGTTGGATGTCTATGTGAAGGGCCGTTGGTATCTCGACGACCCGACGGACCTCCAGGGGACGGAGGTCGAGGACATCTGGCAATTCCGGCGAGGGCGTTCCTTGGAGCTTCAGGAGAAGCTTCGTATCCCCGTGTCGCGTCCCGGGTGCTCCTTGGAGATGGATTTTGCGGGAGTGGGTCTCACGCCGGTTCTTGGAGCGCGAGCGGCATCGGTGTTCCGGGACCTGGCCTCCGAGGATGTGCAGCTGTTTCCGGTCGAGGTCGGAGACGAGGTTGGACCTCACTACCTCCTCAATGTGCGGACCGAGAGGCGGTGTATCGACGATGCCGCCTGCAAGTCGGTGCAGTACTTCACGGAGGAGGACGTGATGCCCAAGAAGGCTGGGCAGTACCGCTCCGTGCTGGGACTGAGGATTGACAAGTCCAAGGTCGGAGTCGCTCGGGCATTTCGACTCTGGGGATACAGCATCCCCATCATCGTCGACGAAGCCATCAAGGACGCTCTGGAATCCATGGGCTCCCTGGGCGTGAAGTTCGACGAGGTCTGAACCACGAAGTTCAAGAGTCCCGAACTGAGCTTGGACACATGATGAACGCGGAACTGCTGGCGGAGATGGAGCTTGTAAGGCATCCATGGTCGTCCTTGCGAGTCATCCAGGGAGTCGCGGATGCGATTCCAACCGCGCTTCGGAGCCTGTTCTCTGCTCGGGCGCCCTCCGAAATCCAGACGGCATACTGGCGCATCGAGAATCAGGTCGTGGTCCAGGGGCAACTCTTCGAGTCGGCGGTCGCCACGACACAGGTGCTGATGGCCTCGCTCGTGGACGCGAAGCGCCCCATGCCAGTTCGAATCGGGATCCTCGAACTCCTCTTCCAGCTCACGTCAGGCGAATCGCATCAATCCGAAGTCGACCGTGGCAACGGCAACCTGGGCGAACAGTGCCGAGCCGCCGCCCGAGAAGGCCTCTGGTTGCTCTATCGGGAGCTGGTGGAAGGAGAGGCCGCGGCGGCAAGGGAGGTGCTTGAGGTGATAGAGCGCACCCCAGACCGTCTCGTCATGCTCGACGAGCTCGCGACGGGGGCATGAGCGTCGCCTCGTCGCTCAGTCCCGCAGGTCGCCCCCCAGCAGCCAGACCAGCAGCGTGATGGCGAAGCCAAGTCCCGAGCAGGCGAGGCCCGCGATGGGCATCCAGCGCAGTCTCGCGAGCTCGGGCGTCTTCTCCACGCGGCTCATCATCACGAGGTTCATGATCACCGCGCCCGCCTGCAGGATGAAGCAGAAGGGGAGTAGTGACAGCACGCCCAGAACGAAGCCCGTGATGACCGTCGACTTGCTGGTGCCCTCTGCCGCCGGCACGACGCGCGAGCGCAAATCCCAGCACGTCGGACACATGGGCCGGGCCTCCGGCCGCACCCGACGCTCACACGCCGGGCAGATGAACGTGCCACAGCGCAGACACACCCAGCTCGCCGCGGCCTCCGGATGCGCCGCGCAGCTCGCTCCCTCCGGCGGTGCCTCCACGCTCATGCCGAGCGCACCTCACGCGCCGGCATCGCCCGCGAGGCCTGTCCCGCCTGCAGATGCCTCAGGATGGCGGACGCCGCCTCGTCGCTGGGAAGCCGCAACGTGACCTCCCGATTGTCGATGCGCACCACCTGCGGCACCTTCCCCTGCACCACCGCGGAGTACGCCACCACCGGGATGAGCACCGCCACCAGGACCCCCACCATCAGGTAGCTCCTGGTCTGCGTGTTCCCGGCGAACGCGAAGATGGCGCCGCACAACACGGCGATGGTCCCCAGGAACGACAACCCGAAGACGAGCTTCGCGCGCTTCCACTGCGCCCAGCCCTCCTCGCTGAACGGCAGCGTCCCCTGCGCCCGCTTCGTCAGCAGCATCGCCACCAGCAGCACGATGAGCGCCGCGAACGGCACGAAGATGAGCAGCCAGCGCGGATACCACGAGAACTTCACCGGCTGGAACGTGATGCCTTCCGTCTGCCCCGTGATGACGCACACCCGGGGCAAATCGAACTCACTGAGCTCGTTCTTGGGAATGACGACCTGACGCATGGCCGTCCTTCTAATCCACCGCTTCCCTCGAACACCAGCCAGCCCCTCAAGAGCTGCAGCTCACCACCAGGTGCCGGCCCCAGGCCGGCGGCGCCACCGTGTACTCCTCGTACTCGGGGCGCTGGGTGAAGGGGTCCGCCAGTGCGGACAGCAACCGCACGACCTCCGAATAGTCCCCCTGCCGCGCCCGCTCGATGGCCGCCTGCGCCATCCAGTTGCGCAGCACGTACCGCGGATTCACCCGTTCCATCCGCCCCCGGCGCTCCTCGTCCACGCTCCCCTCCGCCGCCAGCCGCGCCCGGTAGCGCTCCGCCCACGCCTCGAACGGCACGCGGTCCGCGAACATCACCGCCGCGTCCTCCTCCCGCCCGAGTGCCCGGAAGAAGCGCGTGTAGTCCACCGCCGCCTCGGCCATCACCGAGAACAAATCCCCCACGAGCGCCCGGTCCTCCTCGCGCGCCTCCTGGAGCCCCAGCTTCTGGCGCATCGAGGACAGGAACTGCCCGCTGAACGTCGGCTCGAACGTGGCCAGCGCCGCGCGGGCCTCGTCCTCGGTCATCAGCGTCAGCAGCGCCTCACCCAGACACGCCAGGTTCCACATCGCGATGCGCGGCTGCTGGTCGAACGCATACCGGCCCCGGTGGTCCGAATGGTTGCAGATGAACCCCGGCTCGAAGTCATCCAGGAACCCAAACGGCCCATAGTCCAGCGTGAGCCCCAGGATGGACATGTTGTCCGTGTTCATCACCCCGTGCGCGAAGCCCACCGCCTGCCATCGCGCCACCAGCCGCGCCGTGCGCTCCACCACCTCCGCGTAGAACCGCGCATACCGCCCCTCCACCCCGGACAGGTGCGGGAAGTGCCCGTCGATGACGTGGTCCGCCAGCCGCGCCACCTGCTCGGGCTGCTCCGTGTAGTGGAAGTACTCGAACGTCCCGAAGCGCACGTGCGAGGGCGCCATCCGCACAATCATCGCGCCGGTCTCCACCTCCTCGCGGTACACCGGCTCATCCCCTCCAATCAGACACAACGTCCGCGTGGTCGGGATGCCCAGCCCGTGCATCGCCTCACCGCACAGGTACTCACGGATGGACGAGCGCAGCACCGCGCGCCCATCCCCACCCCGCGAGAACGGCGTGGGCCCGCCGCCCTTCAGGTGCAAATCCCACTTCGCCCCGTCCGCCGTGCGCACCTCGCCCAACAGCAGCGCGCGCCCGTCTCCCAGTCGAGGCACATACACGCCGAACTGATGCCCGGCGTACACCATGGCGAAGGGCTCCATGCCCGGCAGCGGCCTGCCACCGCCGAAGACCTCGACGAACTCAGGCCGCCGAGCCTCTTCCGGCTCCAACCCCAAGAGCCGCATCGCCGAGGGGTTCACGCTCAACAGCCGGGCGTTCGGGAAGGCGCGGGGCGCCACCCTCGCTCCAAATCCAGACGGCAGGCGGGCGTAGGTGTTGTCGAAGACGAGTTGTTCGAGCGTGGGCATGACGGAGGACAACAAGCGGGGACGCGGCCGTCGTCCGGCCGCATCCCGGGAGGACGACTCAGGGAACCTTCATGCCCCGCTGCACGGCGGGGCGGCTGCCCACGCGCGCGAGCCACTGCGGCACGCGCGTCAGGCCCGCGAACAGCTCCGGGAAGTAGCTCTGCATGCCCGCCACCCACGGGTACAGCGAGATGTCCGCGATGGAGTACGCCCCCGCGACGTAGTCCCCCTTGCCGAGCTGCCCGTCGAGCACCTTGAGCAGTCGCTTCGACTCCTGCGTGTACCGGTCGATGGCGTAGGGAATCTTCGAGGAGTGGAAGCGCGCGAAGTGGTTGAGCTGCCCGAACATGGGGCCCACGCCGCCCATCTGGAACATCAGCCACTGCGTCACCTGCGCCTTGCCGCGCAGGTCCGAGGGCATCAGCTTCCCCGTCTTCTCCGCCAGGTACAGCAGGATGGCGCCCGACTCGAAGACGGTGATGGGCTGGCCGCCCGGCCCCTCGGTGTCGACGATGGCCGGAATCTTGTTGTTGGGATTGATGGCCAGGAACTCGGGCTTGAACTGCTCGCCCTTGGAGATGTCCACCGACTTCGCGGTGTAGGGCAGCCCCAGCTCCTCCAGGGCGATGGAGACCTTGCGCCCGTTGGGCGTGGCGAACGTGTACAGGTCAATCATGGTGTGCTGACTCCCGTGAGCCGCGCGCTTTCGCGCCAGAGTTGCTCTGCGAGGGCGTCGTCCCGCGCGGCCGCGGACGGCTTCCTCTTCTTGCGTCGGACGAAGTACTTCCCGGAGACCTTCTCCACGTCGGGCGAGGTGGCCAGGTAGATGGACGTCCTGGCGCCGCCGGCCGGCGACAGGAAGAACGGCCCGCCCAGCTTCACGATCCACTTGAAGAAGCCCAGCGTGTTGTGCCCGAAGCCCGAGCGCACCACGCCCGGGTGCACCGCGTTCGTCGTCACGGCCGTGCCCTCCAGCCGCTTCGCCAAGGCGTGCGTGAACAGGACGTTGGCCAGCTTCGACGTGGCGTAGACGCGGAAGCCGTCATAGCGGCGCTCGCTCTGCAGGTCGTCGAAGTCCAGCTTGCCGATGTAGTGCACGTCCGACGACAGGTTGATGACCCGCGCGGCGCCGCTGGCCTTGAGCGTGTCCAGCAGGAGGTTCGTGAGCAGGAAGGGCGCCAGATGATTCGTGGCGAACGTCGCCTCCAGCCCATCCACCGTCACCTGTCGCCGGTCGATGATGAGCCCCGCGTTGTTCACCAGCACATCCAGCCGCGAGTAGCGCGAGAGGAACACCTTCGCCAGCGCGCGCACGGCGGACATCGAGCTCAGGTCCGCGAGGATGAAGTCGACCCGGGCGTCCGGCGCCTCCGCCTTGACGGCGACCACGGCGGCCTGGGTGCGGGTGGCGTCACGGCCCACGAGCACCACGGTGGCGCCCAACCGGGCCAGGGCCTTCGAGGTCTCCAGGCCGATACCGCCGGTGGCCCCGGTGATGAGGCACACCTTCCCGTCCATCCGTGTCTCGGCGCTCATGTGACGTCCCCAGGATTTCGAGGACGCCTTCTATATGCCGACGCGGGCCCGGACGCTCGTGGAAGCGCCGGGCCCGTGTGGAAGGGAGGACCCTTGTCGCGGCCTCAGGCGTTGGTGGGGCGCGAGGGCTCGGCGCCGGCGTCCCGGCCACCCTTGCCGGGGCGCATGCCCGGGCGCGCGCCGCCGTTGAGGTGGCTCTCCAGGAACCACATGTCCAGCTCCACGTCCCCGAGCACCTGGGTGAGCAGGTCCACGGTGATGGGCTCCTCCAGCTCGTCGCAGCGCTGGATGCCGCCGCGGATGGAGGCCGCGTAGCGGGCGAAGCGGTCGACGAGGGCCTTCAGGTGGTCCTCGCTCTCCACCGCCTTGAGGTCGTACTCGGGCAGCTCGCTGTTCTTGGCGGCCAGGCGGATGGTGCCCTCGGCGTAGCCGCCCAGGGTGCCGGCGCGCTCGGCGAACTCGTCGGCCTGCTTGCGCGCGTGCTTGGCCAGGTCGTCGAACAGCAGGTGGCGGCTGTAGAAGTGCGTGCCCCGGATGTTCCAGTGCGCTTGTTTGATCTGCCAGTGCAGGTCGATGGAGTCGGCCAGCAGCGTGTTGAGCAGGTCGATGATCTCCTCACGCTTCTCACTGGGGACATTCACATGGCTGGGAAAGTTCATGGTTTGGCGCTCCCTCCAGAAAGCTTTCCGAAGAGTGGGGATGACCTCCCACATGCGCCATGGCGCCCCATCACGCCCGCAGAGCGGCCGGCCGACCGGGCGGTCTCCCCGACGACACGTGGCGGCCAGCCCCGTCGTGAGCATCGCGAGGCGCGCCCGGGTTCCCTGGAAGACGGGCCTGCTCACGGGGTCGCGATGACGCGGCTCCAGGCCCCCTTCGTCGTGGGAGGGACCGGGTAGGGGCTCGGGGCCGGACATTTCGAGCGGCGAAGTGCTTCTTCTCGGGAGGCACTGGAGGCAGACTTCAGGTGTGTCCCGGCGCTCCTCGTGGTCCATCGCGGTCGTCCTGTCGCTGCTCCTGCACGCGGCGCTCTTCGTGGCGCTGTCGCGGATGAGCGGACCCGTGCCCGCGCGGCGGACGGCGACGGTGACGGAGCTGGACATCGTCTACGTGCCCATGAAGGCACCGCGGCAGGTGGCCACGCCCGCTCCGGCGACGAGCCCCTCCGCGCCGCAACCGCCGAAGCCCCCGCGCAAGGCGGAGCGTCCGCCGACGGATATCGCGAAAGCGCCCGCCACGCCGCCGCCCTCGCCGTCGACGGAGCCCTCGCAGGTCGCGCAGGCGCCCGGTGGCGGGAAGACGGAGGACGCGCCCGGTTCAGAGGAGCTGCCCGCGGATGCTCCGCGCGCGAGCGGGCCGGCGATTTCACTGATGCCCAAGGGCTGGGTGGGCGGCATGCCGGTGGGCCCGTCGCAGTCTGGGCGGACGCTGCGCAACAACGGCGACGCGGGGACGGACCCGAGCGTGATTGCGCGCGAGCAGGCGGAGGAGGCCCAGGCGCGCGTGGATGGCTGGGCGGCGGACGCGGCGGCCTCGGCGCGCGCCGAGAGTGGCGCGGTGAATCCTTACTTCACGAACCTCCAGGACCGGTTCGCCAAGAAGCTGGTGAACCCGCCGTCGCCGGACCTGAAGGTGCTGGCCTCGCGGATGAAGCGCGAGCAGGTGGACGCGGTGAAGCGCTTCGGTGAGACGGGCTCGCCCTACGTGGCGACGAAGCGCGACCGCCGTCTCGAGGAGCGCAACCGCATGCAGGCGGCCGTGGAGGCGGGGCGCGCGGCGAACATGTTCATGGTGGATGTCACCGAGCCCATCCTGGCGCTCGCCGCGGTGGTGGAGGTGCGGCAGACGCGTGAAGGTGAGCTGGTGGACCTGCGCGTGCTGGAGGGCTCGGGTGACCCGAAGTTCGACCAGTGGGCCGTCGCGCACCTGAAGGAGGCGCTGGCCAGCGCGGACGCGCCCCCGGAGTCGGGCCATGGGCTCCGCTCGGATGGGCTGCGCAGCCGCTGGCGCCTGGAGGAGTACGTGGGCAACCCGCGCGTGAAGGTCATCCTCATCGGCGTGTACTGACGGGCTCAGCGCTCCGCGTACACGGGCTGTCCCTGGGGCGCCGTGCCCTCGGTGGCGTAGCCCTCCTTCACCCAGTACTCGATTCCTCCCAGCATCTCCTTCACGCGGAAGCCGAGCGCGGCCAGCTTCGCCGCCGCGCGGGTGGAGCCGTTGCAGCCCGGGCCCCAGCAGTAGGTGACGATGACGTCGTCCTTGCTCAAGTGGGCGGTGGTGGTCTCGGAGATGCTCCGCGTGGGGAGGTTCCGCGCGCCCGGGATGTGGCGCTGCGCGTAGGCATCCGGCGAGCGGGTGTCCACGACGACGAAGCCCTTCTTGCCGCGCTCCAGGTCCAGGTGCACGTCGGCGGCGTCCGTCTCCACGGAGAGCTTCGCGAGGAAGTGGCGGCGGGCCTCCTCGGGTGACGCGGCGGGGACTTCGAGGACGAAGGAGAAGGGCGTGGTCATGGGAGGGCTCCTGGTGGGTGGGCCGTGACGCTCGGAACAGTGCGCTCCAAGTGGCCCATGGGAAAGCACCACTTCGGTGCACAGGGGTGGACCATTTCACGAGGCCCGGTTACGTGAGGGGCCATGCCGAAGCGCTCCCAGGGCGTGCCCCTGTCCTTCCTGATGCTGGACTCGAGTCGGGGGACAGGCCCGCTGCATCGGCGGCTCTACGAGCGGCTGCGCGAGGCCATCCTCTCGGGGACGCTGGCACCTCGGAGCCGGCTGCCCTCCACGCGCACGCTCGCCCGGGAGCTGGGGCTCTCGCGAGGCACGGCGGAGGAGGCCTTCGCGCAGCTCGACGCCGAGGGCTTCCTGGAGCGGCGCGTGGGCTCGGGGAGCACCGTCGCGCTGCCGGAGCATTCACGCGCGCCCCGAAGCACCCCAGTGCGAGGTGGCTCGCCACGGGCCCGGGGCGATGGGCTCTCCCGTCGGGGACGGCGGATGGCGGGTGACGTGCTTCCACCTGAGCCTCGGGACGTGCGGCCCTTCACGCCCTGCCTCCCCGCGCTGGAGCTGTTTCCGGCGAAGGCCTGGGCGCGCGCCGTCGCGAGGCAGGCGAGGGCGTGGGGGCCGGAGCGGATGCTCCACGGTGAGCCCGAGGGCTTTCGTCCCCTGCGCGAGGCCATCGCGGCGCACCTGGGGCCCGCGCGCGGCGTGCGCTGTGCCTGGCGTCAGGTGCTGGTCTTCTCCAGCACACAGCAAGCGCTGGATTTGACGGCGCGGCTGCTCCTGGATGAAGGCGACGGCGTGTGGCTGGAGGAGCCGGGCTATCTGGGAGCGCGCGTGGCGTTCGACGCTGCGGGTGCGCGGCTGCATCCGGTGCCGGTGGACGCGCAGGGGCTCCAGGTGGACACGGGCAGGACGCGGGCGCCGAGGGCGCGGCTGGCGTACGTCACACCCTCGCACCAATACCCGCTGGGCGTGACGATGAGCCTGCCGAGGCGACTGGCGTTGTTGGAGCACGCGCGAGCCTCGGGGATGTGGGTGCTCGAGGACGACTACGACAGTGAGTTCCGCTACGCGACGCGTCCGCTGGCGGCCATCCAGGGCATGGACGCCGCGGGGCGGGTGCTCTACGCGGGCACCTTCAACAAGGTGATGTTCCCGTCGCTGCGACTGGCCTTCCTGGTGGTGCCCCAGGGGCTGGTGGAGCCCTTCACCGCGGCGCGCGCCTCGACGGAGGGACACACGCCCACGCTGCCGCAGGCCGCGATGGCGGACTTCATGGACTCGGGCCACTACGTCACCCATTTGAGACACATGCGGCAGGTCTACTCGGAGCGACGCGATGCGCTGTTGGATGCATTGCGACGTGAAGGCAATCCCAGACTTCGACCCGGCGCGGCGGAGGCGGGAATGCATGTCACGGCATTCCTGGCGTCCGGGTGTGAGGACCTGGCGCTGGTCGAGCGGACGGATGCGAGGCGCCTGGGCGCACGCCGGCTGTCGCCGCTCTACCTGGGACGCAAGCGGGAGCAGGGATTGGTGCTGGGGTTCTCGGGGGCGAGTCCCGCCGGCCTCCGCGCCGCCGTCCGGGAGCTGGTCCCACTGCTCGCGGAGAGCGAGGCGTCACCTCACCTCAGCGCGCCTCGTCCTCGAAGATGAAGTCGGTGATGCTCTTCCAGGTGGCCTCGAACTGGGGCCGACGGAAGCCGGAGCCGGAGATGAGCCAGTCCACGTGTGGCGGCTGGTGCGCGGGCTGGTCGAAGTGGCCGATGGCATCCAGGTGGTCCGCTCTCACCGCCGCGAGCACGCGTCCGTACACCTGTGAGCGCGTGGGGACGATGCCGTCACACGCCGTGGGCCCCGGCATCGCGCCATACGCCTGCACCAGCGCCGCCGTCTGCGCGGGCGAGTGCAACGGCAGCGCCGTCAGCGGCATGCGCTGCGTCTGTCCATACACGAACGCGTAGATGGTGTGCGTGAGCTGCGCGTACGGGTCCAGGCCCGCGGACACACGCGTGCGCAGCGAAGGCGGCCTGGCCTGCGTCACCACCGAGCCGTAGCGCACACCCGGCCGGTCCACGGTGCTCGCGTTGAACAGGTCGATGCCCTCCGGCGTGAGCTGCGGAATCAGCGACGTGTCGTTGCCCACGTCGCTCAGGAACTTCGACACCGCGTCGCGCCGCTCGGAGGAGAAGTCCCCCAGGAGCTGGTCATAGAGCTGGTCCAGCAGCGTCTGCTTCCAGCCGAGCTGGTCATCCGCGCGCGCCATCAGGTGCCCGAAGCGGAACACCACCCGCAACGGCAGCCGGCCGAAGCGCAGCACGTACACCGTGAACAGCGACAACAGCTTCAGCAGCCGCTGACCGAACAGCCCCAGGAAGAACGACGCCAGCGGCGTGCCCGCGTGCGGCGTGGACACCGTCACCACCGAGCGCACCCTGCGTGCGAACGGCTCCAGCTCCAACCCCTCCGCCAGCTGCGCGCCGGGGCTCGCGAACAGCCGCGCGTCCAGCCCGCCCGTCGAGTGCCCCACCAGGTGGATGGGCCCGTCGTCCCCACCCGCCGTCTCCTGCACGACCTTGAGCAGGTCCGCGGTGCGCGTGCGGATGGACGCCGTCGGATGGGACAGGACGATGGTGACCTCCGAGTCCGTCATGCCCCGCCGGGCCAGCTCCGCCTTCAAGTAGTCGAGCGCGTGTCCGAAGTAGACGAGCTCGCCCAGATTGATGAACCCGAAGAAACCGGGGACGAGATAGATGTGGTGCTTCGCGGCCATTGCCTCCACCATACCTGACGCGCCGCGTGATTCCCCTCGGGAATGCTGCCGCCGAGCGGGCGTTGTGCGGCGCCTTTCTCACTCGACTTCCAGAAGGATGAACACCCGTGGACCGTGCACTGCTCGCACTTGGCCTGCTCCTGTCGCTGCCCGCCGTGGCGGACGAGGGCATGTGGACCTACGACGCCTTCCCCGTGGAGGCGGTGAAGAAGGCCCATGGTTTCACGCCGACCCAGGCGTGGCTGGACAAGGTCCGGCTCGGCTCGGTGCGTCTGGCGGGCGGCTGCTCCGCCAGCTTCGTGTCCCCGGAGGGGTTGGTGATGACCAACCACCACTGCATCCGAGGATGTATCGAGGACTTGGCCTCGCCGAAGGAGGACCTGCTGGCCAAGGGCTTCCAGGCCCGCACGCCCGCCGAGGAGCGGCGCTGCCCCAAGGTGGAGGCCAACCAGCTGGTGAAGATGACGGATGTCACCGAGCGGATGAACACGGCGACCAAGGGCCTGTCCGGCGCGGCCTTCAACACCGCGCTCAAGAAGGAGATGTCCGCGGTGGAGTCCGCGTGCGCCACGTCCACGGACGTGCGCTGTGACGTGGTGACGCTGTTCAATGGCGGCAAGTATCACCTCTACGAGTACCGCCGCTTCCAGGACGTGCGCCTGGTGTTCGCGCCCGAGTTCTCCATGGCGGCGTTCGGCGGGGACCCGGACAACTTCAACTTCCCGCGCTTCGGCTACGACGTGGCCTTCCTGCGCGTGTGGAAGGACGACCAGCCGGCGAAGAGCCCGGACTACCTGCCGTGGGCGAAGACGGGCGCGAAGGACGGGGACCTGGTCTTCGTCTCCGGCCACCCCGGCGGCACCGAGCGCAAGGCGAGCGTCGCGGAGCTGGAGTTCCAGCGCGACGTGAACCTGCCCTACACGCTGCTGATGCTCGCGGAGGTGCGCGGCAAGCTGAAGGAGTACGCGAGCACGTCGCCGGAGCGCTTCCGCACCACGCGCTCCCGGCTGCGCGGCGTGGAGAACGGGCTGAAGGCCCTGCGCGGCCGGCTCCAGGCGCTCGCGGACCCTGCGCTGCTCGCGAAGAAGCGCGAGGACGAGGCGGAGCTGCGCCGGCGCGTGGAGGCCAACCCCCAGGTGAAGGCCGCCACGGCGGGGGCGTGGGAGGAGACGGCGAAGGCGCTCGACACGTACCGCCGCATGCTGCCCGAGTACCGCATGAAGGAGGCAGGGGACGCGTACGGCTCGGAGCTGTTCGGCATCGCCCGGCAGCTGGTGCGTCTGTCGGAGGAGCAGGGCAAGCCGAACGCGGAGCGCCTGCGCGAGTACACGGACGCGCAGCTGCCCTCGCTGCGTCAGCAGCTGCTCAGGAGCGCGCCCATCGCGCTGGAGCTGGACGAGTCGATGCTCGCCTTCGGCCTGGGCCGGCTGCGGGAGACCCTGGGCGCGGATGATCCGTTCGTGCGCGAGGTGCTCGGCACGGAGTCCCCCGAGGGGCTGGCCCGCGCGCTGGTGCGCGGCACGAAGCTGGGCGACGTGAAGACGCGCAAGGCGCTGCTCGAGGGTGGCAAGGCCGCGGTGGACGCGTCCAAGGACCCGATGCTGCTGTTCGCGCGCAAGGTGGACGGCCCGGCGCGCGAGGTGCGCAAGCGCTACGAGGACACGGTGGAGGCGGTGCTCAAGCGCAACGGCGAGCGGCTGGCCAAGGCGCACCTCGCCGTGTACGGCACCTCGGGCTACCCCGACGCGACCTTCACTCTGCGCCTCAACCCCGGTCAGGTGAAGGGCTGGGAGGAGAATGGCCGTCCTGTGGCGTCGCTGACGACGTTCGGCGGGGCCTACGCGCGCCACACCGGCAAGGAGCCCTTCAAGCTGCCCGACACGTGGATGAAGGCGAAGGGCAAGGTGCCCGACGCCACGCCCCTGGACATGGCCACCACCAACGACATCATCGGCGGCAACTCCGGCTCGCCCGTGGTGGACCGGGACGGGCGCGTGGTGGGGCTCATCTTCGACGGCAACCTGCACTCGCTCGGCGGGCGCTACGCCTATGTCCCGGAGACGAACCGCGCCGTGGCGGTGCACGGGGACGGCATCCTCGCCGCGCTGGAGCACGTCTACGGCGCGGCCCGCGTGGTGCGCGAGCTGAAGGCAGCCAGCGACGTCGAGGCCCCACCCGCGAGGTAGGTTGGATTCAGGACGCTTCCTCGAGGCTTCCTCAAGCTGTGAGAAGTCGATACCCCGAGGTGTCCTCGCTGAGGGCACCTCGGGGTGCAGTGTGCCTGCGGAAATTCGGCGGGGACGTGCGTGGATGGCTGATGACTGGCCGAGGCATGTCAGGGGTTCCAGGATAGAATGAGGTTTCCGGTGTGAAGGCCGGCTTCATCCATGGGCTCCTCGCCAACGAATGACATCCCGCTCGGTACGGTCCTGCGGGACACGTATGAGATCTCCGGCGTGCTGGGCCGAGGGGGGATGGGGACCGTCTTCCTGGCGCGGCATCTGCGGCTGCCGGGCAGGCACGTGGCGGTCAAGGTGCTGCGGCACGACGCGAGCCTGGGGGAGGAGGTCTACCTGCGCTTCCGGCGGGAGGCGGAGATTGCCTCGCGGCTGGGGCATCCGAACATCGTGGAGGTCATCGACTTCGACACGCTGGCGGACGGCTCGCCGTTTTTGGTGATGGAGCACCTGAAGGGGATGCCGCTGTCCCGGCGCATCCGCAAGGGCGCGCAGCTGACGCTGCCGGAGGTGTTCTCCATCGCGCGGCAGATGGGCTCGGCGCTGCAGGCGGCGCACGGGGCGGGCGTGGTGCACCGGGACTTGAAGCCCGGCAACGTGTTCCTGGTGCCCACGGAGCTCGGGGGGATGTCGGTGGAGCACGTGAAGCTGCTCGACTTCGGCATCTCGAAGATCATCGACTCGAAGACGGTGCAGACGCAGGACGCCATCCTGCTGGGCACGCCGCAGTACATGGCGCCCGAGCAGGCCACCGGGAAGAACCGGGAGGTGGACCCGAGGACGGACATCTTCTCGTTCGGGTGCATGGTGTACGAGATGCTCGCGCGCAAGCTGCCCTTCAAGGACGGGGGCATCCTGCCGGAGCTCATCTACCGCATCGTCTATGATCCACCGGAGCCGCTGCTGGACGTGGCGCCGCAGACGCCGGTGCACGTGGTGCGAGCCATCGAGCAGGCGCTGGCGAAGCGCCCGGAGGACCGCTTCCCGGACGTGAGCGCGTTCATCGCCGCGCTGACGGGGACGCCCTTGCGCACGGCGACGCCGTCACCGGATGCGCCGGCGCCCGTGGTGGTGCGGCCCGCGGCGCAGGTGCCGACGGCGACCGTGCAGCCCCGGCCCATCGCGTCGCCGCCGTCGAAGCCCGCGACGCAGGTGGTCTCGCCCTGGCGGGCCTCGAAGCCGCAGGCGGACGCGGCTTCGCGCGCGAAGCCGGCGGAGGCTTCTCGCGAGGAGGTCTCGTCTCGAGCCGTGCTGGAGGGCACCGGACACGCCCCGAATGGCGTGGCGGCCTCCGCGCATGGAACGGGACGCGGGGCGAACGGCGCGGATGCATCGGCGCGCTCGGCGCATGGCACGGGACGAGACGCGAACGGCGCGGATGCGTCGGCGCGCTCGCCACAGGGCGCGGGACTCGTGGGACGTGCCGCGAACGGAGCCGAGGCGCATGGCACGGGACGAGACGCGAACGGCGCGGATGCGTCGGCGCGCTCGGCGCAGGGGCCTGTCGCGACGGGCCGTGGCCTGGAGGCTTCGGCGCAGGGCGCGGGACGTGCCGCGAACGGAGCCGAGGCTCCGGCGCGCGCGCCACTCGGTGCCGTGGTGCATGGCGGTGATGGCTCCACGCGTCCCGCGCGCGGCGTGGCGGCTCAAGCCGCGAGGGCGTCGTCCGATGCCGAGCGGGGCAGCGCGGGGCAGGACGTGGACAACCCTTCCGTCGATCCCTCGCGTGCACCCGCGTCGGGGCTCGTCGGCAGGTCGGTGCGCGTCTCCCCTCCGAAGCCCGGAGTCGTCGCGCGCCCTCCCGTCGCGGAGCCTTCCCCTCCACTCGAGCTCCCCCGGCCTCCCGTCCCGGACACCCCCGCCGTCCCGCTGGAGGTTTGGAGACCTCCCGCCGCGAACGCGCCTGCCATGGAGCCCGACTCGGATTCCGAGCCGGTGACGATCCGCTCGCCCTCGGGAGGTGTCCCGGTGGTGGGCCGCAGGCGCTACGGGCGATGGCTGCTCGCGGCCGGCGTGGTCGCCCTCGTGGGCGCGGGCCTCGTGGTGACCCACAAGAACCGCTCCGCCACCAACGTCCCGCTGGCGACGACGCCCACCCAGAACGCGCCGCCGCCCGAGGTCGCGCCCGCCGCGCCAGCCCCGCCGCCCGCGACGGAATCACAGACACGGCTCGTCCAGGGCACGCCTCCCGCGGAGAAGAACACGCTGGCCCCCTCGCCACCCCCGACGGGCATCGGTCAGATGGAGTCTTCCGTGGTTCCATCTCCCGAGGCCAAGGCGAAGCCCGAGGGCCAAGGCACGAAGCCCACGGACCTGGAGCTGGCCGAGGAGGCCCTGGCCCGTGGCGACCCCGGCGAAGCCATCCAGCTGGCCCGCCGCAGTCAGCGCGACCAGGCTACCGGCGCCTCCTTCGCGCTCCTCGCGCGCGCCCACTGCCACCAGAAGGACCTCTCCAGCGCGCGCTTCGTCTGGCTCCGCGTCCCCGCCTCCGAGCAGGCCGAGGTGCGCAGGTACTGCCAGCAGCACGGCATCACCCTGTGAGCACCGGCGAGCCCCGCTCGCCTCTGTCATCCGTCAGACCCCCGCCCGACCCGCCACGTCGTTGGCCAGACACGACCCACCACGCCCTCCTGCGGACGGGTGTTGCGCTGCGTTAAAGATGAATTCTCCTGATGGTGTCGAATAGGATGGTTCAGCTTCGCGAGGCAGCGCCCTACCAGGGCAAGCGGCCGTCCGAGGTCCGGTCTCCGCCGTGAGGGGGGCCCGGCGGGGACTGGGACCGCGTCCTGGAGTAGGCTTTCGAACAGTTGGCATCGGGGGGAGGGGAGATGAGCGATGGTGGTGGAGGCACCCGAGCCGGGGAAACTGTCGGCCATCCTGTTCACGGGCATCGAGGCCGTGAGCCGTCAGTCCTGGCGTGATGAAGCGCTCCAGCAGGTGGTGCGCGAGGAACACGCGTCGTTGGTCCGAGAGCTGCTGCCGCGCCATGGAGGGCGCGAGGTGAAGCGTCTGGAGGATGGGTTCCTGTTGGAGTTCGAGGGCGGGATGTCCGCCGTGGACTTCGGCCTGGCGCTCCAGCGGGAGCTGGAGACCCACAACGGCACCGTGGCCGCCGAGCGCCGCGTGGTGCTGCGCGTGGGTGTGCACGTGGGCATGGTGGTGCACCGCGACGGCGACGTGTTCGGCGAGGGCGTCAACCTGGCCGCGCGCATCGAGGCGCTCGCGAGGCCCGGCACGCTCTATGTCAGCGAGTCGGTGGCCCGACAGGTGGAAGGCCGGCTGGCGTCGCCGCCGGTGCGCCTGGGCCGGGGCGAGATGAAGAACATCCGCCTGCCGGTGGCCGTCTATCGCATCGACCCCCGGGAGCATCGCGGCCGTCGGCCGTGGCTGTCCCGGATGCGCTCGCTGTTGAGTCGCACGCCCACGGCGAACTGAAGCGCGGGTATTCACCGGACGCTGGCGCTACGGTGCGCGCCATGCCCCAGCTCACCCTCGTCGTCGCCTCGAAGAATTACTCCTCGTGGTCGCTTCGGCCGTACCTGGCGCTCTGCCATACCGGGCAGCCCTTCCAGGAGGTCGTCATCCCCCTGGACACGCCAGGGACCCAGGACCGCATCCTCCAGCACTCGCCCAGCGGACGGGTGCCGGCGCTCCGACACGGAGACCTGGTCATCTGGGACTCGCTGGCCATCTGCGAGTACCTGGCGGAGACCTTCCCGGAGGCCCGGCTGTGGCCCGAGTCGCGCGAGGCCCGCGCGGTGGCGCGCTCGGTGACGGCGGAGATGCACTCGAGCTTCTCGCGGCTGCGCGAGCACATGGGGATGAACCTGCGCGCGCGCAAGCCGGGACAGGGGCGGGCGCCGGGCGTCGCCGAGGACATCGCCCGCATCCAGGCGCTGTGGAACGACTGCCGCTCGCGCTTCGGTCAGGGCGGGCCGTTCCTGTTCGGCCGCTTCAGCATCGCGGATGCGTTCTACACGCCGGTGGCCACGCGCTTCGTCACCTACGACGTGACGCTGGACCCGGTGAGCGCCGCGTACCGCGACACGCTCCTGTCCCAGCCCGCCTTCCAGAAGTGGGCCCAGGCCGGACTGCACGAGCCGCCCGTGGCGAAGTACGAGGACTGAGCGCGCTGGCTCACAGCCCCAGCCGGGCGAGCTGCGCGTCGAACGCGTCGGCGGTGGTGAACAGCTGCCCACGCAGCCCCAGCGCGTCGGCGGCCTCCACGAACTCCGGCAGGTCGTCGAAGAAGGCGGCCTCGCGCGGCTCGACGCCGGCGCGCTCCAGGGCGATGCGGTAGATGTCCGGCTCGGGCTTCACGAAGCCCACCTCGCAGCTCATCACCAGCGCGTCGAAGCGCTGCAGCAGCGGCAGCCGGGGCCGCAAGTACGCCGCGTGCAGCGCGTTGGTGTTGGACACCAGCACCAGCTTCACCCGGCCGATGAGCGACTCCACCCGGGGCAGCACGGCCTCGTGGGTGGTGAAGTGGCTGCTCCACAGGGGCGCGAACTCCGCCATGGGCAGCTCGACGCCCAGCGCTTCGCACACGCTCTTGCGGATGCCCTCGGCGTCCAGCGTGCCCCGGTTGGCCTCGGTCCACCCGGCGCCCATCAGCCGCTGGGCGACCTCCGCGGCGGACATCCGCGCGCACGCGCCCAGCCGCGCGAAGAGCAACGCGTTGTCGTGGAAGACGAGCACGTTGCCCAGGTCCAGGAGGACCGCCTTCACCTCCGCCATGCCTGCTCCTCGCACCGGGTCGCCTGGCGGCCCGGTCATCAGAAGGGCAGGCGAGGCTAGAGGAGCGGGACGCGCTCAGGCAAATCCCGCGCGGGCACCGTCGAGTAGTCCGAGCCCACGTCCAGGAGGACCCGCTGACGCACCCGCGTGCTCAGCGCCTTGCGCAACCTGCCGAGGAACTCCGGCGGCGCCGCGATGATGAGCTTGTCGAACGCGTGGCGGTCATGCCCCTTGTCGAGCACGCCGGACAGCTCGCGCGCGAAGCGGTCGTGCTCCAGCTCCCGACGACCCTGCGGCTCGTTCTCCCCGGGAGGACCGTGCAGGGTGCCCGCGTTGGGGTTGTCCGGCTGCTCGCGCAGCTGCTCGCTCTTGACGCGGCTCTCCTCGTGGAAGAACTCCTCGACCAGACTCCACTCCTCGCGCCCCTTCGCGTCCGTCTCGAAGAGCCGGGCCCGGCTCGCGTTCCCCACGAGAATCCAGAGCTTTGCGTCCGCCATGTGTCACGCCTCCTTAGGGTGGGAGATGAGGACCCACGCGGCGCCCGGCAACCTTCCTGTCCCGAGCCGCTCCCCCGTCGCGCGCAGGGCAGGCGGGCGTGTCACGCGGGTTTGACACCCACATCCGGAGTTCCGGTGTTCGGAACCGGACCGATCATTCCGTTGGGAATGGCAAAGGAGTAGAACGGCGGCATGCGCATTCCCGCGTTGTTGCCTGTCGCCGTGCTGGCGCTCGCGCTCTGGGCTCCGCCCGCGAGGAGCCAGGAGCAGGGTGGCCTGGGGTTGGACCTCAGCTCCGAGACGTCGTCGGAGTCCGCGCCCCAGGAGCAGCCGGCGCCGGGCATGGGCCTGGACTTGCGCGAGGGCGAGGAGAGCGCCGTGTCGCTGACGCCGCGCTTCATCCTGTTGGGGTTGGAGACGCCGGAGCGCGCGGGCTCGCAGCAGGCGTCGGCGTGGCTGCGGGAGCTGGCGAAGGGCGCGATGTCGTCCGGCATGGTGGAGTTCGCCGCGACGCCCAAGCAGGCGCGGGAGCGACTGGAGGCGGGCTACGAGGCGGCGCTGAGCTGCGCCCAGGCGTCGTGCATGATGGAGCCGGCGGAGCAGCTGGACGCGGACCTGCTGACGACGGCGCGGCTGTCGCTGGAGGACGCGGGGTGGACGCTGCGCGCGTGGACGTATGACCGCGACCGCGGCGTGGTGCACGAGGACGTGGTGTCGGGGCGCAACCCCAAGGACGAGGCCTTCCAGAAGGAGGCGGCCACGAAGCTGGGCAACCGGATGATGGCGCTGGCGCGTCCGCGCGCTCTCTTGAAGGTGAGCGTCAACGTGCCCACGGCGGTGGTGAAGGTGGGCGAGCGCATCCTCGGCGTGGGCAGCGTGGAGGCGCGGCTGGCGCCGGGCACGGTGCAGCTGGAGGTGTCCGCGGACGAGTACGCGTCCTTCACGAAGGCGGTGGTGCTCAAGCCCGGCGCGCGCGAGGAGGTCCAGGTCCGCATGGAGATCTCCGGCCCGGCGCCGGAGGGGCCCGAGGACGGCGTGGCGCGGGTGTCGTCGAAGCGGCGCGGCGGCGCCAGCACGCCCATCTACAAGCGGCCGGCGTTCTACACGGCGCTGGTGGGGCTGGCGGTGGCGGGCGCGGGCGCGGTGATGAGCATGAGCGCCAAGGACGTGGAGAAGCGGGCCACGGACACCAACGGGGACGGCATCATCGACGTGACGCGCAAGGAGATGCTGGACGCGAAGTCACAGGCCAACCTGGCCGCGGGGCTGCTCATCGGCGGTGGAGCCGTGGCGGCCGGCAGCGTGACGTGGCTCCTGGTGATTCCGTCGCGCAGCGAGCCGGCCGCGCCCGTGGGCACGGTGAGCGCGGGTGGCGCGTCCACGGCGGTGCACGTCGTCGTCGGTGGGAGCTTCTGAGCCTTATGAAGACCTTCGAATCCTGGCTGCGAGCCCTCACCGCGGTGCTGCTGCTCTCCGGCGTGGCGGGCTGCAAGGTGACGTTCCCCGACAACGCCGCCTACACCTGTGAGAAGGACGGGGACTGCGGCGGCGAGGGCTTCGTCTGTACGTCGCTGCCCGATGACGGGCCCCGGTACTGTTGCCGGCCGGAGGGCGCGGAGCGCTGCAACGGCCTGGACGACGACTGCGACGGCGCCATCGACGAGCTGGAGTCGACGTGCTTCTCGGGCGATGACGACAACCGCGGCAAGGGCGCGTGCCGCGACGGCCAGTCCGTCTGCACCCGTCAGGGCACGGTGGCGTGCGTGGGCGACGTGCTGCCCACCGTCGAGCGCTGCAACGGCGTGGATGACGACTGCGACGGCGAGGTGGACGAGGACTTCAATCGTCTCACGGACCCGTTCAACTGCGGCACGTGCGGCACGGTGTGCACCGCGCTGCAGACCTGCGTGGAGGGCGTCTGCCAGAAGCGCGGCGAGCTCGACTGCGGCAATGGCATCGACGACAACCGCGACGGGGCCACCGACTGCGCGGACCGCGACGACTGCGATGGGCAGGCCTGCGGTGTGGGGTGCGTCTGCGAGAACGGCCGGCAGACGGAGTCGGACTGCGGCAACGGCGAGGACGACGACGAGGACCGGAGCATCGACTGCGCGGACCGCGACGACTGTGAAGGCAAGTCCTGCGGCGCCGGCTGCGTGTGCACGGACGGCCGCAAGACGGAGTCGCTGTGCACGCCGGACAGCGGCGACGAGGACGGCGACGGCCGGCTCAACTGCGCGGACCCCGACTGCGAGCGCAAGGAGTGCGGGCCGGGGCTTTCGTGTAACAACGTTGGCAGCTGTGTCGAGGGCGCCTGCGACAACGGCGAGGACGACGACGGGGACGGCCAGACGGACTGCGCTGACTCGGACTGCAGCGGCCAGTCGTGCGGCGTGGGCTGCGCGTGCCGCAACAGCGCCAAGGCCGAGGCGAACTGCACCGATGGCATCGACAATGACGGGGATGGCACGACGGACACTCCCAGCGTCGACTGCCAGGACTCCGACTGCGGCGGCCAGCTGTGCGTGGCCGGTGAGCCGAACGCCGTGTGCGGCGTCACGTCGAAGCGCTGCGCCGAGGTGAGCTGCAACGACCTCGTCGACAACGACAAGGATGGCCTGACCGACTGCGCGGACACCCAGGACTGCCCGAACAACTCCCGCTGCTCGCGCCTGGTGGATGGCAACCGCGTGGCCGGCGTCTGCCGCTCGGGGGTCTGCACGTGATCCACGCCGCCCCGCCTGGATGCCCGGCCCTCGCGCCTGTCCACGAGTGGACAGTGGCGGGGGTGTCGTCGGGGCCGTGCGGGGTGGAGGGGTTCGGGGTTCGGACAGGGTCTTCGTCGACCTCCGTCTCGCGAGCACCGCTGGGGACGTGGGACGTGGGCGTTACGTGGAAGACAGAGGGGCCGCGGTGGGTTGCCGTTGGGCCTGAGCATGGAGAGTTCTTCACACCATGGGCAACGATGACCTCTTCGCGCAGACCTTGTTGTCCTCTCGCGGAGGGCCCGTGAGCGGCGAGCAACGTGTCGGCGTGGAGCTGCGGGAGGGCTCGCAGCTGGGCAGCTACCAGCTGGAGGCGCTCCTGGGCGAGGGCTCCATGGGCCGGGTGTTCCAGGCGCGTCACGCGCGGCTGGGGCGCCAGGTGGCCTTGAAGGTGCTCAAGCCCGAGCACGCGCGCGACGGCGGCTTCGTGCAGCGCTTCTTCCAGGAAGCCCGCACGGTGAATCAGATCAACCACGAGCACATCGTGGAGATCTTCGACTTCGTGGACGAGGGCGAGGGCGGCCACGTCTATTGCGTCATGGAGCTGTTGCGCGGGCAGGGCCTGGGCGCGCTCCTGAAGCAGGAGCCCCTGTCGCTCGCGCGCATCCAGCGCATCGCGGTGCAGGTGTGCGCGGCGTTGGGCGCGGCGCACCAGGTGGGCGTGGTGCACCGGGACATCAAGCCGGACAACCTCTTCCTCACCCAGCGCGCCGGGCAGCCGGACTTCGTGAAGGTGCTCGACTTCGGCGTCGCCAAGCACCTGGCCACCGAGGGCGCGGCGCCCACGGGCACGCTGGACGGGACCATCATCGGCACGCCGGCGTACATGTCCCCGGAGCAGGCCGCGGGCCTGACGGTGGACGCGCGCTCGGACATCTACGCGGTGGGCAACATCCTGTACGAGATGCTCACCGGCCACCCGCCCTTCCAGGCGGAGGCCTTCGGGCAGCTGGTGGTGCAGATCATCACCCAGCCGCCGCCGCCGCTGCCCACGCAGCTGGCGACCGGGGAGCCGCTGCCGTCCCAGCTCGCGGAGCTGGTGATGCGGTGTCTGGCGAAGGAGCCGGAGGCCCGGCCGCAGACGCTCGCGGAGGTGACGACGGGGCTGTTGCTGTTGCCCGTGCAGGTGCCCTCGTCGCCGGAGGCCGTGGCGGCGCTGGAGCCGTCGGAGCGGCCCACGCGGCGGATGCCCGTGGTGATGGGGCCCCATCGTCGCCGCGCCCTGTGGGCCGCGGGGGCGGGCGTCGTGGCGTTGCTCGCGGCCGGCGCGCTGGTGTGGCGCGGCACCGGGACATCGAGCGCGCCGGTCATCGTCCCGAGCGCGTCGGAGTCCGTCGTCTCCCCGGAGCGCGTGCCGGAGCCCCTGGTGCTGGCGGCGGCGCCCGAGCAGGTGGTGGTGCCCGCGGTGCGGCTCACCGTGCACTCCTTCCCGGAGGGCGCGCAGGTGGTGCGCTCGGACACCGGTGAGGTGCTGGGCGTCACGCCGCTGGTGCGCGAGCTGCCGCGCCGCGAGGTGCCGCTGCACCTGCGCGTGGAGCTGGCGGGGTACGTGTCCTCGGAGCGCTCGGTGCGGCTGGATTCGCACACGGAGCTGGAGGTGCCGCTGGCCAAGTCGCTCACCGCGCCGAGGGCGAACGCGAGCAAGAAGCCGAGCGCGAAGAAGCTGTCGCAGGACGCCGCCGCCTCGCGCAAGACCAAGGCGCGCTCGGCGAGCGCCGAGTCCTCGGGGCGTTAGGCCTGGCTTCGTGGCGGCGGGAGGCCCTCGCCGCCGTCTCGGCCTGGACCTTCAGCGCGAGGTGGCCGTCTGGGCGAGCACCTGCGCGGCGATGCGGGAGATGCGCTCGTCGAAGCCCGCCGCGTCGTGGAAGGTGAGGCGCACGTCGCCCACCTCGAGCTTCGCGCCGGGCGTCAGCACCACGCCCGCGTCGGGCAGCTCCCGGCCGTCCAGCTTCACGGGCCTGGCGTCGGCCACGCGGGCCACGTGCCAGGTGGCCTCGGACTGGGGCGTGAGGATGAGCTGCTCGCGCGACACCGTGGCGTCGTTGACCACCAGCGCGTTGTTCTGCGAGGCGCGGCCCAGGCGGATGGGCCCTCGCTCGGCCAGGGCCACCAGCTCGAAGCACATGGCGTCCCCGGCGGGCAGGCAGTCCTTCAGGTCCGTGAGCGGCAGCCGGGTGGCGCCCACGTTTCCGTCCACGGTCTCCGGGACGTTCCACGCGCCTGCCTCCCACACCAGCCAGGGGTGCGGGTACTTGGCGCGAAACTTCTCTTTGAGTGCCAGGTGCTGCCTCACCAGCAGCGAGAGCAGCAGTGCGCGAGCCATGGATGACTCATAACCCCTTCGGCCCCCGCAGCGCGCGAGAAGGTGCATTCCGGTGTCCACGAATCGTCTGAAACCCGGCGGGTGGCCCCCCACTCGCGCGCGGAGTGGGCCCTGTAGTACACCCGCGCCCACATCCTTCTGGAGGTCCCATGCGTCGTCTCCTGCTCGCCCCGCTCCTGCTCCTCGTCCCCGCCTGCAAGGGTGAGACGGCCAAGGACGTCACCGCCACGGTGGTGGGCAAGACGGTGGAGGTGGCCAAGGGCGCCGGCAGCGGCGTCGTCGAGGGCTTCAACGAGGGCCGCAAGGGCGCCGCCAGCGCGGACGGCTCGCGCACGCTGTCCACCGCCGAGGAGGTGGCCGCCAACACCGAGCTGTCCGTCCTGGAGGCGAAGCCCTCCCACGGCGGCGGCGTGGAGGTGGTGCTCGCGGTGACGAACAAGACGGACCAGCCGCTGCACCTCTTGGGCCTGCACGAGGGCGGCGGCGCGCAGCTGCTGGACAAGGACGGCTTCGCCACGCCGCTGCAGGCCCGCTCCCCCGGACAGTCGGCCGACTCCATCAAGGTGCCGCCCTCCGTGAAGGTGAAGGCGAGCATCTACTTCGATGGCGAGGCGGAGAAGGCCACGAAGGTCCGGGTGTGGGGGCGCGAGCTCACCGTGCCCGCCGCGGCCACCGCCGCCAAGCCGCAGCCGTAGTCCGTCCCTGCTTCTCGCCTGTCGCCGCCTGGAGTCGCGATGCGCCGTCTGTCCCTGGTCCTGCTGTGCGCGAGCCTCTCGTCCGCCTGTGATGATTCGGAGGGCGCGCCCGTCGTCCCGCCGCCGCCCTTCACCCAGTCCTATCCGGACGCGGGGCCGACGCCCGACGGGGGAGGCGGTCCGACGACGTGGGCCTGTCAGCGGCAGGCGGTGGTGAAGGGCGCGCCCATGTCGCTCCTGGCGGACCTGCAGCTCGCCATGGGGCGGGCCACGACGTCGAACGAGCGCACCCAGGCCATCGACCGCTTCGTGGAGCAGGTGGAGGCCCAGGGAGGCACGCCGCTGGTGAGCGACGCGAGCGCGGGCCGCCAGCGCGTGGCCTTCTTCGCCCGGGGCGAGTCCGCGCGCGACACCTTCGTGGCCGGTGAGTTCAACGAGTGGTCGCCCACGGCGACGCCGCTCGGGCAGGTGCGCGACACGGACCTGTACCTCGCGGAGGTGGAGGTTCCGCGCACGGGGCCGCAGCCGTACAAGCTGGTGAAGGGCGGCAGCTTCTTCGAGGACCCGCGCGCGCGCAACGTCGTGTGGGACCGCCTCAACCGCAACGACGTGGGCCAGTTCAACTCGCTCGTCTATCCGGACGCGCAGGACCCGGCGAAGGGCCGGCTCACCGCGTGGTACGACGTGCGCGCCACGGCGCTGAACGACGCGCGCGATGTCTTCGTCTACACGCCCGCGTCGTACGACGGCCCGGAGTGCCCGTCGCTGCCGGTGATGTACGTGCACGACGGCAATGAGAGCATCACCCGCGAGTCCTTCGTGGACGCGGCGGACGCCCACTACAAGGCGCGGCCCCAGGACTCGGCGGTGCTCGTGTTCATCGCGCTGCCGAGCCAGGACGTGCGGCTGGGGCAGTACACCTTCCCGCCCGCGCTCGCGCCGGGCTGGCCCACGCCTCGGGGTGACGACTACCTGGCCTTCATCGTCAATGACTTGATGCCGCGCGTGGAGTCGGGCCTGCGCGTGAAGACGGGGCCCCAGGAGACGGGCATCTCCGGCGCGTCGCTGGGCGGGCTCATCTCCGTGTACGCGGGCTTCCGCGCGCCGGAGAAGTTCGGCTTCGTGGGCACGCAGTCCGGCACGCTGTTCTGGCCGCACGACGGCGAGGTGGACCGCAACGACGGCAACGCCATGGTGGTGCGCGCGAGCGCGGACCCGGTGGTGCCGGTGCGCTTCTACGTGGACCACGGCTCACCCTCTGCGGGCTGCACGCGCGACGGCGAGCAGGGCGCGGACGACTGTCAGTCCAACCTCCAGTTCGTCTCCGCGCTGCGCAACAAGGGCTACGGCGTGGTGCACGTGAACGAGGTGAGCGGCGCGCACGACTGGGCCTTCTGGAAGAAGCGCCAGCCGGGGCTGCTGTGCGCGTTCCGCAACACGGACGCGAAGGAGTGCGGCCTCTAGGCGCGCACTCCCTCGGCGACGCCGCTACAGCTTCGCGGCGATGGCCCGCGCCAGCCGGTGCGGGGCCTCGGCGTCCAGGTTGAGGAAGAGGGCGGGCTCGGTGACCTCCACCTCCTGCAGCCGGGTGACGCCTTCGTTGTCGGTGGCCACGTCCACGCGGGCGTAGAGCAGCGGGGCGCCCATGGCCTCGAGCACGCGCTCGGACAGCTTCAGCTCCTTGGCGTCGGGCGCGAAGAGGGTGGGCTCCGAGAAGCCGCGCGGCGCGGACTTCAGCGTGGGCGGGCGGCGCACCGCGTGGCTGAAGACGCCGTCGAAGAAGATGTAGCTGCGCTCTCCCTCCGACTCGAAGGCCCGGAGGTAGGGCTGCACCATGAGCTCGCTGGTGGCGGAGAGTCGGGTGACGAGCGCGTTGCCGGCCGCGGCCTCGGCGCGCGGGATGATGTGCGTCTCCACGGCGCCGGCGGACACAGCGGGCTTGAGGACCAGCGTGTCCCAGCCCCGGGCGCGGGCGACGATTTCGAGGTCCAGGGTGCCCTCGCGCTCCACCCACGCGGTGGGCGTCACGGGGATGCCCTTCTCCTCCAGCTCGCGCAGGTAGAACTTGTGCGTGTTCCAGCGCAGCACGTCGGCGGGGTTGTGGAGCTTCGTGAGCCGGCCGACCTTCTGGGCCCAGGCGACGAAGGTGTCGCGGCGCAGGTGGCTGTCCCAGGTGCTGCGCACCACGGCGAGGCGCACGGTCTTGAAGTCCACCGTCGGGTCGTCCCAGACGACGGGCCGCGCATCCAGGCCCAGCGCGCGGAGCGCGGGGAGCAGGGGACGCTCGAACTCGGCGAGCTCGGGCATGTCTGAATAGGTGAGGACAGCGACATCCATGGTGAAGGGCTCCAGGTGGGGCGCCGAGGGGTGTGGGCGGTGGCCGGGCACGGACGCCTCGGACAGTCGAGGCGGACCGGGCGGCGCGCATCGACACGATACGTAGCGCGCGGTCGTCCGGGCAGCAGGAGTTTCGCGGGGGCTCGCACTGTGATGGTCAGCGGCGTGGGGAGGTGTGCTCCGGCTTCACCGCGGGAGCGCGCGGAGCGCGGCCCTGGGGCGCGTGCTCCCTCGGTGTGTCGTCAGCGCCTCACGCCGAGCGCGCCGATACGGGCACACGCGCGGGAGCCTCGGGCGAGGCCTGGGCCGCCTTCTCCTGCTGCTGCCGCTCCGACGCCTCACGCAGGACGCCCGCGAGCAGCGCCTGTCCCCGCGGATACGGCGCGGCTTCTCCCTCCAGCGCGAGCAGCTGCTGCCGCAGGATGGCCCCGCTGGCCGTGCGCTGCTCGGGCCGCTTTTCGAGCAGCCCCATCACCGCCGCGTCCAGCGCGGGCGGCACCTCCGGGTTGAAGCGCGAGGGCGGGAGCACCTCCTGGTCCAGCGTGGCGCGCAAGAGCGCCTCCTGCGTGGAGCCCTGCAGCGCGCGCCGCCCCGTGAGCGCCTCGTGCAGCGTCAGGCCCAGCGCGAAGAGGTCCGCGCGCCCATCGAAGGGCCTGCCCGCGGCCTGCTCGGGCGCCATGTAGCCCAGCTTGCCGCGCACGCTGCCCGCGGCGGTGAGCTGCGAGCGCGCCGAGTCCCGCGCGATGCCGAAGTCCGACAGCTTCACGTCGCCGAAGCGCGACACCAGCACGTTGGGCGGGTTCAGGTCACGGTGCACCAGCCGCAGCGGCTGTCCATCCGTGCCCGTGCGGCGGTGCAGGTAGTCGAGCGCCGACGCCAGCTCCGCCCCCAGGAACGTCACCGCCGCCACCGGCAGCGGCCTGCGCGCAAGCCCCCGCATCAGCGTGCTCAGCGGCATCCCATCCACGAACTCCATGGCGAGGAAGTACGTGCCCCCGTGCCGCCCCAAATCGAAGACCTGCACGATGTTGGGGTGGTTGAGCGACGAGCACAGCTCCGCCTCGCGGCGGAACATGGCGACGAAGTCGTCGTCGTCCGCGAACGAGGGGAGGATGCGCTTGAGGGCCACCTGCTTCTGGAAGCCGCCCTCCGGGCAGTACGTGGCCCGGTACACCTCCGCCATGCCGCCCGCGCCCACGCGCTCGTGCAGCACGTACTTGCCCATCACCTCCTGCTCGCGCAGCGCGGACAGCGCCCCCCGCGTCAGCTGAAGGAAGTGCCGCGCCAGCGTGGCGGTGAAGACGCCCGCGGCCACGAAGAAGAAGGCCCGCGTGGCGATGAAGCGCGGCGTCAGCGTGATGAGCGCCGACTCCGGCAGCAGCGGCTGGACGAAGAGGAAGTAGATGCCCAGGTACTCGGCGGCCACCAGCAGGCCCGCGGCCAGCGCCAGCCGGGGGTTGCTGCGCAACGTCGCGAGCGTAATCAGCGTGGGCCAGATGACCAGCGTGGGCGCGGTGAGCGCGTAGATGGGCCCCTGGAAGCGCAAGTCGAACGCGAGCACCACCGCGGGGATGCTGACCTCGATGGCCACGTTGAGCCAGGGGATGGCCGGATGGAACGCGCCCGAGCGCAGCACGCGCCACAGCGCCGTGTAGTAGAGCGCCAGCACCGCCGACAGCCCCATCAGCGCCTGCGTCAGCCCCCAGCCCAACGAGGGACCCAGCGCCGCCGCCACCACCACCGACGCGCCCGACAGGCCCGCCATGAAGCGCGCCACGGACAGCTCACGGCCCTGCGCATCGCGTCGTAGGTGTCCGTCGAGGAAGCGGGAGACGGGGCTCGTCAGGGTGTGGGCGGTCATCGGCTTCTCAGTCTACAGAAAGGTGGGAAGCGGCTGCGGGGGGTGCACCCGAGCCCCTTGCATTTCGCCAGGGTGGATTGCCCCGGGGACGTCTGTCGCTGAAATGTTTCACAGGCTACTCTGCGCGGCGTTTCAAGTACGTGCCGTCCGCGCACCCAGGCGGGTGCCATCAGGAGACCCCCGAGATGCGAATGTCGCCTCGCTCGTTGTTGGCCGCGCTCAGCGCGGTGTTGCTGTTCCAGGTCGGGTGCTCGCGGGAGGACCCGAAGCCCTGTGAGGGGACGGGCTGCACCCAGGCCGCTGTCTGTGGCAACGGGGTCCAGGAGGAGGGGGAGGCGTGCGACGACGGCAACAAGGTGGGCGGCGACGGCTGTGAGGCGGACTGTACCTCCACGCCCACCCGGCCGCAGGCGGCCTGTGGCAACGGCCGGCTGGAGGGCACGGAGGTCTGCGACGACGGCAACCTGACGGGCCAGGATGGCTGTGAGGCGGACTGCTCGCTGACGCTCACGCGCTGCGCGGCGGCGGACGCTCCGCCCCTGGCGAGCGGCGCCACGTGCGAGGTCTCCAAGCCCGGCAACGGCGCGCGCCTGTTCACGGGCCTGGTGCTCAAGGACGACGAGACGCTGGTGGGCGGCCAGGTGCTGGTGGACGCCAGCGGCGTCATCACCTGCGCGTCGTGTGACTGCTCCGCGGAGGCGGGCGCCGCCGAGGCCACGCACGTGGCGTGCCCCACGGGCGTCATCTCCCCGGGCCTCATCAACACGCACGAGCACGTCACCAAGCAGAACGGTCCGTTCGCCATGACGGACGAGCGCTACGAGCACCGGCTGGACTGGGTCGTCGGCCTGGGCAACCACACGCGCATCGCCAACAGCACGCGCTCGGCGGTGGACGCGGTGAGCTACATCGAGCTGCGCCACCTGCTGGCGGGCACCACGTCCATCGCGGGCCTGGGCGGCGCCGCGGGCCTCTTGCGCAACGTGGACCAGCCGATCAGCCGTCTGGAGGGCCTGGACCAGTGGAGCACCGCGTCCGTGGACTTCCCGCTGGGCAGCCGCGAGACGGACATCAAGACCAACACGTGTGACTACGTCAGCATGCCGCGCACCTCGGGCCTGCCGAACCACGGCACGTACCTGCCGCACCTGGCCGAGGGCATCGGCGAGGAGGCGCTCAACGAGTTCCGCTGCCTGTCGACGGGCATCAACGACGTCATCCAGCCGCGCACGTCCCTCATCAGCGCGGTGGGCGTGACGGCGAAGGAGATTGCGCTGATGGCGGAGCGGGGCACGGGCCTCATCTGGTCGCCGCGCTCCAACGTCGCGCTGTACGGCGACACGGCGATGGTGACGGCGTACAAGCGGCTGGGGGTGAACATCGCGCTGGGCACCGACTGGGTGCAGTCGGGCTCCATGAACCTGCTGCGCGAGCTGAAGTGCGCGGACACGCTCAACACCGTGCAGTTCGACCGGGCCTTCAGCGACGTGGACCTGTGGCGGATGGTGACCAGCCAGGCCGCGGAGGCGGTGGAGATGCAGGCCGGGGTGGGCCGCATCGCCCCGGGCAAGCTGGGCGACCTGGCCATCTACTCGCTGCGCACGCACGCCGCCTCTCCGCACCGCGCGGTCATCAGCGCGGAGGCCGCGGACGTGGTGCTGACGATGCGCGGCGGCAAGGCGCTCTACGGAGACCAGGCGCTGGTGGGCGCGCTCGTGTCCGGCGCGGAGCCGTGTGACGCGCTGGACGTGTGCGGCAGCGGCAAGACGGTGTGCGTGCAGTCGGAGCTGAAGAAGACGCTGGCCACGCTGGAGGCCGCCAACCCGGAGGCCTACAAGCTGTTCGCCTGCGGCGTGCCCGAGGGCGAGCCGGTGTGCGTGCCCCGCCGCATCTCCAACAACCCCAGCTTCCCCGCGTCGGTGAAGCGCTCGAACGTGTACTCCGGCGAGAGCCGCTCGGATGACCCGGACGGCGACGGCCTGAAGGGCAACGCCGACAACTGCCCGTTCGTCTTCAACCCCATCCGTCCGATGGACGGCGGCAAGCAGGCGGACTCGGACGGCGACGGCGTGGGCGACGCGTGCGACGTGTGCCCGCTGAACGCGAACACGACCACGTGCACGACGTACACCGCGGGCGACGACGACCATGACGGTCACCCCACGTGGCAGGACAACTGCCCCTACGTGGCCAACCCGGACCAGGCGGACCAGGACGGCGACGGCAAGGGCGATGCGTGCGACGCGTGTGCCTCCGACCCGAACCCGGGCCACCTGGGCTGCTCGGCCGCCTCGGTCCACGAGCTGAAGACGCAGGACGGGGATGGGCGCTATCCGTGGGTGGGCAAGACGGTGTCGTTCAACGACGTCGTCGTCACGGCGCTGGTGCGCGGCGCGCTGACGGAGATGGGCTTCTGGGTCCAGGTGCATCCGCTGCCGCCGGGCCTGGGCGTGGAGAACTCGGGCATCTACGTGTACGCGCCCAAGGACGACCTGGTGGTGGGGGACCGGCTGGACATCGTCACGGCGACGCTGACCATCTACCAGGGGCTGCCGGAGCTGGTGGACGTGAAGTACCGCAAGCGTGGCGCGGGCAGCGCGCTGCCGACGCCGGTGGCCGTCACCACCGCGGACGTGCGGACCGGTGGGCCTCGGGCGAAGGCGCTGGAGGGCGTGCTGGTGGACGTGTTCGACGTGACGGTCTCCAGCGGCGTCGACTCCTTCTCGCAGTTCCTCGTCAACGAGAGCGGGGACCCGGGGCAGGCGGGGTTGATGGTGGATGACTTCGCCTACAGCTACCGGGACCCGGCGGTGGGGACGAAGTACGGCGCGCTGCGCGGGGTGCTGACGTACATGTTCAGCGACTCGAAGGTGTTGCCGCGCAGCTCGGCGGACCTGATGCCGCCCATGCCGACGCTGGCGAGCTTCGGGCCGGGGGCGTACGTCCGCCTGGGCGGGACGGGCGCGGTGAGCACCTTCCCGCAGGTCCTCACGCTGACGCTGTCGGGCACGTACACGGAGGCCATCGACGTGGCCGTCACCTCCAGCAACAGCGCCGCGCTGCGCGTGGTCAACGACGTGGTGCGCGTGCCGCGCAACCAGAGCTCGGTCGAGGTGAAGGTGGAGGCCCTGGCGCCCGCGGAGAGCGTGGTGCTGACGGCCACGCTGCGCGGGGTGTCGCGGCAGGCCACGGTGCGCGTGCTGGGCCAGGACGAGCAGGCGCTGGTGGCGCGATTGTCGCCCGCGGAGGTGACGATGGTGCCGGGCGGCTCGGTGACGTACACGGTGTCGTTGGACCGGCCCGCGGCGGACAACGCGTCCGTGGCGCTGTTCGCGGTGCCGGAGACGGGGTTCGGCACCTTCACGCCGGCGGTCTCCGTGCCGGTGGCGAAGAACGCGCTGCAGACCACGTTCACCTTCACGCTCGACGAGGCGGCGGCGGGGCCCTCGGGCACGGTGACGGCGGTGGTGGGGACCAGCCAGGCCAGCTCCACGGTGACGGTGGACCTGTCGTCGCCCAGGCTCGTGTCGCTGTCGCCGGCGGGGCCGGTGTCCGTGCGGTACGGCGAGACGCAGGAGTTCCGGGTGACGTTGTCCTCGGCGCCCGCGCAGGACCTGGCGGTGACGTTGGGGGCGGCGCCGGGGACGGGGGTGACGCGCTACGGCTCGGTGCCCGCCACGGTGACGGTGCCGGCGGGGAGCACGGAGGCCACGTTCCTGTTCACCGCGGACGCGGAGGGTGAGGGGACGGGCACGGTGACGGCGTCGCTGCTCGGCGTGAGCCGCGCGGCGACCGTCACGGTGACGCCGCCTCCGGCGAAGCTCGCCTCGCTGACGCCCGCGACGGCGACGGTGTTCTTCGGGGCGAAGCAGGGCTTCACGGTGACGTTGGACCGCGCGGCGCAGGCGGGTGGCGCCGTCGTCGCGGTGGCGCTGACGCCGGAGACGGGCCTGGGGACGCTGGAGTCCGCCACGGTGACGGTGGCGGAGGGACAGCGGACCGCGCAGGCCCTCTTCACCGCGGGCACCGAGGCGGCGACGGGGACCTTGAGCGCGACGTACGCGGGGGTGACGCTGACGGCGCAGGTCTCCACGGCGGAGCGCCCCGAGCTGAATCACCTGGTGGTCAACGAGGTCGACTACGACCAGCGCAGCACGGACACGCGGGAGTTCGTGGAGCTCTTCAACCCGACGCCGGCCGCCGTCTCGCTGGATGGGTTGTTCCTCGTCTACGTGAACGGCGGCGTGGCGCAGCCGGCGAGCTACGCGAAGATCGATCTGAAGAGCGTGGGCACGCTGGGGCCTGGGGAGTACCTGGTCGTGGGACCGGAGGCGGTGATTGGCGTGCTTCGTGACCAGCCGGGCGTGAAGGTGTTGCTGTCGACGACGGCCATCCAGAACGGTGGCACGGCGAGCAGCCCCTCCGCGGACGCGGTGGCCCTCTACGACAGCCTCCAGGACGCGATTGTGGACTCGCTGTCGTACGAGGGCCCGGTGATGCAGGCCACCATCAGCGGTTCGCAGAAGCGGTTCGACCTGCAGGAGGGGCCGCGGAGCACCGCGGGCCTGGTGGACATCGACACGGTGGAGGGCTCGCTGTCGCGGATTCCGAACGGCTCGGACACGGACGACAACGTGGAGGACTTCCGGTTCACCACGCAGCTGACGCCGGGGGCGCCGAACGTGCTCGTCGCGCCCTGATGTGAGTCTGGGTTGAGGTTCGGGCGGCTCCCGGTGTCCGGGGGCCGCCCGGGTCGTTGCTGGGGTCAGTCGTTCTTGCGCGCGAGGGCGCCGTTGGCCAGCAGGCCGTCGAGGGCGGCGGCCATCGGGTCGTAGTCGAGGGTGGCGCGGAAGAGGTTCTGGTACATGAGCGCGCCCATGTAGCCGCCGAAGATGCCCTGGGCGGCGACGTGGGGGTCGAAGTCCTGGCGGAACTCACCGGTCTTCTGGCCGTGGCGGAGGATGCCGCCGAGGATGTGGGAGTACAGGCCGAGCTTCTCGCGGATGGCCTCGGCGACGCGCTCGTTGGAGTCGGCGGCCTCGGCGGCGAGCATGCCGAAGAAGATGCCGCACTCGCGATGCTCCCCGAGGAACTCGTGGGTGCGGCGGGTGAAGGCGAGGAGCTGCTCGCGGGCGGAGAGGGAGCGGTAGTGGGCGAAGAGGGGTTCGAAGGCGATGACGTAGCGTTGGTGGAGCTCGTCGATGGCGGCGAGGAGCAGGTCTTCCTTCGCGGGGAAGTGCCAGTACAGGGCGCCGGGCGTCATGTGGATGGCGCGGGCGAGGTCGGCCATGGTGGTGGCGAGGAAGCCACGCTTGGCGAACAGGGTGATGGCGGCTTCGAGGATGTCCACGCGGGTTCGCGCGGAGCGTTCCTGCTTGAGCTCTCGTTTCGCTGGTTCCTTGCCCATGGCGGCGAAAACCATACCCCGAGGGTCTCGGGTCACCAGCGTCACCGTGTGGATTTCGGGCGGAACGCTAACGGGTGGGCAGCTCGTGGAAGGTGAGGCCGGACAGCTCCAGGCGCTGCACGGCGTGCATGAAGCGCTCGGTGACGACGCTCACGGTCGCGAAGTTGCCCACGCGGAACAGGTCCAGGTCCGGAGGCAGTGAGGCTGCGTCCAGGATGGGCTCATCCGGGAGGCGGAAGTACCGGTGGCCACACAGTTCGCACGGAGGGGGCACATCCGGAGGGATGCAGTCCGGGTGCAACTGGCCATGAGGCTCGAGCTGGAGCTCCAGCAGCTCCGGTGGGTTCTTCTTGCGGAAGCGCAGCTCGGTGGGGCCGCCGAGGAGGCCGCGGATTCCTTCGGCCTGGAGGCGCTCGAAGGCATCCTTGCGAACCACCCAAGGCAGATGGCCCAGGGACGTGAACGCGCCGAAATCTCCGGACGCGGTGCCCACGAGGGGGCCGAAGAGTGTGCCGGGAAGGAGCAGGGCGTTGGGTGGCGCGAGAGGTCGCACCAGCTCTCGGAGCCGTGCGAATTCGGCGAAGGGTTCGGGGCGGGCTCGCTCGAACTCGCGGCGCTCCGGCAGTTGGGACAGGTCTACGGCCGGGTACAGGAGCCCAGAAGTAGCCCAGGTGGTTTTGCAAGCGGGGCAATGGACGCCAGGAAGGCCCCACTTGTGACTCGCGTCGAAGCTCGCCGTGACGGTTGCCTTGTTCTCGCGCAGCCGAAAGTACCGGATCATGAGTGAGAGGCTCTCATGTCCCGGGACGCTGGTAGTAGGGTCGAATGGGCCCGCCCACCAGTTCGAAGCGGTGGATCAACTCACCCGCGAACCGGAAGATCTCCGTTGGAGGAGCGCCTGGGTTGTTTGCCATGAATTCGCGCCAGGCATCATTCCACGCCCCTCCTCGTGCGCCTCCATCATGGATGCGTCGATGGACATGGAGTGGAATGGGCATGGTGTAGTCGTGGATCTTCACCCCCTGTCGGTCGAACCACCTGGCGAGGTCCGATGACTGGGGAAAGATGTGGTGCTTCTCCCAACGTCCCTTCGGGAGCTGATGTGAGGGCGGGATGACCTGGGAGGGCGCGCCGTTCCAGTTGGGGAACGTCATCACCCAACCCTTGGGAAGTTGCTGCGCGCCTCCCCAGTTCCTCCTCGGTCCACTGCCCGGAGCCGCGGCGGCGGCAGGTGGCCGCGAGGGAGGAAACCGCGTCAGCTCGATGGCGCCGGGCGTGCTCTCGCAGGGATAGAACCCACAGGTGTCTCCCAGACACAGCAGGGTGACGCACTGGTCCTCGCTCGAGGCGTCGCACTCGGTCTCCGCCTCCTCCCAGGCCTGCTGTGCCACGGAGGGCGCGACGCTGGCGCAGCCCAGCCAGGAGACGGCGAACAGCGAAAGGCAGACGGCGGGTCGGGTTCGCATGGTCAGACAGACCTAGCATCCAGGTCTGTCATGACTTGTCAGGCCAGCAGCGTCACCTTCACGATTTCGGGCGGCGCGCCGACGCGCAGCGGAGGCCCCCAGAAGCCCGTTCCACGGCTGACATACAGGTGCTTGCCGTCCTCCTGGAAGTGTCCCGCGTCGTGCTCCCAGATGGCCGACACCGCGAGCGTGAAGGGGAAGAACTGTCCTCCATGCGTGTGCCCCGACAACTGCAATCCCATCCCCGCCTGCGCCGCCACCCGCCAGTTCGAGGGCTGATGCGCCAGCAACACCGCCGCCCGCTCCGGCTCGCGCCCCTTCACCGCCGCCTCCAAGTCATACCCGCGCACGCCCGTATGCCCGCCGGACCAGTCATCCACGCCCACCAGGTCGAACGACGCCCCCGCATCGCCAATCCTCACATGCCGATTGCGCAGCACCTGGATGTCCATTCCCTCCAGCGCCTGCGCCCACGCGTCCTGGTCCCAGTAGTACTCGTGGTTCCCCGTCACGAAGTACGTCCCGTGCCCCGCCCGGAGCTCCCGCAGCGCCGCCACCGCGGGCCCCAATGACGCCACCTTCCCGTCCACCAAATCACCCGTGATGGCCACCAGGTCCGGACGCAAGTCATTGCACCGGGCCACCAGCTCATCCATGAACCGCCGCTGGATGACCGGACCCACGTGGATGTCACTCAGGTGGACGATGGTGAACCCATCCAACGCCTTCGGCAGCCCCGGCAGCTTCACCGCCACCTCGTTCACCACCGGCGGATGGAACGCCCGCCACGCCCCGTAGCCCGTCAGCCCTCCCGACGCGAGCAACGCCCCGCCCGCCGTGGCCCGCGCCAGGAACCGCCGCCGCTCCACGTTCACCTCTGCGGGCGCCACCTCCACCTCCAGCCCGCTCCCCGTGCCCTCCACCACGGCCATCAACCCGCCCGCCACCACGCTCCCCGTGTCCGCCTCCGGCACGCGCGCACGCGTCAGCCGTCGACCCAGCGCCCGTGCACCGCCGATGCCCCACAGCGCGAGCAGCAGGTACAGCGCCGCGCCCATCCACATCCACACGCCCGTGGCCACCGCGAACAACGCGTCCATCGGCAGGAAGCGCGTCACGGACCAGGACAACACCAACAACGTGCCCAGCGCCGTCAGCACCCCCATCCCCACCCGCCGCCATCGCGCGTCCTCCAGCGTGTCCGCGAACAGGCGCCGATACAGGTAGATGTGGACGGCCACGGTGATGAGCCCCGTGAGCACCGCGAAGACGATGAAGCGCGCCGGTGAATCCATGTCCCCCAATACTCCCCCGAGCCCCACGCGCCGCAAGGCGCTCCTCCGTGAAGAAACGTGAATCACCCCGCGTGTGCGCCCATGGCCCGCCTGCCCGCCCGGGAGGCACCAGGGTCCCTCCTGACGCGGGCCGATGACGCGACGTCACGTGCACGCCCGGGCGAGCAAGCTCACGCTCCGTGCTTCTCATTCCCCAAGGACACGATGTATGGACGGCCGCTTCTCGCTGGAGGCTGAGTGATGCGGATGGACAACCTGAGGGTGGGCGCGGGTCTCCCACTGTTCCTGGTGCTGGGCCTGCTGCTCGCAACGGGATGTGACGGTACACCCTCTCCCGAGGCCCTCCCCGAAGCGCGGACCTCCCGCTCCCTGGAGGCCGCGTCGTCCCGGGTCGCCGCTGGTGGCCAGCACTCGCTCTACGTCACCCCGCTCGGCACCGTGTGGGCCTGGGGTGGCAACGCGTCCGGACAGCTCGGCTCCGGCAGCATGTCCTTCCAGCGCGTCCTCGCCCGACAGGTGCCGGGACTGAAGGACGTCCTCGCCGTCTCGGCCGGCAACCTCCACTCGCTCGCGCTGCGCTCGGACCGCACCGTGTGGTCCTGGGGCGGCAACACCTCCGGGCAGCTCGGCGATGGCACCCTCGTCGACCGCGCCACGCCCCGTCCGGTGCCCGGCCTCTCCGAGGTGGTGTCGGTGGCCACCGGCGAGTTCCACTCGCTCGCGCTGCGCTCGGACGGCACCGTGTGGGCGTGGGGCAGCAACTTCTACGGACAGCTCGGCCGGGGCCACACGCAGCAGGGCCCCTCGCCCGCGCAGGTGGTGGGCCTGACGGACGTGGTGGCGCTCGCGGCGGGCTTCGACTTCTCCCTGGCCGTGCGCTCGGACGGCACCGTGTGGGCGTGGGGCGCGAACGCCTCCGGTCAGCTCGGCGACGGCACCACCACCCAGCGCCTGTTGCCCAAGCAGGTGCTCTCGCTCGACGGCGTCACCTCCGTGGCCGCGGGCCTCTATCACGCGCTCGCGCTGCGCAAGGACGGCACGGTGTGGAGCTGGGGCAGCAATGGCTCCGGGCAGCTCGGCGACGGGTCGTGGGCGGACCGCTCCACGCCGATGCAGGTGCTCGACGTGAAGCACGTCCGGTCCGTGAGCGCGCAGGAGGCCGGCTCGCTGGTGCTGCTCCAGGACGGCACCGTGGCCGCGTGGGGCCGCAACACGCAGGGACAGCTCGGCGACGGCACCACGAACGACAGCAACTTCCCGGTGAAGACGAAGGGGCTGGGCTCGGTGACGGAGCTGTCCGCGGGAACCCAGCACGCGCTGGTGCTGCGCGCCGACGGCACGCTGTGGACGTGGGGCGGCGGCGCCTCCGGTCAGCTCGGCCATGGTGGCGCGGAGCGCCTGCTGTCACCCGAGGTCGTCACGCGCCTGTCCGGTGTCACCGCCGCCGCGTCCGGCAGCTTCCACTCCCTGGCCACGCTGTCGGACGGCTCGGTGTGGAGCTGGGGTCGCAACGCCAACGGGCAGCTCGGCGACGGCACCACCACCGAGCGCATCGCGCCGGTCCGGGTGACGAACCTCACCGCCATGGTCTCCGTCGCCGCGTCCGGGCATCACTCGCTCGCGCTGCGCTCGGACGGCACGGTGTGGAGCTGGGGGCGCAACGCCAACGGGCAGCTCGGCGACGGCTCCACGAGGGACCGCGCCATCCCCGCGCCCGTGGCGGGGCTCCAGGGGGTGACGTCGCTGGCCGCGGGGGGCGGGCATGTGCTGGCGCTGCGCGCGGACGGCACCGTCTGGGCGTGGGGCTACAACGGCGTGGGGCAGCTCGGCGACGGCACGACGAAGGACCGCCTCACTCCGATACAGGTGCCCGGCCTGTCCGGCGTGGTGGCCGTGGCCGCGGGCACGTACTTCTCGCTGGCGCTGCGCTCGGACGGCACCGTGTGGGCGTGGGGCGACGGCTTCGAGGGGCAGCTGGGGGATGGGACCGGAGCCCAGCGCGTCGCGCCGGTGCAGGTGGTGGGGCTGACGCGCGTGGTGAAGCTCGCGGCGGGTGGGGCGCATGGGCTGGCGGTCCGCGACGACGGCACCGTGTGGGCCTGGGGCGACAACGCGGACGGACAGCTCGGTGACGGCTCGTGGACGGACCGCTTCCGCCCGGTGCAGACGGCGGGGCTCACGGGCGTCGAGTCGGTGTCCGGCGGCCAGTATCACTCGATGGCGGTGATGAAGGACGGGACGCTTCGCTCCTGGGGCGCGAACACGTACGGCCAGCTCGGCGATGGAAGCATCGCGTCGCGCGTGGTGCCCGGTGGAGTGCCCGGCATGTCGCAGGTGAAGGTGCTCGGCGCCAACTACATGCACGTGCTCGCGGTGCGCCGCGATGGGCGGCTCCTGGCGTGGGGCTACAACCGCTTCGGCCAGCTCGGCCTCGGCGCGGTGGGGTGGAGCGCGCAGCCCGTCCTGGTGCTGGGGCTGGGCCAGGGACGGCGGCTGTCGGCGGGCAGCTCGCACTCGATGCTGGTGCGCTCCGATGGTGGGGTGCTGGCGTGGGGACAGAACACGTCCGGACAGCTGGGGGATGGCACCACCACGCATCGCGCGGCGCCCATCGCCGTGCAGGGCTTGCCGTGCACGCGCTCGGTGGCGACAGGGGCGCGGCACTCGCTGGCGCTCGCGTGTGATGGCTCCGTCTGGGCGTGGGGCGCGAACGCGCGCGGACAGCTCGGCGACGGCTCGCTCAAGCCGCGGGTCACGCCGGTCCCCGTCAGTGGCCTGGAGGGGGTGGTGGCCGTGGCCGCGGGCGGTGACGCGTCGATGGCGTTGCGCGCGGATGGCTCGCTGTGGACGTGGGGCGCCAACGAGCGCGGGCAGCTGGGCGATGGCACCCGTCTGGACCGCACCACACCCGCGCCGTTGAAGAGTCCGTCGAACATCGCCTCGATGGTGATGGGCGTCGGACATGCGCTCGCGGTGGGCATGGACGGCGCGGTGTGGGCGTGGGGGACGAATGACAGCGGGCAGCTCGGCGATGGGAGCACGGTGTCCAGCGCCGCGCCGATGCGGGTGAAGGGCCTGGAGGCGGCGACGGGCGTGAGCGCGGGGCTGTCCTACTCGCTGGCGGTGCTGAGTGACGGCACGGTGTGGGCGTGGGGCGCGAACACCAGCGGTCAGCTCGGCGACGGCACCAACGAGTCGCGCGGCACGCCGAAGCCCGTGCCGCTGCTCGCGGGCATCAAGGCGGTGGCCGCGGGCGCACATCACGTGATGGCGCTGAGCCAGGACGGCACGGTGTGGGGGTGGGGCGACAACGGCTACGGGCAGTTGGGGGACGGCACGCACTTCCTGCGCTTCAAGCCGGTGCCGGTGGTGGAGCTGTCCAGCGTGGCGGAGGTCGTCGCCGGTGAGCAGCACACGCTGGCGCTGCTGGGCGACGAGAGCGTGCGCTCCTGGGGCAGCCACGAGTATGGCCAGCTGGGTGACGCGGAGTCCGGCCCGCGGACGATGCCCGTGGACGTGAAGCTGCCGACGTCGAAGGACTTCGCGCCCGTGGTCACCGTGCGCGCCTGGCATCAGCATGCCGCGGCGGTGCTGGCCGACGGCTCCGTGCAGACGTGGGGCATCAACTCCCACGGGCAGCTCGGGGATGGCACCACGGAGAGCCGGTCCATGCCCACGACGGTGGAGGGCCTGACGAAGATGCGCGACGTCGCTCCGGGCGCGTGGCACACGCTGGCGCTGGCCGAGGACGGCACGGTGTGGGCGTGGGGCAACAACGTCTTCGGACAGCTCGGCGACGGCACCACGACGAACCGCACGCGGCCGGTGCAGGTGCTCGGCCTCCTGAATGTCGTGGCCATCGCCGCGGGCAGCTACCACTCGCTCGCGGTGGACGCGGACGGCGCCGTGTGGAGCTGGGGCTACAACGTCTTCGGACAGCTCGGCGACGGCACGGCCGAGGCGCGCGCGTTGCCCACGCGCATGGTGGACATCGACGGCGCGGTGGCCGTGTCGGGCGGAGACCATCACTCGCTGGTGCTGCGCGGCGACGGGACGCTCTGGGCCTGCGGCCACAATGCCTACGGGCAGCTCGGCGAGGGGACGGCGACCAACCGGATGACCCCCATGAAGGTGATGGACCTGGAGGGCGTGAGCGCCGTGCAGGCGGGGGGCTACCACTCGCTGGCGCTGCGCTCCGACGGGACGGTGTGGTCCTGGGGCGACAACAGCCACGGTCAGCTGGGCGATGGGAGCCTGTCGACGCGCATCTACCCGGAGCCCGTTCCGGGCCTCTCGGCGGTGAAGCGCCTGGGCGCGGGCGCCTACCACTCCTTCGCCGTGGGCGACGAGGTGTGGACGTGGGGACGCAACTCGCACGGGCAACTGGGCACGGACGACTGCGACAACCGGCTGGAGGCGACGCCGGTGAAGGGGCTCGCCGGCGCGAGGATGGTGTCGGGCGGCGGCGAGTTCTCCGTGGCCCTCGACATGGAGGGACAGGCGCGCAGCTGGGGCACGAACTTCCATGGCACGCTGGGCGTGGGGCTCCCCGGTCAGCGGGCCGTGCCGGGCGTCGTGTCCCTGCCCTGAGTCGAGTCCTCGTCGTCCGGAGCGGGCGTGGCCCCACCGCTCCGGGCGCCGTGCCCGAAGCTCAGAACCGCAGCCCGGGGCCCAGCCGCTTGATGAGCGGAGCCAGTTCGTCCGGGTCCAGGCCGATGTCGAGCAGCTCCAGGCGACGCAGCGACGGCAGGGACTTGGGCGAGCGGAACGCCAGCGCGCCCTCCTCGGTGACCTCGTTGCGCGACAGCTCCAGTCGCTCCAGGCGGGGCAGTCCCTTGCTCTTCGAGAGCGCCACCGCCGCTTCATCGCTCAAGTCATTGCGGTTGAGCGCCAGCCACTGGAGCGTCTCCAGGCCCTTGGCGCGGGCGAGCGTCGCCACGCCGTCGTCGGACAGGCCGCACCCGGACAGGTACAGCCGCTCCCAGGGGACGGTCGCCTTCGCGAGCACCGCCGCGCCCTCGTCCGACAGCGCGCTGCTGGAGAAGCTCACCGAGCGCAGCGCGGGCAGCACCGGCTTCTCCGTGAGCGCGCGCAGGGACGCGTCCGTGGCGCCCGCGAGCACCAGCCCCGACAGCCGCTCCGTGCGAGGCGTGGACACGAGTGCTTGGACCGCGGCGTCGACCCCCGAGCCCTGCAGCCGCAGCCAGCGCACCTGGGAGAACCAGGGCTGCTCGGCAGAGAGCCCCAGACCCACACCGTCCCGGACCGCCACGCACAGTCGCGACACCGGCTCCCGCGCGAACAGCTCGTGCCCGTGCAGGGCCAGCTTGTCCTCGGCGAGGTCCAGCTCCTCGATGAATCCCCGGTGGTAGGTGGGCTCGTGCACGCGCGCGTCGCGCAGGGGCTTGAGCCAGGCCGCGCCATGCTCGTCGAGCAGCGCGCGCTGACGCAGCTGGAGCGACCTGCGTCGGGCCGGGTCCATGCGTCCGGGCAGCGCGAGCTGCACGCGGATGAACTCGGCGCGCGCGGGGTCCAGCGCTTGAAGCGCGTCCGCGCAGGCGAGCCTCGCCGCGTCGTCGTCGGGCGCCCGCACCACCTTCGAGAGCAGCGTGTCGAAGTCGCTCATCGCCCCAGCAGCTCCTTTACCTCGGCCTGCCAGCGTGCGCCCAGCTCCGGGTGCACCATGCGCACGTAGGCGGCATAGCCCTCCAGATACGCCGGGAAGTCCGGACGGCCGCGCGCCTGCGACTCCACGCCGTGCTTGCGGCAGTTGGCGAGGATGGCCTTGAAGCGGCGGCGCTCCTCGCGGGGAATGGCCACGCGCTGGTTGACGGTGAGCCCCGTCACCCGCTGGCGTCCCGCCTGTCGCATGACGCGGCGCTTGGGGGCGTTCTCCGTGAAGCCCTCCTGCTGGAGGATGGCGTTCACCCACCAGAAGAAGCGGCCCAGCTTCTCCGGCGGCTTCGCGAAGGAGAAGGACAGGTCGTCCGCGTAGCGCGTGTACGCGGCGCCGGCCTTCGTCGCCAGCGCGTGCAGGCGCGCGTCCATGCGGCGACAGACGAGGTTGGCGATGGCGGGCGAGGTCGGCGCGCCCTGCGGCAGCACGCCCGGCCACACCACGGTGCCGTCCGACAGCCGGGGGCGCCAGGTGGTGAGCCCCGCGAGCGTGGAGGCCACCTCGTCGTTGTAACCGTACGCCTCGAAGAGGCCCTTCACGCGCCGGTAGTGCACGGTGGGGAAGAAGTCCTCCAGGTCCACGCGCACCACCACGTTCGCTCCCACGTGGGCGTTCGCGTTCGTCACCGTGGAGCGGCCCGGCACGAAGCCGTGCACGGCGTCATGCGTGGGCAGGTGCGCGAGCAGCCCCTCGAGCAGGGCACGCTGCGCGGACTTGAGCTTCTCGCGGGGCGCGCAGATGCGACGCACGCCACCGGAGCGCTTGGGGGCCTCGAACTCCACGTAGCCGGAGCCAGGGCCGGAGCCGGGGCGCATCAGCGCTTCCAGCTCCGACTCCTCCACGCCCACGAGGCGCGCCACGTCCTGTCGGCTCTCGAGCTTCGGCAGGGTGGGGAGGTCGGGCTTCTGCTTCACCTTGCCGCGCGAGTGGGGATACAGGCCGTAGAACCAGCCGGTGGGATTCCAGCCGCCCAGGGCCATGGGGCGGGGACGTCGCGGCGGCGCGATGCGCGTGTCGGGCAGGGACACGTCCGCGAGGCCCAGCTTGCGCACGGCGGCGCGCGCGGCGGTGGCCACGCGGGTGTCTGCGTCCTTCACGCGGCGACGCAGGTGCCCGGCGGCGATGAGGCGCGGGAAGAGCAGGGGGATGAGGCGCACGGCCTCCAGGCGCTCGCGCGGGTCCTGGCTGTTGAGGCGACGGGAGACGGCCTGGCTCCAGTGGCGGCTGACGTAGAAGCGGGCGACCTCGTACTCGGCGAGACCCTGGTGGCGCTCGAGCAGACCGGTGATGCGGCTGAAGTTCCCCTCGGGGTCCTCCATCAACGGCTTGAGCTCGAGGAGGAGTGAGACCAGGTCCATTCACGTGCTCCGGGACCACCGATGAGACTGCGCGCTCCTGGGGACGCCGCCACCTGCACGGCAGAGGCGGACGAGGTCGGGGAAGCCCGCCAGGCGGACCTCGTACCGCGTCGTCCTTCAATGGGTGTCATGGGCAGCCGCGACGTGACATCGCGGACAGAAGGCTGGCTGCACGCGACCCCAGGAGCGGAGCGAAGCTGACCACATCCTTCACGATGAAGGAAGGTCGTCCAGCTCGGCCGGGCCTTCTTCGTCCATCAGGGCGAGCAGCGCTTCGCGAGGGCCTCCGGGAGCCCGGCGCACCAGGGAATCGAGGAGTCGTCCCTGGGCGCGCACGCGCTCACCATGGGCGCGCATGGCCTCCAGCGCGTCGGGTTCCATGTCCGGGCGGGACAGCACGTCGAGGTTGTGGAGCAGCTCGCGTCGGTTGCGCGGCGCGGTGAGGCTCGCGCTGACGCCCGGCTGGGAGAGGGAGTAGCGGTAGCAGTCCACCGCAGTCGGGAGGGGCGTGTCCTGGGGCCCGCCGGGGACGGGCTTGAGCAGCCGGCCGTAGCAGGTGGTGGTGAAGGTGAGGACACCGGTGCCACGACGTCGGGCCTCGGGGAGGAAGGCGGCCTCTGCGCCCGGGTGCGCGGCGCTGTGGCGGGTCATCACCACGGGCCAGTCGCGTCGGTCGAGGGCGTCTCGCGCGAGGTCTCTCAGGTGCGTGGAGAAGCCGAAGGCGCGCAGCTTGCCCTCAGCGCGGAGCTGCTCCAGCACGGCGTGGTTCTCGTCGGAGAGGCGCTCGGGTGCGCGGACCCAGAAGAGCAGGAAGACATCGAGCCAGGTGGTGCGCAGACGGCGCAGCGCGGACTCCACGTCACGACGGATGGCGGCGGCGCCCGAGTGGTAGGTGCCCGCGATGATGACGGACTGCTCGCGCGTGTTCCGGCCTCCGCGGAGGAACTGCGTCAGCGCGGCGTAGCGGGGCTCCCAGAAGAACGTGTCGATGCCGGCGTCGCGGGCCTCGAAGAAGGGCTCGCGCGTGGTGAGGTGCGCGCCGGAGAGGACGAGGGGAGAGACCGTCAGGCCCGTGCGGCCGAGAGGACGTGCGCTGGCGCGTGGGATGAAAGGGCGGGGCGCGGGGCGCTCCCGGGGTCGCGAGGAGGTGGTGGGACGCTGACGTGCCAGCTCGGGTTCGTCGGCGAAGAGAGGCTCGGGGAAGGTGAGCGCGAGGGCTCGCAGGTGGGGGGCGACGCGAGGGGACTCGGTGGTGCCGCCGAGCGACTCACGGAGTCGGGCGAAGGCGTCGTCATCCGCGCGGCGCAGACGCCACGTCCATGCGGCGATGCGCAGGTCCACGGTGTCGTCGGTGGCGGGCTGGCGGAGGAGCGCGTCGAGGCGGGCATCGAGCGTCTCACAGGACTCCAGGGGCGAGGCCGCCGCCGTGCGGACCATGAGTTCGGTGTCGCGTGACAGGCGCAGGAGCGCGCGCAGCTCCGTGTCTCCGCCCTCGGGCGAGAGGTGCTCCGCGGCGCGGGCACGTATCCACGGGTCCGGAGAGCCGCAGCAGGCGAGGGCCACGACGGTATCGAGAGCGGGGGCTTCAGCGCTCTCATGCGAGAGCCGCTCGGCGTGGCGGGATTGCATCCACGCGCCAGGCGGGCCACTGCGTGTGAGCGCCTTGGGCGCTGAAGTCTCATCGCTCTCAGCGGGGTGAGTGCGCATCGCTGGAGCAGGCGGACCGCTGCGTGTGAGCGCCTCGGGCGCTGAAGTCTCATTTCTCGCAGCGGGGTGAGTGCGCATCGCTGGAGCAGGCGGACCGCTGCGTGTGAGCGCCTCTGGCGCAAGGGCCTCATCGCTCTCGGTGGAGAGCGGCTCCCTGGAGTGGGCTCTCTTCCCTGGCGCACGCGAACCGTTGCGTGCGAACTCTTCGGTTGACTGGGGCGCTGGGGCGTCGTTGTCCTCGGACGAGGGATGGCCCGTGGCGCGGGTGCGCATCCCAGCGCCAGGTGAGTCGCCGCGTGCGAGCATCTCGGTTGCGGGGCCTTCGTCAGCGAACTCGCGTGCGTGTGTGAGCACCCACTCCAGCGCCTGGCGTCGCACGGTGGCGTCCGCGTCGTGGAGACAGACGTGTGCGGCGTCGTCCACGTCCAGCACGGCGGCTCGCAGCCACGGGTCTTCGTGGGCACGGGCTTGCTGTCGCTCCGCGTCGCTGAGTCCACCCAGCGCGGACAATGCGGCCAGGGCCGTCGCGCTCGTCGCGGAGTCCTCGTCCCATGCGAACTGTCGGAGCACGTCGAGGTCCTGCTGATGTGCCGCGGCGGAGGTGACAGCCCTGCGCTCTCTCGCCGTCCGTGCCTTGGGCGCGAAGGCCATCAGCGCCTCGACGAAGTCGTCGAACGCGGCGCGGGCCTTGGGCCGTTGCTCCCACGCCGCGATGACCTCCTCGCGCACCGTCTCGTCCCCGTCGCCGAGTGCATTCAACACGTCGCGACGATGCGTCGGAGCATGCACGAGCGCACCGAGCGCCGCGCGGCGGTACGCGGCGTCCGGATGCGCCATCCAGGCACGGAGCTGGGACACGGAGTCCTGGAGACCGTGCTTCACCGCGATGCGCCCGGCCCACGCCAACGCGCCGGGCCTGGGCTTCGGAAGGGACTCGAGGACCCGCTTCGCGAGCGCGACCTCATCCACGGGTGGCCGGTCGAGCAGCGCCTGCGCCTCATCGCGCGCATGCGGGACACGCGGCTCGTCCAGCCAGCGCATCGCGAGACGGATGGCCTCGACGTCCTTGCGCTCCCGCAGTCGCCGACGCGCGAGTGCACGCAGCGGCTCGTGTGGATCTCCCAGCCACTCCACCAGCTCACGCGCGGAGACGGACTCGGCGGAGCGTGCCTCCAGCCGTGCGGTGGTCACCGCCGGGTCCTCGCTGGAGAGAGGCTCGGCTCCGGGCGCCACCGCGGGAGCCGCGAGCGGCGCTGGGAGCGGGACGCCGTCCCGAGCACCGGTGTTCCACTCGGACTCCAGCCACGCCACCGCCGCGCGCACGGGGCCTTGGGTGTGTCTCGTCGCGGCCTGCCGGACCTCTTGCCGCAGGGCTTCGTCCCCCGCGCCCAGCCACGCCAGGGCCTGCACCGACGCGTGGCGCACGCGCCAGAACGGGTCCTCCAGCGCCGTCAGCAACACCTCCATGGCGTCCGCCCCAGCGACGGAGGCCGAGGCGCGCACCGCGGCCCGCCGCACCCACCACACGGGCTCCTGCCGCACGGCCCGTGTCGCGGACGCGAGCAGGTCCTTCGCCCCCAGCCGCGCGAGCGCGCGCCACGCCCTGTCCCGCACCATCGGCATGGCGTCTCCGAGTGACTCCAGGAGCGCGGGCGCGAAGCGTCCGTCCCGCGCGTCCCCCAGTCGCCGCGCGGCGATGGCGCGCACCTGCGCGTCCTCGTCCGTGAGCAGCGCCTGCCTCAGCGCGTAGCGCCCGTCGAGCCGCGAGCCGTCGACGGTGCCCGCCGCCTCGCGCCGCACCGTGACGTCCTCGTCGAGCAACCGCACGGTGGCCAGGTCCCAGTCGAGCATCGCCCGCGGACTCTATGCGCCCTGGTACACTGCGGACATGCCCGACATGCTGGCCATCATCAGCAAGGCGATTTTCGAGAAGGAGGCCGTCGGTCTGTCTCCCGGCAAGGTGCTGCCCACGGACCGCTATCGCAGTCAGAGCAAGCACCTGGCGCCGCTCGAGAATGGCGGTCGCCTCTTCCTCGTCACCGTGCGGCCCCCGGACGAGGCCCTGTGGCTCGTCGCCGTGCTCGAAGGGCTGTCCCTGGATGACGACGGCTGGGTGGGCCGCAAGAACCGCGTGCCCATCACCGACGTCACCACCGCCATCCCCAAGCTGCGCTTCGAGTCCGGCAAGGGAATCCAGGCCGCGAAGGGCGCGCTGGGCATGTCGCTCCAGACGCCGCGCACGCTCACCGCCGGAGACGTGGAGCTGCTCCTCTCCAGCGCGGGCGCAGGCCCCCTCAATCTCACCGCGCACCAGGAGGGCTCGGCCCTGCCGTGCCTGTGCAAGCAGTGCCTGCCCGCGAGCCAGGAGCACGCGCAGGCCCAGGGCATGCGCTTCGTCCGCGCCCAGGTCGAGACGGGCGGCAGGCTGCTCTACTACTGGCTGCCCGAAGAGCTCACGAAGCAGGCGCGCGCGGTGTCCAACGCGGTTCGCGGCGCGCTCGTCGGACGGCTCGGGGCCTGAGTCGGGGCTGGCGCTTCGTCCGCGCCCAGCGCTGATTCTCGAGGAGCGCCGCGGTCCGCCGGGCATGCCCCGCCGCTCGGCGTGCGCTCATCGCCACCGTCGCGGCTCGGAGGGGCGATGGCCCCTCGCCCGTGGGACTACGGCTTCGCGTCCGGAGCGGACAGCTCGGAGCCGATCTGCCGCCACTCCTGCGCGTAGGCGCCGCGGGTGAACGAGCGCAGGTCGTCGCTCGTCACCGTGCCCCGCGCCATCGCGGTGTCGAGCGCGCGGACGACGGCGGCCCGGTGCGGCTGCTCGACGTACGGGTTGCCCTCGCGGAACACCTCGCCGAAGAGCGACTCCAGCCGGCCATCCTGCTTCAGCCGCTCGACGATGCGGGCCTGCGAGGCGGGCTCGTCCGCGTGCGCGTGCAGCATCGCGGAGGCCATGCCGCCCTGCGCGTCCGCGTCGGAGAACTCCGAGAGCAGCTCCAGCTCCGCGTCCGCACCGGCGATGGCCGAGGCCTCGGAGGAGGCGGGCGTCAGCGGGCCACCCCCCAGTGCCACCGCCGGCGTGGCGCGAGGCGTCGGACGGCGGTCCGGCTCGAAGTCGCTGCGCCCCTGGAACGGACTCACCGCGCGAGTTGCCTGGGCGTCCTTCTTTCCGGGGTTCTGCTGCGCGCCCTTGTTGGCGGCGGAATCCGCCCGCTCCGTGCTGGAGCGCTCCGGCACGGAGCTCTTCGGCGACGACGAACGGTTTCCACCATCAATGCGCGACATGCGTGCGCTCCAGGAAGACTGCGAGCCGGTGCTGACATGGCTCCGGGAAGTCTCAGGGAAGTTATCGGACGCCCCCGGCGCCAGTTGCGTCCAGCCCGAAGGTGGATCCTCCGTCGACTGTGCGCGAGTCGAATGACCACCGGTAGACAATCCAATTCGTTCAGCAACTACCGGCGTTTGGCGGCGGGGGTGGGAGGGAACAGGCACTCCAGCCCACGCACCACGTCATCCCGCCAGGCCGTGTAGTTGTGACCTCCGCTGTACTCCCGGTCCTCCACCCGGTGGCCGCTGGCCCTCAGCAGGGGGGCGATGCGCTGGTTTCCCTCCAGCAGCCCCTCGAACCGGCCGCAGCTCATCCACACCTCCAGCGGGCGGCGGGGCACCTGCCGCGCCAGGTCGAAGACGACGAACTCGTGGTTTTCCACCACGAAGGCGCCCGACTGGGACAGCACCCGCCCGAAGGTCTCCGGCGCGCGCAGGCCGATGAAGAGCGACATCAGTCCGCCCAGGGACGAGCCCAGCACCCCATGGGCGCCCGGGTGGTGGCGCTCGTCCACCAGGGACAGGTGCTCGCGGGCCAGGGGCAGCACCTTCCACACCAACAGGCCCACCGTGTACTCGCTGCACGCGTACTCCACGTCGCGCATGGGGCCGCCGTGGGAGACGAGCGCGAGGGCGACGGGGCTCATGCGGCCATCGGCGATGAGCGTGTCCACCAGCTCCGGCAGCCGCACGCGGCGCAGGTACTCCTCGCCGTCGAGCACCACCACCAGCGGCACGGGCCCCTTCGTCGGCGGGGCATACAGGTGCACGGTGCGCTGGCCCGTCAGGCCCGTGTCGGACATGTCCACGCGGTGCCGGGTGACGCGGCCTCGGGGAAGACCTCGGGGCCTGCGCGAGGGGAGGGCGGGCCCGCCGTCGGGCATGTAGAAGACGTGGTTGCTCTCACCGAAGCCGTTGTCACAGACGCGCGCGTTGAAGTCGTCCCGCACCCGACGGCCCTTCGCGTCGAACAGCGCGTACTCCACATAGGCGTCCCGGGGCAGCGCCAGCGAGCGCGTCCAGAGGCCAGGGCCCGCGCGCTCCAGCGGCAGCGGCTCGCCCTTCCAGTCCTGGAAGTCCCCCTGGACGAAGACGGGCCCGCGCCCGCGCCACACGAAGGTGGCGGTGTCGCCGATGATGACGGGTGTCCCTTCCGCTCGCGCTCGCGCTTCCAGCTCCCTGGCATCCATCCCGCGTCGCTCCTGGGCAGTTCCCGCCGCTGTTTCTAGCCCGAGTCACCCACGCGAGCGCCCGGGCTTCGTCGCTCAGCCGAGCAGCTGCTTCAGCGCGCCTTCCAGCTCCGGGAAGCCGAACGCGAAGCCCGCCGCCCGGGCTCGCGCGGGCAACACCCGCTGGCCCTCGAGCACCACCTTGGACATCTCCCCCAGCGCCGCCTTCACCATGAAGGCCGGGACATGCATCACGCTGGGGCGCCCCAGCGCGTGGCCCAGCGCGTGAGCGAAGGCCGTGTTCGTCACCGGCTCCGGCGCGGTGGCGTTCACCGGCCCCTCCAGCTCCGGGTGCGCCAGCGCGAACTGGAGGAGCGCCCGCGCGTCGTCCAGGTGAATCCAGCTCACGTACTGCTTGCCGCTGCCCACCGGCCCTCCGGCGCCCAAGCGGAACGGCGGCAGCATCTTGTGCAGCGCGCCGCCGTCCGGATGCAGCACCATGCCCATGCGCACCACCGCCGTGGGAATCCCCGCCTCCTCGCGCGCCCGGAGCGCCTGGGCCTCCCACGCCACGCACACCCGCGCGAGGAAGTCGTCGCCGGGGGCGCTGTCCTCCGTCAGGGCCTGCGCCTCGCGAGCGCCGCCGTAGTAGCCGATGGCCGACGTGGACACGAAGCGCCTCACCGTGCCCGCGGCCTTCATCGCGTCCACCAGCACCCGCGTGCCCTGCACCCGGCTGTCGTGGATGCGCTGCTTCGCGTCCTTCGTCCACCGCTGCGCCACCGGCTCGCCCGCCAGGTGCACCACCGCGTCCACGCCCGCGAGCGCCTCGGGCGCCATCGCCGTCCGCCCGTCGAACACCGCCCCCGTCACCCCCGCGGGCAGCCGCTCCAGCGCCCGGGCCACGTCCCGCGTGAGCACCTGGACCTGATGGCCATGACTCAACAAACCCTGGACAAGTCCCGGGCCCAGGAACCCCGTGGCCCCCGTCACCGCCACCTTCATGGGGTGGCTCCCGGGGCGGCCGGCGCGGCCACCGGCGTCGTCAGGTCCACCCCCACCAGCTTGCTGAGCGACTCGAAGAAGGCCGTCTGCTCCTCCGGCTTCATCTTCCCCGAGTGTCGGTAGACCAACACTCCCTGTGCATCCAGCAGCAGCACGTTGGAGGTCTTCAGCGGCAGCGTCCACGGCGCCTCGCCCATGGCTCCTTTCAGGTCCACCAGGATGGGCACGCCCACCTTCTTCTCCTCGTCCCGGACGTAGGAGAGGGCAATCTGCCGAGCGGGAAAGAAGTCGAACTTCATGAGGTTGGCCACCGCCACCACCGTGGCCGCCCCCAACAGGTTGCGCTCCTTGCCCCGCGCGAAGAGCTCCTCCTTCAGCCCGGCGTTGAGCTTCGTGGAGTCCTTGTCCTCATAGAAGAGAATTACCGGTTTTCCACGCCAGCGAGAGAGACGCACCTCTTCTCCGCTCGAGGTTCGTAACGTCGCGTCCTGCGGACCGTCCGGAAGGTTGGACGCGAGGGCTCCCTGGGAAAGCAGGGCGGCCGCCAGTGTGCCGGTGATCCACGTCTTCATGAGGTGACCCCTGGTGGACAAGGTTGATACAAACCATGGACATAGCCTTGACAAGGCCTGGACGCAAACGTTACCTCTCAGCAGCAGCCGCCTGAATCCGGAGGATCAACCGATGGCCCTTCCCCGTCCCGCTGTACAGCCGATGTCGGGCGAGCTTCCCCTGGAGCAGGCCTGGCTGAAGCTCGTGCAGGCACAGGTGGAGACGTCGTTGGGCGAGCTGTTCGACCTGCCGGACGAGGCCCGCCTGGACGCGCGCTGGACGTGGGCCATGGCGCAGGCGCGCACGTACGCCCTGAGGCCGGCCAAGCGGGTGCGGCCGGCGCTGGTGATGGCGGGGCACTGTCTGGCGAAGGGCACGCCGGTGGTGCCGGGCGAGCTGTGGCGCTTCGCGGCGGGGCTGGAGCTGCTGCACACCTTCCTGCTCATCCACGATGACGTGGCGGACCGGGCGCACCTGCGGCGGGGCGGCGCGGCGCTGCACCACCTCCTGGCGCCGGGGCGCGGCGGCGAGGACCTGGCGGTGGTGGTGGGCGACCACCTCTTCGCGCGCTCGCTGGAGGCCATGCTGGAGTCGGGCCTGCCGGGCGTGGCGAGGGTGGTGCGCTACTACCTGTCGGTGTGCCGTCACACGGCGGCGGGCCAGTACCTGGACCTGGCGCTGGGCGGCGCGCCGCTGTCGCAGGTGTCGCTGTTCCAGACGCTGCGCGTGGCCTACCTCAAGACGGCGCGCTACGGCTTCTGCGCGCCGCTCGTCTGCGGCGCCATGCTGGGCGGCGCCAGCCCGGAGCTGGTGGCGGGGCTCGAGCGCGTGGGCCGTCAGGTGGGCCTGGCCTACCAGCTGAAGGACGACCTCATCGGGCTCTTCGGTGACTCGAGCGTCGCGGGCAAGGCGGCGGACGGCGACTTCATGCAGGGCAAGCGCACCTTCCCGGTGCTGGCGGCCTACGTGCGCGCCCCGCCGAGGGCCCGCGAGGAGCTGGAGCTGCTCTGGTCGCTGCCCGAGTCGCTCAAGGACGCGCGCGCCCTGGCGCGTGCCCGGACGCTGGTGGAGGAGTACGGCGGCCGTGAGGCGTGCGAGCGGTTGGTGACGCGCGGCTCCCACGCGGCCCGGCGCGCCTTGCACTCGCTGCCCAACCCCAACGGGGCCCGGGACCTGTTGGACGCGCTCATCGCGCGGCTGGCCCATCGCATCGCCTGAGGACCTCATGAGCTCGCGAATCCAAGGCAGACGCGTGGTGGTGGTGGGCGCCGGAGTCGGAGGCCTGGCCGCGGCGGCGCGGCTGGCGCACCAGGGCTTCGACGTGCGCGTCGTCGAGAAGACGGTGGGGCCGGGAGGTCGCTGCAACCGGCTGCGGGTGGAGGGGTTCACCTGGGACATCGGTCCCACCATCGTGCTGATGCCGGAGGTGTTCGAGGAGACCTTCCGCGCGCTCGGTCGGCGAATCGAGGACTACCTGACGCTGCTCAAGTGCGAGCCCAACTACCGGGTGCACTTCCGCGACGGCTCGGACGTCACCTTCACCTCCGAGCTGTGCGCCATGGGGCGCGAGCTGGAGCGGGTGGAGCCGGGCAGCTACGCGCGCTACCTCGCCTTCCTCGCCCAGGGGCGTGTCCAGTACCGCACGAGCCTGGACCACCTGGTGGGCCGCAACTACGAGGGCATCACCGACTACCTGTCCCCGCGCGTGCTCGCCCGCATCCTCCAGGTGCGCGCGCATCGGCGCATGTACCCGGACGTCAGCCGCTACTTCAAGGACGACCGGCTGCGCGCGGCGATGACCTTCCAGACCATGTACCTGGGCGTGTCTCCCTTCGAGTCGCCCGCGGTGTATGGACTGCTGCCCTTCACCGAGCTGGGCGTGGGCATCTGGTTCCCCAAGGGGGGCCTGTATGCGATTCCGCAGGCGCTGGAGAAGCTGGCGCTCGAGGAGGGCGTGCGCTTCCACTACGGCACCCCCGTGGAGCGCATCCTCACGGAGGGCGGCCGCACCACCGGCGTGAGGCTGGAGGGTGGCGAGGTGCTGGAGGCGGACGCGGTGCTGTGCAACGCGGACCTGCCCTACGCGTACGAGAAGCTGCTGGACCCGGAGGCCACCACGCTCAAGCGCCGCGAGTCGCTGCGCTACACGTCCAGTGGCTACATGCTCTACCTGGGGATGCGCCGGAAGTACCCGGAGCTGGGGCACCACAACGTGGTCTTCGGCCACGACTACAAGGGCTCGTTCGACGACATCTTCCAGCGCTTCCGCGTGCCGGACGACCCGAGCTTCTACGTCAACGCGCCCACGCGCACGGATTCGTCGCTCGCGCCCGAGGGCAAGGACTCGCTCTATGTCCTGGTGCCCGTGCCGCACCAGCACCCGTCGCTCGACTGGAAGGTGGAGGGCCCCAAGGTGCGCGCCAAGGTGTTCGCGCGCCTGGCCGAGCTGGGCCATCCGGACCTGGAGTCGGACATCGAGGTGGAGCGTGTCTTCACTCCCGACGACTGGGCGGGCACGTTCAACCTGGCCAAGGGCAGCGCGTTCGGACTGGCGCAGAACTTCCTGCAGATTGGTCCGTTCCGGCCGTCCAACCAGGACGCGCGGGTGAAGAACCTCTTCTTCGTCGGTGCGTCCACGCAGCCGGGCACGGGGCTGCCCACGGTGCTCATCTCCGCGCGGCTCGTCACCGAGCGGCTGATGTCGTGGGCTCGTGACCGCGGGGTGAAGTTGTCCCCGCGCGCGGACCCGGCGAAGTCGGTGGCGGCGGAGGTGGCGGCATGAGCACGCCCGACGAGAAGGCGCTGGTGCGTCGGGGATACTGGCTGGCCCGGCGGGTGACGCGGCATCACGCCAAGAGCTTCTTCTTCGCCTCGTATCTGTTGTTCGGTCAGCGCCGGAAGGCGGCGTTCGCGCTGTATGCGTTCTGCCGGCGGCTGGATGACCTGGTGGATGAGGCGGGGCCCGACGGCGAGGAGCTCGCGGTGCGGTTGGACCGGGCCCGACGCATGGTGGCGGAGCTGTACGTGCCCATGCCGGAGCTGGCCTCGCGCGAGCTGGGGCCCCCGAATGACCGGGTGGCGGGTGTGGCGGCGCGCTCGCCGTGGGACGCGGGGGAGTTCGCGGCGCTGGCGCACACGGTGCGGCTCTACCGGATTCCGGAGCAGCCGTTCCAGGACCTCATCTCCGGCATGGAGATGGACCTGACGAAGAACCGCTACGAGACGTGGGAGGAGCTGGACCTCTACTGCTACCGCGTGGCGGGCGTGGTGGGGTTGATGTTGACGCCGGTGCTCGGGTGCTCGGACGTGTCGGCGCTGCAGCCGGCGGCGGACCTGGGCCGGGGCATGCAGCTCACCAACATCCTGCGCGACGTGCGCGAGGACCTGGAGCGCGGCCGCGTGTACCTGCCCGCGCGGGAGCTGGCGCACTTCGGGCTGTCCGAGGAGGACCTGCACCGCGGGAAGGTGGACGCGCGGTGGCGGGACTTCATGCGCTTCCAGGTGGCGCGGGCCCGCGTGTACTACGCGCGCGCGGCGCAGGGGGTGCCCTCGCTCACCGGGTTCGGCAGTCAGCGCATGGTGCGGCTGATGGGCGCCATCTATGGCGACATCCTCCGGGAGATTGAGGTGCGCGACTACGACGTGTTCAGCTCGCGCGCCTTCGTGCCGACGGGCCGCAAGCTGTCACTGGCCGCCGCGACGTTCCTGCGTCCCATGAGTGTGCTGCCCGCGCCCCTCGGCGAGGCGCGCGTGCCGTTGCTGCCGAGCGAGGCGGGGGGCCGACACCATGGCTGATGCGTGTGTTCGGAGGCGGGGGTGCCCCGGCTTCCACGCGAAGCGGGGCGATGACGCCCTGGGGGACGTACGTGCTCGCGGACGTTTGGAGCCGCGGCGAGGGGGGCATGGCCTGCGCGCGATGCAGGGTGGTGACGCCGCGGAGACCGCGCGCGTTCGCGAGTGCCCGGAGGCTCGGTCATGAGGGCCTCCCGGGTCGCCGTCATCGGCGGAGGCATCGGCGGGCTCACCGCCGCGGGGCTCCTGGCGAAGGAGGGCCACGCGGTGACGCTGTTCGAGGGCAGCGCGTCACTGGGCGGCAAGGCGCAGGCGGTCACCGTGGACGGCGTGACGCTGGACACCGGGCCCACGCTGTTGACGCTGCCGGACCTGGTGCGTGGCACCTTCGAGCAGCTGGGCGCGATGGACCTGCTGCCCCAGCTCACGGAGCTGGAGCCCCAGTGCTCCTATCGCTTCTCGGATGGGTGCTCGTTCACCGCGTACAAGGACGTGGAGCGCACCGCGGACAGCGCGGGGGACGTGAAGCCCTCGGAGCGTCGAGGCATCCGCGGCTTCTACGCGGAGGCCGCCGCCATCTGGGCCGCCGCGGGTGAGCCCTACCTGGAGGCGCCCTTCGAGGGCATGGCCGGCTTCATGGGCCGCGTGGCGAAGCGGGGCATCGGCGCGGTGCTCGCGGGCATGCAGCTGTCGTCGCTGCACGCCCTGGCGGTGAAGCACCTGCGCACCGAGCACCTGCAACAGTACGTGGGGCGCTTCGCCACCTACGCGGGCGCGTCGCCGTACGAGGCGAGCGCGGCCTTCGCGCTGATTCCTCACATCGAGCACGCCTACGGTGTCCACCATGCGCGCGGTGGCGTGGGCGCGCTCGTGGACGCGCTGGGACGCGCGGTGCGCAGGCTGGGCGTCACGGTGCACCTGCGGACGCGGGCCCGCTTCGAGCGCACGCACGAGGGCTACCGCGTGGGCCCGGAGGAGGACGGCGCGCTGTTCGACGGCGTGGTGGTGAACGCGGACCCGCTGGAGTCGCTGCGGCGCGAGGGCGAGGCGCTGGCGCTCTCCGGCTTCGTGCTGCTGCTGGACGTGGAGGGACGACTCCCGCTGCCGCACCACGCGGTGCTCTTCGGCAGCGACTACCCGCGCGAGTTCAGGGAGTTGTTCAGCGGGCAGCTCGCGTCGGACCCGACGGTGTACTTCTGCAACCCGTCCGCGACGGACCCCACGATGGCCCCCGTGGGCCGCACGGGCCTGTTCGTCATGGTGAACGCGCCGCCGTTGTCAGGCGGCCCTGGGGCGCTGGAGACCAGCGCGCGCGAGTGGGAGCAGCACGGCGAGCGGGTGAAGGCGCAGATGTTCGAGAAGCTGTTCGCGCACCACCCGGAGCTCCGGGGGCGGGTGCGTGTCATCGGCCAGCGCTCGCCGGTGGACCTGGCGGCGCAGGGCGCTCCAGGGGGCTCCATCTACGGCTTCCTGCCCCACGGCAAGCTGGGGCCCTTCCGGCGTCCTCGCATCCGGGGCAACACGCCGGGCCTGTTCTTCGCGGGCGGCGGCACACACCCGGGCGGTGGGGTGCCCCTGGTGATGCTGTCCGGCCGCTTCGCCGCGGAGATGGCCTCCGCGCATCTGCGGAGGGGCGGATGATGAACACCTTGCGAGACATTCCGGCGCTGCCCGGCGAGGCGGGGGCCTATCGCTGGTTCTACGCGGACGTGACGGCGGGTCCGTTCAGCGCGGTGTGCATCTTCATGCTGGGCTCGCTCTTCTCGCCCCGGTACTCGGTGGCGGCGCGTCGAGGCGGACGACCCATGGAGTACAGCGCGGTGAACTTCGCGCTGTACCACGAGGGCGTGCGTCGTCTGTGGGTGCTCAGCGAGTATCCGCACGCGCAGATGGAGTCGCCGGGGCGGCTGCGCATCGGCCGCTCGACGCTGACGTACGGCGAGGACGGCGCGGTGCGGATGGAGGTGGACGACTGGACGGCGCCGTGGGGACGGCCCGTCAGCGCGCGCCTCACGTTGGAGCCGCTGACGCCCATGGGCGAGGTGGTGCGGTTGATGCCCGAGCTGCCGCACTACTGGCAGGCCCTGGCGCCGCGCGCCAAGGCGAAGCTGGAGGTGTCCTCGCTCGGCGTGACGGCGGAGGGGCTGGGGTACCACGACACGAATCACGGTGAGGAGTTGCTGGGCGCGCGGCTCGCCGGCTGGCACTGGGCGCGCACGCACCGCGAGGACACGACGGTGGTGGACTACCACCTGCCGGATGGCGTGGCCCCGCTGCGGATGACGGCCTGTTCCAGCGGTGTGCGCTGCGAGCGTGGCGAGGAGCCTCAAGCCCGGCCCACGGTCATCACCGGCTGGGGCCTTCGCGTGCCCTCGCGCCTGGAGTCGGGCAACACGGTGGTGGGGCAGGCGCGGCTGTTGGAGTCCTCGCCCTTCTATGCGCGACTGGAGGCTCGCAAGGGCGCGCTGGACTGCATGGGCGAGGTGGCGGACTTCCGCCGGTTCCACTCGCCCTTCATCCGGTGGATGGCCCACTTCCGCACGCGCCTGGGGAGGGCGGCATGAGTGTGCCGATGGGGTGGATGAGGCTCGCCTCGGCCTTCAGCGCGATGACGCCCACGCGCCACGCGTGCTCCGGGAGGGCGGCATGAGTGTGCCGGTGCTCCTGGTCCTGGGGTGGACGGTGCTCGCCACGGGCTTCAGCGCGGTGACGCTCGTGCGGCTCCTGCGCATGCGGACAGGTCGCGCGGCGCGAGCCCCCTCGACGGCCCGCGTGCTCCTGCTTCGTCCCGTCGACGCGCCGACTCCGCGCGAGCTGGAGAATCTCGCGCTCCCCATCGACTTCGCGGGTGAGCTGGAGCAGGTGGTCGTCTCGCCCTACCGTCCGCGCCTCGGCCCGGACGTGCGCTGGCTGCCGAGCGACCCGCTCACCCCGAACCGCAAGGTGGGCCACCTCCTCTACGCGCTCTCGGTCCTCCCCATCGAGGGGCGCGTGGTGCTCGCCGTGGACGCGGATGTCGCGGTGACGGGCGCGCTGGTGGAGGGGCTGGTGGCTCCGCTGCTCGCCGGCGCCGCGCTGAGCACCGCCGCGCCCACCCCCGTGGATGCGCGCGACGGCGCGGGCCGCGCGATGGCGGGCCTGCTGCGCTACACGCACCACAGCTTCCTCGCGCTGCACGCGATGAGCGCCGGCGCCCCGGCCGTGTGCGGCAAGGCCCTGGGCCTGTCCGCCGAGGCCCGGGCCTCGCTCGAGTCCCTGGCCGACCACATCGGCGAGGACCTGGAGTTGTCCAAGCGCCTGCACGCGCGCGGGCTCGACGTGGCGCTGAGCGCCGCTCCCGCCGTGGTGCCGCTGGGCGAGGTGGGCTCGTGGGACATCCCCCTGTCCCGCTTCACGCGATGGATGCGCGTGCTCGCGAGCCACCGGCCCGGCCTGTACCCCACCGTGCCGCTGCTCTTCACGCCCACCGTGCCGCTGGTGCTGTGCGCGGCGCTGCTGGGCTCACCCGCCCTGTCCGCCGCCGTGGCGCTGCTGGTCGCCGTGCGCGCGGCGCTGGCGCACCGGCTCGGGGTGCTCGGAGCGCCCCAGGGGCCCGTCCCAGGACGCGGCCGCGCCTGGACGGACTGGCTGCTGGGAGAAGTCTTGCTCCTGGCGGCCTTCGCCGTTTCACTGGGCCGGCAGGGGACGGTGACGTGGCGCGGACGGACGTACACCCTCTTGCGCGGTGGCCGCATGGTCCGCGTGTCGCCAGAGCTGACGGGAGGACCCGGATGACCTACGCACGTTTCCTCGGGCTGTTCGTCGTACTGCCCATCCTCATCCAACTCTGGCGCTACCGGCGGACCTTCTCCGCCAGGTCGCTGGCGCCCATGGGGATGCTCCTCATCGTCGTCTACGCGGCCACGTCCCCGTGGGACAACCTGGCCGTGAAGTGGGGCCTGTGGGGCTTCGACGCCGAGCGCATCTGGGGCATCAAGCTGGGCTACCTGCCCCTGGAGGAGTACCTCTTCTTCGGCCTCCAGACGCTGCTGGTGGGCCTGTGGGCCCGCGCCCGCCTGGCCCGCGCGCTGGAGGCTCCGTCCGCCGAGACGAAGGCCCCCGCCGCGGCGCCGTCCGAGCGCGCGCTGTCCCCGAGCGAGGTGTCGCCATGATGGAGTCTCGCTGGGCCTACCTCATCCACCTGCTCGCGTGGACGCTGCCCCTCATCGCGTTCCAGCTGGTGGTGCTCGTGCGCCACTACAAGGAGCGCTCGGGCGCGGTGCTGCGCGCGGTGCTGCCGCCGGCCTTCATCCTGGGCCTGTACCTGGCGGTGGCCGACCACCTGGCCATCTCCACCGGCATCTGGAACTTCGGCGAGGGCAAGCACCTGGGCATCTACCTGGGCCTCGTCCCGCTGGAAGAGGTGCTCTTCTTCGTCATCACCAGCGTCCTGGTGTCGCTGGGGCTGGCCCTGTTCACGGGGCTGGCGGAGCTCGTCTGGAAGAAGGAGGCGCGCTCGCCGTGATTCCCGCGGCCAAGGGAGGCCCCTTCGGGTGGGCGCTCGACCGGTACATCGGGTGGAAGTTCCGCTCGGCGTTCCGGGGGCTGTGGGTGCGCGGCGAGCTGCCGGCGTCCGGGCCGGGGCGGCTGGTGTACCTGAACCACACCAACTGGTGGGACGGCTTCATGCTGCACCAGCTGTCGCGCGTGGCGGGGTGGGACGCGTACTGCCTCATGGACGAGGAGAACCTGCGGCGCTACCGCTTCCTCGCGCGCATCGGCGCCTTCAGCATCCGCCGCAAGGACGCGATGTCCTCCATCGAGTCGCTGCGCTACGCCAAGGCGCTGCTGCGCCGCCCGCGCGCGGCGCTGTATGTCTTCCCCGAAGGCGAGCACCGTCCCTTCGGCGAGCTGCCCCTGCGGCTGGAGCGCGGCGTGGAGATGCTGGCGCGGGTGGCGAAGGTGGAGTGCGTGCCCATCGGCGTGCGCTACGCCTTCTTCGAGCACGAGCTGCCGGACGTGTTGTTGGAGGTGGGCACGCCGCATCCACCCGGACCGCTGTCCGTCTTCCAGACAGGCCTGGAGACGGTGGTGAAGCGGCTCATGACGACGACGAGCCTGGAGGGCTTCACGCGCAAGGTGTCCGGCGCGCGGGGCGTGGCCGAGCGGTGGGACGCGGCCCGGGGAGTCCAAGCATGATGTTGCGCATCCGCACCATCTCCCGCCTGACGGGCGTCCGCGAGGCGACGCTGCGCGCGTGGGAGCGCCGCTACGGCTTCCCCCGGCCGCTTCGCAGCGAGGGCAACAACTACCGCGTGTACTCGCGCGAGGAGGTGGAGGCCGTCCGCCGCGTCGTCCGCCTCATCCAGCTGGACGGTCTGGCGGTGAGCGAGGCCATCGCCCAGGTGGTGTCCTCGCCGCTCAAGACGATGCCCGGCGCGGAGCGGCTGCAGGAGCGCTTCTGGAGCGCCGCGATGCTGCTGGACGAGGACGAGCTGTCGCGCGTGCTGGACGAGGCCCAGCGCTCCATGGACGTGGACACGTACTGCGACGGCTTCCTCATGCCGCTGTTGCGCGAGATGGCCACGCGGGTGGACGTGGCGCGCGAGCACCTGGCCTCGGGCTACCTCCGCCAGCGGCTGCGCCAGGTGCTCTCCAGCCTGGAGACCACGGCCGGCGGGCCCCGGGTGCTGCTGGCGTGTCCCCGGGGGGACTCGCACGAGGGGGGGCTGTTGGGCCTGGCCGTGCAGCTCAAGCGCAAGGGCTGGCGCACCACGTTCCTGGGCGCGGACACCCCCGCCGAGGCCCTGCGCGTGGCGTGCGAGCAGGTGCGGCCGGACCTGGTGGCGCTGTCCTTCGTCCACGGGCGGTCGCCGGAGGAGTTCCTCACGGTGCTGTCCGAGGCGCTGCAGGCCTGCGCCCTCTCGTCGGTCGTGGTAGGAGGGCCCGGCGCGCGCGAGCACCTCAAGACCGTCTTCACGCTCGGGGCGCAGTTCGCCGAGTCGTCGCAGGAGTTGATAGCCCTCTGGAACCAGGTGCGGACCGCGCAGAATCGCCCCTGAATCGTCCGCCCCCATGGCCGAGCGCACCTACCGAATCCACGTCGCAGCCGAGCTGTCCGGGGTTCGGGTGGAGCTCATCCGCGCCTGGGAGCGGCGCTACGGCGTGCTCCAGCCGCTGCGCACGCCCGCCGGCTACCGCGTCTACACGGAGCGGGACGTGGCGCTGCTCAAGCGCCTGAAGAAGCTCACCGACGAGGGCGTGGCCATCAGCGAGGCGGCGAAGATGCTGCCGCAACTGCTCGCCGAGCTGGACGCGGCGAGCGTGGCCTCCGGGGAGGACCCGCTGACCTCGGGCTCGGGGCTGGACTTCTGGCGTGACGCGGCCCTGCTGGCGGCCGAGGCGTATGACCAGGGCGGCGTGTCCGCGGTGGTGGACGAGGTGCTGTCCGCGCTGCCCCCCCTCAAGGCCTTCGAGGGCGTGCTGGCCCCCCTCCAGCGCGAGGTGGGCGAGCGCTGGCACCGGGGCACGCTGACGGTGGCGCAGGAGCACCTGGTGACGCAGGTGGTGCGCGCGCGGCTGGTGAGCCTGCTGCATGCGGCGCCGCAGGGGGGGCGCAAGCACGCGCTGCTCGCGTGCCTCCCGGAGGAGGAGCACGAGTTGGGCCTGCTCGCCGTGGCCCTGCGCCTGCGCCACGCGGGCCACCGGGTGACGCTGCTGGGCCAGCGCGTGCCCGCCGTGGACCTGGGCCGCGCGGTGACGCGGCTGCGTCCGGACGTGGTGGGGCTGTCGGCGGTGAACAACCCCGGCGAGGCCGTGTTCGAGGCCACGCTCACCCAGGTCCTGCGCGAGCTGCCCCCGGGCATCCCCGTCTGGGTGGGCGGCGCCGCGGCGGTGGCCCACGCGGACCTGGTGGACCGGCTGGGCGCCCGGCTGTTCAGCGCCGAGGGCGACTGGGCGCGGCTGGTGGGTTAGCCCGGGACGGCCGCGCGCGTTGGAGCGTGGCGATGAGGCCCGCCTCCCCCACGGCCCAGACGCGGTTGCCCGAGCGCGAGGTGGAGACGGCGTGGAAGCCGGTGGAGCCCAGGGGCATCCACGTGCGCGCGCCGTCCACGGACAGCTCCGAGCCGGACGGGCCCACGGTGACGAGCGTGGGGCCCGGCGCGCCGTGCACCTGCGCGACGCACGAGCGATAGCCTGCGGGCCGTGTTCCCGGGGGCACCGTCCACGTCCTGCCCCCGTCCTTCGTGAGGGCCAGGTTGCCGGTGGCGTCCGTGGGACGCTGGTGGTTGCCGCCCACGGCGATGCCCTCGTGCTCGCTCCAGAAGAGCAGCGAGAAGATGCCGCCGCCGTCGCCCGTGGCCAGGGGCGTGGTCGCCACGCTCCAGGTCTTGCCGCCGTCGGCGGTGCGCACCACGCGGGCCGCCTTGCCGCCCAGGCCGAACCACGCCTGCCGGGGGGCTCGCACGGTGATGCTGGTGCCGCTGGCCGCGAAGCCCGCCTCGCCCGGCAGCGCGGGAGGGAGGGCCTCGGCGGGAAGGGGTGTCCAGGTGGCGCCGCCGTCGGAGGTGGCGATGACGAGGAAGCGGCCCTGGACCGGGTCGCTGAAGGCCACGCCGTGGCGCTCGTCCCAGAAGGCCATGCCGTCGAAGAAGGCGCCGGGCGTGGTGTTGGTGAACTGCAGCCGCCACGTCTCGCCGCCGTCCTCCGTCTTGTAGATGCGGGACTTGTCGCCCTCGCCGATGGAGAGCAGGTACGCGGTGGTGGCGCTGAAGGCGTCCACGTCCCGGAAGTCCAGCGCCTCCGCGCCCGGCACCTTGCCCGGCCTCCACGTCTGGCCTCCATCCGTGGTGCGCACGAAGGTGCCCTGGTCTCCGCTGGCCCAGGCCACGCGGGCGTCGACGGCGCTGACGCCGCGCAGCCTCACGGAGGTGAGGCTCGGCTGGGTCTCCCACCGCATGCCCGCGCTCCCCACCGACAGCATCGCGGCCAGAAAGATGGCTCCCGTCATCATCCCTGAAGTCCTCCTCGTGAGGACGGGAGGCTAGCTCACGGCTGGGGCGGGGCCAGCGATTCGTTGGATTGGGAGTTGTTGAAGACGACGCTCTGGTAGCGCTGGGCCGCCTCCTGCGCGTTGTCGCAGATGGGCGAGCACTTGGACGCGGTCGAGACGTTGTTGGGGTCGCGGCAGTCGTTGATGACGTTGCCCTCGGAGTCCTCGATGGGGGGCTGCAGCTCCACGCACCCGGCCTGCAGGTGCTTCCAGCGCCAGTGGCTCAGGCACGCGGGGCCGTTCGTGTCCCACCCCGCCTCGAACTTCATGTCGGAGCTGCCGCCCGCCTCTGGCGCGGTGATGATGTTGGGCGTCAGGGCGTCCCATGGCTGGATGGGGGTGCCGTCCTGGGTGAAGGGCGTGCCGTTGCCGCAGTAGTCCGCGCGGGCCATGCGGGTGCAGGCCCAGTGGGCCTTCGTCACCGCGCCCGGCGAGGCGCCGTCGAGCCAGGGCTTGTAGCCCCAGCGGTAGCACTTGGCGAGCACGCCCGGGTCGCAGCCGAGGGTGAAGCTGTTGGGAGTCTCCTGGCGCGCGCCGCTCGCGTTGAAGTAGCCCTCCAGGGGCACGGCCCAGGCCCAGCCCACGGCGGGATTCGCGCCCGTCGTGCACAGGTCGACGGTGGTTCCGGACGGGGGCGTCACCTGCACGCGGTAGAGGAAGGTGGCGCCGGTGGCGTCCCAGATGCCGGGGGACTCGGGGATGGTGACCTGGTTGGCGTTGACGGCGTCCACGACTTCAATCGTGGAGTTGTAGTGCGCCGTCGAGAGGCTGCGCAGCTGCGTGCCGATGAGCTGCTTGCCGCGCAGCTCCTTGTGCTCCGCGGGGAAGCGGCCGCCGCTGGCCCTCGGCGAGGCGCTCCAGGGCTGCCCCGGGAGGTAGGGCCCCGCGAGCACGGTGAAGATGCCGCTCTTGGGACAGGTGAAGCGCACCGAGGGACATTCGAGGGGACAGCTGGGGTCGGGCTTCACGATGCCCTCGGACGAGCCGAGGTAGCCCTGGCGCGCGTGCTCACAGGGCTTCTCCCCCGCGCAGACGCGCAGGACGGGGCGACCGGTGCAGCTCCCGGTGGTGCCCGCGCACTCGCCGCTGTCGAGCGTGACGACGGTGTCCGGAGTGCACACGCCCTGGCCCTTCACGGTGAAGCCGCAGGTGCGCGCCGCTCCCGACTCGGCGCGCAGGAAGCAGGGGCTGAGGCTGGCGGTGGTGCCCGAGACGGCGAGCGGCATCTTCGCCGCGAGCTCTCCGCGGAAGATTCGCAGCAGCGCGGGGCGGCGGACGTTCTCGAAGAGGACGGTGGCGGGGTCGTAGAAGAACGAGCCGATGCTCGTGCCGTGGAGCTGGGTCCCCTGGGAGTGGGAGTCGTCGCCGTCGGCGCGGAAGTCCTGGACGGAGAGCTGGGGGGAGGCTTCCTGGGGGGGCAGGGGCTCGCAGGCGGCGAGCAGACACAGACACAGCGCGGATGACAGCAATCGCGAGACGGCGCTCATGCGAGGGACCTCGGGTTCGTTCAATCCATCCAGACGCGGCGCGGTGGAGCATCCGGCATGCCATGGACGGGGCAGGGGACACACGGTGCGTCACGGGGTCGGGGTGGCAAGGGCTGCCGGCAAGACTTGCCGGGGTCGGGCGAGGCTTGCCGTCCGGGCCTCAGGGCCGAGGGGTGGCGCACACGCGCAGGCCAGTGAGGGCCTCGCGTTGGGTGGGCTCGACGCGGTCCCGGTTGGCGGAGTGGGCGGTGAGGTCGCTCTGGTACCAGCTGCCGCCCTGGGCGGAGGGCTTGGTGGGGTCCACGCTGGAGCGGGTCCATTCCCAGACGTTGCCGGCGAGGTCATCCACGCCGAAGGGACTGCGAGAACCGGGGTGGCTCCCCACTTCGTCGGGGCCGAAGCCCCAGGGCTCGCGGCCGTAGGTGACGTCGTGGTTGGCGTCGTCGGGGGAGAGCCAGTCGCCGGAGGGGTAGCGGCGGCCGTCGGCGCCTCGGGCGGCGCGCTCCCATTCGTGCTCGGTGCAGACGCGGGCGCCGGGGACGCGGCCGGTGTGGTCCAGCCAGGCGACGTAGGCGAGGGCGTCCTCGAAGGAGATGGCGGACACGGGAAAGCGCAGCCAGTCCTGCTCGGCGCGGCGGGTGCGCTTGCCATAGCGGAGGGGCTCGCCGTCGAGGACGCTGTAGCTGGCGGAGGCGGGGCGCAGGTTGAGGCGCCAGCGGCCATCGGGTTCGCGGGTCAGGTCCACCACGGTGAGCCGGCGCCGGGAGCCCGGCATGCGCGCGGCGCGCTCCTCGGGGGAGAGGGTCTCGAGGAAGGCGATGTAGTCGCCGAAGGTCACCTCGTGACGGGCGATGAGGTACGCGCCGGTCTCGACTTCGTGGAGGGGTGGGGCGAAGAAGAAGGCGCGGCGCAGGTACTCGCTCTCGGACGCGCCTTGCAGGAAGCGGCCGGGCGGGATGTAGACGAAGCCCTCGGGGACCTGGGGGGGCTCCGGCAGGGTGAGTTCCTGGGAGAAGGATTCACCCGGGCGCAGGAGGACGGGGACGCGCACGGGGACGCGGCCGGGCGCTTCGATGAGGAGCAGGTGCGAGCCCGCGGGGAGCGAGAGGTCTCTCAGCGGTGTCTGGCCGAGGAGTGTGGTGGCGGACTGATTCGGCGGTGCGCCCGCGGGGCCAGACCGCGCGGTGATGTTCGTGTCGTGCGCGGAGTGCTGCGCCTGCCGCGGGCTCTCCGTGCCTGGCGTCGAAGCAGGAGGCGCGAGGTTCGCGTTGTCTGCCGTTGGCTGCGTGCCGACTGGAGCGATGTTCGTATCGCTTGCGGAAGCCTGCCGCGGGCTTTTCATCCTCGGTGTCGAGGCAGGAGGCGCGAGGTTCGCGTTGTCTGCCGTTGACCGCGTGCTGACTGGAGCGATGTTCGCTTCGCTCGCGGGCTCCGCACTCGGTGTCGATGTGGAGCCAGCGCGTGCATCCAGCAAGGTCACCCGTGCGCCTGGAGGCGACGTGATGAGGGAGATTCGCGCGGGCGCATCGAGCCGCCGCTGTCGCTGTCCTCCGGTGTCATAGGCGGCGAGCCGTGCGAGGAGCTGCGCACGCACCTCGGGCTGGCGCTGACGGTCCGCACGCTCCACGCGCTCCGCGAGCAGGTCCGCGAGCAGCTCGTTCAACCGGGTGCTTCCCGGGTCCAGTCCCCACGCCGTCTCGAGCGCGGCCTGCGCTCGGAGGCTGAGCGTCTCCACTGCCTGCTCTTCCTCCTGGACCTGTGTCCACAGCGCCTCGGCGGCCTCGCGATTCTGGGGGCCCGGCGTGTCGAACAGGGTGAAGGCGTCCTGTCTCATCTGCTGGGCTCGCGCATCCTTCGCGCGTGCTTCGTCGTGATGTCGCCGTGCTTCGCTCAGGTGTTGGTAGATGCGTGCGTCGAGCTGCGCGCGCGACTGGACCCGGGTGACGGCCACCACCGCCAGCAGGGCGAGCGGCGCGACGATGGCCATCGCCCAGCGGGCGACGCGGCGGTGGCGCACCACCTGCCTGGAGCGCGCGAGGAAGTCCTGCTGGAGGGCGGCTCCGGGAAGGACGTTCGCGGCAGCGGCCTCGGAGAGCTGTCGCTCCGCGTAGAGCAACTCCGAGGGACGTCCCAGTCGCTCCCACTCCGCCGCCGCGCGCGCGAGCCGGTGGCGGATGGCGCGATGCTGTTCGTCCTGTCCCAGCCATCCGCGCAGCGTGTCCCAGTGGGTCAGCAGGCTCTCGTGCGCGAGCGTATAAACGCCCTCGCCACTCTCCGCCTCGCTCGCCGTGAGCAGTCGACCGCGCACGAGCCCGTCCAGCACCGCGCGACCGGTGTCATCGTCGGGCCCGCGAAGCAGCTCGTCGCGGGTGCGACGCAGCCGGGTCCCCTCGGAGGTGACCAGCTCGAGGAGCAGCTCCCTCGCCCGAGGTCGCTGCTCGGGTCTCAGCCGGTCCACCACCGCGTCCGCGTGCCGGGCCAGCGCGCCCTCCACGCCGCCGAGCGCGGTCAGCGCCGCCATCGGGATGATGCCGCGCGAGACGTCGCGCGCCTCCCACAGGGCCTCCAGGACGAACTGCAATGAAGGCAGCCCACCCTCGGCGCGCGTGGCGGAGGTGACGAGCGCATCGACCAGCTCGGTGGACTCGAAGGCCACGCCGAGCGCGCGCGCGGGCCCTTCGACAGCGTCGCGCAGTCCGCGCTCCGTCAGTGCGCGAACGAGGTAGAGCGCGCGAGGCAGCTCGTCGCCCAGTCCCGGCAGGGCCACCAGTCGGGTGAGACAGTCGCTCCGCGCGGTGGCCAGCACCCGGATGCGAGGCACCCGGTGCAGCGCGAGCGCCAGCTCCTCGGCGAGTCGGGTGGCCTGCGTCAGCTCGGAGAAGGTGACGAGCTCCTCGAGCTGGTCGATGAACAGGAGCACCGGATGGGAGCTCCTGCGGCGTCTGCGCAGCGCGCGAGCCAGGGCGCCCGGCTCCTCGTCGGCCACCTGTGACAGCAGCGCATCCGGGCTCTCATCGAGTATCGGCGCGAGCGCGACCGCCAATGACTCCAGGGGGCGCCGTCCAGGTGTCCACGAGACGATGTCCCACGACGTGTCACTCCCGGGGTCGGTGAGCGCGGGGAGGACGCCCGCGCGACACAGTGAGGACTTGCCGACGCCGGAGTCACCCGCGAGCAATACGAAGCGCTCGCCACGCAGGCGGTCCATCACCTCACGCAGCTCCGCTTCGCGGCCGAAGAAGACCGCGCGGTGCTCGGCCTCGAAGGCGCGCAGTCCGCGATAGGGATTGCCGGAGGGCAGGGGCGTCGCCTGCACGGGAAGGGACAGGGCTTCGAGGGCCTCCCGGAGCGCATCGCCGGAGTCGAAGCGCTGGTCTGCTTCCAGCGCGAGACATCGGTCCACGACGGAGGCAAACCCCGCCGGCAGGTCGAGCCGTTGTCCCTCGAGCAGCGGTGGGCGCTCGGCTGTCACGGCGCGGCCCAGCTCCGCGAGGGGCACGTGTTGATGGGGTGCGCTGCCTGTACACAGCTCGTGCAGCATGACACCCATCGCGTAGATGTCGGTGGCGCGACTGGCGGGCTCGCCGCGCCAGAGCTCGGGCGCGAGATAGAGCGGCGTACCGGGCACGGTGAGCTGCGGCGCGCGATGCACGGGAGCGACCCCGTCCCTGGCTCCTCCAGGCGCCGAGTCGTCGCCAGGGCTCGCGGGCTGCATTGGCGCGCCGAGGCCCGGGCTCATCACGCGACGCGGTGACTCAGCGACTCGCTCGCCGAAGCCTGGCGCAACGCCGAGCGCCGCTGGCGGATGCTCGAACCCTCCGCGCCCCGGAGCTGTCTCGCGCTCCGAGGGGCGAGCAGATACTGCCGGCGCATCGAGTCCCACCGTCATCGACGGATGTGCTGGCGTGCCGAGGTCCCGCGTCTTCCCAGGGTGCTCCGGCTCGACGAAGCCAGGACTCATCGCGGGCTGCCCAGGCGAGTCGAGGCCCGGAGCCCGCGTCTTCGTCACCGACGCCGGTACTCCCTCGTGAGGCTCCGCCGGAGCCATCGGCCGTGTCTCCACCTCCGGCTTGCGCACAGCGCGGTCCGAGTCGAGGTGACGGCGCTCGTCCCGTGTCGACTCGACGCGCGTGCCCTGCTCGGAGCCTGTTCCCCGGTCCGTATCCGGCGTCGCGCGCGGCCCCTCCTGCGCCACGCTGTACGAACGCCTGTCCCCCGACCACGCCTCCGCCAGCCCGAAGTCGAGCAGCTTCACCTCACCGTCCTCGGAGAGGATGGCATTGGCGGGCTTGAGGTCCCGATGCAGGACGCCTCGGCGATGCGCGGCCGCGAGCCCGCGCGCCAGTCCGATGGCGAGCGCCAGCAGCCGTCTCCCCTCGACCGGCAGACTCAGCGTGTCCAGCGTCTCGCCCCGGATGAGCTCGGACACGAGATAGGGCTGTCCGCGCACCTCGCCCACGCGGTGGATGGCCACCACGTTGGGGTGCTGCAGGCGCGCAATCGCCCGGGCCTCCTGGAAGAAGCGCGCCCGGGCCCCCGCGTCCGGCAACCGCCCCGCCGGCGTCGCGATGAACTTCACCGCCACCAGCCGGTCCAGCAGGGTGTCGCGCGCCAGGAACACCTGTCCCATCGCCCCGCGTCCGAGCGGCCGGAGCACCTGGTACTCCTCGAACTCGCGGGGCGGCTCCAGCAGCCCGGGCGGAGTGCTCATCCCGTCGGTGGGCCCCGGCGCGGGGCCCGCGGTTGGAGTCCGAGCTGCTTCAACTTGAACGAGAACGTCCGGATGGGCATCCCAATCAGCGCCGCCGCGCGCGTCTGCACACCCTCCGCCTCCTCCAGCGCCTCCTGCATCCGCCGACGCTCCAGCTCGCGAATCTCCTGCGCCAGCGGCAACCGCGCGCGTCGGGACAGCTCCACGGGCGCCGCCTCGGGAGCCACGGGCTCACCCACCGGCGCCCCCCGTCCGCCGCCGAGCATGCGCGCCGGAAGATGGTGCGGCTCCACGACGTTCCCCGTCACCGCCGCGGCCACGTAGTCCATCAGGTTGCGCAGCTCGCGCACGTTGCCCGGCCACCCATGCCGCGACAGCGCATGCATCGTCCCCGACGCCAGCTCCAACCCGGGGCGCCCGAGCGCCGCGCACGCCCGCTCCAGGAAGTCCCGCGCGAGCATCGGCACCTCGCGAGGCCGCTCCCGCAGCGACGGCAGCAGCACCGTGGCCGCGCCCAGCCGGAAGTACAAATCCTGTCGGAAACGCCCCTGCGCCACCTCCGCCTCCAAATCCCGATGCGTCGCCGCCACCACGCGGATGTTGATGGGCCGCTCCCGCGTCTCTCCCACGCGGGTGATGCGACGCACCTCCAGCGCGCGCAGCAGCTTGGCCTGCGCGGACGCGGGCAGCTCGCCCACCTCGTCCAGGAACACCGTGCCGCCCTGCGCGCTCTCCAACAACCCCACGCGCGCATGGGTCGCCCCGGTGAACGCGCCGCGCTCGTGGCCGAACAGCTCGCTCTCCACCAGCCCCTCCGGCAGCGCCGCGCAGTTGACCGGAACGAAGGGCCCACCCGCACGCCGGGACCAATGGTGCACGGCGAACGCGGCGTTCTCCTTGCCCACGCCCGTCTCACCGCGGATGAGCACCGGCAGCTCGCTCGCCGCCAGCCTCCGCAGCAGCGCATACAGTTGCGCCATCGCCGGGTCCGCCACCAGCACCACGCGCTCCGCCAGCGCCAGCCGCGTGACGCCCTCCGCCGCCGACGCGAAGCCTCCCGGCGCCGCCGTCTGCGCGGCCGTGCGCGCCGCGGCCACCAGCGTCTCCGCGTCACACCCATCCGACGGACACGTCGCCGCGCCCAGCCGAGCGCGAGGGCTCGCGGACAGCAGCGCCTCCACGCGCTCCCCCAACCCCTCCTCACCCGGCTCTCCGGCCACCTCGGGCAACAGCCACAGCAGGTGCCCCGCGTCGAGCCAGCCCGCCGCCTCCGCCGGGCCCGCCTCCGACGTCAGCACCGCCTCCACCAGCTCGCGCCCCCCCGGCTCGCCGAGCGCGAGCGCCAGCACCGTCAGCGGCCGGCCATACCGCAGCGCGCGCTCCACCTCCTCGCGCAGCCGCCCCATCAACCGCTCCGAGTCCAACGCGCGCCGCGCCGGCATGGGCCGATGCCGCGCGCGCACCACCGCCACCACCGCCCCGAAGGCGACCACGTCCCCGGACAACAGCGGCCGGGCATCGTCGATGGGCCGGCCGTTGAGGCTCGTCCCGTTCTGGCTGCCCAGGTCCACCACCCTCGGCCCCTCGTCCGTGACGAGGATGCGCGCATGTCGGCGCGAGACGCTCTCGTCCTTCAGTCGCAGGTCCGCCTTGTCGTCGCGCCCCACCAGCACCACGCCCTCCGCGGGCAGGGGGAAGCGCCACGACGACTCGCCCTCCAGCACCAGCAGGTACGCGGCGCTCGTCTCGGCGGACTCCAGGCCGGAGCCGAGGGGACGGGTGTCTCGGGCGCTGGGAGGCGGAGCGGACGACATCGAGCGGGCGTCCATGCTGGCACGCCCGTGTCGATTCGGGCAACTCGTGTGCGTCCTGGAAATCTGGAGCCACATGAAACCCAACCGGAGCCTGCTCACCGGCGCAGCGTCATGGGCAGGCGTTCACCGGCGCGCGACAGGTAGACGCGCGACGTCACGCGGCCCCCTTCGTTGTGCGGGCGGACCACCGTCTGTCCGCGCAGGCCCGGCACGCGGGAGAGCGAGATGAGCAGCTCCGCCTGGGCATCGCTGCCCTCGTGCTCCACCTCCAGCGTGCACAGGTGGGTGCGGCACTCCACGCGGGTGAGCCGCGAGCCGGCGAAGTCCTTCCCCCGGAAGGACTCCGTGACGAGCGACTCGGTGCTCCCCGCCCACGCCGTGTCCCGAGGCTCGGTGTTCATCGCCACCTCCAGCTCCGCCTCCAGCTCCAGCACCCGCTCCTGGCGCCGCTGCTCGTGAACCACCATCGCCGCCTCCCGCGAGGGCGCGGAGTCCTCCGCTGCTGGCGCGTCCTCGCGCGTCTGGGGGGCTCCCTGCTCCAACGCGCCCGCGGAGGGCGGCTGCTCCAGACGCCCCTGTCGTTGACGCAAGGACTCCAGCTCCGCGCGCAGCGCGCGCACCTCCCGCTCCAGGTCCGCTGGGGTGTTGGCGGAAGCCCCGGCGGCCTCCACGGGCGCGGCGCCTCCCCCAGGCGCCTCCTCCTTCCAGCTCCAGACTCCCGCGGTGAGCACGACGGCTCCCGCCAACCCCATCACTCCCCAGCGGACCTTGGACATGGCGGCTACTCCGAGATGTAGAAGCTGGAGAGCGCGGAGTTGTAGCCGGAGTAGGGCGCCGGCAGCTCACAGCGCAGGGCGATGAAGCCGTTCGAGGACGCGAACGTCGTCGGCACGCTCAGGCTGATGGTCTTCGGGTTCGCGGTGTCGGCGCCCGACGTGCAACCCGAGTCGGAGGCGATGGCGCTGCCGTCGGGCTCCGTCACCGTGGCGGTGCAGCACACGTTCTCGGTGAGGTGGGGGTCCCTGGCGGTGACGAGGAAGGACACCGCCTCGTTGAAGCTGGGGATGGAGACGTTGCGCTGCACCGGGCACACCACCTCGAGCGCGCTGCCCGTCTGGTTGATGAGCCGGCCGCTGCGGAACATGCTGGGCGCGCTGAAGCCCGACACGGAGGTGCACAGCGCGCCCGCGTAGGTCGCCGGACCCGCGAACGTCGGCATCGCACCGAGCACCGCGAGCGCGGCCACGGACTGCTTGAACAGGTTCTTCGTCATGGAGGTCTTCCTCGTCGAGCGCGTCCCCCTCGAGCTGTCGCGTCATGCGCAACCTGGGGTGACGTGCTGACCGGGAGGAAGAGCAACGCGAGTGCCAGACAGTCTTGGCCCGGAGCGGCCCGCGAGCACGGCAAGTCTTGCCGGACTCCCGCGCGCGTCGGACGGCAAGCCTTGCCTTCGGCCGGCGAACCTTGCCGGTGGGAACGACGAAGCCCCGGCCAGGTGCTGGCGCCGGGGCTTCGGGACTCACGACGCTGGGGGGACTACTTGCGCGCGGGCGCGCTGTGCGCGACGTGGCTCTGCGACTGGAGCGCCGGGGGCGAGGCGTTCAGCGTGCCCAGGTACAGCCGCCCGTGGAAGCCATCCGCGCGCGCCTCGCTGGCGAGCGCCACGCCGGGGCGCTGCTTCGAGGACTGCCGCGCCTGGAGCGTGGGGCTGATGCCGAAGACGTTGCACTCCACGTCGTCCCAGACGCTGTAGCGGCAGGCGAACTGGGTGCCGCGCTGGAAGCCCACGTCCAGCGCGCGCACGGAGGGCAGCGCCTTCGCCACGCGGGCGCCCATGGGCTCCAGGTCGCCGTCCCAGTCCACCTTGGTGGTGCGCGCGTGCACGCTGCCGGTGAGCACCAGCGTCCACGCCTGGGCGCGCTGGGCCTGGAAGGAGAGGAGGTTGGCGGCCAGCTGCGCCTCGCGCTCGTTGCCCTGCGCCTTGTCCGCGTCGATGGCGGCCAGCGCCACGTCCTTGCCGGAGGCGCGCAGGCGGCGGGCCTGCTCCACGAGCCACAGCATGGCGCGGCTGCTGCGCCCGTCCTGGTGCGCGCGGCGCCAGAAGGCGCTCTCCCGGAGCAGCTCCTGCGCGTCCTGCGACGTGCCCGCGCTGGCGAGGTAGCGCGTCAGCAGCGGCTGCTCGGAGGCGGGCACCGACAGGGCCAGCGTCACCGGCAGCCCCTGGGCGGTGGCCTCGCACAGCATGCGCAGCGCCGCGGAGGGCAGCTCCTGCGTGCCCAGCGGGTCCGCCATCAGCACCACCCCACCGGCCGACAAGAGCGACGTGGCGCCCTCCACCGGCTCGCCGCAGTCGGGGGTGGCGGCGGACGCGTCACCGGCCTCGCCCCAGCCCTCCATCATCACCGAGCGCATGGACACCGGCGCGTTGCCACCCACCAGCTCCAGCGCGGGCACCATCTCCATCCGGGCCAGCAGCGTCTGCTCGACGTCCAGGTCCCGGTAGCCGCGCACGTAGCGGAAGCGCTCCAGGCCGGGCGCGTTGGGGAAGGGGTTGCGCATGGCGATGGTGCGCAGGGCGTTGTGCCGCGCGGGGGGCGCGCTCAGGTGGGCCTCGGACCGTGCGTCGAACGCGTGCTCGGTCTCCTCGAGCGACAGCTGGCTGTCGCGGCTCGTCATGTCGCCAATCTGCTTGGGCGTCTCCTCGATGAGGTTCTCCATCTCGGAATAGCTGAGGCGGAACACCCGGATGAGCGTCTGGCGGGGCCCCAGCCGCTCGCCCTTCACGTAGTAGCGCTCGTGGTTGCGCAGGCCGTTGCGGTTCTTGCCGGGCTCGTGCGCGGAGGAGAACAGCTCCAGGCCGCCCTCCTTCTCCATCACGTCGTAGCGCTGCTCCTCGAGCACGCGCCGCGCCATCATCATCGCGTCCTCGGGGGGCGCCAGGTACACGGTCTCGTGCGTGGGCGTCTCGTACTCCCCCGTCTCGGGGTTCAACTGGGTGTCGAGCCCCCGGGTGAGGGTGGCACACCCCGCACACCCCAGGACGCCCATCAGCAAGCCGATTCGACGCATCACTTCCTCCGTGCAGCCCAGCGCATCCGGGCCGCGGTGTCTCGAGCTGGAACCGTGGCGGGAACGGCGGGTACACGGCGAGTATATCGCGGGGAAAGTCACCTCCCCAGCCGGTGGGGACGGGCCGTGCGGTGGGGGACACGCGGCCGCTCGGAGGGCGCCAGGCCTGTGCACCCGTCGACGGGGACGAACCGGCGCCCGTCCGGTGGCCAGCGGCCCCATGCACGCAGAGCGAGCGTTCGGCGGGCCTTCTTTGACGCGGTGGGTTGGTGTCGGGCCCCGGGCTGTAGTGAACTTCCCCTCCGTGCCTGCCTCTCCCGCTGTCTCCTCCGTGGCGCAGGAGCGGACCGTCGGTCCGCTCCAACTGCTTGCATTGGGTGTCAACGGCATCGTCGGCGTGGGCATCTTCTTCGCGCCCGCGGAGGTGGCCGCGCGCACGCCGGGCCTGGGCGCGGTGCTCGCGTTCGCGGTGACGGGCCTGGCGCTGGTGCCGGTGGCGCTGGCGTTCGCGGTGCTGGGCCGGCGCTTCGACGCGGATGGCGGGCCCGTCGTCTTCGCGCGCGCGGCCTTCGGTGAGCGGGTGGCCTTCCTGGTGGGCTGGGTGGCCTACGTCAGCGCGTTCCTGAGCACGTCCGCGGTGGTGGCGGGGCTGTCGCAGGCGGTGGCCCCGTCGCTGGGCTGGGAGGGTGCGTGGGGGCAGCGGGCGCTGGCCTCGGCGCTCGTGACGGTGCTGGGGGCGATTGTGGCCTCGGGCATCCGAGTGTCGGCGAGGGCGTGGACGGCGCTCACGGTGCTCAAGTTGCTGCCGCTCGGGGCGCTGCTCGTGGCCTTCGCGGCGGTGGCGCTGTCGGGGCCGCTGCCCGTCGCGGCGAGCCCCGTGGCGTGGACGGCGGGGGCGTGGCTGCCCGCGGGGCTGACGGTGATGTTCGCGTACCAGGGCTTCGAAATCGTGCCGGTGATTGCCGGGCAGGTGCGCTCGTCGGAGCGGAGCGTGCCGTGGGCCACGGTGGGCTCGCTGCTGGGCGCGGTGCTCCTCTACGTGGGCCTGGTGTGGGCGTGCGTGACGGCGCTGCCGGAGCTGGCGTCCTCCAGCGCGCCTTTGGCCTCGGCGGCGGGCGTGTGGGGAGGGGCGGGGCTGTCGCGCGTGGTGGCGATGGGCACCAGCGTGTCCGCGCTGGGCATCTGCGTGGGGATGATGGTGACGACGCCGCGCTACCTGTCAGCGCTCGCGTCGGGGGACAGGGCGCTGTTGGGGCTGGAGCGCATGTCACCCAGGGGCGTGCCCGTGCGGGCGTTGGGGGTGACGTGGGCGGTGGTGCTGGTGTTCGTGAACCTGGGGAACCTGTCGGAGCTGTTCGCGCTCTCCAGCATCGCCGTGCTGATGCAGTACGGCGTCACGGCGGCGGCGCTGGCGTGGCTCTCCTTCAAGCGGGAGCGCGCGCTGACGCCGTGGCATGCGGTGCTGGCGGTGCCCACGCTGGGGCTCGGCCTGACGCTGGTGGCGTTCGGCGCGAGCCTGCGGGAGGCCGCCACCACCGGTGTGGCGGTGGTGGCGGGCCTGGTGCTGCGAGGCCTGTCCCGGCCGAGGGCCTAGAACTGGCTCCAGAGGTACTGGTTGGTGATTTCGTGGTGGAACTGGATTTCGGACGTCTTCACGCGCGTGCCCAGCTGCTTGGGGCAACGCTCGGCGGAGGCCGTCTTCAGCTCCGCGAACTTGCTCTGCACGTTCTCGCCCAGGATGTTGGCGACGAACGAGCTGCCCTTGAAGAGGCGGATGGCGTCGAAGATGTTGTCGGGCAGGAAGCGGGTGCGGCTGCGCTTGGACTCGGCGTCCTCCTGCGGCTGCGGGCCCTCCAGGCCGGTGCGCAGCAGGGTGTAGAGCACCAGGTACGGGTTGGCGTCCGGGCCCACCGAGCGGCACTCGACGCGGGCCGAGCGCTCGTTGCCATAGGGGATGCGCACCATGGCGCCGCGGTTGTTGGCGCTGGCCTTGATCTGGTTCGGCGCCTCGAAGTGCGGGTCCAGGCGGCGGTACGCGTTGACGCTGGAGTTGAGGACCAGGCAGATGTCGTTGGCGTTGGTGAGCAGCCGGTCGATGAAGTCCCAGCCCATCTGGCTCAGGTTGTCCTGGCCGGCCTTGTCGTAGAACAGGTTCTTGTTGTTCTTCGACAGCGACATGTTCATGTGCATGCCGTTGCCATTGACGCCCGTCACCGGCTTCGGGAGGAAGCTGGCGGTGGTGTCCATCTGCGCGGCGACCTGGCGGCACAGCAGCTTGTAGAGCTGGATCTGGTCCGCGGAGATGAGGGCCTCGCTGTACGTGAAGTTCATCTCGAACTGGCTGGGGGCCACCTCGGGGTGGTCCTTCTCGTTCTGGAAGCCCATGGCGCGCTGGGCCTCGGCGGCCTTGTCGATGAAGGCGCGCAGCGGGTCACCGGGCAGCGAGTGGTAGTAGCCGCCGGTGGAGATGAAGTCGAACTTGCCCGTCTCGTGGTAGTGGCGCTCGGCGTCGCGGCCCTTGAAGAGGAAGCCCTCGACCTCGGGCGCGGCGTGGAAGACGGTGCCGTCCTTCTGGTACAGGGCCTCGGTGACGCGCTTGAGCTGGCCGCGCATGTCGGCGTGGTAGGGCGAGCCGTCGCGCTCGAGGACCTCGCTGAACACCAGCACCTTGCCGGGCCCGAAGATGTCCGAGGGCAGCCAGTAGAACGAGCCCCAGTCGATGTTGAGGCGCAGGTCGCTCTCCGCCTGCTGGGAGAAGCCGCGGATGGAGGAGCCGTCGAAGGTGAGGTTGTCGGCGCTCTTGAGGAGGAACTTCTTGTCGTAGTCCAGCATGTGCAGCCGACCCTCGAGGTCGGTGAAGCACACGGTGACGGCCTTCAGGCTGCGCTCGTCGGTGAGGTACTTGATGCGCTCCTCGCGGACCTTGTCGGCCGACACGTGCTGGAGGCGCTGCTCCTTCACCTTGAGGTTGCGCTCCTCCAGCTCGTCGTAGGGAATCTCCAGGAACGTCCGCAGCCCCTTCGTGTCCATGCTTGCCGTGCCTCCAGGCCGGTCGTCACCGTCAGCGCGGTGATTTCGAATCCGTGGGCGCAGGTATTTACATTTGGGGACGGGAAATCAAGCCTAAATTCCGCGCCACGAAGCTTAAAAGATTGGTCCAAAAAGCTTTAGAGCACGGTGGGCAACACTCTGGAGGGGGGCTGGAGGGCCTGGGATGACGCCCGGTGGACACTTGGGCGCCTTGGGGAGCCTGCCTGCCTGGTCCACGGGGAGCGGGGGAGGTGCGGAGTAGAGTGGCCGCCGTTCACGGTGTAGGTGGAGGGAGGCGGGGATGTTGGGACCGAATGACATCAAGGAGCAGCTCAGCGTCGCGTACGTGCACGCGGTCGCGGCCAGGGCGGGCTGCTCGGTCGAGCGAGTGGGGATGGATCGGGACAGTATCGACCTGAAGGTCTGTGCCCGTGGGCTGCTGGCGGAGAACGCGGCGCTGACGTCGCCGGAGCTGGGCATCCAGCTCAAGGCCACGGCGAGGGTGGCGCATCTGGGCCAGGAGGGCGGCTTCCCGTTCGCCCTGTCGCGCAAGAACTACAACGATCTGGTGGCGCCGTCGCTGGTGCCGCGCATCCTGGTGGTGTTCGTGATGCCGGCGGCCGAGGAGTCGTGGCTGACGCAGACGCCGGAGTCGCTCGTCCTGCGGCACTGTGCCTATTGGACGTCGCTGCGAGGCCAGCCGCGCACGCTCAATGACACCGGGCAGACGGTGCGGCTCTCCCGGGAGCGGTGCTTCACGCACGACACGCTGCGGCGCTTGCTGGAGAAGGTGGCTCGCGAGGAGGAGCTGGAGTCATGACGAGCACGCCGCTTCATGGGTTGGGCAGTCGGGTCGACTACCTGGAGGTGCGGGCGTACCTGGAGGCGCGGGGATGGACGCGGGTGCCCTCTCGTCGGGCCTATGCCGCCATCTATCGGAGCCCGCGCGAGCCCGTGGCGGAGGTGCAGGTCCCGTTGGACCGTGACCTCGCGGACTACGCGGAGGCGATGGGGGTCGTCGCGCGGCGGGTCTCCGAGTGGGAGGGGCGCTCGGCCGAGTCCGTGCTGCATGACCTGCTGCAACCCCGGAGGGACGTGCTGCGCTTCGGGTTGGAGGGCGAGGTCACTCGCGATGGGGGCGTGAGTCTGGCGGACGGGCTGGGGCTGGCGAACGGCGTGCGCAAGGCGTTGCTGGCGAGCGCCTGCAGCGTGAAGCGGCCTCGCGCCTTTCATCCGCGCCTGGGTCTGGCGGAGGCGGAGAGCTTCGTGCGCCAGTGTCGACTGGGACAGACGGAGGTGGGCAGCTTCGTGCTCACCGTCGAGACACCGCTCGACCTTGGTACACAGGGTGGAGAGCCCTTCGGGCGGCGGACGGCCCTGCTCCTCTTGCGGTCCGTGGCGCACCTGGCGCGGTCCGTTCGGATGGGGGAGCCACAGCGGGTCCTCGATGCCGTGGAGGATGCGCCGAGGGTGAGCGCGAACCTGTGTGAGGCGCTGGTCGAGATGATGCCCTCGGACGAGTCCGCGGACCTGCGACTGCGGGGCTCCTGGTCGCCCCTGCTGCCTGTTGTCGGGGAGGTGCCCGCGGAGGTCCATGTGGACCGGAACATGTACGAGCGCCTCGAGCGCCTTGCGCATCAGCTCCGCCCCATGCGCGAGACGCAGCCCGACCAGTTCGTGGGCCGCGTCACGGAGTTGATGGGGGCGCCGGGAGAGCAGGGGACTGTCGAGGGGCCCGTGGTGCTCCAGGTGCAGGTCGAGGATGAGCTGCTGCGGGCGCGAGTCGTGCTTGGCGCCGTGGACTACCGGCAGGCGGCCAGCGCGCATCTGGAGCAGCGCTATGTGACGGTTCGCGGCGTGCTTCGCCGGGGGCCGAGGACGCACTGGATTGAAGATGCGTCCGGTTTTGGCATCGTAGGCGCGGCGGTGACGCGGCTCTGAGTGGTTGTCGGGTGGGGTCTTGGTTCCTTGGAGGAGAGCGGGATGAGCTCGATGTGGATTCTGGACGAGGCACCTCCGGCGCCGGATGCGCGCATCCCCTATGGACCGGGGACGCATCACTTCGGAGAGCTGCGGCTTCCCTCGGGGCCGGGGCCGCATCCTGTCGTCGTCGCCATCCACGGCGGTTTCTGGCGCGCGAAGTACGACCTGGCCCACCTGGGCCACGCGTGCGCGGCGCTCACCGCGAGCGGCTTCGCCACGTGGAGTCTGGAGTTCCGACGCGTCGGCCATGAGGGCGGCGGCTATCCCGGCACCCTGGAGGACGTCGCCCTTGGCGCGGACTTCCTGCGCACCCTCGCGGAGTCGCATCCCCTGGACCTGTCGCGCGTCGTGTTCCTCGGCCACTCGGCGGGAGGTCACCTCGCGCTGTGGCTCGCCGCGAGGCCCCGGCTGCCCTCGGGCAGTTCGCTCTACAGTCAGTCGCCGCTGCGTCCGCTCGGCGTCGTCTCGCTCGCGGGCGTGGCCGATGTGACGCGCGCCTATGAGCTGGGCCTCAGTGACAACGCGGCGGGAGAGTTCCTCGGGGGCTCGCCCCTGGAGGTGCCCTTGCGCTACCAGCGCGCGTCTCCCGCCGCGCTCCAGCCGCTCGGCGTCCCCCAGGTCCTCCTGCATGGCTCCGAGGACGACACCGTCCCCGTGTCGATGAGCGCGGACTTCTGCTCGCGGGGCCGCGCGCACGGGGATGAGGTTCGCTGTGTCGTGCTCCCCGGCGCGGGCCACTTCGAGGTCGTGGACCCACGCTCGCGCGAGTGGGCCCAGGTCGTCGACGCCGTGCGCTCGCTGCTGTGACGCGAGCGCTTCAGTTCACGTCACCGAAGACGATGTCGTAGCCCACCGTGTTCGTCCCACCCGTGCCCCCGCTCATGCACGTGAAGGTGCTGGTGACGTCGTCATACGCGTACGTGTACGCCGTGGGACACGCCTTCTTCAGGAACGCGAGCCACGGCTGGACGCTCTGCGCCCACGCCGGGTTGTTCGCGTAGCACTGGCCCTGCGCCTGCTGACTCGGGTTGTTGCCCGGCTCCAACAGCGTGGGCCAGAAGCTCCCCGCGTCGTTGCCTGGGTACGTCGCGCAGCCGCAGCAGGCCGGCGTGTTGCCATTGCTGTTGTAGCAGGACGCACCGAAGTTGCCGGCGCACTGGAAGAGGTTGCTCAGCGTGTCCTGCACCGTGCCGCCCTGAACCTGCACGGTCATCACCTGGCTGCAGTCCAGGGGCCCGTAGCCGAAGCTGGTGCTCGCCGAGCACAGGTCTTCATAGGACCACCAGCCGATGGACTGGCCACACGTCTGGACGAGCGGAGACGTACCGCCGACTCCTGGCAGGAACGCCGTTCCGCACACGGCGCCCCCCGCGCAGTCGCTGTCCGACGTGCACGTGCCGCAGTAGCCCGCGTCCGGGTTGTTGGGGTTGCCGCACACCGCGCCGTTCGCACACGTGGGGCCGCACTTCGTCCACGTCGGCTGACACACGCCGCCGGTGCACGTCGTTCCCGCGCCGCAGTCGCTGTCCTGTCCGCAGGCCGGCAGCACGACGGCCCGGAGCAGGGTGGTGTAGTCGGCGGGGAGGCCCGCGCTCGTGTCGGGCGTGAAGCTCCAAGAGCACGCCTCCAGCATGCCCATGGTGCTGTTCCCCTGGGCGCTCGTGGAGCCCGCCGTGCCGCACGAGTACGGCGAGGGAGGGTTCGCCGCCGCGAAGCCCCCGTCACCGCTGGGGCCCATCTGGAGGCTCACGTTCGCGCCGTTGATGACGGTGACGTCGTAGAAGTCGACCGTGTCCGGCTGGAGTGTGAACTCCGCGGCCGTGAAGGGATTGGTTCCGCCCTTTCCGAGCGGGCAGGGCATGCCGGCCGCGTTGCCGCAGTCCGCGCTCAGGCAGCCCGTCCCATCGGACTGACAGCCCAGCCGTCCGAACAGACCGCCGCTCCAGCCGATGGGAGAACGGCACAGGCACGCGACGCCGCCATCCTCCGGGCACTGCGTCGGCGGATTCGCGAGGTTGACTCCGTCCGCGAGCAGGCAGCGGCCACTCTGGCACTGGGCGTTCTGCGTGCACGCCGTCATCCCGGGCTGGAGGCTCGCGAACGCGGGAGGCAGCGACGAGGGCATGCACAGCGTCGTCGACTCCTGGGCCGTCAACTTCAGTGCGTCGAGCGGAACCCCGCCATCCGTCCTCGGGTACTGGCAGAGCCCCAGCGCCACCGTGCAGGACTGTCCGCTCGGACACGGCGAACTCCCGGAGCTGCACGCCTGGTTCTCACCGGGGACGACGGACTGGAAGTAGCACGTCCCGCCATTGGCGAGGCTGCACTCCTGCACCGTGGTGGAGCAGGTCGTGCTGCCGGGGCACGCGGCCTGCCCTCCGTCGGCGCACTTGCACAGGCCCGTGGTGGAGTCACAACCCTCGGAGCCGCAGTTGGCGCACGCGGGCACCTGCGTCGCACCCGTGCAAAGCGCGGTGGGGAGATTGACGGTGACGATGGGAGCACCGCCGTTGCACGTCGTGCTCGGGGCCACCATGCACTGTCCCGTGTTCGTGTCGCACATATTGCCCGCGTTGCAATCCGCGCTGCTGGTGCAACCGGGGTTCAGGCAGGCCTGGTTCGGACCACAGTCGCTGTCCGTGGTGCACGTGAAGGGCGGAGGCGCCGCGCCCGCGGTCTGGCCAATCCAGACCGTCTGGCTCGCCTGGTTCGTCAGCGTGAAGGGACGGAAGCCGGGCGGGCAGGTCGACGAGCCCGCGTCGCCCGGAGCGGGTGTGTCTGAGGGCGCGCGGCCCTGGAGCGTGCCGAACACCACGAGCGCGACAGCCAGTCCGAGTGACACCGCGGGGATGAGCAGACGACGTGATGCCATGACGGGCCTCTCAATCAGGTCTGCCGAGCGACGGTAGTGAGCGGCCGCCTCCAGCCCAAGGATTCGGGGCGTCGGCTGCTCGCACGTGCGCGAACGGACCCAAGGCCCGTGATTCCCGGGGGCATGGGCCCCACCCTCATGGCCGAGTCCGGCCCGACGCACTGCCCGTCGTGGGATTTCGCGCCCCAGGGCTTGCGCGAGAAAGAGCCATTGCTAAACTGAACTACATGGTTCAGTATCAAGCCCGACTCGATGCGACGTTTGGAGCACTGGCGGATGTGACGCGCAGGGGAGTCCTGGAGCGGTTGGGCCAGGGCGAGGCGTCCATCACGGAGCTGGCGGAGCGCTTCGACATGACCCTGACGGGCATGAAGAAGCACGTGCACGTGCTCGAGGAAGCAGGGTTGGTCATCACGCAGAAGCAGGGGCGGGTGAGGACCTGCCGGCTAGGGCCATGTCGCCTCGAGGACGAGGTGGCGTGGATGAATGGCTATCGGCGTCTGGTGGAAGCGCGGCTCGACCGGCTCGGCGAGTTCCTCGCGCGAACGAAAGGGGAAGAGGAATGAACACGGCACTCAGGGAAGCACTCGTCACGCAGCCGACGGACCGCGAGATTCGCATCGAGCGCATCTTCGATGCGAAGCGCGAGCGGGTCTGGAAGGCGATGACGGACCCGAAGCAGGTGGCGCAGTGGTGGGGGCGGGGCAACAAGCTCGTGGTGGAGCGCCTGGAGGTGGAGCGGGGTGGCCACTGGCGCTTCGTCGAGCACGCGGATGGACAGGAGCACGGCTTCGAGGGGCGCTTCCGCGAGGTGACGCCCGTCGAGCGCCTGGTGCAGACCTTCGAATGGGACGGCATGCCCGGCCACGTCATCCTCAACACGACGACGCTGGAGGACCTGGGCGACGGGCGCACGAAGGTGGTGGCGGTGTCGTTCTTCTTCACGACGGAGGAGCGCGACGGCATGGCGGCCTCCGGCATGGCGGACGGCCTCAACCAGAGCTACCGCGCGCTCGACGCGCTGCTGGCCCGCGAGCCGTAGTCGCGGAAGCGTGAAGCCCTCCCGCCCACCACGCGAGGTGATGGGCGGGAGGCGCTCATCAGTTCAGGGTGCGGTCGTAGAAGCGCATGCCGTCGCAGTGCGCGCTCGAACCGGCAACTCGCGCCAGGTGAGTCCATCGCCCCCGACCCTGCTCAGCGCGTCGAGGAATCTCTCGGTGCAGATGACCATCGTCGCGAAGTTCCCGACCCGGAAGAGGTCAAGGTCGGAGGGCAGCGACGACGCGTCCAGGATGGGCTCATCGGGGCGCTTGAGCGCAAACCGTCCACAGGTCGTGCAAGGCGGCGAGACTCCGTCCGGGATGCAATCCGGGTGGAATTGCCCTCGGTGGGCCAGCTGCACCTCCAAGAAGTCTGGTGGTGCCTTCTGGCGAGACCGGAACTCCGTAGGAAAGGCCTCGAGTCCTCGGACTCCCCCCGACTGGAGGCCATCGAGCACCCGACGATGGAGCAACAGTTCATCAACGACCCAGGTGAAGTCCGGGAGCTGCCCACTGCATCTGCCGACCAATGGGCCGAAGGTCGTCCCAGGCGGGAGAACGGCACCAGGTGGCGCAAGGGGGAGCACCATCGCCCTCAGTCGCGCGAACTCATCGAAGGGCTCTTGCCGTGCCTTCCGGAACTCACGTTCCAGCTCCCCGAGTGGTGCGAGGTCGACTCCAGGGTAGTAGTGGCCGGCTGCGGCCCATGATTTCTCACAAGTGGGGCACTTCAGCAGGCCAGGGAGCCCCCAGCGATGCGCAGCGTCGACATGCCCGCCGTGCTGGGTGGCCGCGCCTTGGTCCTCGTCCAACCAGTAGAATCGGTCCATCTCACGTCCCAGGCCGTGAATAGTACGATTGAATCGGTCCGCCCGTGAGCTGGAACCGGTAGATGAGCTCGCCGGCGTGCTTGAAGATCTCCTCTGGCGATGCGGAGGTGTTGCTCCTGATGAACTGACGCCAGGCCTCGTTCCACTGCCCTCCCTGTCCTCCGACTTGATGAATCCGTCGATGCACCTCGTATGGGAGCGGGAGCGTGTAGTTATGGATCTTGACCCCCTGCCGCTCGAACCACTCCTTGAGCCGAGCCTCCTGCGGGAAGATGTGGTGCTTCTCCCATCTCCCAGAAGGAAGCTGGTGCGAGGGAGGGATGATTCTCTCGGGAGCGCCGTTCCAGTTGGGGAACGTCATCACCCAACCCTTGGGGAGCCGCTGCCCGCCACCCCAGTTCCGCCGCGGGCCGGAACCTGGTGCGGCTGCGGCTGCTGGCGGGCGCGCCGGCGGGAATCGGGCCAGTTCTATCTGCCCGAAGTCCTGGTCGCACGGGTAGAAACCACAGGCATCACCCAGGCACAGCAGTGTGACGCACTGGTCTTCGAGCGGTGTATCGCACTCGAGCTCCGCCGCTTCCCAAGCCCCCTGCATGGGAGGCTTCCCTGCGGTTGCACAGCCCGACCACGCAGCTAGAAGCGCCGCAAGCCAAACAGCTCTCAGAACGTTCATTGGGTGGCGCAGCCTGCCTTGCAACCCAAGCACTGCGCCACCGTCTCCTGCCTTCGTCACCGAGCTGGCATGGGCTCGGCGTCACGGAGGTACGTCAGAACCCGCGCGCCGCGCCGCCGTCGACGGCGATCGACTGGCCGGTGATGTACGAGGACTGCTCGGAGGACAGGAACGCCACCAGCGAGGCCAACTCCTCCGGCCGCCCCAGTCGCCGCGCGGGAATCTGCGGGGCCACCTTCTCATCCGTGAGGCCCAACTGCGTCATCCGCTCCGTGGCGTGGAAGCCCGGCAGCACCGCGTTGAGCGTGACGCCGTGCTGCGCCACCTCGTTGCTCACCGTCTTCACCAACCCGAGCAACCCCGCGCGCAGGCCGTTGGAGATGGTGAGGTTCGGCATCGCCTCACGCGCCGCCAGCGACGTCACCAGGATGATGCGCCCCCACTTGCGCTCCTTCATCCCCGGCAGCGCCGCCTGGATTCCATCCACCGCCGCCATCCACAGGCTCTGGAACCCCAACTGCCACTGCTCCGCCGTCAGCGACTCGAAGCCGCCCGCGGGAGGCCCGCCCGTGTTCACCACGAGCACGTCCACGCCGCCCAGCTTCGCCACCACCTCGTCCACCAGCCGCTTCGCCGCACCCGGCTGGTTCAGGTCCGCCGACACCGCGAGCGCCGCGCCCAGCGACTTCGCCGCCTTCTCCAGCTTCTCCCCACCGCGAGAGCAGATGGCCACCGTGGCGCCTTCCTTCACCAGCGCCTCGGCCGTCGCGTATCCCAACCCCGCCGACGCGCCCATCACGAGCGCGCGCTTACCCTTCAGTCCGAAATCCATCCGCGTGCTCCTTCATGAATGGCACCAGCCGCTCGTGGATGAGCCGCTTCGCCCGCTCCAGGTCCACGTCCTCGGCGCGCGTCAGCCCCTCGGACAACTCCGAGACGATGCCACCGGCAATCGCCCCCACCTCGTACGCCAACCGGTACGGCACCCGGCTGAAGCTCACCATCGAATACCGACTGACGAACTCACCCGGGAAGGTGTTGAGCAACACCTTCTCCACCGCCTTCTCCAACAGGAAGCGCGGGTTGCCCGTGCTGTCGCGCATCTCCACGAAGTTCTCCACCGCCATGTCCGCGATGGCATCCGCGTTCGTCTTGCGCAGCCGCGCCAGCTCCCCGAACAGCGTCTCCCAGTCCCCGCCCTTGCCGAGCAGCCCCTCGAGCACCGTGCAGTCCTCGAAGCCGCAGTTCATCCCCTGTCCGAAGAACGGGACGATGGCGTGCGCCGCGTCCCCCAGCACCACCGCCTTGCCACCCACGTTCCACGGCGCGCACTTCACCGTCACCATGCTGCCCGTGGGCCGAGCGAAGAACGCCTGCGTCAAGTCCGGGATGAGCGCCTTCGCGTCCGGGAACTGCTCCTCGAAGAACGCCTCCAGCCGGGCAGGGGAGTCCAGCGACTCGAAGCTCACCGGCCCCTTCCACGGCAGGAACAACGTGCACGTGAAGCTGCCATCCTCGTTCGGCAGCGCAATCAGCATGTACGTCCCGCGCGGCCAGATGTGCAGCGCGTGCTTCTCCATCTGGAACGCGCCGCCCGGCCCGGGAGGAATCGTCAGCTCCTTGTACCCGTGCCCCAGCGTCTCCGCCGTCGACTCGAACCCCGGCACCTTCTCCAGCGCCTGCCGCACCGCCGAGCCGGAGCCGTCCGTGCCGAACACCACGCGGCCCTCCTCGCGGCGCTCCTCACCCGTGGCCTCGTCCACCACCGTGAGCACGCCCTGGTCCAGGTCCGCGCCCGACACCCGCTGCCTGAAGCGGATGCGCACCTTGCCCGTGGCCTCCGCCGCGCTCATCAGGAACTTGTTCAGCCACGCGCGCGACAGCGAGTTGATGTGCTGCGAGTCATCCTTCCCATAGGGCTGGTACATCAGCGCGCCCTTCGGAGGATGAATCATCCGTCCCCGCATCGGAATCGCGTGGCGCAGCGCCTCCTCCTCCAGCCCCACCTGCCTCAGCGCGTACAACCCCCGCGTGGAGATGGCCAGGTTGATGGAGCGCCCCGCGTCGATGACCTCGCGCCGCATGTCCGGCCGACGCTCCAGCACCTCCACGGTGTGCCCACGCCGCGCCAGGAACACGGACAGCAGCGAGCCCACCAGGCCCGCGCCCACCACCGTGACGGCCTCGTTCCGCTCACCCACGGGCATGTCCCTCCAGCGTCTTCACGAAGCGGTACACATCCGTGAATGAGCAGTACAGCGGCGCGGGCGCCGCGCGGATGATGTCCGGCTTGCGGAAGTCACAGATGATGCCCGCGTCCGCCAGCCGCTTGAGCATGCTCGGCGCGTCGCCCTGGAACCGCAGGGACAGTTGCGCCCCGCGCTGCTTCACGTCGCGCGGCGTGGTGATGCGCACGTAGCCGGGCGGCAGCTTGTCCAACAGGAACTCCAGATACCCCGTGAGCCGCTCGCTCTTGGCGCGCAGCGCCGCCATGCCCGCCTGGTCGAACAGCTCGAACGACGCGCGCAGCGCCGCCAGCTGGAGGATGGGCGGATTCGACAGCTGCCACCCCTCCGCGCCCGGCAGCGCGTCGAAGTGCGGCCCCATCTGGAAGCGCGTGGCCTTGTCGTGCCCCCACCAGCCCTCGAACCGGGGGATGTCCTTCGAGCGCGCATGCCGCTCGTGCACGAACACCCCACCCAGGCTCCCAGGCCCGCCGTTCAGGTACTTGTACGAGCACCACACCGCGAAGTCCGGCCCGTCGTCGTGCAGCGACAGCTTCAGGTTGCCCGCGCCGTGCGCCAGGTCGAACCCGACGAAGCAGCCCTTCGCGTGCGCCGCGTGCGTAATCGCGGGGATGTCGAACGCCTGGCCCGTGAGGTAGTTCACGCTGCCCAGCAGCACCAGCGACACCTCGTGGCCGTGCTGCTCCAGCGTCGCCAGGATGTCCTCGGTGCGCAGCGTCTCCTCACCGGCTCGCGGCTTGAGCTCCAGCACCGCCTCGCGAGGGTCGAACCCGTGGAAGCGCGCCTGCGAGGCCACCGCGTACTGGTCCGACGGGAACGCGCCACCCTCCACCAGAATCTTGAAGCGCTCCTTCGTGGGTCGGTAGAACGACACCATCATCAGGTGCAGGTTCACCGTCAGGGTGTTCATCACCACCACTTCCTGCGGCTTCGCGCCCACCAGCCGCGCGGCCTGCTCGGTGACGAGCTCGTGGTAGTGCAGCCACGGGTGGCGCCCGTGGTGGTGCCCTTCCACGCCGAAGCGGGCCCAGTCCTCCATTTCCTCCTGCACGTAGCGCGCGGCGTTCTTCGGCTGGAGCCCCAGCGAGTTGCCCGCCAGGTACACCACCGGCTTGCCATCCGGGCCGGGCGGGAAGTGGAACTGCTCGCGGAAGGAGCGCAGCGCATCCTCGGCGTCGGCCTTGCGCGCGAAGTCCTGGGAGTCCTCGAAGGTGTACGTCGTCATGGGGCGAAGTCCTCGCGCGAGCGCCCCAGCCACGCCAGGGCGTTCTTCCACAGGAGCTGCTCGCGCGCGTCGGATGAAAGCTCCGTCAGCGATTCGATGAGGGTCCCCGGGCGCAGCTCGCCCAGGGGGAACGGATAGTCACTGCCCAGCGCCACCTTGTCCTGGCCGAACAGCTTCACGATGAAGCGCAGCGTGTCCGCGTCATGCACCAGCGAGTCCACCCAGAAGCGCCCCAGGTACTCGCGCGGCGGCACCTTGTTGTCCACCGCCACCAGGTCCGGCCGCGCCTCGAAGCCGTGCTCGATTCTCCCCAGCGTCCCGGGGAACGCGCCGCCACCGTGCGCGAAGGCGAAGCGCAGCTTCGGCAGCCGCTCCAGCACGCCCCCGAAGATGAGCGAGCACATGGCCAGCGACATCTCCGCGGGCATGCCCACCAGCCACGGCAGCCAGTACTTCTGCATCTTCGCCTCGCCCATCATGTCCCACGGGTGGACGAAGATGGACGCGCCCAGCTCGCTCGCCGCCTGGAAGAACGGGAAGAGCTTCTCGTCGGAGAGGTTCCAGTCGTTGACGTGGCTGCCAATCTGCACGCCCGCCAGCCCCAGCTCCTTCACGCACCGCTCCAGCTCCCGCACCGCCAGCTCCGGCGACTGCAGCGGCACCGTGCCCAGCCCCACGAAGCGCTTGGGGTGCTCGCGCACCACCGAGGCCACGTGGTCGTTGAGGAAGCGCGACAGGTCCAGCCCGTGCTCCGGCTGCGTCCAGTAGCTGAACATCACCGGCACGGTCGAGATGACCTGCACGTGGACGCCCACGTCGTCGCATTCCTCGATGCGCTTCACCGGGTCCCAGCAGTTGCTCTCGACCTCGCGGAAGAACTTCCCGTCGTCGCGCAGCATCCGCGCGCGGCACGGCGCGTGGTGGTCCAGCGTGATGAAGCCGCCGTACCCGTAGCGCTCGGCGAAGCGCGGCAGCTTCTCGGGGAGCAGGTGCGTGTGGATGTCGACCTTCAACGCGAAGGCCCTCCCTTGGTCACCTTCGTCCCGCACTTCTTGCAGGTGCAGTTCGCGTCGTTGCCGTAGAAGTGCTCGAAGATGGGCGGTAGCTGCGTCACCAGATTCGTGACGTGCACGAACTCCTCGTAGAGCTTCTCGCCGCAGGAGGGGCACATCCACATGAAGCCATCCAGCTCATGCGGCAGGCGGCGGCGCTCCAGCACCAGCCCCACCGTGCCCGCGGGGCGCTGGGGCGAGTGCGGCACCTTGGGCGGCAGCAGGAAGATCTCCCCCTCGGAGATGGGGATGTCCACGGGCTTGCCGTCGTCGAGCACGCGCAGGTTCATCGTGCCCTCCAACTGGTAGAAGAACTCCTCGCCCTCGTTGATGTGGAAGTCCGTGCGCGCGTTGGGGCCGCCGACGACGGTGACCATGAACTCACGGTCCGCCCACACCTGCTGGTTGCCGACGGGCGGCTTGAGCAGGTGGCGGTGCTCGTCGATCCACTTCTTGAAGTTGATGGGGGTCAGCCGGCCCATTCATTCATCTCCGATGGTGGCGATGCACTTGAGCTCGATGGCGATCGGCGTGGGCAGCCGGTTGATCTCGAGCGTCGTCCTGCACGGCGGGTTGTCCTTGAAGTACTCGGCCCACAGGCGGTTGTACGTGGGGAAGTCCTTCTTCATGTCCGTCAGGTACACCGTGACGTCCACCAGCTTGTCCCAGGAGGAGCCCGCGTCCTCCAGGATGTAGCGGACGTTGCGGAACACCGAGTGGCACTGCGCCTCGATGTCGTACGAGGTGATGTTGCCCTCGGCGTCCAGCTCCACGCCGGGAATCTTCTTCGTCCCGCGCTCGCGCGGGCCCACGCCCGACAGGAACAACAAGTTGCCCACACGCCGTGCGTGGGGATACAGGCCCACCGGCTCCGGGGCCTTCTGGGAATCGACTCGCTCACTGGTGCTCACGTCGCGTCTCCGTCCAGCGCGTCACAGCTTGATGCACACGTTCTTCGGCTCGGTGAAGAAGCGCAGCGCCTCCCAGCCGCCCTCGCGCCCCACCCCCGAGTCCTTCACCCCGCCGAACGGCGTGCGCAAGTCACGCAGCATCCAGCAGTTCACCCAGACGATTCCGCTGTGCAGCCGCGAGGCGAAGCGGTGCGCCCGCTTCACGTCCCGCGTCCACACGCTCGCCGCCAGGCCGTACTTCGTCGAGTTCGCCCACGCGAGCACCTCGTCCTCGGTGTCGAACGGGATGAGCGTGGCCACCGGGCCGAAGATCTCCTCCTGGTTGGTGCGGCAGCTTGCGTCCAGGCCCTCGATGAGCGTGGGCTCCACGAACCAGCCCTCGCGGCAGCGGCCCGTCAGGCTCGCGCGCTTGCCACCCGCGAGCACGCGCCCGCCCTCCTGCTTCGCCAGGTCGATGTAGCCCATCACCTTGTCGAAGTGCTGCTGGGACACCAGCGCGCCCTGCTCGGTGCCGGCCTCCAGCGGGTCACCGACCTTGAGCGCCTGCGTGCGCGCCACCAGCGCGTCGCGGAAGCGCTCATAGATGGGGCGCTGCACGAAGATGCGCGGGCCGCAGAGGCAGATCTGCCCCTGGTTGGAGAACGACGAGCGTACCGTCGTCGCCAGCGCCTCCTCGAAGTCGCAGTCCTCGAAGATGACGTTGGGGTTCTTCCCGCCCATCTCCAGTGACAGCTTCTTGAAGTTCGGCGCGGCCACGCGGGCAATCTCCGCGCCCACGCGGGTGCTGCCGGTGAAGGAGATGGCCGGGATGTCCGGGTGCTCGCTCATGGCCGCGCCCACCTTGGGGCCCAGGCCGTGGACGATGTTGAGCACGCCGGGCGGCAGGCCCACGTCGCGGCACACCTGCGACAGGAGGAACGCCGTCATCGGGGTGACTTCGGAGGGCTTGGCCACCACGCAGTTGCCGATGGCCAGCGCGGGCGCGAGCTTCCACGTCAGCAGGTACAAGGGCAGGTTCCACGGCGAGATGCAGCCCACCACGCCCAGCGGCGAGCGCAGCGTGTAGTTGAGCGCGACGCCGTCCGTGGCGTGCGCCTCGCTGGAGAACTGCGTCACCGCGTCCGCGAAGAACTCGAAGTTGAGGATGCTGCGCGGGATGTCCACGCTGGACGCCACCGACAGCGGCTTGCCGGAGTCGATGGACTCCGCGCGGGCGAACGCGTCCAGACGCTCGCGAATCGTGTCCGCCACCTTGCGCAGGAGGCGCGAGCGCTCGGCGGCGGGCGTGGCGGCCCAGGCCGGGAAGGCGCGCTGGGCGGCCTCCACCGCGTGCTGGAGGTCGGTGGCGTCCGAGTCCGGCACCTGCGCGTAGCCCTTGCCCGTCGCGGGCTCGGGCTTGTCCAGCCACTGGCCGCCGCGCGCGGGGATGAGCTCTCCGCCGATGTAGTTGAGCACCTTCTGCATGTCCGAGCCCTCCGTGCGCCCGTCCCCGGGATGGCTCGCGAGCGCCTGGTCCCTCGGGTGCCGGGAGACAGGGGGAGCGCGGGGGCCCGGGTCGAACGGGGCGCAATGTACGCAACCGAGCCAGCCGTCACCAGCATCACGGAAAGCGCGCCTCGGAGCGTCGTCCTCTCGCGTCAAACGGGTGACGACTCCGGCTGCCCGGAGGGTGGGCGAGCGGCGGGGGAATACAGAGCACTGGAGGCGCGAGGGGCCGGACCGGGTTGTGTGTAAAGGGAGTCAGACATGCCCATGGAACCTGTCGCGCCGATGTCCGAGGAAGAGGCGCGCGCGGCGGCGGATGCGGATTCACGGCAGCTCCTATCGGCGGCCACCGTCGAGGAGGCGCTCACGGTGCTCGTGGAGGTCGCCCGCCGGCTGACGCGCGCGCACCAGGCGACCGTGGTGCTGACGCCTGCTCCCGGCAGGACGCGGGGGGCGAGCGTCACCTCGCTCTCGCGCGCCTACGAGGTCTGGGGCGGCTACGCCGTGCCCTCGGCAGGCGGTCGAGCCCGGCGGGAGCGCCGCGCCGCCACGCGGGGCGCGGAGCCCCGGGGTCGGCTGGCGGTGGCGCTGCCCTCGAACGCGGGGGTGCTCTACCTCTTCGACCGGGAGGTGGGGGACTTCAGCCACGAGGATGAGGTGGCCCTCTCCCGGCTCGCCCGCCTCGCGGGCCTGGCGCTGGAGTCCGCCCGCCTGCTGCGAGAGGAGCAACAGGCGCGCACGGAGGCCGAGGACGCCGAGCACCGCGCGGCCTTCCTCTCCGACGCCAGCCGCCTGCTGGCCTCGTCGTCGCTCGACCCCAAGGTGACGCTCGACACGCTGGCCCGCCTCAGCGTGCCCGTCATGGCGGACTGGTGCTTCGTCGACATCATCGACGAGGGGGGCGCCGTGCAGCGCACGTCCGTGGCGCACGCCGACGCGCGCGATGCGCCGCTCGCCCTGCGCGTGCGCGAGTTCCCTCCCGGGCCCGAGGGCAGCATCCACCCCACCACGCGCGTGGCCCGCCACGCCGAGTCCCTGCTCGTCGATGACGTCGACGACGCGTGGCTGCATCGGGTGTCGGTGAGCGAGGCGCACTACCAGACGATGCGCGAGGTGGGCTTCCACGGCATCATGTCCGTGCCGCTCGTCGCGCGGGGACGCTCGCTGGGCGCCCTCACGTTCCTGGCGGTGCGCCCCTCGCGCCACTACAGCCAGGCGGACCTGGAGACGGCGCAGGACCTGGCCCGCCGCGCGGCGCTGTTCCTGGACAACGCCCGGCTCTACCGCGAGGCGCGCCGCTCGGTGCTCTTGCGCGACGAGTTCCTCGCCGTGGCCAGCCACGAGCTCAAGACGCCGCTCACGCCGTTGCAGCTGCGCCTGCAGTGGCTGCGGCAGCAGACGCCCAAGGACAGGCCCTACCTGCCCACGTCGCTGGTGCTCTCGCAGCTGGACGTGGTGCAGCGCCAGGTGGACAAGCTGTCGGGGCTGGTGCACGGCCTGCTCGATGTCTCGCGCATGTCCAGCGGACGGCTGTCCTTGCACCGTGAGGACGTGGACCTGGAGGTGCTGGCGCGCGAGGTGAAGACGCGCCTGGCGCTCGCGGCGAGCCAGGCTGGCAGCGAGGTGTCGCTCACCACGCACGGGGACGTGAAGGGGCACTGGGACCGCTGCCGGCTGGAGCAGGTGTTGACGCACCTGCTCGCCAACGCGCTGAAGTACGGCGCGGGCCAGCCGGTGCGCCTGGAGCTGGAGGACGCGGGGGACGACGTGGTGGTGCGCGTGGAGGACGCGGGCATCGGCATCGCGCGCGAGTACCAGTCCCACATCTTCGAGCGCTTCGGCCGCGCCGTCAGCGAGCGTCACTACGGCGGCTTGGGCCTGGGGCTCTACGTCACCCGGCAGATCGTCGAGGCCCACGGCGGCACCATCCAGGTGGCGAGCGAGCCGGAGAAGGGCAGCCACTTCGAGGTGACCCTGCCCCGACGCGAGAGCACCTGACGTGCGTCCCGCTCCCGCTCGGCTATAAACGCCCCGGGAGGAAACAACATGTCACGCAAGGTGGCCCTCATCACCGGTGCATCGGCGGGGTTGGGTGAGCAGTTCGCGCGGCGCTTCGCTCGGGACGGACACGACGTCATCCTCGTCGCCCGCAGTGCCGAGCGCCTGGAGGCGCTCGCCGCGATGCTCCAGAAGGAGCACGGGGTGACGGCCCACGTGCTGCCCGCGGATTTGACGCGGCCGGAGGCGCCCGAGCAGCTCTTCGCGCAGGTGGCCGAGCGCGGCCTCGTGGTGGAGTTCCTCGTCAACAACGCGGGCTTCGGCTCCGCGGGCCCCTTCCTGGACCAGGACGTGAAGCGCGAGGGGGAGATGGTGGAGGTCAACTGCACCGCGCTGTTGAAGCTCACGCACCTGTTCGCCCGGCCCATGCGCGAGCGCGGCCACGGCCGCATCCTCAACGTCGCCTCCACCGCCGGCTTCCAGCCGGGGCCCTACATGGCCACGTACTACGCGACCAAGGCCTTCGTCGTGTCGCTGTCGGAGGCGCTCTCCTACGAGCTGAAGGGCACGGGCGTGACGGTGACGTGCCACTGCCCCGGCGCGACGCACACCGAGTTCGCCCAGCGCGCGGGCAACGACAAGACCCGCCTGTTCCAGCGCACCGGCGTGGCCAAGGCCCCGGACGTGGTGGAGCACGCGTACGCGAAGATGATGCGCGGGCGCGTGCTGGCCATCCACGGCGTGGCCAACGCGGTGGGGGCCTTCATGGTGCGCCTGAGCCCGCGCGCCGCCGTGCGCGCCATGGTCGCCGGGCTCAACCAGCAGGGCTGAGCGCCTGATGCGGACCGGGCCGTGAGCTCCTCGGCTCGAGGCGGCGTCACGGCCCGGCGCGCGACCTCACTTCAGTTGAAGGTCGCGGTGAACAGCAGCGAGAAGTGGGTGACGTTCCAGTCGTCGTTGCCCTCGCCGCGGATGCGGCCCAGCGCCAGCTCCGCGCCGATGCCCACGCCCCAGTTGTCGCTCACCCACCACTCCTTGCCCAGGCCCAGGTGCAGGCCCACGCCGGTGTCGGTCTCCGCCTCCGTCTCGCCCTCGTACGAGGCGCTGAGCTGGTTGGCCACCACCGCGCCGGAGAGGTAGAAGTTGACGGGCATGAAGTAGTACGCGAGGCCCACGCCGATGGCGGCGTAGTTGCTGGCCACGTCGTCGTCCTCGTCCCCCTCGATGGTGACGCCCTCCACCTCGATGTCCGGGTTGGGTGTGGAGGTGCCGAACAGCTTTCCGTAGAGGATGAAGTTGTTGATGGGCGCGAAGCCCAGCTCCAGGTTGAGCGTGCCCGCGCCGCCCTTGAGGGCCAGGTCCACGCCTTGTCCCACGGCGGCCGAGTGCGTGTAGCCCAGGCCGAGCTGACCGCGCAGGTAGAAGCCATCGTGGGTGTGTCGGCCGCGGTCATCCGCCAGCGCGATGGAGGAGGGAAGCAGCACTGCCGCGAAGAGCCAAGAGTAGCGCATGAAGTCGAGTCCTTGCTTCGGTGGAGCCCGCCCCGGCCGGGAGGTCTCGTCGGGGTGATGCCGCATGGCGACCGCTCGATGCCAGCCCGGGAGACACCCCCATTCCCGGGTCCTCGGGCTTATACCCCGGTGACGGCCGATGCGAGCAACCCTCGCCCGACACCGCGAAAGCTGCTCTGCTGCGCGCCCCCCGGCGCCGGCTTTCCGCGCCGCGGACTCAGAAGAGGGATGCGATGACTGGGACTGTGAACCCCGCGGAGCTGGCCCGACGACTGGACGACGCGAGGCGGGAGCGGCGGGAGGTGCCGCCCCTCACCAACGAGCTGCCCGCGCTGTCCGTGCCGGACGCGTACGCCATCCAGGAGGAGGGGCTGAAGCTGCGGCTCGCGGCCGGTGAGCGCCTGGTGGGATTGAAGATGGGCCTGACGTCCGAGGCCAAGCGCCGGCAGATGAACCTGGACTCGCCCGTGTATGGCGTCCTCACGGACAAGATGCGCGTGCAGGCGGACGGCGTGGTGTCGCTCGCCCAGGGCATCCACCCGAAAATCGAGCCCGAGATTGCCTTCCGCACCGCGCGCGAGCTCAAGGGCACCGTGACGCGCGACGAGGCGTTGGATGCGTGTGAGTCCGTGTTCGCGGCGATGGAGATCCTCGATTCGCGCTACCGCGACTTCAAGTACTTCTCCCTGCCGGACGTGGTGGCGGACAACGCGTCCTCGTCCCTGTTCGTCCTGGGGACCCAGGAGCACCCGCCGCGCGCCATGGATTTGACGCGGCTGGAGATGAAGATGTTCGTGAACGACGCGCTGGCGCACTCGGCCCGCTCGGACGCCATCTCCGGGGACCCGGTGCTGTCGCTGGTGCAGCTGTGCGAGCTGCTCGCCAAGCGCGGACAGGTGCTGCCCGCGGGGAGCATCGTGCTGGCGGGCGCGGCGACCATCGCGCACATGTTCCAGCCGGGAGACCGGGTGAAGCTCGTCGTCGAGGGACTCGGCTCGGTGGCGGTGTCGGCCGCCTGAGGCGTCGTCACTGGAACCAGGAGGAGGCCACGCCCGCGCTCTGGTGGCGCGGGCGCACGTCCGTCTCCAGCCATTGCACCGCGTACCGCTCGCCGTGCTGCTTCAGGAACGCGTCCAGGCGCTCCGGCCTCAAGCGCTCGCGGGTGGAGTGATGCGCGGACAGCGCGCGCCGCATCGCCGGGTGGTAGCGCACGAAGGACGCGAAGTCGCGCGGGTACTCCCGCGCGTCCACGCCGAGCAGCTGGCCCCGGGTGCGGCCTCGGGACAGCAGCTCGCGCCAGTGCTCCATCGTGGCGAGTCCGATGGACTCCACCCCGCGTGAGCAGAGCGTCAGGTACATCGCGTCCCACGGTGTGGAGCGGTCCAGGTAGCGCTCGAGCGCGCGCGCCGAGGCCCGCGTGTTGAGCACCATCCAGAACGGCACCGCGCCGGTGCGCAGCGTCCACCAGGGCTCCAGGAGGATGGAGCACTCCGCCAGCAGCTTGCCGGAGGGCATCTTCCGCTCGCGGTACCAGTGCCGGTACAGGTCCGCCACCAGCGGGCTGAGCGCCTCCGGCTCCGGGTAGACGATGCGCTTGAGTCTCCAGCGCCGCTTGCGTGCGAGCCGCAGCAGGTCCTCGCGCAGGGCGGGCTCGAAGCCCCACTCCGCCTCCGGGCTGTCGCTGTCCGGCGGTGGTGACGGCCAGCGCGTCAGGTAGGAGCCCTGCTTACGCAGGTAGGCCTCCACGCGAGGGCCGCCCAGGTAGTACTCGTCCGGGCTCGCGCCGCCGAGCGAGCCTTGCTGGAAGACATGTCGCTCGCCCTGTTGGAGCGTGGGCCAGCGCAGCTCGCACTCGGACACGAAGAGGGTGGCGCCGGGCTCCAGCGCTTCTTCCAGGAAGCGGACGTACGCGGGGCTCAGCCCGCGTCGCTTCACCCGGAAGTGCGTCAGCCCCTGGAGGAGGAGCCGGTCGTGGTTGGCGTCGTGGGTGTGGTGGAGCTGCAGGTCCGGATGGGATTCCAACAGACGACGTGCGGGCTCGCGCGCGAAGCCGAGGGTCTTCATCGGCTCGTCCAGGGGCACCTGGCCGTCATGGCGCACGGAAAGTAGATGCGTCTGCGGCAGCCACGGGATTCCCAGCGCGGCGCACAGGTGGACGAGCGCGCCGTTGGTGGCGCCCACCACGGCCGCCGGGTAGCGGCGCCTCGGGTAGCGGCCCACGACCCAGCGTGCGAGGGCCTCCGCGTCGAAGCGCGCGAGGGCCCTCGGCGTCAGCGCCTCCGCCAGCGCGCCGCGCACCCACGCGACCTCGCGCAGCGGCACCGACAGGCGGTTGACGGCGGGCGCCAGCGCCTCGAACAGCGGATGCGTGTGGCGGTGGGCTCCCAGCGCTGGAGCGTCCCGGCCGTGCAGGAAGGCCGCGAGCGCCCGCAGCAGCGCGGCCGAAGAGTCGAGGTCCGCGACGAAGCGGCCCGCCCTCATCGCGCCAGCTCCGCGCGACGAGCCTCGGGCGGGTTCGGTGCGAGATGACGTGCGCCAGGCGAACTCCGCGCCGCTTGCTCCGGGTCCACGCGCCGAGGCCCGTTCGTGTCCGGCACGCGCCGACGGGCATCGGGCGAGCACCGTGCCTCGCGTGCCGACTCCTCGCGACGAGCCCCGTGCGCGTCCGACGCCGCACGACGTGCGTGTGGTGGATTCATCTCCCCCTCCAGGGCTCTGGCTCGGCGTCCTCAGGCAAGGTAGCCCTGACGCACCGACCGGGCAGGCCGCTGACCGGGGCCTGCTCGCCTGCAGTCCCGGGAGGCGCGGGTGGACGCCGTGCGTCAGGGCCCCGGCTGTCGCGCCAGGTCCGCCGTCACGCGCAGCCCCTGGGCCGCGTACGCGCGCGAGCAGGGACGCAGCCGGGCCTCGGTGGGCCCCATCGGCTCCAGCACGAAGGAGGAGTCCTTGTGGCGGGGCGGCGAGTCCGGCCAGTGCCCCCGCTCGGCGCGCGCCAGGTCCACCTCCGCCAGCGTGATGAGCGCGTCGTGCTGCAGCCGGCGCAAATCCAGCCGCTCCGCGTACTCGCCATACGTGACGACGTCCGGACCGTGGAGGCTGAGCGTGCCCAGCTCCAGCAGCGCGAACGCGCGCCGGCGCGCCCCCGTGGGCAGGTCCGCGGCGGCCGTCAGCGCGTCGAAGCCCTCCACCAGCTGCCACCACGCGCGCCGCGCCGTCAGCGCGTTGTCGTCCGGAGGCGCGAGTCCCAGCAGCTCCGGCGGGACGATGTCCTGGCTCCCCTCGGGCAGCCGCGCCAGCGTCTCTTCGGAGAGCAGCGGCCGGAAGTGGACCAGCTGCAGCAGCACCGACTCCTGCCGCAGCGTGACGGAGAAGGGCGCGTACCCATCCGCCAGGCGCGCCAGCTGCGAAATCGCCAGGCGCTTGCGCTCCAGCGGCGCGGCGTCCAGCGCGTCCGCGCAGGGGTGATAGAGCACGCCGTGGCCCGTGGCGGAGAGCAGCTGCCCCTCCATGCCTCCCCCCAGCTCCAGCTCCCGGCTGAGCGCCAGCGCGTCCAGACACACATCCAGCGCCGCCGAGGCCTGCCCGTGGGACAGCCGCACCCGCGTCTCCAACGCCGCCAGGTGCACCACGTACATCAGCGCGAACCGCCCATTGGCGCGGGCGGGCGTGAGGGGCGCCAGCGCCCCCAATCGCTCGGGCAGCCCCCCCACCTCCGCGTGTGTCGCCAGCAGCACCCGCGCGAGCAACGGCCGGGCCCGCTCCAGCGCCTGCTCACAACCCTGCGTCAGCGCCGACGTGGGCAGCTTCCCGTCCGCCACGTCCCGACAGGGCTGCCCCTGCGCCGAGTTCCCCTGTGGCTTCTGTTGCTCCTGATACAGCTGCAGCACGGACTCGAGCAGCGGCTCCAGGTGGCGCGCGAAGCTGCCCGGGACCGAGGGATTCACGTGCGAGGGCCGCGCGTAGCTCGTGCGCGACAGCTCCCCCACCTCCCGCACCAGCCGCTCCTCCAGGGGCCCCGTGCGCAGCTTCACGTACGCCCACCCGCCCCCGCAGGCGAGGAGGACGGCGAGTGCGCCGCCAGCGAGGGTGTAGAGGGGACGGTGGAGGGCCATGAGGGGGAGTCCGGCGGGCGGAGCCTCGCATGAAACCCCCGCTCCGGGGACTCGCCGCGTCATCCTTCCGTGACTTCACTCGCCGTCTGGGCCTGGGGGCCAGCGTCCGGCCCGAGGGTCAGCCGGCACTGCGGCGGGGAGGCAGGAGGCCATGGTTCAGCCGGGCCAGCAGGTGGTCCGCGAGCGCGCGGGCCTGGGCGCGAATCTCCGGCACGGCCGTGGTCTCCCACAGCTCCCCCCGGCGCAGGGGGCCCAGGGTGTAGAGGAGCCCTCCTGTCCGCCCGCTCGCGTCCAGCAGGGCGCCGTGGCTGTCGGTGTCCAGGCCCATGCCGAGCGTGTCCGGCCGCAGCCGCCCCTCGTCCGCCAGGCGCTTGAGCAGCGGGTGGCCGTGTCGGGTGACGGTGCCCTCGGGGCCGGTGCAGTTCACCACGTGGCGGACCTGGAGGTGCTCCTCGCGGCCCTCGCCTCGCGGGAGGATTCGCGCGTGGACCGTGCCGGTGTCGTCCAGCCGGAAGCCGCGCACCCGGGCCGCGCGCACCGTCAGCCGTCCTGTTTCCATCAGCTGCTCGAGCCCATCGGCGACGCCGGGCGCCATCCGGTGGCGGTGGACGTCCCAGTAGGAGCGCAGGTGGCGCAGGAAGCGCCGTCGCTCCACGTCCGACAGCCGCTGCCACAGGGGCACCGTCACCGGCCTCAACGCATCCACCACCGCGCGCCAGCTGGCCCCCGCGTCCGTGGCCCGGCGCACCTCGCGCCGCAGCACCCGGAGCAGCGCGCGCACGCGCACGGGGATGGGGTGCAGGGTGGTGTCGTCCTGGGGCCGCAAGCCCTCGCGTCGCAGCGCGCGCAGCACGTCGCGGATGCCGGGCGAGTCGTACGTGCCCGCGGCGGCCCGCACGTGCCGGTGGGGCAGCAGCCCGTGCCGCGACAGCGCGTACAAGGGGCCCGTGTGGCCCTGCTCCTCCAGCGACAGCACGGCGTCCACCATGGTGAGCCCCGTGCCGATGAGCAGCACCGCGTCCTTCGTGCCGATGCCGGCGAGCGCGTCAGGGACCCACGGCGAGCGGTGGTAGTGGGGGCTCGCGTACAGCCCGCCGTCCTCCACCCGGAGGTCCGCGGGGTCCGCGTTGCCCAGCGCCAGCACCGCGCGGCGCGCGACGTGCTCCGCGCCGTCCCCGGTCGTCAGCGTCACCAGGCCGCCGTGCTCGCGCATCGAGACCACCTGCGCGGACCGCGTCTCCAGCCGCACCCCCGGGGCCGCGCGCGCGCGGGTCTCCTCCAGCACCTCCGCCAGGTATTGGCCATAGCGCTGCCGGGGGACGAAGTCTCCGGGCGCCGTGTCGGGCGCCTGTCGCCGCACGGCGCGCAGGAAGTGCTCCGGGTCCTCCATGAAGGCGCCCATGCGCCCGGCGGGGACGTTGAGCAGGTGACGCTGGCTGCGGGTCGAGTAGGCGAGCCCCTGGCCCACGCTCCGGCCTCGCTCCAGCAGCAGCACCCGCAGGGGCGCGCGTGCCTGCTTCAGGAGGTGGATGGCCAACAATGTTCCGCTGGCCCCGCCCCCGACGATGGCCACATCCCATGGGCTGCTGTGTCCTTGCACGCCGCAATCCTATGTCCGCCTGCGCGTGACGGCATCCACGCTGGCGGTGTGGACAATCGGATGGCAACCCCTGGTCAGGGTCTGAGGGCGTGTCCACACTCCCACGCACATCCCGGGAGGACCCATGCGAGAGCGCTCCACCACAGGAGAGTGGGACCGTGAGGTCCCGGACACGAAGAGCCTGCTCGGCTGGTCTCTGCCAGAGGGTCGGGACGCCGTCCCATCGCTGACGTGGCTGGTGGAGCGGCTTCGTCACAGCCGCCCCGACTGGGGGATGCTGGGCTCGCTCGTCCGGTTCGACGACGCGCGCTACGTGCGCAGGACGCTGGCGAAGACGGACGCGTGTGAGCTCCTGCTCGTGTGCTGGATGCCGGGGCAGGGCTCGCTCGTGCATGACCATGGCGGCTCCGCCGGCGTGTCGCTGCTCGTGCAGGGGAGCCTGGACGAGACGCGTTACGACTGGGCGGGAGACAGGCTGCTGCCGGCCGTCGTCGAGCGCGCGCGGGAGGGCGACTTGTTGATCGAGGCGTCGGACACCATCCACCGCGTGCACAACTCGTCGCGTCGGGGCGCGGTGTCGCTGCACCTGTACGCGCCGCCGATGGAGGGCATGACGCCCTACGACAGCCAGGTGGTCAGAGCGCCGCGTCCAGTTGCCGTGGGGGCTGGGCGAAGGCGCCGGCCACGGGCAGGGTGACGCGGAAGATGCTGCCCCGGCCGGGCGCGCTCTCCAGCGTGAGGGTGCCGCCCAGCGACGTGACGATGCCGTGGCAGACGGCGAGCCCCAGGCCGGTGCCCACGCCCAGGGGCTTGGTGGTGAAGAACGGGTCGAAGATGCGCTCGCGGTGCTCGGGGGAGATGCCGCAGCCGGTGTCGCGCACCTCCACCGCGACGACGCGCCCGGGCATCGCCTCGCTCGCGACGACGCGCACCTCGTTGAGCTCCACCTGACCGGGGACGATGGCCTGCGCCGCGTTGAGCAGCAGGTTCAGGAACACCTGACCCAGCCGGGCGCCGTTGCCCTGCACCGGGGGCACGCCGTCGCACTCGACCACCAGGCGCGCGCGGTGCCGCAGCTCGTGCATGGCCATCTTCGCCGCGGTGCGCACCACCGCGCCCACGTCCGACGGGCCGCTGCCCACGTCCTCGGAGCGCGAGAGTGTCTGCAAGTCCCGCACGATGAGGCGGATGCGCTCGGCGCCGTCGCGCGTCTCGGCGAGCGCCTCCAGCACCTCCTGGCGCTCGCGCTCGGGCAGCTGCTCCTTCTGCTGGAGCTCCTGGTGGATGTACTCCAGGTTGCTGAGGATGAAGGCGAGGGGGTTGTTGATTTCGTGGCCCACGCCCGCGGCGATGCGGCCCAGGGCGATGAGCCGGTCGGCGAAGAGCAGCTGGGCCTGGGTGGCGTGGAGCTGCTCCAGGCTGCGCGACAGCTTGGCGTTGGCGGCCTCGAGCTCCGCGGTGCGCTCGCGCACCGTCTCCTCCAGCGCCTCCGAGGCCTCGCGCGCGCTGGTCGTGCTGGAAGCTTCCGGGCCGGACGGTATCCCCTGACGTGCCAGGAAGGCGCGTCGCAGCGTGCCTCGCCGCTGCGCCACCGCCGACATCAACAGCACCCTGGCTCGTAGCGTCATCACGTCGCAATCCCAGCGTCAGGTGTCCATCCCGTGGAACGCGCGGGGACGGGTGGACAGCGCCAGTCAACACCGCCAGGACGGCCTGGGCAAGGAGCCGATGTCGTCTGGCGAGGCGGCGAAAGCACTTCCAGGTGGGTAGTCGACGGCGGCGCGCCCCCGTGTCGGAGCCAGCGTTGGGCGGTGGAAGCTTGGGCGCGAGGTGTGTCACCGCGCGCGCGGAGTCTCGGAGGCGTGGCGGTCCGACGCCACCGAGGGCTGCGCGCGCCGGGCCCAGCACGCGCCACCCACCAGACACGCACCCATGACCACCGCGAGCAGGAGGCTCGACACGCCCTTGAGCCGCGCCGTTCCCGTCGCGGGCCGTGCCCGGACCACGAGCCGGGGCACCTCGGGCTCGGACGCCGGCCGGTACGCGGGCAGTCCACCCGAGCTGGCCGTGCCGCGCCGCCCTCTCGATGGTGGCCGAGTCCCCTCGGTGGAGGCGGGCACGTCCGCCACATCGGGGAACAGCGGCGCGTCCCACGCACCGTCCGCCGACGCGAGCTCCGCCTCCAGCGCCGAGCACCACGTGCTCGCGGTGCCGCGCCGCCAGGGCTGCTTGGACAACAGCCGCGAGCACAGCTCGCTCAACGCCCACGGCACCCGCGGGTTGAGCACGTGCGGCGACACCGGAGGGTGGTGGATGACGGCCAGCTCGCCCTCGGGCGTCTCCACGTCCACGAACGGATGGCGCGCGGTGAGCATCCAGTAGAGCACCACGCCCAGCGCGTACAGGTCATCCGCGGACGTGGGCGGATACACCCCGTCGGGATGCGCGCGTCGGAACGCCAGCGCCTCCGGGCTGCGGTAGCGCGGCGTGCCCGGCGGCAGCACCCCGCGCGGCAGCCGGGGCGCCCCCGAGTAGTCCCCCACGCCGAAGTCCATCAACACCGGCGTGCCGTCCTCCTCGCGCACGACGACGTTGTCCTCCTTGATGTCGCGGTGGAGCACGTCCGCCGTGTGCGCCGCCTCCAGCCCCCGCGCCATGCCCAGCGCCAGCGTCGCGGCCCCTCTCGCGGACGGGTTCTCCTCCTCCACCCACTGCGCCAGCGGACGCCCCCTCACGTACTCCATCGCCAGGTAGAGCCACGCGGGAGACTCGGAAGGAAAGAGCCCGCCCGCGCGGAAGCCCACCACGTTGCGATGCGCCAGCCGCGTGAGGATGGCCACCTCGCGCAGGGCCCAGCCCCCCAACTGCTCCAGCGACTGCAGCTTGAGCGCCACGGCGGCCCCGTCGCGAGAGGCGCGGTACACCACGCCGCACCCTCCTGCGCCCAGCAACGCCTCCACCCGGTAGCCCGCGATGTCCGCGCCCTCGGGCGCGTCCAGGACGTGATGCTTGTCCATGCCACCTCCCCAGTCGGACACGACCTCGGGAATGGGGTGAAGCTAGCACCACCTCCGAGGATGTCCCCCCCGACAGCGGGGAGGGGCCCACACGCCCCGGCCGCGAGTGTGCGGCAGCGGATGGCGCGCTGCCCTCAGGGGCAGGCGCCGCAGTCGGCGTTGCAGCTCGTCGCGGTGGTGCCCGTGCCGCAGCGCTCGGTGAACTGGCAGACGCCATCCCCGCACCGATAGATTTCCGCGGGGCGGATGCGCGCGGTGATGGGCTGGTAGGTCTTCGCGTTGTGCGTGCACGACGCGTAGTAGGGCAGGGGGTTGTTGCCGGCGTCCCTGGCCACCGTGCACAGCGAGGCGCACATGCCCAGGTGGGTGATGGGCGGGCACTGCTGCGTGGTGCCCGAGGCCAGCCCACACGTGCGAGGCGTGCTCCGCTCCGCGGTGAGGTACGGCTGGTCATTGGCCGCGAACACGCCCGTGCCGTCGAAGAGGTTGCCGAAGTAGCAGGCCTCCTTCTCGCTGTAGAGGTCCAGCTCCGCCTGGGTGTAGGGGATGGCTGGAGGCGTGGAGTCGCTGGTCGCCGCGACGCGGCCCAGCACGGAGATGGGCACGTGCAGGCCGTACTTGTTCGCGTGCGCCGCCAGGCACGCGGACACCACCTGCTGCTCCGCCTCCGTCGCCGCCGCCCCGTTCGCCCAGCTCGTCGCCAGCCCCAACGAGCCCAGCCACGTGTACTGCACCCCCGTCACCGGGTTGGTGAAGGTGCGCGTCTGCCCCGCCGCCACCGCGCACGTCACCACGTAGGACATCACCGCGTCCGCCGTGCTCGGGTCCTGGTTGAACCAGTCCTTGAAGCCATTGGTCGACAGGCCGTTGGTGGACAGGCCATTGGTGGAGAGCCCGTTGGTGGACAGGCCGTTGGTGGAGAGCCCGTTGGTGGAGAGCCCGTTGACGGACAGCGCATGCACGCGCAGCTGCCCCAGCTCCTCCCCCACCGGCTCCAACTCCACCCCGCAACCCGCCGCCCCCATCCCGAGTCCCCAACCCAGGAGCCCCACCACGCCTCCGCGAGCCCAACGGCGGATGGAGCGGGTGTGGCGAAGCGACTGCGAAGCTGGAATGCGGTGCATGCGTTTCCCCCGTGTGTGGTGGTCAGCGAGGGCTGACCACCTTGTCGTCCACCCGCTTCAGCGCTCCCAATCGCGCTGAAAACTGATGGGCTCGACAAGATTCGTAGGGGATTTCCCTGTGCGCATGCTGCTATGGAGGAATTTTCTTTTCCCGTCGAATCAATAACAGCAGGGTTGTAAAGTCCTAGACCCAGTCAGGTCTGGATGGATTGGATTAAACGGAGAATTTGTATTTCAGGAAAAACTAGAGAGGCTCTGGAAACTCCAGGCTCAGCGCGGCGGCGGGGGTGAGGGCGAAGCCCTCCGGTCCGCGCAGCCTCCAGGCGCTCACGTCGGTGACGGGGCCGCCGACGATTTCGGATTCGCCGGTGTCCCCGCGCGTCTCGGCCTGGCCCAGGTGCAGGCACAGGTGGACCTTGGCATCCACGGGGTCGGCGAGCTTCTGCGCGGCCTGCTGGAGGATGCGCAGCGAGCGCTCCGCCTCGCGCAGGTAGGTGGTGCGCTCGGGGGTGGGCGCGCCGTTCTCCAGGGGGCGCACGGCGAGCAGCGTGGTGCCGGACTGCAGCGCCAGCAGGAAGCCCCCGCCGCGCAGGCCCTGCTCCAGCCCGTCCAGCACGTCCGCGAGCACCGCGTACATCGCGTCGTCGTCCTGGGCGGCCGCCGTCGACAGCACCACCTCCGCGTGGACGGCGAGCGCCAGCCGGGTGCGGTGGGTGGGCTGCACGGGCTCCTCGGCGGCGTCGGCGAGCGCGGCCAGGAACGCGCCCACGCTGCCGAAGCGGCGGCTGGCGTCCTTCTCCAGACAGCGCAGCACCACCTGGTCCACGGCCGGGGACACCGGGGCGATGGCGCTGGGCCTGGGCGCGGGGGCCTCCAGGTGCAGCCGCTCCAGCTCCATCCGGTCCTCGCAGAGGAAGGGGTAGCGGCCGGTGAGAAGCTGGTGCAGCAGCACGCCCAGCGCGTAGATGTCCGTGTGCGGGCCGATGGCGCCCCCGCGGAACTGCTCGGGCGCCATGGCGTGGGCGGTGCCCAGCCGCTGGCCGGCGATGGTGAGCCCCTCCTGGGTGGCCTCGGCGGACAACAGCTTGGCGATGCCGAAGTCGAGCAGCTTCACCCGCGGCTTCTCGCCCTCCTCCACGACGAGGATGTTGCTGGCCTTCAGGTCGCGGTGGACGACGCCCGCGCGGTGCGCCGCCTCCAGCGCGCCGCACACCGGCTCCAGGTAGGCGCGCGCGCGGGACGCCGACAGCCGCCCGCGCTCCTGCACCACCTGGCCCAGGGTGCGCCCGGCGAGCAGCTCCATGACGTAGTAGGGGCTGCCGTCCGGCATCAGCCCGAAGTCATAGACGTCCACGATGTTGGGGTGGCGTATCTGGTTCACCACCCGGGCCTCGCGCACGAAGCGCTTGAGCATCTCGCCCTGATCCGCCAGGTGGGGGTGGAGCACCTTCACCGCGGCCCGTCGGCCCAGGATGCGGTGCTCGGCTTCATAGACGCTGCCATGTCCGCCGGAGGCCAGCAGGGCCTTGAGGACGTACTCGCCCGCAAGTGTTCCCGGGCCTCGGCCCGCATCGCCTCTTGCCCGCTCGGTGCCATGGAGATCCGCGCGTGCCTGGATGCGGAACGTGCTCTCGGAGTCGGCCGCCATGTGGCGTCGTACCCTAGCACCGCGCCCGGGACGCCCGCTGCATGGCCTGGGCCCGAAGCGTCCGCCGCGACGCGGCAATCCTACCTGGGCGTTCACCACCCATCACAGCGGGTGGCGGAGGCAGGGGCAGATGTTGCCTGGCGTATGCTCCAGGGCCCCATCACCCCGGGTGGTTGGACGCTGGGCCCGGGGACTGCTGGATTCTCGGGACGTGACACCACGCGTGCAAGCTGGGGCAGGTGGAGTGGACGGACGCGGCGCGAGGTGCCGGGGGGCTGCTTGATGACGACATTGGATGACCTCACGACCTGCGCCGGTCTGGCGCTGGCTCCGCCGTCCTCGACGGGAGCCTGCCTCATCCTCATCAGCACCACGACGCCCGCGGCCATCGGCAAGGCGTACCGGCTGGAGCCCGGCGAGCACATCATCGGCCGGGGCTCCGAGGCCACGGTGCGCATCGACGACCATGGCGTGTCGCGCAAGCATGCCCGCATCGTCCGCCTGCCGGATGGGGGCTGCCACGTCACGGATCTGGAGTCCACCAACGGCACCCTGCTCAACGGCACGCCCATCGCCACGGCGGAGCTCCAGGAGGGCGACAGGCTCCAGATTGGCACCGTCACGGTGTTCCGCTTCTCCAAGCGGGAGCTGCTCGAGCAGCGCGAGGAGGCCCTGCGCCAGGCGCTGTCCGCCGCGCGCGTGGGCATCTGGGATTGGAACGCGCAGAGCGGCCGGGTGACGTGGAGCGAGCAGGTGGACCGGCTGTTGGGGCTGCCCGTGGGCAAGCTGTCCGGCCGCGCCATGGAGCTCGAGGAGGTGGTGCACCCCGCGGACCTCCCGCGTGTGCGGGAGTCCTTGTCCATCGCGTTGGAGAAGAAGACGCAGGTGGACGTGGAGTACCGCATCGAGCCGCAGGGCAGCGGGTGGCGCTGGATTTCGTGCAAGGGCGACGTGCTGTGCGACGCGGCGGGGATGCCCGCGCGCGTGACGGGCACGGTGATGGACATCACCGCCCGCAAGCAGGCCGAGCAGGAGCTGGCGCGCCAGGCGCTCATCTTCGAGAGCATCTACGACGGCGTGGTGATTACCGATTTGGGCGGCGGCATCATCGACTGGAACGCCAGCGCGGAGCGGATGTTCGGGCGCAACAAGACGGAGGCGCTGGGGCAGACGCTCTTCCGCGTGCTGCACCCGGACGAGCCGGACCGGATGACGGGCATGGTGCTCGCGGGGCTGGAGAAGCAGGGCCGGTGGTCGGGGGAGCTGGAGTTCAAGCGCCGCGATGGCACCACCTGCTGGTGTGAGTCCGTCGTCGTCCCGCTGCGCGACAGCGAGGGGCGCACCATTGCCAACATCATGGTCCACCGCGACACGTCGGAGCGCAAGCAGCTCCAGGCGCACCTCGTCGTGGCGGACCGGCTGGCGTCGGTGGGCACGCTGGGCGCGGGCGTGGCGCACGAAATCAACAACCCGCTGGCGTACATGCTGGTCAACCTGCACCTGGTTCGCGAGGGCCTGGAGCGGATGGAGAGCCAGGTGCCCGCGGCGGCCATCGCCTCGCTGCAGCAGTTGGTGCGGGAGACGACGGAGGGCGCCGAGCGCATCGCCACCATCGTGCGCGACTTGAAGGTCTTCGCGCGCGGCGAGCAGGAAGTGCGGCTGATGCCGGTGGACGTGCGGCGCGCGGTGGAGCTGGCGTGCAAGATGGCGGACAACGTCATCCGTCACCGCGCGCGGCTGGTGACGGAGTTCGAGCCGGTGGCGCCGGTGGAGGCCAGCGAGTCGCGGCTGTGCCAGGTGTTCCTGAACCTGCTGCTCAACGCGGCGCAGGCGATTCCGGAGGACCGCTCGCCCGAGCACGAGCACGAAATCCGGGTGGTCATCCGCGCCGGGGACAGGGGCCGGGTGCTGGTGGAGGTGCGCGACACCGGCATGGGCATGACGGCGGAGGTGATGGACCGCATCTTCGACCCGTTCTTCACCACGAAGCCCGTGGGCGTGGGCACGGGGCTGGGGCTGTCCATCTGCCACGGCATCATCGAGTCCATGGGCGGCTCCATCCACGCGGAGAGCGAGCCGGGCAAGGGCAGCACGTTCCGCGTCGTGCTGCGCGCGGCCACGCGGGAGCTGGAGCTGCTGCCCAGGCTCCAGACGGTGGTGCCGACGAACGCGCGGGCGCGCATCCTGGTGGTGGACGACGAGCCGAACGTGACGCTGGCGCTGCAGCGCTCGCTGGCGGCGGACCACGAGGTGGCGACGGCGAACAGCGCGCAGGCGGCGCTGCGGCTGCTCAACGAGGGCAGCCGCTTCGACCTCATCCTCTGTGACGTGATGATGCCGGGGATGACGGGCATGGACCTCTACAACGAGCTGGGCCGCAGCGCGCCGGAGCAGGCGGGCCGCATGGTGTTCATGACGGGGGGCGCCTTCACCCCGCGCACGGTGTCGTTCCTGCGCGAGGTCCCCAACCTGAAGATTTCCAAGCCGCTGGACCTCACCCAGCTCCGGGAGCTGGTGGGCCGCTCGGCGGAGGCGAGCCGATGACGGGCTCGGCGGAGCGCGCTGTGTCTTCCTCGACGACCGCACCTGACTCCGCCGGTGACGTGAGCTTGAGCGCGGTGGCCCCGGCCCCCGCGGCCCCTTCGCCCGAGGCGCGCGAGTGGACGCCGCGCGCGGTGGGCATGGGGCTGCTGGTGGGCTCGCTGTTGGCGGTCACCAACGTGTCCATGGGGTTGAAGCTGGGCTGGTGGGAGAGCGGCTCGGTGATGGCGGCGGTGCTGGGGTTCGGCGGGCTTTCGGCGGTGTCTCGCCGACGCGGGGCTCCGTACACGACGCTGGAGAACAACCTCACGCAGGTGTCGGCGGTGGCGGTGGGCGCGATGCCCGCGGCGGCGGGGCTGTTGGGGCCGCTGCCGGCGCTGATGTTGCTGGGGCTGGAGGTGCCGGGCGTGGCGGTGGCGGCCTGGAGCGTGGCGCTCGGGGTGTTGGGCGTGCTGGCGGCGCACCTGCTGCGGCGGCGGTTGATGGAGGAGGAGAAGCTCGCGTTCCCGACGGGCATCGCCACGGCGGAGCTCATCACGGCGATGCACGCGTCGGCGCCCGAGGAGAACCGGGGGCGGGGCTGGTGGCTCGCGGCGGCGGCGGCGCTGTCCACGGGCTTCACGGTGTTGCGGGATGCGTTCCAGAAGGTGCCGGGGATGGTGGCGGCGCCGGGCACGGTGGGCGGCGCGTCGGCCGCGTCGCTGACGTGGGGGTTGGCGTGGAGCCCCATGCTGGTGGCGGTGGGGATGATGGCGGGGCTGCACCTGGGGCTGAGCATGCTGCTGGGCGCGCTCGTGGGGTGGGGTGTGCTGTCGCCGTGGCTGGTGTCGACGGGGGCGGTGAAGGAGGCGGGCTTCGATGCGCTCCAGACCTGGCTCACGTGGCCGGGCGTGGGGCTTTTGGTGGGCTCGGCGGCGGTGTCGCTCACGGCGCAGGCGCGGGACTTCTGGCGGGTGGCGAAGGACCTGGGTTCGCTGCGGAGCGGCGGGGGGGGGCCCCGGTGGGCGTGGCTGAGCGGGGGCGTGGCCTGTGTGTTGGCGTTGGGCCTGGGCGTGGGCGTGTATGGGATGAGCGCGGCGCAGGGGGTGCTGGCGTTGGTGTTGGTGTTGCCACTGTGCGCGGTGTGCGCGCGAGGGGCGGGGCAGCTCGACGTGTCGCCGGTGTCGCAGGTGGGCCAGCTGTCGCAGGTGGCGGCGGGCGTGCTGCTGCCTGGGGGCGTGGGGCCCAACGTGGCGGTGGGAGGCGTGGTGTCCGGGGCGGCGGCGCAGACGGGCGTGAGCCTGTGGGCATTGAAGGCGGGGCACCTGCTGGGTGCGTCGCCGGGGCGGATGCTGGGGGCGCAGCTGTTGGGCGTGCTCGCGGGTTCGTTGGTGAGCGTGCCGGCGTACCTGTTGCTGACGCGGGCGTATGGCTTGGGTTCGGAGGCGCTGCCCGCGCCGTTCGCGCAGCAGTTCCGCGCGGTGGCGGAGCTGGCGTCGAGAGGGCTGGATGGCTTGCCGCCGAACGCGCTGTTCGCGGGGAGCGTGGCCGCGGGCGTGGGCGCGCTCCTGACGTTGCTGGCGCGAGGGCGCGCGGCGCGGTGGGTGCCCTCGCCGGTGGCGATGGGAATCGGCTTCATCCTGCCGGCCTACTTCGCGGTGACGCTGTGCCTGGGTGGCGTGCTGGCGGCGGTGGCGCGCTGGCGCTGGCCGGCCTCGACGGGACGCAACGTGCCCGCGCTGGCTGCCGGGGCGATTGCCGCGGAGTCTCTCGTGGGCGTAGCGCTCGGCGCGCTCAAGCTCTTGGGCTTCATGGCGTAGCGAGACGCGCAGGGGCAACGAAGAAACGACGACCGTCGCGGTGCCCTCGTACTCTCGCCGCCTCGTCGCGTGAACCTCGGGAGCGTGCTCGGCGGGCGACGCTGACTACACGGGCAATTGGCCATCCCGTGCGCGTTCGAGTGAACGGCGGATGCGAACCTCCATGAGGTTGGGCATCCGAGAAGCGAGCTGGAGCGCCTCCGTGAGGATGCGCACCGCCTCGTGCGTCTCGTCCCGCCGCAGCGCCGCCAGGCCCATCATCTCCAGCACCTCCAGCGGCTCCTGCTCCACGGACACCTGGCTGGAGCGCTCACGCAGCGCCGCCCACTCCTTCGCCGAGGCGTCCCGCGTGGACAGCTCCACCATGGAGAACAGCACCTCCTCGGGGGGACTCAGCTCCACGCCATTGCGGTTCTCGGAGAGCACCTGCTTCACCTGCGCGAGCAGCTCTCGTGCCCGCGCCTGTCTCCCCGTCCACGCCATGGTGCGAGCCTGGAGCAGCAGCGCCCACGGGCGCGGCGCCACCTCCGGGTGCCGGCGCTCCAACGCAATCGCCCGCGCGATGTGCGGCGCGGCGGCGTCCACGTCGCCCGCCTGGTAGTGCAGCTCGCCCAGGTTGTGCTCCGCGAAGTACTCCCAGCCCACCATGCCTAGCTCGCGACCCAGGTGCATGAAGCGCTGCTGGTCCTTCAGCGCGCTCGCCAAATCCCTGCGCGCCACCCACAGGTTGCGGCGGTTGTTGATGGCGCTGCCCAGGTGGAACAGGTCTCCGCGCTCCGTGCACGCGGCGACCACCTCCGCCAGCACCCGGTCTGTCTCGTCGATGTCGCCCAGGTTGGGGAGGATGACGGCCAGCAGCAGCTGCGACACCACCTGCGTCTCGTAGCCCGCGTCCCCCAGCCGCTTGGCGAAGACCGCCGCGGCCTCCAATGGCTCGCGGGCCTCCTGCCACTCACCCTTGCGGAACAGCGCGCGGCCCAGGGCCAGGAGCAGCCGGCTCTGCACGTACGCCGACCGCACCTGCATCGCCATCGCCTGGGCTTCCAGCGCGCGCTCCTCGCTGGCCGCGTAGTCGTTCACCCAGTCCAGCGCCATCGCCTCGTCCAGCAGCAGCTCCACCTCGGAGCGCACATCCCCCAGCTTGCGAGCCCGCTCCCGCGCCGCCGCGAAGTCCGCCAGCGAATCGTCATACCGACCGATGCGGATGCGCATCAGCCCCCGTCCCCGCAGCGCGGTGAGGCAGCGCAGCTCATCCTCCGGGTCCAGCAGCTCCAGCGCGCGCGTGTACATGGCCTCCGCGTCGAGGAACGCATGACGTCCCCGCGCGGACTCCGCCAGGTCGATGGAGAGCGCGGCGGCCTCCTCGCGCAGGTCCGCCGCGGCCGCGTGCAAGGCCAGTCGAGGCAAGCGCTGTCGCTCGCTGGCGCCCGCGGGCCCCAGGTAATACCGGTACGCCGCGCGGTGGATGCGCTGTCGCTCGGCGGCCGGCAGCGTGGCGGCCACCGCGTCACGGAGCAGCTCGTTACGGAAGCTCAACCCCTCCTGCCGATGCGACACGAGCAACCCGGAGTCCAACAGCCGCCGCGTCGCGTGGCCCGCATCCAACGGGAACCCACCCGCCGCGCCGTCCCGCTCCAGCTCCCGCACCACGCCCTCCGCCGTCGCGGCGGTGAAGTCCGTGCCCAACAAGGCACACAGCCGCGCGTGCGCGGCGAGCGTCGAAGGCAGCGCGCCCAGCTCCCGGTCCGCCAGCCACTCCACCAGCCGCAGCTCGGGGACCTTCTCCACGCCGTCGGTGACCAGGTACCAGCTTCCACCCGGCGCGCGCTGACGCACCAGCCCCTGGCGCTTGAGGCCGCGCACCAGCTCCACCAGGTACAAGGGCACGTGCTGGGCGCGCTCGACGATGCGCTCCACCGCCTGCGCGGGCACGTTCTCCACCGGCTTGAGGAGCATGCGGCACAGCTCCTGCGACGGCTCCGCCGCGAGCGCCCGCAGCGACACGGTGACCTGCCGCGCGGCGCGAGCGCCCCACAACGGCCGGCTCTTCTCGAACCCGGGCCGCGCCAGCACGCACACCCAGATGGGCACGCTCGCCTCGGCGAGGCACGCGTACTCCAGCGCGTCCAGCGCCGTCTCCTCCGCGAAGTGCGCGTCGTCGATGATGAGGCACAGCGGCCGCTCACGGGCGGTGGACGCGAGCAGCTCACCGGTGGCGCGCATGGCCAGGGAGCGCAGGGCGCCCGGCGCCGCCGCCCAGCTCTGCAGCTCCGGCCCGCCCGGCGCGTACCAGCCCAGCGTCGCGGCCACGCCCGGCCACAGCTCCGAGCCCAGCGTGGGCCCCAGCCGCTGCATGATGGATGCGCGGCCCTGCTCCTCGGTGTCCGTGTCGTCGCTCTCGAAGGCGTTGAGCGCGCAGCGCAGCAGCGTGCGCAGCGTACCGTCCGGGTCGCCCTGCACCGGCTCGCGCGAGCGCGTGCTGTACATCCGCGCCAGCGGCAGCTGCAACTGGAGCTCCCGCACCAGGGCCGCGGACAGGTGGCTCTTGCCCAGCCCTCGCTCGCCCAGCACCGTGACGAGCGTGGGCGCCGCCTCACCCACCGCCGCGCGCGCGCTGTCCACCAGCGAGGCCAGCTCCGCGTCGCGGCCCACCAGCACCTCGCTGCCCAATTGCAGCACGGTGATGTCCGGCCGGGGCGCGGCCCCCGGTGACGCCGGACGCAGCAGGCCCGGATGGTTGGGCACCTCCGTGCACGGCACCTCCGGCACGGCCTCCGCGGCGGCGGGGGACAACAGGAGCCCGTGCGCGTCCGGGCCCGTGGGGTAGCGGTCCGCGCGGGCGAAGATGGCGCCCAGGTAGCGCGGCGCTCCGGTGGGACGGCGCTGCACGGTGACGGCGGACACGTCCACGAGCGCGCTCGCGGCCAGGCCCCGCTCGGCCATCCCCTCCGCGGCGCGCATGGCGCGGCGCACGGGGTTCTCTCCGACGTCCGGGTCGAACACCGCCGCGATGCGAGGCCCGTCCGTATGCGCCAGGTGCCCGCCGTAGGAGCCCAGCCCCTTCTGCACGCTGACCGGGTTGGAGCGCGAGGTGAGGAAGAGCACGGCGACGGAGCGGCGCACCTGCGCGGGCCGGGGCTCGCCGGGCGCGGTGGGGCGGGGCGTGACGGGCTCGAGGGGGCGGTGCGCGTGCGAGAAGGCCTCGCGCAGCGCGGTGGCCAGCGCGGCGGCGTCCTCGGGCCGGCGCGAGCGCTCCTTGGCCAGACACCGCAGCACCACCTCCTCCAGCGCGGGCGGCACCGGCGCGAAGTCCGACGGCGGCGGCGGCCGCAGCGCCAGGTGGGCCTGGAGCACGTCGGGCGTCGTGCCGAAGAAGGGCGGCCGGCCGGTGAGCATCTCGTAGAGCAGCACGCCCAGCGCGTACACGTCCGTGCGCGCGTCCACGTTGGCGTTGCCCGCGCACTGCTCGGGGGCCATGTACTCGGCGGTGCCGGCGAAGCCCGAGGTGTCGCTCGTCGTCGCGCCCTCGCCGGGCAGCGCGGTGCCCTCCTGGGGTGTGGTGCCTCGCACCAGGCCGAAGTCGAACACGCGCACCTGTCCGCCGCCGTCCTCGTTGAGGAACAGGTGCTCGGGCTTCAGGTCGCAGTGCGCCAGCCCGAGCGCGTGCACGCGGGCCACCGTGTCCGCCACGGACAACGCCAGCTGGGGCAGCTCCTGCGCGGGCACGGGCCCGGAGGCGCGCGCCAGCCGCTCCGCCAGCGTGGGCAGCGGCACGTGCTCCATGACGAGGAAGCGCACGCCGCCGGCGAGCACGCCCTCCTCGTACAGCGCGGGCACGGTGGGCGGGCCCAACTGGCGCAGCGCCTCCGACTCGCGGATGAGCTGGGCGCGCGCCAGGGCATTGCCCGTGCGGGCCAGCTTGATGGCCACGCGCTGGTGGTCCGTCTCCCGCCGAGCGCCGAGCAGCACGCCGAAGCCGCCCTGCGCCAGCACGCCCTCCACCTGGTAGCCGGGGATGCGCGGCGGCGTCGGCTCCACGGACGTCGCTCGTCCCGCCCCGTCTGGGGATGGACTCGGCGGGCACGGCGCATGGGAGCCTTCCCAGCGCCGCCCACATGTCTGGCAGCGCGGCACGGCGACACTCTACGCCAAACGCCCTGGGGATTCAGGACACCCGTGGGAAACCCCTGGGGTCGCTTTCGCATCACCTGGACCCGGGGGCCGCCTGCCCAGCGCGGCGCGTTGGTTGCCCCAGTCAAGCGTCGGTGCTGTCATGCCGGCCCTCCCTCCTCAACCGGGACATCCTCTGGAAGCGGCTGGCGAAGGAGGGCATCGACAGCGTGCGTCAGGTCTCCGTGGACGACGTGTGGAGCGCGCTGCGCTTCCGTCCGGCGAAGTGACGCGTGGAAACGGGGTAGGGTGCCGCCCTTCTCGTGGAGGGAGGACGGCAATGCCCTACGTCGATGGTTTCCTGCTGCCGCTGCCGAAGAAGAACGTGGCCGCCTATCGCAAGATGTCGCGCAAGGCGGGCAAGCTCTGGCGCGAGCACGGCGCGCTCCAGTACATCGAGTCCATCGAGGATGACATCCCGGAGAGCCTCACCCGCGTCTCGTTCGCCCGGGGCGTGAAGCTCAAGCCGGACGAGGCCGTGGTGTTCGCCTTCATCGTCTACAAGTCGAAGGCGGACCGGAACCGGGTCAACAAGAAGGTGATGGCCGACCCGCGGCTGGGCTCGCCCGAGGACGTGCCCTTCGACAGCAAGCGGATGATCTGGGGCGGCTTCAAGTCGATTGTCTCGCTGTAGCCGCGCCCCGTGGCTGAGGACTCGACGACGTCCGGCGGGTGGGAGGGGAAGACGTCCCGCCGGACGTCGTGAGCGACTCAAGGAACTTCGAGCGCGCGCAGCACGGTGTTCTCGGACTCCGGGGCGCGCACGCGCAGGAGCAGGGCGGCGCCGGACTTCGCGCCCGTCAGGCTGCGCACGGCGTCGGAGGCGCTGGACACCTTGTCGTCACCGACCTGCACCAGGATCATCCCGGGCTGCAGGCCCGCGCGCTCGGCGGGGCCGCCGGGCTCCACCTCGGTGATTTGCGCGCCGCCGTCGGGCGCGTCACGCAGGCCGATGCCCAGCTTGCGCGTGGAGGGCGCGGTGCTGTTGCGCGGCGTGAGCTCCTCCTCGCCGCGCTGGGCCGGGCGGGTGCCGAGCGTCACGTTCACCGTCATCGGCTTGCCGCCGCGCACCAGGTCCACCTTCACGCTGCTGTCGGGCTTGAGCAGCGCGACGGCGCGGGTGAGGGCTCCGGCGGAGTCCACCGCGCGGCCGCCGACGGAGGTGATGATGTCCTCCTCCTTGAGGCCCGCGCGGTCACCGGGGCCGCCCCGGCTGACGCCCGCCACCACCGCGCCCTTGTTCGCGTCCACCTTGAGGGCCCGCGCCAGCTCCGGCGTGAGGTCCTGGATGGACAGGCCGAGGAAGCCGCGGCGCACCACGCCCGTCTCCTGCAGCTGGGGCAACAGCGCGCGGATGAGGTTGCTGGGCACCGCGAAGCCGATGCCGCTGGCGCCGCCGATGATGGCGGTGTTCATGCCCACCACTTCACCCTGCATGTTGAACAGCGGGCCGCCGGAGTTGCCGGGGTTGATGGCCGCGTCCGTCTGGAGGAAGTCGTCGTAGGGGCCCGAGTGGATGTCCCGCGCCCGGGCGGAGAGGATGCCCGCGCTGACGCTCGAGTCCAGGCCGAACGGGTTGCCGATGGCCATCACCGGGTCGCCCACGCGCAGCGCGTCCGAGTCACCCAGCGGCACGAACGGCAGGTTGCCCGCCACGCCCTTGAGCTTGAGCAGCGCCACGTCGGTGAGCGGATCTCTCCCGAGCACCTCCGCCTCGTACGAGCGGCCGCCCTCCAGCTTCACGCGCACCAGGTCCGCGCCGTCCACCACGTGGTTGTTGGTGAGCACGGTGCCGGAGGCATCGATGATGAAGCCCGAGCCCAGCCCCTGCCGCGGCGGCGCGTTGCCCTGCATCCCGGGCGGCAGGCCGAAGCGCTCCGCGAAGCCGGGAGGAAGGCCCTGCATGCCGGACATGCGGCGCGGGCGGGCCTGCACCTCGACGTAGACGACGGCGCCCTTCACGGACTCGACGAGCGGGGCCAGCGAGGTGACGGTGCCGGCCGTCGCCGGGTTGAAGCGCGCGGGCTGCACGGGCGCGCCGGAGGGCGTCGCGGCGGCGGCGACGGCCGCGGGCACGGTGGACGCCGCGTTGGAGGTGTTGGGCGAGCCGAGTGCCTGGGCCTGTCCGCACGCGAAGCCCAGCGTCGCGGCGGGAAGGAGGGCCAGGGCACCGAGGAAACGGCGAGAGGGGAGCGAGCAGGCCATCGTTCGTTCTCCGAAGAGGCCGGAGGTGAGTCCGGCTGGGAAAGGGGTGTCAGGAGTCGGTCCGGAAATGGGGAGCCCGTGGAGAAGCTCCTCCTGGAGGTGGAAAGGTCTGCCGCTGGTCGTCCCCCGACTCCCGACGGCTTCCTGGCTCGGGGCTCGTTCCGCGAGTCCCCACTTCCGAACCGACGTCTGGCTCCATTGCAGATGCCGGGCCAGCGCTTCGTATGAGGGATTCCCTCGGAGGGTGGGGGCGTGGGGGCAGGGGGCGCGGGGCAAAGTGCCCCGGTCGGGGCAAATCTCCCCGGGGCGGTTTGCCTCGCCCTCCCGGGGAAGGGCGTGGCACGTCGAATGCTCTGGCCCGGGCACGCCTCGCCCTGTGGGCGCCCTCGTCGGGAGGGCACGCGGGCGGGCATCCCACCACGCCAGGAGGAGGACGTCTTGATGGGGCCAGACGAGGAGCAGGGAGTCGGAGTCCAGCCGTGGCCGCTCCCGAGCACGGAGCGCGAGCAGGCGCCTCGGGTGTTGGTGGCGGAGGATCAACCGGAGATGCGCGCGCTGCTGCATCGGGCGCTCAAGCGCCGGGGCTATGAGGTGGTGGAGGCGGCGGACGGGCCTGGGTTGGTGAAGGCCATCATCGACGGGTTGCTGGCGGACCAGACGCTGGTGCCGGACCTCATCATCACGGACGTGCGCATGCCGGGGTACTCGGGGCTGGAGGTGGTGGCGCGGCTGCGGCGGGAGGGGTGGACGACGCCGGTCATCCTCATCACCGCGTTTGGAGATGCGCAGCTGCACCGGGACGCGGCGCAGCTGGGGGCGGCGTGTGTGTTGGACAAGCCCTTCGCCATGGAGGACTTGTGCGCCACCGCGGAGGCGCTCGTGCCGCCGTTGCGTTGAGGGCCTGGGTGCCCTTCGAGTGCCCTGGCGCGGACGGGTGAGCACCGTGCGGGGGTGTTCTCGAGGGACATGATGAAGCGGGCGCTCCTCGCCTTGCTTCCCCTGGCGCTGCTGGCGTTGGCGTTCGTGGTGCTGCGTCACGAGCTGCGCCAGCTGCACGGCGAGGACGTGGCCCGGGGGCTCGCGTCCATCCCGCGCGAGCGCATCGCGTTGGCGGTGGTGTGCGCGGCGTGCAACTACCTGGCGTTGACGCTGTATGACGTGTTGTCGCTGCGTCACCTGGGGAAGCGGCTGCCCTACCGGCAGGTGGGCTTCACGTCCTTCGTGGGCTACGCGTTCGGCCACAACATCGGCATGTCGTTCCTCACGGGCGGCGGCGTGCGCTACCGGCTGTATTCGGCGCGTGGGCTGACGGCGCTGGACGTGGCGCAGGTGGGGACGTTCAACGCGCTGACGTTCTGGGTGGGGCTGTTGGCGGTGGCGGGCGTGGCGCTGGTGGTGGACGCGGGACAGGGGGCGATGTCCGCGCTGTCGCTGTCGCCGTGGGTGGCGCGGGGACTGGGGTGGGGGTTGTTGGGGGTGTTGGGCGTCTACTTCGCGGCGTGCGCATGGATGCGGCGGGTGTTGAGGGTGCCCAGGCTGCATCTGGAGGTGTCGCTGCCGACGGGGCGGCAGGCGCTGGAGCAGCTCGCGGTGTCGTGCATGGACTGGACGCTGGGGGCGATGGTGCTGTGGGTGTTGCTGCCGTCGGGTGCGGGGATTTCGCCGCTGACGATGGTGGCGCTGTTCGCGGTGGCGCAGCTGTTGGGGATTGCCAGTCAGGTGCCGGGAGGGTTGGGGGTGTTCGACTCGGTCATCCTGGCGGCGCTGACGCCCTCGGTACCGACGTCGGTCGTGATTGGCACGCTGGTGGTGTACCGCATCGTCTACTACCTGCTGCCGTTCACGGTGGCCGCGCTGATGTTGCTCGGCCATGAGCTGGTGGAGCACCGGTGGTGGGGCCGGCGGCGGCAGCCGGGGTAGAGAGCTCGGGGCGTGTGGAGAATCCGACAGAGTCGCCGGGAGAGTGGAGGGCAATCATTGGCGCGGGTCTCGTCGTTGGCCTGGAATTGAGCGCGCCCAGGTTCCCCTTCGACAGACTTCTTGTGGGCCCTCGACTCCAGGCCACCCCTTCGTGGGTGAAAGGGCTCTGCCGATGGCCACCGACGCTCCGACGGCTCCGCCTCATACGCCCCTTCTCTACCTGGAGATGGGGGGGAGCAACTTCTTCTCCGAGCGATGTCAGGCGTTGTTGATTCAAGCCCACCTGAACCCTGACTGGTTCGGCTCCTATTCAACCGTTGGAAATGTCTGCTCCGACGCGAAAGCGAAGTGCAGCCGATGGGATGGCGCGACCCAGGCGGAGCGGGACCGCGGGTTCACCGAGAACCCCGGTCCGCCTGCCACGCAGACGCCGCTGGAGCGCCCCACCACGGGAGACCGGTATCTGAACCAGTGCCAGTCCGGGCACCTCGTGCGTGACTCGAACTTCCGTGAAGCGGGCCGCTCCACGGATGGATTGGGACGCAGGGCGCGGGGAGACCCCTGTCGCAACCTGGTGGATGGCTACCAGGAAGAGCAGGCTCCCGCTGTTCCCATGCAAGGGGCAGCCTTCAACCCTCAACATGAGCATGGCCTGCACACGAGGAACGAGAACGCTGATTCCGCGAGGCAGCTCGAACGCAACCTCGCGGAAGGGCGCCCCGAGGAGGAGTATCCTCAAGAGGCTCGCCAGCGGGATGAGGATGGCCGGACGCAGAGCTATCTGGACGATCATCAGGAGAAGTGGCGCACGGCGGAGCGGGAAGCCCTCAATCAGCCTCCAGGGGCGGGCTCCTCCAGCGGCGCTGGCGCAGGTGGCTCCGCGACGAGCGCCGCGGGGCCTGGCGGTGCCGAGGGCGCGGGACTCGGAAAGGTGACCGCGCCCAACTGTGCCCCGGGTGATGTCGTGGAGGGCCGCAGCGCGGCAGAGTGCATCAACAGTTGGCGCAGGAAGGCCGAGGCGCAGATGAAGCAGGACGTTGTGGCCTCCATCAAGAAGAACAAGATAAACAGTGCACCGCTCGCGCAGTTCCCTGGCAAGAAGGCGCCCCCACCGCCACTTCAACAACAGTACCAGCAGCATTTGGACGACGAAGCCCTTGCCGCGAGACGCGCTCATGTCATTGCCCGCCGGCGACTCGGGGCGAACCACCCCACGACGGAGGCCGCGTTGCGGAACAGGCAGGCGACGATGCGTGAAGCCAATCGCATCCGAGGAGCGGGGTGTCTGGCGCAGCAGGGGATGCGCATGAGGGATACCCCGCCGGGCCGCACGACAGGACGGGCGCGATGAGCCCGTGGCTTTCCAAAGGAGAAGACATGTCGGTGAGCGTCGACCAGTCAGCGATGTTGGCGGAGACCTTCCTGAAGGACTACCTACGCCAGAATGAATACTTCACACCCGCCAACGAGCTGACGGACAGTGACGACGATGATGAGGGGGTGGGAGATCTGCGCTTGAGTCTGACCCGGGCCGCGCCAGACCCCGACGAGCCCGATGTCATCTACTTCTTCTTCCTGTACGGGCGTGTCTTCAGGAATCGAGGGGACCCGGCGCTGTCGAAGCTGGTCAATCAATGCATGGCCGCCCTGCTCGCGGCGCATCCCGAGGTGAATCAGTTCAAGCACGAGCTGTGTGTAGACCCCGCGAGGTAGAGCCCGGCTGCGACGCAGCCGCGGGTTCGTGAGAGGAGTCGTGGACGATGCCGCTGGGGCATGCATTCCGGAAGGTCTGTGGTCCCTCCATCGAGGACTGCCACTTCCTGGCGGACCGCTGGGATGGCAAGGGCTGGGTGGAAGACGAGGCTGAATCCTGGGTGGTGCAGGTGTCGGCCGGGCGGATGTATGCGCTCAAGTCCCAGGTCGGCTGGTTGACGGGGCTCTGGTGCTCACCCTCGGGCCGGGTCTACGTCTCCCAGGGCGGCGGCGCGCGGGGAGGGGTGCACGTCTCCCTGGGCCAGGACCCCACGGCGCCCCAGTGGGAGTTCCATCCGCTCCCGCTCCTGGCCATGGGCGTCTGGGGCGTCGATGACCACTTCGTCCTGACGTGGGGCCCGCGCGTGGACAAGCGGGAGGACGGCATGTTCCGGTGGGATGGCACGGCCTGGCAGTCCATTCCCTGTCCGGGCGAGGTCATCAGCGTCCACGGTCTCTCCCCCGCCCTGGTCTACGCGGTGGGACGCAAGGGACTCATCTCCCGATGGGATGGCTCACAATGGCATACGGTTCCTTCCTACACGAGAGCCCCCCTGACAGGGATTCACGTGGCGAGTCAGGATGAGATGTACGCCTGTGGTGGCAACGGCGTGATGGAGGGGTCCATCTATGGCTGGTCGGAGGTGGTGGAGTCTCCAGGGATGGTCGTGGACGTGACGAAGTACCACGACGACATCCTGGTGGCGGGCGAGGGCTCCGGCCTGCTGCGCCTGAAGGGCAACCGCCTGGAGCTGGTGGAGCCCTCGCTGCCCGTCACCTCGATGGACAGCCGGGAGAGGCTCGTGGTGGCGACTCCCGAGGAGCTCGCGGACTCCCTCGACGGGAAGGTCTTCCGGCGCAAGCCCCTGAGCGAGTTCGTGAACCTCACGCGTGACATCCCCACGATGTGGTAGCGCCTGACTCCCGTTCCTCGCTGGTGTCGGCCGCTGTCTGTCAAGTCACATGGCTGGCTCCGGTCTACCCCCGCGGTGGTAGGTCGTGAGCTTGAGAGGAATTGAGCTGCCCGCCCAGGATGCGCGCGTCTTCATGGCGCCTTCCTGGGGGATGTCTTGCGCGGGTCTGGAATCGTCTTGCTGTGTCTGCTCACGGGCTGTGCCACCACGCGCGTCGTCAACCTCGACGCGGGGCACGGCAAGAGAATCACCTACACGCCGATGGAGGTCGCGCCCGTCGAGGTGGAGGAGGACGACTTCCAGCGGGCGCTCTCCGAGCTCCTCCTCGCCTTGAAGCTGGAGGTCGCTTTTCGCGAGGCGGACGCGGCGGACCAGCAAGGTTGGGTCCGGTCAGGAGCGCTGCTTGCGTCCTCGAAGGGCATTGTCGACTCCAGCGTGGAGAACTCCCCTGCGTCGCTCTACTCGCGCATCTGCCCTGTGCGGGATTCCTGCCTGACGCTGATAGGCGGGACGGGGCTGTTCTTCTCACGCAAGGACCGCACGTTGATGGCCCTGTCCTTCGCCTTGGATACGGTCTGGGAGAGCGTCGAGGACGAAGTGGGGCACATGCTCAACCCCGTCGTACTCAAGGCGATGATCAGCTCGGCCGCGCTGGCGCTGCTCCTGACGATGACCTTGCCCGAGCCCGTCACCAAGACCATCGCGGTCGCCCTGACGGCCTCCCTCATTGCTTATCTCGGGGTCGTCCCGGTGTGGGAGATGGGGCAGGGGTTCCTCCGGCTATGGGAGGCCTCCGAGCGGGCGACGAGCATCGTCGAGCTGCAAGACATCGGTCATCGCTTCGGCAAGGTGCTCGGGACGAATGGGACCCGCGTGTTGGTGCTGCTGCTCACGTCGGCACTCGGGGGCCGCGCTGCGATGGCGGCACAGGGGCCGACGTTGCCAGGGTTCTCCCAGGCGGCGCTGCGCGCTCAGGTCGAGGGAGGGTTCAAGCTCGAGGCGGCGCTCGGCGCGGGAGTGGGGTCCATCGCGCTGCCCGCGGCGGGAGTGCTCAACGTGGCCCTGGCTCCCGGCGCCGTGGCGGTGATTGCGTCGTACTCCACCGGGCGCATTCCCGGGGACGCCGAGGGCCCGGTCCATCACATCTGCACGAACAAGAACACCGTCTCGACATTGCGCGGTGGGCCGTGGACGCCGCTGTGCGAGGAGGTGTTCGAGATGGCGGGGATGAGCTTGGAGGACGCGGCCAATAAAGTGCGCCTCAAAGGGCACGAGGGGCCACATCCCGAGCTGTACCATTCCCAGGTGGTGCCCCGATTGCAGCGAGCCGTCAAGGACTGTAGGGGAACCGAGGATTGCCGCGTGCGACTGGTGAACGAGCTGGCGAGGATTGCGAACGAGTTGCTCACGCCGGGCTCGGAGCTGCGCGGCTACATCGTGAAGGCAGGGGATTGAGGTGGACCGTCACTTCTATTGGGTCGAAATCGCCGATGTCCCTCAGTGGTACCTCGCGACTCCCGCGCCGGCCTCGGGGGGGAGGTTCGAGGACCCAGGGATGTTCACCGACGGGCGTCCCCTCTCCGACCCTGGACCCATCCTGGCGCGAGTGCGTCATCGGGGCAGCCCACGTGCGTTCGTGTTCGCCGGCGTGCAGCGAGTTCCTGTCGTCAGCGAGGAGGTGGGCCAGGCCTTGAAGACCCTCGCGCCCGGCGATGTGCAGCTGTTCCCGGTGTCCGTCGAGGATGTGGACGAGCGCTTCTTCATCGTGAATGTCGTCAGGGTCGTCGACTGCATCGACGAAGCGGGTTCCACGGGAGTCCAGCACTACGCCGAGGACGACCCATTCCCCGAGCGTGCGGGAGAGTTCCGGTGGATCTCGGGTCTGCGAATCCTCCCCGAGAAGACGGAGGGTGCGCGTGCCTTCATGCTGAAGCGCTTCAAGCACCCCATCATCGTCGCGGAGGAGGTCAAGGAGGCGCTCGAGCGAATCGGCAACCTGGGCGTCATGTTCAAGCGCGTCACGGGGAACCCGGGCGCTTGATGGGAAGTCGCCCCTCGGCGGACGGCGGAATCGTTCGCCAGTGCAATCCTCCGCCGGGCCCGGGGACGCAGCGCCTCACGTGTTCATTGCGGACAGCGGCACCGAAGAGGTAGTGGTGTGCGCCTTCCACCCTCTACCTCCAGGGAACCTTCCATGCCCACGGTCGAACTGACGACGAACTTCGGCAACATCACCATCGAGCTGGACGAGGCCAAGGCGCCCAAGTCCGTCAGCAACTTCCTCGAGCTCGTCGGGAAGGGCCACTACGACGGCACCGTCTTCCACCGTGTCATCGAGAACTTCATGATTCAGGGCGGCGGGTTCGAGCCGGGAATGAGGCAGAAGCCGGTCCCGACCGCGCAGATCCAGAACGAGGCCAACAACGGCCTGAAGAACGAGCAGTACACCGTCGCGATGGCCCGCACCAACGATCCGCACTCCGCCTCCGCGCAGTTCTTCATCAACACGGTCAACAACTCGTTCCTGAACCACACCGCGCCCACGGTGCAGGGCTGGGGCTACGCCGTGTTCGGCAAGGTGGTGAAGGGGCAGGAGGTCGTGGACAAGATCAAGAAGGTGCGCACCGGCAACAAGAGCGGTCACAGCGACGTGCCCCTCGAGGACGTGGTCATCCAGAGCGCCAAGGTCGTCTGAGGCGGAAGGCGTCGTCCACGCCGTGACACGTCCCGGTCCTCCCGGGCCGGGAGTGTGTTGTGCCGGTCCGCGTTTCCTGCTTCCGTGCGCGACTCGATGCACTTGAATCAGCGAGCGTGGATGTCGGCCATCTGTGTGCTGGGGCTGGGCGTGGGCTGTAGCTGTGGACCTGTCCATCGTCGACCGACGGAGGGCGGCCCCACACGGAAGGTGGCCCGCATCGTCCAGGAGTATCCGCACTCCACCGAGGCCTTCACCCAGGGCCTCGTCTTCCACCAGGGGCGCCTGTTCGAGAGCACCGGCCAGAAGGGCTCGCTGCGCGAAATCTCGCTCGAGTCCGCCACGCCCCTCTGGATCGAGCGCCTGGGTGACGTCTTCACCGAGGGCCTCGCCAGCGACGGCGAGCGCCTCTACCAGCTCACCTGGACCGAGGGCCTGCTCTTCACCTGGAGCGGCCTGCCCCCCACCCGCGAGCGCACCACCCCGTACGAAGGCGACGGCTGGGGCCTGTGCTACTGGCAGGGCCGGCTGGTCCGCAGCGACGGCAGCTCCACGCTGACGTTCCACGACCCCGACACCTTCGAGCCCCTGGACTCCGTCGAGGTCACCCTCCAGGGCCAGCCCCAGGAGCAGCTCAACGAGCTGGAGTGCGCCAACGGCGTCATCTACGCCAACGTCTGGCACTCCACGGACGTGCTCGAAATCGACCCGTCCACCGGCCGGGTCACCGCCGTCATCGACGCGTCCGCCCTCGCGCGCTCCGTGGCCTCCCAGGTCCGAGGCATCACCGACGCCGTCCTCAACGGCATCGCCGTGGAGCCCGGCACCGGCCGCATGCTCATGACGGGCAAGCTCTGGCCCAAGCTCTTCGAGGTGAAGCTGGAGACGCTCGACTAGGGCTTCTTCGCCTCGTCGTCGCGCTCCAGCTTCCGGTACAGCGTCTTGCGGTCCACGCCGAGGATTCGCGCCGCCAGCGTGCGGCTGCCGCCCACCGTCTCCAGCACGCGGTGGATGTAGCGCCGCTCCAGCTCCTCCAGCGTCACCAGCTCCGAGGGGTCCGTGTTCTCCGGCACCACCTTCGGCTGGCTGTAGTTCCGGATGCGCTCGGGCAGGTCATCCACGGTGATCTGCTCGAACGACGTCAGCGCCACCGCGCGCTCCATGCTGTTCTGCAGCTCGCGCACGTTGCCCGGCCACCCATACGCCAGCAGCCGCTGCGCCGCCGCCGGTGACAGCCCCACCACCCGCTTGTTGTTGCGCGCGGCGAACTGCTCGATGAACCGCTGCGACAACAGCAGCACGTCGTTGCCCCGCGCCCGCAGGGGCGGCAGCTCCACGCCGATGACGTTGAGCCGGTAGTACAGGTCCTCGCGGAAGCGGCCCTCCTCCACCGCCAGCTCCAAGTCCCGGTTCGTCGCCGCGACGATGCGCGCGTCGAACGGCACCTCCGTGTCCCCGCCCACCGGCCGCACCACCCGCTCCTGCAGCGCGCGCAGCAGCTTCGGCTGGAGCGTGAGCGGCAACTCGCCCACCTCATCCAGGAACAGGGTGCCGCCGTGCGCCTGGATGAAGAGCCCCGCGCGCGCCGCCTTCGCGTCCGTGAAGGCGCCCTTGGCGTGGCCGAACAGCTCGCTCTCCAGCAGCGCCTCCGGCATGGCCGCGCAGTTGATGGCCACGAAGGCCCCCTGGGCCCTGCGTCCACGGGTGTGCACCGCCCGCGCGGCCACCTCCTTGCCCGTGCCGCTCTCGCCGGTAATGAGCACCGTCGAGTCCAGGTCCGCCACCCGGTCGATGAGCGCGTAGGCCTGCTGCATGGCGGGGCTCTCGCCCACCACCGCGCCGCTGTCCTGCTGCCGTCGCCCCAGCTCCTGCCGCAGCCGGCGCACCTCGTCTCGCAGGGCGCGGTGCTGCACCGCGCGCTCCAGCACCAGCACCAGCGCGTCGATGTCGATGGGCTTGGTGACGAAGTCGTACGCCCCCGCGCGGATGGCGGCCACCGCCGTCTCCATGCTGCCGAACGCCGTCATCACCACGACGGGGATGTCCGGCCGGTTGAGGACGATTCGCTCGCACAGGGCCAGCCCGTCCATGCCCGGCATGCGCAGGTCCGTGAGCACCACGTCGAAGTCCTCGCCGGCGAGCTTCGCCAGCGCCTCGTCGGCGGCCCCCATGGCCACGGGCGTGTAGCCCCGGCGGGTCAACCCCTTCTCCAACATGGCGCGCATCTCGCGCTCGTCCTCGACCATCAGGACGCGGCCTGGCATGTGTCCCCTCCGCTCGGCAGATAGATGGAGAAGCAGCTACCGCGTCCCAGCTCGCTTCGCACGGCAATCCAGCCGCCATGGTCCCTCACCAGACCATAGGACACGGACAGCCCCAGCCCCGTGCCCTCGCCCACGTCCTTCGTGGTGAAGAACGGCTCGAACACGTGCGCCAGCACGTCCGGGGCAATCCCAGAGCCCTCGTCCTCCACGTCCACGCGCACGTAGCTCCCCTCGGGGCCGCCCACGTCCTGGGGCGGCGTGGTCCGGGAGTGGGCCGCGTGCACGCGCACCGTCCCCGGCTGGTTCATGGCCTGCAACGCGTTCATCACCAGGTTGGTCAACACCTGCTGCACCTGGCCTCCATCCGCCTCCACCGTGACGCCAGGGGGGATGTCCTCCACCAGGGTGATGCTCTTCTTGGCGGCCATGGGCTTGAGCAGGGACAGCGAGCGCGAGACGAGCTCCCGCACGTCCTCCGGGGCCCGGTGGGGCGCGCGGCGCCGCGCGAAGTCGAGCAGCTGCCGGATGATGCGCGTCATGTGCTGCGCCTGCTGGCTGATGATGCGGGCGCTCTCGCCCACCTCCTCGCCCTCCGCCTCGCCCGACGAAATCATCTTCGCGCGGCCCATCACCACGTTGAGCGGCGTGCCCAGCTCGTGCGCCACGCCCGACGCCAGCTTGCCCACCGTGGTGAGCCGGTCCGCGTGCCGCAGGTGCTCCACCGCGGACAGGCGCGCGGCCGTCTCCGCGGACAGCCGCGAGCGCGTCTCCTCCAACTGCTCGCCCATGCGGTTCATCGCGTTGGCCAGCGTCGTCAGCTCGTCCCCCCGCCGCTGCGGTGGCAGCCGCACGCGCGCGGACAAATCCCCATGGCCGAAGCGCTCCGCCAACTGGACCAGCTGGTCCACCGGCTCACCGACGAGCCTGCGGCCCATGGCCATGGCGACGATGAGGAACGCGAAGGTGATGGTGCCCGTGGCGACGATGGTGCCCACCACCGTGACGAAGACGTGCTGGCGCTCCTCGCCCAGCGACTCGGTGATTTCGATGGCGCCGAAGCGCGGGCCAATCTTCACCGGCGTGTACGAGTGCAAGAGGCCCGGCGCCGGGTCCGGGTCCACCATGGAGCCGTCCCTGCCCTGGCGCAGCGTGGCCATCAGCCGGGGCGGGAAGCCCGCGAGGGACGGCGTCCCGGGACCGCCATCCAGCCAGACCCAGCGCAGGTGGACCTGCTCCTGGTAGTTGTTGGACTGGTTGAGGAGATTGAGCGCCTCGCGCTCACCCGCAAGCTGCCACGCCTTGCCGATGGTGCCCGCGAGCGTGTGGCCGAGCAGCCGATGGTCATGCTGCATGTCCAGCGCCGAGCGCTCCAGCTCGCGGCGGACCTGGATGACCTGCAGCGCGGCGATGACGGCCACGGCGAGCAGGACGAGGGCGAGGGTGAACTTGCGTGCGAGTCTCACGGTGGGTCGAGGCTATTCCGGTCCATGCACGTGGGAGGGGTCGAGAATGCATGGACCGGAAGGAAGTACTCAGAAACTACCGCGACTGCCGTGAGAAGGCGTCAGGACGTCGCGTCGGGCTCCTCGGCGGGCGAGCAATCGCCCGAAGCTCGGCGTGGGTGCACGAGGACCGACGTGCGCTGCGTGACGCCTCCTCCGGTTTCCGCCCCGCGATGTGGCCGGGGCACGCGGAAGCTCTAGAGCATCCTTTGTGCCAGCGTCTGGCTCGGGGCGGCTCCCTCGGAGGAGGGCCCCGGACGGGGTGGAATGTCCCGCCGGGGCCGGGGCACATTGCCCCATCGGGGCGAAGTGCCCCCGAGGTGCCCTGGAATCAGGGCAGGGCCACCACGTCGCTGACCAGCGAGAAGCCGCTGGCGGGGCAGGCGGCGATGGCGGGCTCGGAGGTGTCCTTCAGGCCCCGACGCTCGACCAGGGTGTTGCCCACGATTTCGTGGACGAAGACGCGGCCGCCGTTGGTGTCGCCGGTGTAGATGCGCGGGCCCACCACGGCGAATCGGCCGGCGGCGGGGATGGGGCAGGAGCCGATGCCCGGCGAGCAGGCGATGGGCTCCGAGGCCACCACGGTGTCCTGCGCGTCCAGCATCACCAGGCCCGTGCGCTCCACGGACACCAGCTTGAACTCGGCGTCATAGGTGGACTTGCCGCCGCAGCTCACCACCAGGTGCTCGCCCACGGAGGCCACCGCGTTGGGGTTGAGGCAGTCGTCGCCCAGGCCGACGAGGCTCACCGCGCCCGTCGCCGGCTCGATGCGCGCGAGCAGGCCCGGGCCGCCGGGGGCGTAGGTGGCGGGGTTGAGGTTGTTGAGGGCCACGTACACCTTGCCGCGGTGCTCGGTGATGCCCGCGGGCGTCGACAGCGTGGTGTTGTCCGGGAAGGGCCGCAGCGCGGCGCCGGTGGGCAGGTCGATGGTGGCCGTCACCCTCGGCTCGGAGGGAGACGCCAGCGAGACGCGCGCCACGCGGCCTCCGGCGCTCGGGTCGCCCACGAGGTTGCCGTAGAGGGTGACCCACAGCTCGTTGCCCACGCGCGCCATGCCGAAGGGGTTGGTGTTGGCGCCGAAGCTCACGCTGGCCACGTTCTGGAGCGAGATGCCCTCGGGGTGGCGCTTGCCGGGCGGGAGCGGCTCGGTGCTCCGCAGCACCTGGAGCGTGTTGTCGGTGGAGTTGAGGATGTAGATGAACGGCCCCTCGACGAGGACCTGGTTGGGCGCGCGGCCCGTGTCGTGGCGCGGAGGCAGCACGCCGTAGTCGTCCAGCCGCGCCTGGATGAGCTTGCGCGTGGAGTCGAGCACCAGCAGCACGTCGCTCATCCGCGCGGCGCTCTGCGGCGACGACGCCACGAGCGTGCCGGGGCCCTTGAGGTCCACGCCGGACTGGATGCCCACCACCTGGCCGGTGTTGAAGCACGTGGCCACGATGTCGTACGTGCACACGCCGCCCCGGCACGTCCGCGCGTCGCCGCAGACGTTGCCGCAGGCGCCGCAGTTCAGGTTGCTCGAGTCCCCGTCCACGCACGCGTTGCCGCAGCGGAGCAGGCCCGCGGTGCAGTTCAGCTGGCACGTGCCCTGCTCGCACACCTCGCTGCTGTCGCACGTCGTGCCGCAGGCGCCGCAGTGCTGGGGCGAGGACCGGGTGTCGACGCAGGCGCCGTCACAGGCCGTGGTCCCCGTCAGACAGCGACACGCGCCCTCGGCGCAGAGCTGGCCTTCGCCACAGGCGTTGCCGCAGGCGCCACAGTTCGCGGACTCGCTGGTGAGGTCCGCGCAGGTGTCGCCGCAGCGGGAGAGGCCCTCGCTGCAGACGACGCCCTCGTCGGGACAGCCGGTGAGCAGCAGGCAGGAGAGCAGGGAGCAGAGGAGCGCCAGGTGGCGTCCTGGAGGAGGCGAGGGCCTCATGGGGTGTCCGCCTTTTTGGCAGTGGAGGGGGAGGGTGGGACGTCGAGCGCCAGGGCCACGGAGGCGAGCACCGCGCGGCCCGGCAGGGGATAGCCGTCGAAGTCGTCGACGTGGACGTCGAGCACGTTCTTGAGGTCGACGGAGAAGGTGAAGGCGGGGCGCTGGCCCACCGTGGTGGACAGGCCCGCGTGCAGGAGCGTGCGGCCCGGGAGCACCAGCTCGCCGGTGCGGTTGCGAAGCTGTGAGGACTGGGCGCGCACTTCCACGCGGCCCGTGAGCCACGAGGGGCCCGCCGTCACTCGCGCGGCGAGGGTGTGGCGCGGCCGGAGCGGGATGTCCTTCAGGTAGTAGCGCGGGTCGTCCCGGAGGTTGCGGGAGACGAGGAACGTGTACGCCAGCGAGCCGGACAGGAAGGAGAAGGGGCGCGCCTCCGCGTCCACCTCCAGGCCGGCGACGCGCGCGGAGGCGAAGTTGCTCGGCTTCGCGGCGAACGGCGGATACGCCTCGTAGGTGATGAGGTCCTCGTAGCTCGCGAAGAAACCTCCCACCGACACGAGCGAGCGCTCCGTGCGGTGCGCCAGCGCCACGTCCGCGGACACGGCGCGCTCGGGGCGCAGGTCCGGGTTGGGCAGCAGCGTGCCCTGGCGCACGTACAGCTCCACCAGCGAGGGGGCCCGGTGCGCCTGTCCCACGTTGGCGCGCAGCTCCAGGCGCGCGGGCAGCGTCACGCGCGCGCCCAGCTTGGGGGACAGCAGCGTGAACGCGCCCACGCGCTCCACGCGCAGCGAGGGCGTCACGTGGAGCCGGCCGTCGAGCAGCGCCAGGTCATCCATGACGCGGACGCTGGCGCGCAGCCACGATGTGCGTCCGTCCGAAGTCACGGGCGCGCCAGCGGTGGCCACGCCTTCCCCGCCGAGGCTCGCCAGCGCGGAGACGACGTTCCAGCTTCCCAGCGGCAGGCTGCCCTCGGCCTCCACGCCGCCCGTGCGCAGGGTCTGCACGCCCTGCTGTGGCAGCGGACCGCCCGACAGCTCCAGTCGCTCCTGGCGATAGTGCGCGCGAGCGGACACGTGGACGTGGTGGCCCAGGTCGCCCAGCACGCGCAGGCTCAGGATGCCGCGACGGTTGGACTGACGCGCGTCCGCGAGCGGGTTCTGCGCCGTGCCCGCGAGCCCTCGTCCTTCCAGGGTCCCTTCGCCCATCGCGTCCAGCACCACGCCCTGGGAGAGGCGGCGGCGCAGTCGCACGAGCGCCCCGGCGCCGCGCGCGTCGTTGTTCTCGCGACGTCGCAGCTCGGGCGCGTCACCCGGCAGCGTGGGCGTGGCATCGAACGGATAGAAGAAGCGCCCGGACGACGTGCCGCCGTGGAGCAGCAGGAGCAGCTCGCTGTCCAGCACGGGCCCGGTGAGCGACAGCCACCCGGTGGTGGTGTTCCAGCTCCCGTGGCTCAGCTCGCCCGCGAGGCTCAACGTGTCACCGGGGGCGCGGGTGATGATGTTCACCACGCCGCCGAGCGCGCCGCTGCCGTGGCTCGAGCCCGCGCTCCCGCGCATCACCTCCAGCTCACGGGCGAGCGCGAGCGGGACGCGCGACAGGTCCAGGCTCCCGCCCGCGCCGTTGAGGGGGATGCCGTCGAGCAGCACCAACGTCCCGTTCGACGAGGCGCCGCGCACCACCAGGCTCTTTCCCTGGCCGTATCCGCCCGAGTCCTGGATGGAGACGCCGGGCGCGGTGGACAGCACCTCCGCGGTGTCGCGCGCGGTGCCGCCGCGCTCCTCCACGGAGATGACGGTGACGACGCTGCTCGGGTCGCGACGAGCGGCGCGGTCCATCGGCTCCGGGTCGGGCACCTCGCCCACCACGTCGATGACCTCGGACATGGGCGGAGTGCCGGCGTCCTCGGTGGACTGGGCCCGCACGGGGGCGCACGCCAGCAGCACCAGGCCCAGCAGTCCCCTGGCGAGCGTCGTCCTCACACTCCCGGACCGAACTGGAGGACGCGGGCGCGCCGCAGCGTGCCGAGCATCCGCGTCAGCTTCTGCTCATCAATGCTCGAGTCCTCGCGAGACACCCGCTCCAGGAGCTTCCAGCCGGTCATCCCGCGCTCCACCTGGTCCACGAGCCTCGACAGCTCGCTCGACACGAGCTGCACGGCCGCGCCCCACGGCGTCCGCACCTTGAACGCGCCACCTTGTTGCCCGCTGCCCAGCATCCGGCGCGCATCCTCCAGGTTGCGTCCCGAGGCGTCCAGGCCAAAGCCCAGCGGCTCCTTCAAGAGGGGACGCAGGTCCAGCGTGTCCTCCGCGCTTTCCGAGGACAGGGGCGCGATTCGCTCTCCGAGGACGAGCACCTCCAGGTCCAGCAGTGAATGCAGCGCCTCGTGCTTGGACACGAAGCGGTCCAGCAGCACGCAGCCCTCCAGCCCCGTGGACAGCAGGCCCCACAGCGCGTCCTCGGGCGTCTCGACGATGGGCTCCCCGGCGATGTTGAACGAGGTGTTGAGCAGGACGGGGACGCCGGTGCGTTCATCGAACGCGGTGAGCAGCGCGTGCAGCAGGGGCGTGTGCTCCCTCGTCACCGTCTGCACGCGGCCGGTGCCGTTGACGTGGGCGACGGCGGGGACGCGCTCGCGCTGCTCCTCACGGAAGCGCCACACGCGGAGCATGAAGGGGCTGTCCGTGGAGGCCGTGTCGACGTCGAACCACTCGCGCACCTTCTCCGCGAGGATGATGGGGGCGAAGGGACGGAAGCCCTCGCGGAACTTCACCCGCGCGTTGAGGGTGTCCTTCATGTCGCGAGGCCGCGGGTCGCAGAGGATGCTCCGCTGGCCCAGGGAGCGTGGACCCAGCTCGGAGCCGCCCTGGAACCAGCCGAGCATCTTCCCCTCGGCGAGCAGATCGGCCACCTCGGGGACGAGTCGCGGCAGCCTGCGCGACACCACCGCGGGCACGGTGCGCAGCGCGGTGTCGCAGTCCTCGGCGGAGTACGTCCTGCCCGTGCTGTCATGGCCCAGTCGCCGCGTGGAGCGCCGCCCCGTGAGCTGCCAAAGCCCGTGGTACGCCGCGCCGATGGCGGTGCCGCTGTCCTCCGCGGCGGGCATCACGTAGAGGTCCTTGAAGCCGCTCTCGGTGAAGAGCCGCTCGTTCGCCACGCTGTTGAGCGCGACGCCCCCGGCGTAGCAGAGCGCGTCGCAGGACGTGCTCGCGCGCAGTCGACGCACCAGCCGCAAGAGCCCGTCCTCCAGCGCCGCCTGCGCCGAGGCCGCGAGGTTCCGATACTCCACCTGTCGCGCGGGCCAGCGCTCGTCATGCGTGAAGCGGCGAGGCACGGTGTCGTGGAACACGAAGCGCCCGTCGACGATGTCGAAGAAGTCCGACACGGGGGTGTCCGCCACGCCGTGAGGCGCCAGGCCCATGACCTTGCCCGGCCCCTCCAGGACATCCGAGAAGAGCTGCCGTCCGACGGCGGAGTACAGCCCGCCCAGGCTGCCGAAGCGAGGCATGCCCCGGAAGCGCTCCAGGTCCACGGAGGACGTCACCTCCAGGAACGTGCCCAGGTGCTTCTCCACCGGCACGAAGCCCTCGCGCGACGCGTGGTAGACGGACAGCGTCTCCTCTCCGCGTCGCTCGGTGACGACCGCCGCCAGCTCCTCGGGGGACAGGTCCTGGACGTTGGAGCCGAACCCGTCCACGACGAGCACCAGCGCCTCGTCGAAGCCGGACGTCGCGAACGCGCCCACCGCGTGGCCCAGGTGGTGCGAGAGGTAGCGCACCGGGACACCCGGAGCGAGGTCCGGGTTGGCGCGTACGTCGTACAGCGGCCCGCGAGGCCCCATCAGCGAGCAGCACGAGACGAGGCTGAGCTCGTCCGCGCGGATGCCCGCCGTCTCCAGGCAGTAGCGCACCGCGAAGGACACGGCCCCGCCAGGGAGCCACGCCCGCTTGCGGCGGAGGAGTCGCTCCTCCTGCACGGCGACGACCAGCTCGTCACCACGCAGGAGGCACGCGGCGCCGTTGTGATTCGACGCGCCGATGCCCAGCACCCACGGAGCGCTGTCCCGGGACATCGCCGTGCTCAGTGGACCAGCGACGGCGCTTGAGGCGGCGCGGCCTTGGGCGCCTGCTGGCGTTGCGCGGGCGCGGGCGGAGCGACGTTGAAGAGGTTGACGAGCACGCCCACGGCGGCGAGCTGCGAGGTGGCCGGGTTGTAGTCGATGGCCTCACCGATGGGGAAATCCACCGAGCTGACGGCCTGCACCTGGAGCTGTCCGTCCGGCGTGACGAGCACCGTCCACAGCAGACCCTCCTGCGTGGTGGCGAAGACGTGGGGCTGCCCGCCCACGCTGGCCATCGCGGCGCGGAACGCGAAGGACTGCGGCAGGGACAGGTTCTGCTTCAGGTCCACCGAGCCCTGCGACTGGAGCTCCGCGGGGCGCACGCGGAACAGCCACGTGTTCTTGTCCGACGGGCCCACCGAGCAGGCCACGGCCACCAGGTGGTCATCCAGGATGGCCAGGCCGTTGATGCCGCGCTGGGCCGCCGGGTTGTAGCGCTTGCGCGCCAGCACGTTGCCCTGGGGGAGCTGGAGCATCACCAGGTCTCCGTCCTCGGAGCCGGTGATGACCACGCCGTCGCGCCACGAGACGATGTCCCGCACGTTCCACAGCTGGAACGGGCTGGGGATGGGGTCGGGCGAGCGCACATCGACTTTCTTCAGCACCGCCAGCTGCCGGCCGTTGCGCGTGACGCTCCAGATGAGGACGAAGCCGTTCTCGTGGCCGGTGACGAGGTACTCCCGGTTCCCATGGGTGACGAAGACGGCGCTGTTGGCCGTGCCCACGTCCGCGTCGTAGGCGAAGTTCTGGTAGCGGAACGCGCGCGGCAGCCGGTCCAGCAGCGCGGGCTCGGCGTCCTCCGCGACGGTCAGGTCCCGCTCGCGCCACAGGGTGATGGTGGTGCTGTCGTTGGATGTCACGAACGTCCGCTCATCCCGCACGGCCATCATCTCCACGCCCCGGTTGGCGGGCGTGCGCAGCACGTCCGTGAGCATGGGACCCCACTCGGTGGGTCCAGGCGGGCGGAAGAGCGTCATCGAGCCATCCAGCCGTCCCACGATGAACCGCCCCGCGTCCAACCACTGCAATTGCTGGGTGTAGGGGTACGTCGTGCCAACGGGCGTGAGGACCTGCTGGGTGAGTGTCTTCGGGGCGGTGTCGAGCTGGTCCTGCGCGAGCGCGCTGTGCTGGCAAGCCATGGCCAAGAGCAGCACCACGCGCGGAAGGACACGAGCGAATCCATCGAGCTTCACGTTGAGCCTCCTCCTTACATTCGCCTGTCGTCGGGAATCCCCGAGCGCCCCCTTTGGCGGGATGAAGAGTCAGTCGATGGATGTCATGTGCTCGGCCAGGGCGGCAGCGAGCCGATTATAGCTGTCCTCCCGACGGGTGTCGTGGTTGCACAGGGGCGCTGTCAGGACTGGCAATCCCTTGCGCTGGCGCAGCGTGTCGACGAAGGCGCGGCTCAGACGAGGATTCTTGAACAGGTCATGGATGAAGGTGCCGAAGATGGGCAGCCGCTCGTGCACCGCGCCATCGAAGCCGCCGGGGTGGGCATACATCGGCCGCGCGCTGTCGTACCGGATGAGCCCGGAATGAATCTCATACCCGGACACCTCGCCCGCATCCCGCAAGGGATTGTCCTTCGTCGGGGTGTAGTGGCGGTTGAAGACCGTCTTGCCCGGCAGGAACTCCACGTCGATGTCCAGCAGGCCCAGGCCGGTGGTGCTGCCGTGCTCGGACTCGCGGCGGTGCTCGTCGAGCAGGTGGCGCCCCAGCATCTGGAAGCCGCCGCAGATGCCGACGATGGGCGTGGTGGCGCTCAGCTCCTGGAGCACGCGCTCGAAGCCGATGCGCCGCAGGTGGACCAGGTCCCCCACCGTGTTCTTGGTGCCGGGCAGGATGATGGCGTCGGGCGCGCCCAGCTGGTCCACGGAGCGCACGAAGCGCACGCGCACGTGGGGCTCCTCCTGGAGGTAGTCGAAGTCGGTGCTGTTGGAGATGTGGGGCAGGTAGAGGACGGCGATGTCGACCTCGGGTGTGCCGTGCATGCGGGGCTGGACGCGGTCCTCTTCTTCCAGGGCGAGGGACAGGTAGGGCAGCACCCCGACGACGGGCTTCTTCGCGTGCTGCTCGAGGAAGTCCACGGCGGGCTGGAGGACCTGCCGGTCACCCCGGAACTTGTTGATGATGAAGCCACAGATGCGCGCGACGTCCTCGGGGGCGACCAGCTCCAGGACGCGCAGCGTGCCGAGCAGCTCCGCCACCACGCCGCCCTTGTCGATGTCCGCCGCCACGAAGACGCGGGCGTCCAGGCGGTGGGCCACCTCCATGTTCACCACGTCGAACGGGCGCAGGTTGGGCTCCGCGCAGCTCCCCGCGCCCTCGGCGATGACCAGGTCGTAGTGGCGGTTCAGGTGGTCGATGGACTCCTGGATGGCGGCGAGCTTGAGCGCACGGTGCGTGTCGGCCAGGAAGTACTCGCGCGCGTCGACGTCCCGGTGGGGCCTGCCGTGGATGATGAGCTGGCTGACGCTGTCCGACTTGGGCTTGAGCAGCAGCGGGTTCATGTGGACGATGGGCCGCTGCCTCGCCGCGAAGGACTGCACCGCGGTGGCGCGGGCAATCTCCTCGTTCTCCTCGGTGACGAAGGAGTTGAGGGACATGTTCTGCGACTTGAACGGGGCCACGCGCAGGCCCCGGTTGGCGTACAGGCGGCACAGCCCGGCCACCAGCGTGGTCTTCCCCACGTGGGAACCCGTGCCCTGAATCATGAGGTGGGGGTGCTTCGACATGGCGGGCCTCCTCTGGCGGGTGCACTATAAGGCGCTCGTCACGCACTCCTCGGTGCGTGATTGTCCTCCCATGTCCCCTTCGCGCTCCTTTCGGCTCCTCGGTCTCGCGCTCCTGCTCCTCGCGGGCTGCCAGCGCTCCTCGCCTCCGGCCCAGGAGCCGGGCGCGCGGCGGCTCGTCTCGCTGTCCCCCGGAATCACGGAGACGCTCTACGCGCTGGGGGCGGGGCCGCAGGTGGTGGGGCGCTCGGACTATTCGTCCTGGCCCCCCGAGGCAGAGGGCGTGCCCAAGGTCGGCTCCACGCTGGCGCCCAACTACGAGGCCATCGCCCGGCTCAAGCCCACGCTCATCCTGGATGAGCAGGTGAAGCAGGCTCCCGCGGGCTCGCTGGCCGCCGTCGCGCCGGTGAAGGTGCTGCCCTGGCTCACGGTGGACGACGTGGCGAACGGGGTCCGCGAGCTGGGGCGGCAGACGGGCCGCGAGGCGCAGGCGAACGAGCTGGCCGCGAAGGTGGAGAGCACGCTGAAGCGGGCACCTCCGAAGGACGCGCCCCGGGTGCTGCTGGTGATTGGCGACGCGGAGGCCGGGCTCTCCAGCATCTGGTACATCCGCAAGGGCTCGCTGCACGGCGCGGCGCTGGAGGCCGCGGGCGCGCGCAACGCCGTGGCCGAGGACCCGGGTGGTCCGCCGAACATCTCCGTCGAGCAGCTCATGACGTTGGACCCGGACATCATCCTCGTGCTGCTGGAGGGCCCCGTGCCGACGCCCGAGGAGGAGGCGCGGCAGCTGGCCGCGTGGAAGCAGCTGTCGGTGCTGCGCGCGGTGAAGGAGGGGCGCGTGAAGCTGGTGGCGGGGCCGGGAGTGCAGTCCACCGGTCCGCGCATCCTGGACCTGGTGGAGCGACTGAAGGTCGCGCTGCGCTTCGACGCGAAGACGCCATGACGTCCACGCTGGAGGTCTCCGGGGCGACGGTGCGCAAGGGGGAGCGGACGCTGCTGGCGGACGTGTCCCTTCGGCTCGGGGCTGGAGACTTCGTGGCGGTGGTGGGCCCCAATGGGGCGGGCAAGACGACGTTGATGCGCGTGGCGCTCGGGCTGGAGCGTCCGGACGCGGGGCGCGTCACGGTGGACGGGCGCGACGTGGCGGCGCTGTCGCCCCGGGAGCGCGCGGCCCATGTCGCGTGGCTGCCCCAGCGTGTGCAGGTCTCCGAGCCCATCACCGCGCTGGAGCACGTGGCCGCGGCGCGCTATCGCTTCCGGGAGTCGCATCGCCGCTCGGAGGAGCAGGCGCGGGCGGCGCTGGAGCGGGTGCAGGCGGAGGGGCTCGCCTCGCGGCGAATCACGGAGCTGTCCGGCGGGGAGCAGCAGCGCGTCGCGGTGGCGGCGCTGCTGGCGCAGGAGTCGCCGCTGGTGATGCTGGACGAGCCCGCGAACTTCCTGGACCCCGCGCAGCAGTTGGAGCTGTACGCGCTGGTGGGGCGGCTGTGGCGCTCGGGGCTGGGGGTGCTGTGCATCACGCATGACATCAACGTGCTTGCTCACGCGGTGCAGCACGGGGGCGAGGGACGGATTCGGGTGCTGGGGTTGTCGCGGGGCCGGGTGGCGTTCGAGTCGCACTACGACGCGCCGGAGCTGGGTGAGCACCTGGGGCAGGTGTTCTCCGTGCGGATGCGTGGCGTGGAGGTCGAGGGCCGGAGAGTCTTCGTGGGCCTGCCGCTGGAGGGTGGCGAATGAAGGCCCGGCTGGTGGTGATGTTGCTGTTGTGCGGGCTGGTGGTCGTCGCCGCGCCGTTCATCGGGCCTCCGATGCCGCCGGACGCGCGGGACTTCATCCTCTGGCAGCTGCGCATCCCCCGGACGCTGATGGCGCTGCTGGTGGGCGGCACGCTGTCGCTGGTGGGGGCGGTGTACCAGTCGCTCTTCGCCAATCCGCTCGCCGCGCCGAGCACGGTGGGCACCACGGCCGGGGCCACGCTGGGAGCGCTGGTGGCCATCGTGCTGGGAGCCCGCTCGGCGCTGTGGGGCTTGCCGCTCATCACCGCGTCGGCCTTCGCCGGGGCGCTGGGGGTCAGCCTGCTGGTGGCCGCCATCGCCGCGGGGCGGGGCGTGCGGATGAACGATTTGGTGCTCGCGGGCATCGCCTTCTCGATGGCGGCGGGCGCCATCTCCACGGGCGTGCAGTTCTCGGCCGACTCGGCGGAGCTGCTGGCGGCCACGCGGTGGACGATGGGGCACCTGCCGCAGGTGGGCTACCAGGGAATCGTCGCGCTCGTGCCCATCGCGGCCGTGTCGGTGGTGGGGCTGTTGTCGCTGACGCGGGCGCTGGAGGTGTTCATCTCCGGCGAGGAGCATGCCGAGTCGCAGGGCGTCAACGTGCGTGTGGTGCGCATGGCCTCGATTGGCTTGGGGGCGCTCGGCGTGGCGGGCTGTGTTGCGTGGTGTGGCCCCATCGCGTTCGTGGAGCTCATCGTTCCGCACATCGTCCGGCGCGTGCTGGGCGTGAGCCGGCGCGTGCTGCTGCCGTGCTCGGTCATCGTGGGCGCGAGCTTCCTGGCACTCTGTGACGCGGCCTCCCGAGTCATCTTGCCTGGGCGAGAGCCGCCCGTGGGGCTGGTGACGGCGGCGCTGGGTACACCACTGCTCGTGTACCTGGTGGCGCGAAAGTCGCGCTGAGCCTCGGGCTCTGCGCTGGTCGGGCAGGGTGACATCGGCGCCAGGGACCGCGCTGCTCGTGGACCTGGTGTCGCGCAAGCCGCGCTGAGCGTCGGGCTCACAGCCAGCAGGGTGACGGTGGCGATAGTCACGCGGATGCGGCGTGTATCTGGTCGCGTGCAAGTGGCGCCGAGCTTCAATCTCACAGCCGGCAGAGTGATGGTGGCGATAGGCACGCGGATGCGTCGTGTGCCTGGTGGCGTGCAAGTCGCGCTGAGCTTCATGTCGAGAGCCTGCAGGGTGGCGGCGGAGCCACGGTCAGCGCTGCTTGTGTACTTGGTGGCGCGCAAGTCGTGCGGAGCTTCATTCCCAGCGCTGACAGGGTGGCGATGGCGCTGGGCGCAGCGCTGCTCGTGTACCTGGTGGCGTGAAAGTCGCGCTGAGCCTCGGGCTCAGCGCTGGCACGACAGGGTGATGGCAGCGCCAGGGACCGCGCTGCTCGTGCACTTGATGGCGCGCAGGCCCGGCTGAGCTTCAGGTTCAGAGCTGGCAGGGCAGGGTGGTGAGGCCACGGAACACGGCGGTGTCGCGTCGCTTCCACGCACCGGGCACGAGCCGAAGCTGCGGCAGCTCGCGCGCCAGCGTCCCGAACGCGCTCTGTGCCTCGATGCGCCCGAGCGCCGCGCCGACGCATTGGTGGATGCCGTGGCCGAAGGCGATGTGCTGGAGGTCCGTGCGCTGGATGTCCAGCGCGTCGGGGTTCTCGAAGCGCCTGGGGTCCCGATTCGCCGCGCCGAGCAGCACCCACGCCCACTCACCCGCGCGGACATGAGTCCCTCCCACGTCCACGTCCTCCTGCGCCATGCGCGAGACGAGCTGCAGGGGCGTGTCGAAGCGCAGCACCTCCTCCACCGCCCCCTTGGTTCGCGAGGGCTCGGCGCACAAGGCCTCCCACTGCGCGCGGTGCTCCATCAGCGCGAGCACCCCGTTGCCGATGAGGTTGACGGAGGTGTCGTAGCCGCCGAAGAGCAGCAGCATGCACGTGGGCAGCAGCTCCTCCTCGCTCAGCGCCTGTTCGTCCTCCTGCGCGGCCACCAACAGTCCGAGGACATCCGTGCGTCGCGACTGTCGGCGCCGGGTGACGGCGGCCTGGAGGGACTGGTGCACCTCACGCGTGGCGGCGCTCGCGGCCTCGCGAACACCCAGCGGAGCGGAGGCATCCGCGCACCGTGCGAGGCACAGCGCCCAGTGCTGATAGAGCCCCTCATCCAGATCATCCGCGCCCACCAGCTGGCGCAGCGTGCTGCGGGCCAGGGGCATGGCGAACTCGGAGATGACATCCATTCCTCCACGCTGACGCGCCTGGAAGACCAGCGACTCCGCCAGGGCCTGGATGTGGATGGCCAGCTCCTTCATGCGCGGGCCCAGGGCCCGCTTCGTCACCGCGCGCAGGCGCGTATGGTCCGGCGGGTCCATCAGCAGGAACCACTGGTTGTGCATGGCGGACAGCGCCGCGAGCGCCTCCGGCGGGGGAGGGTAGTCCTGGGGGCGGCGTTTCCTCGCGCTGGCGATGTTCCGACTGAAGCGGGGATTGGCGAGCACCTCCAGGCAGTCCGCGTGCCGCGAGAACAGCCACAGCTGGGACTCGGCGCTCCAGCACGCGGGCTGCTCGAGGAGCCGCGCGTAGACGGCGTAGGGGTTGTTGAGCGCCTGCGCGGAGAAGGGGTCGGGCGTCTTGCCGGGGGCGCGGATGACGGGACGTCCGCTGGCCTCGCCTGGCGGTTGGGTCTCCATGCGCGTGACGCCCCCTTGTGCACGACGGAACTTCAATCCCAGACAAGCCACCAAAGGCTACGCCTCGCACGGAAACACCGTCAAGCCGAGGCGTGGTGCGTCACGGCTCCGCGTTCATCAACTTCACCACGGGCTCATCGCCATAGAAGTCGATGACATTCACCGCCGCGTGCACCTGGTCCAGTCGGAACAGGTGCTCATCCGACATCCCGAGTGCCTCGCAGAGCAGGGTGCGATTGACGCCGCCGTGGGACACCAGCGCGAAGCACTGGCCGGGATGACGTGCCCGCAGCGCCCGACCTCCTGCGCGCACGCGCTCGCGCATCTCGGAGAACGTCTCTCCCTCGGGGAAGCGCACCTGTGCGGGGTGTGTCATCCACTCCGCGTACACGGCGGGGAAGCGGCGCTCGGCCTCCTCGTAGGTGAGCCCCTCGAAGAGACCGAAGTCGATCTCCCGGAAGGCCTCCTCCACCCGAAGCTCCAGCCCCCGGCCCTCCGTGAGCCGCTTCGCCGTGTCGAGCGCGCGGAGCCGGGGACTCGAATACAGGCCGTGCAGCTCCACCCGCGCGAGCAGCCGCGCCGCGCGCTCGGCCTGGACGTGTCCCTCGGGCGCGAGGCCCACGTCGAGCCTCCCGTAGCAGCGGCCCTTCATCTCCTCGGAGGGCTTGCCGTGCCTCACCAGAACCATGCGCGTCACGCCGCTCGGCAGTCGCCAGTCCACGCGTCCGTTTCCTTTCGTCGAGAGCGCGTCAGCCGAGCGCCAGCGCGAGCACGAGCACCACCGCCTCGCACACCTCGGTGTTGGCGCCCATCGTATCGCCCGTGATTCCGTCAATCTTCTTCCGGCACCACAGGGCCTGGAGCATCGACACCAAGGCCACGGCCCCCATGATGACACCCCCCTTCCAGCCCATGAGCCCCACGGCGATGCCGAGCCCCAGCACCGTGGCCCCCGCCACCTCGACGCGCCCGACATAATCCGTGATGGCCATGCCGATGCCGCCGGAGCGGCGCGCATAGGGGAACAGCCACCCCTGGGGCACCGAGCCCCACCGGCCCAGACTCAGCGCCACCACCAGTGCCACGTCCGCCTGTCCCCGCTCGAGCAGGGCCGCCAGCGCGCTCGACTTCAGCCCCACGTTCAACAGCAGGGCCGTGCCGCCATACGCGCCGATGACGTGGTCGCGCATGATGCGCAGCACGTCCTCCTTCGTGCGTCCGCCCCCAAAGCCGTCCGCCATGTCCGCCAGCCCGTCCAGGTGCAGCGCGCCGGTGAGCAGCGCGTAGACGATGAGCAGGATGAACGCCGTCACGGTGGCGGGCAGCAGGGGGAAGAGCGCGTGGCGCACGCCCACCAGGATGGCCGCGAGCAGCGCGCCGACGAGCGGGAAGCACAGCGTGGCGCGGCCCACGTCGCCAGCGTCGAACGTGGCCGCCCCGGGGACGGGGATGCGACTGAGGAACGCGATGCCGGCGAGAAGTCGCTTCATGGGAGCCCAGGTATGGCGCGACTCCCGCCGGGTTTCCAGCCGGGGACACGCGCTTCAGCGCTGTGACTTCTCCGCGACGCCGGCCGAGGCGAAGGTCGCCATCTCGTGCAGCACGTGCAGGCTGCTGTCCACCAGCCCCATCGCGAGCACCGCGCCGGTGCCCTCGCCCAGCCTCAGCCCCAAATCCAACAGGGGCCGCAGCCGCAGCGCCTCCAGCACCCGCCGGTGGCCCGCCTCGCGCGACATGTGGCTGGCCATGAGGAAGGGCATCACCCGGGGACACAGGCGCGCCGCCACCAGCCCGGCGACCGAGGAGATGAAGCCATCCAGCATCACCGGAACGCGCTTGGACGCCGCGCCGAGCGCCGCGCCCGCGAGCCCCGCGATTTCGAACCCGCCCACCTTGGCGAGCACGTCCAGCGGGTCCGCCGCGTCCGGCTGGTTCACCACCAACGCCCGCCGCACCACGTCCACCTTGCGCGTCAGGCCCGCGTCATCCACGCCCGTGCCGCGCCCGGTGGCCATGTCCGGCGACACACCCGCGAGCACACACGTCAGCGCCGACGACGCGGTGGTGTTGCCGATGCCCATGTCACCCAGGCCGAGCAGCGTCACGCCCGACTCCGCCAGCTCGATGGCCAGCAGCGCGCCCACGCTCAGCGCCTCCTCGGCCGTCTTGCGCGACATCGCCGGCCCCTTCGCCAGGTTCCCCGTGCCGGGGCCCATGCGGTGGTGGCGCACGCCCGTGAGCCCCTCCACGGGCACCCGCACGCCCATGTCGACGACCTCCACGCGCACGTCGTGCTGCCGTGACAGCACGTTGATGGCCGCGCCGCCCCGGGAGAAGTTGGCGACCATCTGCGCGGTGACCTCGGCGGGATAGGCGCTCACGCCCTCCTCCGTCACCCCGTGGTCCGCCGCCATCACCACCATGCCCTTGCGAGGCATCGCCGGAGCGGGCTCTCCCCGCAGCGCGGCCCACTGACACGCCAGCTCCTCCAGGCGGCCGAGGCTGCCCTGGGGTTTGGTCTTCATGTCCAACAGGCCCTGGCACTGCCTGCCGGCCTCGACGTCAGGTTCGGGAATCCTGCCGAGCACGTCACGGTATGCGGGCATCGGGCCCCCTTCGCGGGAAGGGCTTCAAGCTAGGCGCTGCGCGTCCGGGGACACAACCCCGCACCGCGCCCGCGGGTCCCCGTGCTCGAGATATGTCACGGCCCCTACAGCGCGGTTGTCTCGTGGGACAGGTGAGGGCCTTCAGCCGTTGGGCTTCGCGGCGGGCTCCTCGCCCTTGAAGCGCTTGCGCAGCGTCTGCGTGACGACCGCGTCCCAGCGCGCGGAGAACACCTCGACGAAGGTTCGACGCCCGGGACCCAGCGCGCACGCGAGGACGGCCAGCGTGGTGAACAGCCCGATGACCGAGTTCTGCCACGACGACAGGTCCCACTGCCCCTGCCAGAACCACTCCCGCATGCTCGTGGGCCAGGAGTAGTGGATGGGCCAGCCGGGCCCGCTTCCCGCCAGGTCGCAGACGAGGTGCAGGTGGAACGCCACCATCGCGAGCACCGCCACCCGGGCGTGCTGCCTCGCCAGGGCCACGCACACCGCCGTGGTGACGAGCGCGCCCACATAGCCGTGGAAGAGCACGTGGTGGTAGCGCGCGTACCACTCCTCGCCACCCAGCAGCGTCAGCCCATCCAGGTCCGGCGCCAGCCCCGCGCACGTGACGAGGATGCGGTCCCTCCGCTCACGCAGCCCCTGGGCCGTGAGCCACGCCAGCTCCGCATGGACGATGGGGTTCATGTCCCCACGAGCTTACGGCGCCCCCGGCCCGCGCTCACAGGGGCAGGGGCGCCACGCGCGGCGTCCCCAGGAGCGCCAGCGTCCGCGCCGCCACGTCCACCAGCGTGGCCGAGCAGGGCTGGCAGCCGCCTCCGCAGCAGCTCGGCCACTCGCCCTCCGGCTCGCGCAGCAGGGGGTACACGCAGCTGCGCAGATAATCCGGCAGACCGGCCTCGTCGCTCGCCTGCCGCAGCGCCGCCTGCACGGTGGGGTCTTTCACATCCAGCACCTCCCCGTCATAACAGCGCGTCCGTTTCCTCCCACCGGCTCCACTATTTCGTTGCGCGCGGTAGTTAGGAGCCTTACGACTCAGGGGCGGCGGGGTCTTCGCCGCGCCTCACCATGAGCGTCACGCCTCCCATCACCCGCTTCGAGCGGCTGCAGCGACTGTCGCAGCGCTTCCCTCAACTGGACGCGAGCGCCATCGAGACCTGCGTCCTCTTGCTGCGCATGTCCAACGAGCTGTCGAGCGCCTACGAGGCCAACCTCGCGCGCCACGGCCTGTCCACGGGCCGCTTCACCGTGCTGGCCCGCCTGCTCTCCTACAGCGAGAGCGAGGAGGGCCAGGGCCTCACCCCGGCCGAACTGGCGGAGAGCTCCTGTGTGAGCCGGGCCACGATGACGGGGCTGCTCGACACGCTGGAGAAGGACGGCCTCATCTCCCGCGCCGACCATCCCGATGACCGGCGCATGTACACCGTGCACCTCACGCCGAAGGCGAGAGCGCTCCTGGAGGAGCTTCTGCCCGTGCACTTCCGCCGCGTCGCCGCGCTGATGTCCACGCTGAGCGAGCCGGAGCGCGCCACCCTGCGCGAGCTGTTGACCAAGGTCTCCTCCGGACTGCCTGCCTTCCGAGAGCCCTGAGCTTCCCCTCGAACCCTCGATTCCCCTCGGGCCCGGCCCGACGGACGTCTTGTCATGGCCATGTGGTTAGGCCCCTTATCATCGACCCGTTGAACCTTCGAGAACGCCCATGAGCACTGCCTCACCCTCCCTGAATGCCCAGGACACCGACGTACCGAAGAAGAGCCCCTCGCTCGTGAAGGAGCCGGCGGCGCCGCGCTCCAGGGCGAAGCGGGTGTTGCCCGCGCTGTTGGGGATTGCGCTGTTGGGCGGCGCCGCGCGCTGGGTGCTGACCCGGGGCGAGGAGTCCACCGATGACGCGCAGGTGGAGGGCCGCATCGCCAACGTGTCGCCGCGAATCTCGGGGCAGGTGGCCCGGGTGCTGGTGACGGACAACCAGCAGGTGAAGGCCGGCGACGTGCTGGTGGAGCTGGACGCCACGGACCTGGAGGCGAAGCTGGAGGTGGCCCGCGCGGACGTGTCGAGCGCGGAGGCGCAGTCGGCGAACGCGCAGGCGCAGCTGGCGCTCACCGAGGTCAACGCGGGGGCCAACCTGCGTCAGGCGCGCGGCGGCGTGGTGCAGGCGAATAGCGGCATCAGCTCGTCCAAGGCGGCGCTGGACCAGGCGCGCGCGGACGTGGTGGCGGCGGAGGCGCGCTTCAAGCTGGCGGACACGGACCTGACGCGGGTGAAGACGCTGAAGGCGGAGGGCGCGGTGACGCAGGCGGACCTGGATGCGCGGCAGTCCACGCATGACCAGGCGAAGGCGGCGCTGGACGTGGCCAAGGCGCGGCTGACGTCCACGGAGGCGGGCGTGCAGGGCTCCTCCGGTGGCCTGGAGACGGCGCAGGGCAAGCTGGCCGCCGCGGAGACGGGGCCGGTGCAGGTGCAGGCCGCGCAGGCGGCGGTGAAGCTGGCGGACGCGAAGCTCAAGCAGGCCCAGGCCGCGCTGCACCTGGCGGAGCTGGCGGTGTCGTACACGAAGGTCCGCGCGCCGACGAATGGCGTGGTGAGCCGCCGCACGGTGGAGGTGGGCCACATGGTGGGCCCGGAGCGTCCGCTGATGGCGGTGGTGCCGCAGGACGACGTGTGGGTGGTGGCGAACTTCAAGGAGGACCAGGTCGGCGAGATGAAGGCGGGGCAGGCGGTGGACGTGGAGGTGGATGCCTTCAGCGGTCATCACTTCAAGGGCCACGTGGACAGCCTGGCGGGGGCCAGCGGGGCGCGCTTCGCGCTGCTGCCTCCGGACAACGCGTCCGGCAACTTCGTGAAGGTGGTGCAGCGCATCCCGGTGCTCATCCGCTTCGACGGTGACGCGAAGGACGTGGCCCTCAAGCCGGGCATGAGCGCCGTCGTCACGGTGAACACGAGGGGCGAGTAGTCGTGAAGGGCGACGTCATCACCGGCTCGAAGGCCGGTATCACCATCGCCGCGATGGCGGCGGCGTTGATGTCCGTGCTGGACATCTCGATTGTGAATGTCGCGCTCAGCGACATCCGCGCGAGCTTCGGCACGCCGATGGACCAGATTGCGTGGGTCTCCACCGGCTACATGATGGCCAACGTGGTGGTCATCCCGATGACGGGCTGGCTGCAGCGTCGGTTCGGGTTCCGGCGCTACTTCACCGCGTCCATCCTCATCTTCACGGCGGCCAGCCTGTTGTGTGGGCTCGCGTGGAACCTGCCGTCGCTCGTGGTCTTCCGAATCCTCCAGGGCGTGGGAGGCGGCGCCATCATCCCCACGTCGCAGGCGATTCTGTTCGCGCGCTATCCGCAGAAGGAGCACGGCATGGCCGGCGCGCTCTTCGGCCTGGGCGCGGTGACGGGGCCGCTCTTGGGTCCGACGGTGGGCGGGATGCTCATCGAGGTGGCGAGCTGGCACTGGATATTCCTCATCAACCTGCCGGTGGGCCTGTTCGCCGCGTACATGGCGTGGCGTCACATCGAGCAGAAGGACTTCGAGGTGTCCCACGAGCGGGTGGACCGCTGGGGCATCGGCCTGTTGGCGGTGGGCATGGCCGCGCTGCAGTTCGTGCTGGAGGAGGGCACGCGCGAGGACTGGTTCGACAGCATGAAGATCACCGTGCTCGCGGTGGTGGCGGGGGTGGCGCTCATCACGTTCATCGTGCACGAGCTGGAGACCCCGCAGCCGGTGGTGGACTTGAGGGTGTTCGCGAACCGCTCGTACGCGGCGGCGACGGGGGTGAACTTCCTCATCGGCACGGCGCTGTTCGGCGGCTCGTTCCTGTTCAGCCTCTTCTGCGGAACGGTGATGCGCTACTCGGCGCTCGACATCGGGCTGGTGTTCTTGAAGGGCAGCTTCATCCAGGTGTTGTTGATGCCGCTCATCGGGAAGTTCGGCGGCAAGGTGGACGGGCGGATGCTGGTGGGGGTGGGCATCATCGGGATGTGCCTGTCCTTGTGGACGAACGGGCACTTGAGCAGCACGGCGGACGAGGCGGCGCTGATTGCGCCGGTGTTCATCCGGGCGTGTTCGATGGGGTTCATCTTCGTGCCGCTGTCGGTGATGGCGCTGAGCAACCTGCGTCCGGACCAGCGAGGCAACGCGGCGGGGCTGTTCAACCTGACGCGTGAATTGGGCGGGTCCATTGGCACGGCGTGGATGAGCAGCGCGCTCAACCGGCTGACGCAGGTGAACAACACGGCGCTGGCGTCGCATGTGGATGCGTACAGCCAGGTGACGCAGGAGCAGCTCGCCGCGATGCAGGCCACGGTGGCCTCGCGGGTGACGGACCCCCTGGCCGCGGCCTATGGCCTGTTCAGCCAGCGCATCAACCTGCAGGCCCTGGTGCGGGCCTTCAACGCCAACTTCACCGTGCTCACGGCCATCTTCGCGTGCTCACTGGTGCTGGTGTTCATGCTGCGCCGCGCCGACCCCAACGTGAAGGTCGAGGGCGCGCACTGAGGGCTGGGCGCTGGCTGGGTCGATGAAGCGGGTCCTCCCTCCTGGGGTGGACCCGCTTCTTCGTGGGCGCCTTTCTGAAAAGACGAAGCGGGCCCGCCCTGCTGGAGGACGGACCCGCTGTGGACCTTCACGGTGTCGCGGTGGCTCAGCGACGCGCGCCGCGAGCACGCACCGTCGCCGGCTTGCGCCGACGGCTCAGCAGCGCCGCGAACGCGAGCAGGCCCGTGGCGGCGATGAACGGAGCCCCGCCCGTCGCCGTCGCACCGCAGCCCTGCGCCGCCTGCGGATTGTCCGTGCCGTCATCCGTGTCGATGACACCCACGCGCGGCGTGCCCGTGCCCGGCAGCGTGGGCACGTTGACGATGGGCGGCGTGGTGGGCGTCGGCGTGGGCTCGGGCGTCGGCTCCGGGGTGGGCGTGGGCTCGGGCGTCGGCTCCGGGGTGGGCTCCGGCGCGGGCGGAGGCGGCAGGACGTCCTCCAGCGCGGTGCTCATGGTGAAGCCATCGTGGTACACGCTCGCCTCGGGACGGATGCTGTCCTCGCGGTACAGCCCGAGCTTCAGGTAGTTCATCTCCTTGCCGAACTGCGTCGCCCCCATCGTCTTCGGCAGCACCAGCTTCCCGTTGTGCCACAGCTGCACGAAGCCGACCTTCGCGTTGGACGACCACTTCACCTGCAGGATGAAGTCGTGCCACTGGCCCTTGTTGAGGGGCCCCTTCCAGGGGATGTCACCGTCCGCGCCACCCACGCGCAGGTGCATCTGGTCCCCCTTCACGAAGAACTCCAGCGGCGGCGAGCCACAGCAGCCCTCCTGGTGCCACTGCGCGAAGACCTGCCACCCATCCGAGATGGGGTAGTTCGACGGGAACATCGTGCTCCACTTGTAGAAGTACGTGGAGCCCGCCTTCTCCTCGCTGATGTAGAGCAGCTCGTTGCGGTTGCCGCTGGCGCCGATGGGGTCATCGCCCTGACGCACCGTGGCCTTCAACGCATAGCGGCCCTCACGGACCACGTCCGACACCACCTGCAGGCGGCTGTTCGCGACGCTCTGCGAGCGCGTCCACTGCGAAATGTTTCCGGTCTCGAAGTCGCCCTTCCACACCACCTCCGCGGACGCGAGGGGGGGAACCAGCAACACCAGGGCGGCGAGTCGAAGGAATGCGGTCAAACGAGGTCCTTTCATTCCGGGTTGGCGCATTGGGACATCCGGCCGGCCGTGCTACTTCCCGCTCCCGCTCGCCCGCCAAGCCCCTGAGGTCCCTGCCCCCGGTCCGCTGCTCGGTGGGGCACGAGGAGTCGGGGCGCCCTCGGCCCCGCTCGTCGCTTGCCGTCCACCGCAATGATTCCCGGAGGATGAAGCGACGCGCCGGAAGTGGGAGCGCGCGGCACCTTGGGCTCCCGCGGCGCTCGCCCGCTGTGCGGCCCGGGGACGCGGCGTCTTCTTCCGTGCCTGCGCCCACGCGGGAAATTCGCCCAAGAAATGCCGGCGCCCAAGGACCCGGTGGGATGTGCGTTCGTACAGAGGCGACAGGTCCGGTGTGGGCCTGGAGTCGTCGCCAGCCGGAGGGTTGGTGTAGAACCCGACCGGTGGGCGCCTGTCTGGGGGAGACAGCACCCGAGGGGGCAGCATGTGGAAGTCGAAGTCCGACAAGGCCCTGGTCCTGGCGTTGGCCGCGCCCGTGCTTGTCGTCACCGCGCTGCTCGTGCGCACGCCGTCCGGGGGAAGCGGCGTGGAGGCGCGCTTCTGGGCCGAGCGTCGGGCGTCCGCGCGCATCGAGGCCCGCCTCACCTATCCGGAGGCCGACCGCTACCGACCGCGCGTCTCGGCCGGCGGCTGTCTGGTCCCCGCCGAGCCCATCCCCCTCAAGGAGCTGGCCCGGCTGGAGGAGGAGGGCAACTGGGCGGGCATCGCCGCCGCCTACGGCCTGCAGGGTGAGTGGAACCAGGCGGGCTCCTTCCTCGAGCGCATGTCGTCCTCCGTCGACCGCGACAGTGACCTGGCCGCCGTGCAGCTCTCCCGGGGCGCACACGAGCAGGCCCTGCGGCTGCTGGACCGCGTGCTGGCCAAGTCCCCCGCGCATCCCCAGGCGCTGTGGAACCGCGCCCTGGCGCTGCGCGACATGGGCCTGACGATGAAGGCCGCGGAGACCTTCGAGAGGGTGGCCGCGCTCGGCGAGCAGGGCTGGAGCAGGGAGGCCAAGGCGCAGGCGCTGACGCTGCGCGAGGAGACGCAAGCGCGCTCGCGCAAGTGGCACGGCGCGCGCGACGCCACGCTGGCCCTGCTGGAGGACCCCAAGGCGCCGCTGCCCCTCCAGGAGGCGCGTCAGACTCCCGGCGTGGTGCGGCAGCACTTCTACGACGTGGTCCGCGCCGCGCCCTCCAAGGAGCGCGTGCTGGCGCTGATGCCGCTGGCGCGGGAGCTGGACCGGCTGCAGGGCGGCACGTCGCTCGGCGACTACGTGACGCGGGTGTCCGGCCGCGACTTCACGCGGCGCGGCGCCCTGGCCCAGGGGTACTCCGAGTGGGTCAGGAAGCGCGCGGGCGCGCCGGAGTCACTGGTGGAGACGGTGCGCGCCTCGGGTGAGGAGGACCTGTTCGTGGGCATGGCCCTGCACAACAAGGCCGCCGCGCTGCGCTACCTGCCGGACCTGGTCTCCCACGTCCAGCGAGAGAAGGACACCTGGCTCGGCCTGTTCCTGGAGCGCGAGCAGGCCCGCAAGGAGACGGCGGACGGCGAGTGGTGGAAGGCCGAGCAGCGCCTGTTCAACGCGCTCCAGCGCTGCCGCGAGGGCGCCTTCTCCGCGCGCTGCGTGGACCTGGAGCTCCGCCTGGGCATCCTCTACGCGGAGCTGCGCCGGCTGACAGAGGCCGAGCAGCACGCGCGCACCGCCTGGTCCTGGGCCCGCCAGCTCCAGGAGTGGGAGCTGGAGCTCACCACGCTGGAGCTGCTCGTGCACATCTCCCGGGACCGCGGGGACTTCTCCAGCGCGCTCGCCTACGTGGAGGAGTGGACCGCGCGCGGCGGCCGCGTCATCGACACCTGCTACTGGCCCCACATCAACCAGGCCCACACGCACTACCTGGCCCTGCGTCCGGAGGCCGCGCGCGCCTCGCTGGAGGCCGCCGCCGCGTGTCCCAACGCGAAGCTGGACCTGATGTTCGGCGCCACCTTCGCGGAGATGGCCCGCGCCCGTCCGGACCCGAAGGACGCCGAGCGGCTGAGCCAGGCGCTCGACGTCGCGCGCGCCAGCAACCCCACGCCCGGCGACGCCATCTACGCGCGCTACCTGGAGGGCCGCTTCGTGCTGGACCACGAGCACGAGCGCGGCGTGGCGCTGCTCACGCGCACCCTCGAGGACGCGCGCAAGCTGCCGTCCACCGAGCCTTTGGCGCGCGAGGCGTGGACCCTGGCCTACTCCTCGCTCGTCACCGACGCGGGGCGCCGGGGCGAGTACGCGCGCGCCCTGGAGCTGCTCGCCGAGCAGCTGGGGACCCAGGTGCCCCAGCGGTGCGCGCTCGGCGCCGCCGTCCACAACGAGCGCTCCGTGGCCGTCGCCCGGGGGCCCGGGGGTGAGCTCGTCGGTGACTACCAGGGCACGCGCGAAGTGCCCTTCGCGGAGAGCCCCAGCGTCAAGCTCGTCCCCGAGCACGTGCGCCAGGCGCTCAAGGGCTGCGCCCAGGTGGAGGTGCTCGCGTGGGCGCCCGTCTTCGGCCGCACGGACCTGTTGCCCGTGGACCAGCCGTGGAGTTTCCGCATGGGCCGCATCGTCCCGGGCGTGTCCGCGCCGTCGCGGCGCCTGGTCGTCTCCAGTGTGGAGGCGCCCGCGCTGTTGCAACTGCCCAGGCTGCCCACGTGGACGCCGCCGCCCGAGCCGGAGCCCACGGCGCTGGAGCTGTTGTCCGGCTCGGACGCCACGCCCTCGCGCGTGCTGTCCAGCATGTCGGACGCGACGGAAATCGAGATTCACGCGCACGGCATCAGCGACCCCGTGCTGTCGGACGCCTCGCTGGTGGTGCTCTCGCCCGAGGGCAACGGCCGCTACGCGCTGACGGCGGACATCGTGCGCAAGCAGAAGCTCGCCGGCGCGCCCATGGTGTTCCTGGCCGCGTGCAGCGCGGGGCGGCTCGCCTCCACCACCACGCACGAGCCCTTCAGCCTGCCCGCCGCCTTCATCGAGGCCGGCGCACGCGCGGTGCTCGCCTCCACGGTGGACATCCCCGACGCCGCCGGGCGCTTCTTCGACGGCGTGCGCCAGCGCATCCGCGGCGGCACCGCCCCCGCGGTGGCCCTGCGCGACGAGCGCCAGAAGTGGCTCGCCCGCGACGCCCGCAACGGCTGGACGCACCACGTGCTGCTGGTGGAGACGTCCGACTGACACCCCTACAGCGGCGTGGGCAGGTACGTGTTCCCCTGCGGCACCTGGAAGTGGTGGAACGTCACCGACGCGCTCACGTCGAGCGCGCGCACCCAGTGCCACCAGCCCACCGGGATGAACACCAGCTCCCCCGGTTCCAGCACCGCCTCCACCACGTGCGCCTCCGCGTAGAGCGGGTGGCGCTCCACGTCCGGGCGCTCCGCGTCCACGTGGCTGAACGTCCCGTAGCGGGGATACATCAGGTGCCGCTGGAAGGAGGGGATGAGCTTCACGTGCTTGCGCCCCATCACCTGCGCCAGCAGCACGTTCATGTTGTCGTGGTGCAGCGGCGTCACCGTGCCCGCGGGGCCCAAAAGCAGCGTCATCATGTCCGGCCGCAGGCTGTCGTCGATGATGCCCTGGGGCGCGCGCACGTCCTCGCGCAGCGGCTCGAAGCCCTCGCGCTGCCAGTTCTCGTTGCGCGGCACCATGTAGTAGTCGTTCGTCTCGCCCCCCGTCGCCACCCGGTGCACGTAGTCGCGAAAGCGCATCGTCTCGCGGTGCTTGTCCGGCTCGGGCGCGTGGTCAGGGTTGGATTCACGCCGCGTCATCACCTCCACCTCCACGTCCCCCACCCGCTCGGCCAGGTAGGAAAGCGACCAACGTCCGAGCGCCGGCCAGTCCTTCATCCGCCCCGTCAACACCACCGGCCGGTGTCCGAAGTAGTAGCGCGTGAAGAACTCCTCCGCGGACAGCTCGTGGCGTCGCTCCAGCGCCAGGTGTCCACCGGATTGCCGATGCAACGTGCTGTACGTGTCCATCACCGACTCGAGCCACCCGTAGCGTCGTCCCACCCGCTGGCAGGCCTGGAAGAACGGATGCGCCTCCACCCGCGCCACCTCCTCTCGCGCCACCTCCTCGGACACGCCCGCGCCCGCCAACGCCAGACACGCCTCCTCGCGCGTCACCCCCATCGCCAGGTTCTCCACCAGCCAGACCTGCCACTCCAACGCCAATCGGGATGTATCCACGCTCATTTGGAAAACCTCGAAATCCGAGACGCAATCCACCCCGCCGCCTCTCACGGAATCGGACCGGAGCATGGTAAGGACGGCGACAGATTCAAAGTTTCATCCACCAGCAACTTGTCCGTGCTGCTGTATCCCAGCACGAGGAGCGAGCGAATGACGTCCGGTTCCAAGCCCGTCGAGTCGAGTGCCGCGGACGCCCACGTGAAGAACAACTACGTGGACTGCGCCACCACGGTGGGGGTGCAGCGCGCCCGCAAGCCCCTGCCCATGCCGTCCAGCCCCGCCCTGGCCTCTGCCCCGCAGCAGCCCTAGGCGCCGTCTCCCCTCCAGACCTACATCCGCTGGAGATCCATGCCCGGACTGGGATTCCATCCCTTCCGGGCATTGCCTTGTTGGTGCCCTTGCACTTTTTTCTCAAGGAACGGACGGCACCGCGTCTTTGACTGGGAAACCTGCCGCGCGAGGCATGTAGGACATCATGGCCAACCTCTTCAACCGGGAGCGGAGGCGCTTCGAGGCGTTCATCCGACAGCACCGGCCCAGCCTGCTGGGACTGGCGCGTCGTCTGTCCGCCCGCTCCAGCCTGGAAGCCGAGGACCTGGTGCAGGAGACCTTCGAGCGCGCGATGCAGGAATTCGAGTCGTTGAAGGACCGGACGGACGCGGCGGCGGCGGCGTGGCTGTGCACGACGATGACCAACCGCTTCCTGGACTATTGCCGCAGGCAGCGGACGGAGTCCCGGGGAATGCCCCACCTCGCGCTGGTGCAGGAGGGGGTGGCGCAGGCGGAGGCCCAGGAGAACTGGGAGCTGGTGAGCACCGAGGAGTTCCAGAAGGCGGTGGAGCGGCTCAAGCCGCACCTGCGTGATGCCTACCGGCTGCACGCGGAGGGCAAGCGCTACAACGCCATCGCCGAGCATTTCAACGTTCCCGTGGGCACGGTGGGCAGCTGGCTCACCCTGGCACGCAGGGACCTGAAGGACTTGCTGCTGCCACAGGTAGCGGTGGCCCGGGAGCAGGGGGCAACGAGCTCATGACGACGCCATGCACCAACAACCGACTGCATCTCTTCGTGGACGGGGAGCTGTCCGCCACGGAGGCGGATGCCTTCCGCCAGCACCTGACGCGGTGCGCGGAGTGTGAGTCGGGACTGAGGGATTTGTTGCAGCTGGAGCTGCTGGCGGCCCGGGCCCTGGGGGGAAGCGCGCCGGTGACGCAGGGCGCCGACGTGGCCGAGCCGGTGATGGGCGGCAACGTGGTGTCCCTGAAGGCGCGGCTCCAGAAGGGCCTGAAGCTGGCGATGCCGCTGGCGCTCGCGGCGGGGCTGGCAGCGGTGGTGGTGGTGCGCGGCCAGGCGGAGCCGGAGATTCCGGGCGAGGTGTGGCTGTCGGGCGCGGACACGCGCGCCTTCGAGGCGCGGCTCTCCCATCCGAAGGCGGACCGCTTCCTGCCCTACAGCCCCATGCGCGGCACCAGCCACTCGGCGCAGATGCTGCCGCTCAGGCCGCTGGCGGAGCTGGCGGAGCGGCACGACTACCGGGGCATCGCGGCGGCGTACGCCCTGCGCGGCGACTGGCAGCAGGCCGAGGCGTTCCTGGGTCAGGAGCCCGAGTCCGCGGACAAGGCGAACGACCTGGCCGTCGTCGCGCTCAGCCGTCAGCGCTACGAGGAGGCGCTGGGGCTGCTCACGAGCGCGCTGAAGCTCAATCCGAACCACGCCCAGGCGCTGTGGAACCGCGCGCTGGTGCTGCGCGAGCGCGACCTGCTGGACCGCGCGGCGGCGTCGTTCGACACCGTGGCGTCGCTGAGCGAGGCGGGGTGGAGCGGCGAGGCGCGGCGCATGGCGGCGGAGCTGCGCACGCAGCTGGCGGAGGAGCGGGTGCGCTCGCGCCGTCAGGTGATGGACGTGTGGACGACGCTCACGGGCGAGGCGCCCTGGGACGCGAAGCAGCTCGCGCAGCGGCCCGCGGTGGCCCGCGCGGCGCTCTACGACGCGGTGCGCACGGTGACGTCGAAGGAGCGCGTGGAGGCGCTGCTGCCGCTGGCCCGCGAGCTGGACGCGCTGGGTGGGGGCTCGGTGCTGCAGGACTACGTGCGGCAGATTGCCGCGCGGGACTTCACGGCGCGGGCGCCCTTGGCCCAGGGGTACGCGGGGCTGTTGCGTGACAGCGACACGAAGAAGGACGCGACGGTGCTGCTGGACTCGCTGCGCCGCTCGGGGGAGCGGGACATCTACTTCGGCGCGCTGATGCACACGGGCTCCGCGGTGTCGGACGCCACGGCGATGAGCGCGCTGCGCGGCTTCGCCGAGGGGACGCCGGACCCGTGGCTGCACCTGCTGGCCGAGCGCGAGGGCATCCGCCGGGAGCTGGCCGCGGGCCGCACCGCGCAGGCCGAGAAGCAGTTGATGGACGCGATGCTCACGTGCAACGGGATGGGCAACATCGTCCCGTGCATGGAGCTCAACTGAGTCCACCGTAGGTTCTCCTCGTCACACACCGGGGTCGGTCCTCTCTGAAGGGCCGGCCCCTCTGCTTTTTCGCGGCGGGCGTGTTGTCCACCGTGCGAAGCGGGGGCGTGTGGACGGACGTCGTGAGGAGGGGCGTGGCAGGCTCGCCCGCATGGCCCAGTCCACCCCTCGCAACATGCGCGACTACGCGGCGACCCACCGGGACTTCCGGTGGGAGCGGCCCGAGCACTTCAACTTCGCCACGGACGTGGTGGACCGGCACGCCGCCGAGCGGGGGGAGTCGCTGGCGCTGCTCTGGTCGGACGAGACGGGCCGCGAGCAGCGCTTCACGTGGCAGGGCGTGAAGCAGCGCTCGCTGCACGCGGCGCAGTTCCTCACCGGATTGGGGCTGAAGAAGGGGGACCGCCTCTTCATCATGATGCCCCGGGTGCCGGAGTGGTGGTTCCTGGTGCTGGGCTGCATCCGCGCGGGCATCGTCTTCATGCCGGGCACGCCCATGCTCACCGTCAAGGACATCCGCTACCGGCTGGTGGCGGCGGACGCGAACGCGGTCATCGCGGACACAAGCTGCCTGGAGCGCTTCGAGGGGCTCGCGGGCACCGGCCGCGTGGAGACGTGGGTGGCGGTGGGGGAGGGCGCGCCGGCGCCGTGGGTCCGCTACGAGTCGGGCACGGTGGGCACGGGCGCGCACGGACAGGACTTCGCGCCCACGCGCGCGGAGGACCCGCTGCTCATCTACTTCACGTCCGGCACCACGGGCATGCCGAAGATGGTGCTGCACACGCACGCCAGCTACGGGCTGGGCCACGTGATTACCGGGCGCTACTGGTTGGATTTGACGCCCGAGGACCGGCACCTGACGTTGAGCGACACGGGCTGGGCCAAGTGCGCGTGGGGCAAGCTCTTCGGGCCGTGGAGCCAGGGCGCGTGCAACGTCGTCTACGACTTCCGGGGGCGGTTCGAGCCGCGGAAGCTCCTGAAGGTGCTGGCGTCCCAGCAGGTGACGACCTTCTGCGCGCCGCCCACGGCGTGGCGGGCGATGGTGCTCGAGGACCTGAAGGCCCACGACCTGTCGAGCCTGCGCCACACGGTGAGCGCGGGCGAGCCGCTCAACCCGGAGGTCATCGACACGTGGAAGGCGGCCACGGGGCTGCACATCCGCGAGGGCTACGGGCAGACGGAGACGGTGGTGGTGGTGGGCATGTTCCCCTCGGTGGAGCCGCGCGTGGGCTCCATGGGCAAGCCGTCCCCGGGCTTCACGGTGGGCGTCATCGACGACGCGGGCCAGGAGGTGGCGGACGGGCAGGAGGGGGACATCGCGGTGCGCGTGGCGCCGGAGCGGCCGGTGGGGCTGTTCCAGGAGTACCTGGGCGACGCTGCGGCCAACGCGGCCTGCCGTCGAGGCGACTGGTACGTCACCGGGGACAGGGCCGTGCGGGACGCGGACGGCTACTTCTGGTTCGTGGGCCGCGCGGACGACGTCATCAAGACGTCCGGCTACCGCGTGGGGCCGTTCGAGGTGGAGTCCGCGCTGCTGGAGCACGCGGCGGTGGCGGAGTCCGCGGTGATTGGCGTGCCGGACGACAAGCTGGGCCAGCGGGTGAAGGCGTACGTGGTGCTGGCGCCGGGCTTCATCGCGTCGCACGAGCTGGCGAAGGAGCTCCAGGAGCACGCCAAGCGCACCACCGCGCCGTACAAGTATCCGCGCGAGGTGGAGTTCGTGCTCGAGCTGCCCAAGACGGTGAGCGGCAAGATTCGCCGCGCGGAGCTGCGCGCCACGCCGCCGAGGCCCGGGTGACTCAGGCCGAGGCGCGGCGCAGGGACAGCTCTTCCCTGAAGGCGCTGATGACGTCCTCCACGAGGGGAATCTCCCCGGCGCGCCGCTCCATCAGCCGGGAGAGCACGGCGATATAGGCCTCACCGAAGAGGGTGGTGAGCGCGGTGGCGGTGGAGGCGGCGATGAGCGCGCCGACCAGCGTGCCCGCGCCGGGGATGACCTTGAGCAGGCCCGACACGATGGCCTGTCCGGAGAACGTGGCGCCCAGCCCCGTGGCCACGGAGCTCACCAGCGTGGAGAGGAAGGCCTCGGTGAGCGGCAGGCCGAAGACACTGCTAATCCCCGCCAGCATTCCGACCTGCGTGGGGACGAGCAGGGCGGCGTCGGCGAAAGGGATGGGGGTGGCTCCGATGGCCGCGGCGGCCGCGGCCGCGCTGGCGACGATGCCGTGGGCCCGCTTGCGCTTCTGTTCGATGCTCACCCGCTGCGCGGCGGCGAAGGCGTTGCGCTGCCCCTCCGGCACCAGCTCCATGGTGAGCTCCACCAGCTCCACGAGCCCCTTGGCCTGGAGCGTGTTCCCCTCGTCGTCCGTCTCCTGGAGCGCGCGCACGCGCATGACGTTTCGGGCCATGGGCAGGAGCCGCTCCACCTCGGCGCGGAAGCCCTGGTCGTTGCGCGCCTTGGTGACGACCGCCACCACGGGCATGTGCCGCGAGAGCATGCGCGCGACCTCCAGGTCTCCATCCTCCACGCGTCGAGAGTCCTCTCCGATGCAGAGCCACGCGCAGTGCAGGTGCCGCGTCGCGTCCGCGTCCCGGCCCCGCGTGGCCACCAGGTCCTCGAGCAGCGTCAGCGTCTGCTTGTAGGCGCCCAGCTCCAGGCCCCGGGTGTCGAGGATGCTCACGGGGACGTCGCTCTTCGTGTACTCGCGCGTCTCCTGCGTGACGGGGCGGCCCTGGCCGGTGTCCGCGATGCGCCCGTGGAAGACGGCGTTGATGAGCGTGCTCTTCCCCACGCCGCTGCGCCCGGCGATGACGATGTTGACCCGCCCGCGTCTGCGGAAGGCCTCATCCACCTGCTTGCGAATCTCTTCGGTGAGCTGGAGCTCCATGACACGCCTCGTGGGTCCTTCGTCCCGGCCGCGCGGAACGGGCTTCTGGGGACAAGCCTAGCGGACCTGGGCCGTCCGACACGATGCACACGAGGGTGCGTCCAGGCGGGCGAGCGGGCCTCCGGACGCACCATCGCACCCGCTGTCATGTGACGCGTGCGGGCCCCTGGGTGCTGCGGGCTGTTGGCGGACCGGCGTGCTCCCCTCGCGACTGTCCGGTGCCGTGCATGGATACGCACGCCCCGTCGGATGGCCGCGCGGGGCGTGGGCCCTCACCTTGGGCCCTCCGGGGGTGTGGCGGATGGTGGTGTTCCTCATCGATGGCAGGGCGGCGCCCGCGAGCGTGGCTCGGCACGCCGTGGCCTCGCGCCGGCTCCGGCTGGTGGTGCCGGGGTTGTTGGGTGACCGCCACCTGGGACGTCGATTGGAGCGCACGTTCCACACCTGGCCCGGCATCGAGGAGGTGAAGGCGGAGCATCGCAGCGGCCGGGTGCTGGTGCGCTACGGCCCCGACGCTCCGCTGCTCACGCGCTTGAAGGAGACTCCCGAGGACACCGGCCCCGCTGTCGCGCGCGAGCGGCGTCCCGCGCCGGTCTCCGCGTCTCGTGACGAGGTGGCGTGGCACGCGCTGAGCGTGGACGAGGCGCTGCATCGGAGCGGGACGGACGCGCACGGCCTGTCTGGAAGGGAGGCGGCGACGCGGCTGCGACGTCAGGGGGCGAACCTGGTGGCGGGCGTGCCGCCGCGCTCGCGGTGGTCGCTCCTGCGCGCGCAGGTGGCCACCGTGCCCATGGGGCTGTTGATGGGCTCGGCGGCGGCGTCCGCGCTCGTGGGAGACGTGCTGGAGTCGACGGCCATCCTCGCGGTGGTGGGGCTCAACGCGGGCATCGGCTATCGCATCGAGCGGCGCAACGAGTCGCTCCTCGCGTCCTGGCAGAGGCTGGAGGCGGGACAGGCGCAGGTGCTGCGCGACGGTGTCCTCCAGGCCGTGCCCACGGCGGACCTGGTGGTGGGGGACGTGCTGCTCGTGCGCGCGGGGGATGTGCTCCCCGCGGATGCGCGCGTGCTGGAGGCGCACCGGCTCAGCGTGGACGAGGCGCCTCTCACCGGCGAGAGCGAGCCACAGGCCAAGGGCGCGGAGCCGGTGGCCGAGGACGCGCCCTTGGCCGAGCGTCACTCGATGCTCCACGCGGGCACGGTGGTGGCGTCGGGACATGGGCGCGCCGTCGTCGTGGCCACGGGCGGGAACATGGCGCTCGCGCGGGTGCGCAAGCTCGTGGAGGAGACGGCCTCGCCGCCCACGCCGCTGTCGCGCAAGCTGGAGCGGCTCGACAAGCGCGTGGCGCTGTTCTCCGTGGGCGCGGCGGCGATGTCCGGCGTGGTGGGGCTCGCGCGCGGACGTCCGATGGGACAGGTGCTGCGGGGCGCGGTGGCGCTGGGCGTGGCGGCGCTCCCGGAGGGGCTGCCCATCGTCGCCACCGCGGCGCTGGTGCGCTCGATGCAACGCCTGCATGCGCGCGGCATGGTGGTGCGCCGCGTGTCCTCGGCCGAGGCGCTGGGCGGCGTCACGGTGATTTGCACGGACAAGACGGGGACGCTCACGCGCAACGACATGTGTCTGGAGGTCCTGGACGTGGGCGCGGGCCCGGTGGACCTCGCCTCCTTGCGCGCGAAGCCGAAGGCGGTGCTGGAGGATGCGCCGACGCTGGCGCTCGCCGCGGCGCTGCTCAACAGCGACGTGGACGTGCACCGCAACGGGCACGAGGTCATCATCGCGGGCAGCTCCACCGAGCGCGCGCTGGTGACCGCCGCGCACTCCGCGGGGTTGGACGGTGCGGCGCTGCGCAAGGCCTTCCCGCGGCGTCGCCTGTTGGAGCGCACGAATGGCATCCACTACGTGGTGAGCCTGCACGACGCGCCGGGCGGCGGCGTGGCGTTCATCAAGGGCGCGCCGGAGCAGGTGGTGCGGCTGTGCTCCCGTGACTCGAAAGGCCCGCTGGGCCCGAAGGGACACGAGCGCCTGCTCGAGCGCAACCGCGCGCTGGCCCGGGAGGGCCTGCGGGTGCTCGCGCTGGGCTGGCGACGCGTGGACGCGAGGCACGTGGGAGCGCCGGAGGGCGATTACACCTTCGTGGGCTTCATGGGCCTCAGGGACCCGCTGCGTGAGGGGGCCGAGGAGACACTGCGTCAGTCCCGCGTCGCGGGCATCCGCACCATCCTCCTCACCGGGGACCAGCGGCACACGGCCGAGGCCGTCGCGCGCGAGGTGGGCCTGCGAGGCGAGACGCTCACGGGCAAGGAGCTGACCCAGCGACTGGCCGGGGCCGAGCGCGGGGACTGGCTGGACCGGGTGGCGGTGCTCGCGCGGGTGGCGCCCGAGGACAAGATGGCGCTGGTGCGAGCCCTGCGCGCGCGTGGCGAGGTGGTGGCCATGGCGGGCGATGGCGTCAACGACGCGCCGGCGCTGAAGGCCGCGGACGTGGGCGTGGCGGTGGGCGCGCGCTCCAGCGACATGGCCCGGCAGATGGCCGACATCGTCATGGCGGGCGAGGACCTGCGCGGCATCCTCCACGCGGTGGGCGAGGGGCGCATCGTCCAGGACAACCTGCGCCGCGCCCTGCGCTTCCTCTTCGCCACCAACCTGTCGGAGATGGCGCTGGTGGTGGGCGCCTCGCTGGTGGGCAGCCGCGAGCCTCTCGCTCCGATGCAGCTGCTCTGGCTCAACCTGCTGACGGACACCTTTCCGGGGCTCGCGCTGGCGCTGGAGCCGGGGGACGCGGACATCCTGGACCGGCCGCCCGCGCCTCCCGACGCGCCGCTGCTGACGCGCGACATGTCGCGGCGGGTGGTGCGCGACGCGCTGCTGCTGGCGGGCGTGGGCGCAGCGGGCCTGGTGCTGGGCGGACCGCCGCTGGCCTTCGGGATGCTCACCGCCGCGCAGCTGGGGTACGCCTCGGTGTGTCGGGCGCCTCGCACCGGGGCTCGGGGGCGCTCGCTGGACTCCGGGCGCTTCACACTATGGGTGGGCGGCGCGGTGGCCATGCAGGCCCTGGCGCTCACCGTGCCCCCGCTGCGCGCCGTGCTGGGGTTGCCCACGCCATCGTGGCTCACCCTCGGTGGGGTGGCGGTGGGGTGGGCGCTGCCCGGGGCGCTTCACGGTCTCTCCCGCCGCGTCCCCCGGGGCGCGGCGCATCGTCGTCCCTTCCTCATCCCCGCTTTCGCGGAGGCTTCCCCATGACGTTCCATCTCCCGTCGTTCCTGTTGGGCTACACCGCTGGCGCCGGCTCGGTGATGTTGAGCAAGCACCTGCGCCCGTTGCTGGTGGAGCTGGCCACCGCCGCCTACCGCTTCGGCGACATGGTGATGTCGAGGACCGCCATCAGGCAGGAGGACCTGGAGGACCTGCTGGCCGAGGCGAAGGCCCGGGCCCGGCGGGCCGCGAACGGTCACCCGCAGGGCCAGGCCGAGGCCTGAGGAGGCTGCCCGTGTCACGCTTCATCTATGTGGTCCATGTCCTGCCCGGCCGCGTACGGCTGAGGCTCCCGTGGCTGCGCGAGCATGGCTCGGTGGCCAACGAGCTCGCCGAGGGGCTCTTGCGCATCCGCGGCGTGGACGAGGTGGAGGTGCGCCCCTTCACCGGCAGCGTCCTGGTCCTCCACGACGCGGACGCTCTTGATTTGGAGGACGTGCTCGCGATGGTGCGGAGGCTCACGGGCGTGGACCTCGTCGTGCGCCAGGGCGAGGAGGCGCCCGAGGAGGAGGTGCTGCTGGAGGCGCTGGCGATGGGCAGCGACGTGGCGCTCGCGACCAGCCGCTTCGTGAAGGGGCTGGACGTGGAGGTGCTCCGCGCCACGGGAGGCAAGGTGGACCTGGGCTCGCTCGCGTCGCTGGGCTTCGCGGTGGCGGGCGCGGCCAAGGTGATTGCGACGAAGAAGCTGCCCACGCCGGACTGGTTCAACCTGGCGTGGTGGGCCTTCGCCACCTTCTCGGGCGTGGAGCGCACCGCCATCGGCAACACGGCCTCGCCGGTGCGCACCGGGCCCCGGGAGTCACCGTCCCCCGACGATGACGTCCCGGCGGGCGAGCCCTCCTAGCTGTTCCAGTCGCTGTGCACGAAGCCGGCGTCGGGCTTGTCCCGGCGCTGGTACGTGTGCGCGCCGAAGGCGTCGCGCTGGGCCTGGGTGAGGTTCTGCGGCAGCTCCGGGCTGCGGTAGCTGTCCAGGTACGCCAGCGACGCGCTGAACACGGGGACGGGGATGCCCACCTTCGTCGCCGTGCCCACCAGCTTGCGCCACGCGGGCGCCAGCTTCTCGAGCACCGGCGCGAACGCGTCCGACACCAGGAGGTTGGGCAGGTCCGGCTGCTTCGTGAAGGCCTCGCGCAGCGGGGTGAGCAGCTTCGCGCGGATGATGCAGCCGCCCCGCCAGATGCGCGCCATCTCCGCCAGGGAGATGTTCCACTGGTACTCGTCGGACGCGGCCTGGATGAGCCGCAGGCCCTGCGCGTACGTCACCACCCGCGCCGCGTACAGCGCGTCATGCGCCCACGCCGCCAGGTCCGCCTTCTCCTCCGCGGACAGCGAGGCCCCAGGCCCCGGCAGCTTGTGGCTCGCCGCCACGCGCTGGTCCTTCATCGAGGACAGGTTTCGCGCGTCCAGCGCGGAGGCGATGGAGGGCACCGGCACGCCCAGGTCCAGCGCCACCTGCACCGTCCACTTGCCCGTGCCCTTCTGCCCGGCCTTGTCCAGCACCAGGTCCACCAGCGGCTTGCCCGTCTCGGCGTCCTTCTTGCGCAGCACCTTGATGCTGGTCTCCAGGAGGAAGGACTCGGCGATGCCCTGGTTCCACTTCGTGAACAGCTCCGCCACGCCCTCCGCCGACAGCCCCAGGCCCCGGCGCAGCACGTCGTACGTCTCCGCGAGCAGCTGCATGTCCGCGTACTCGATGCCGTTGTGCACCATCTTCACGAAGTGGCCCGCGCCATCCGGCCCCACGTGCGTGACACACAGGCCCTCGTCCGTGCGCGCGGCGATGGCCTCCAGCACCGGCTTCACCAGCGCGTACGCCTCCGGGGGGCCGCCGGGCATGATGGACGGGCCGTGGCGCGCGCCCTCCTCGCCGCCGGACACGCCCACGCCCAGGAAGTGCAGGCCCTTGGACTTGCACAGCTCCTCGCGCCGCCGCGTGTCCTGGAACCAGGAGTTGCCCGCGTCCAGGATGACGTCGCCCGGCGACAGCAGCGGGAACAGCCGCTCCATCATCTGGTCCACCGCCGTGCCCGCCGTCACCATCAGCAGGATTCGCCGGGGGCGCTCCAGCCCCTTCACGAAGTCCTCCAGCGACGCGAAGCCCTTCAGCGACGGATGCCCGTGCTGCTGGTGCATCTCGTCGATGCGCTCCGCATGCCGGTCCCACACCGCCACCCGGAAGCCATGGTCCGCGATGTTGAGGGCCAGGGCCGCGCCCATGACTCCCATGCCCGCCACGCCGAACTGCGCGCCCGTCTGGGCGCTCGCTGCCGCACTCATGATTCCTCCGACAAGGCCCGCTCACCGTCCCGCGGCGGCGGTGTCCATCATCCACTGCGCATTCGTCACCCGGGCCGCCGGCAGCGCGGAATCCCGCCCGAGCGCCCGCTGCACCGTCTGCCTCTTCCCCGCGCCCGCCACCAGCATCAGCACCGCGTTCGCCGCCAACAGCGTCGGCATCGTGAGCGTCATCCGCCAGGGCGGCGGCTTGGGGCCCACGACGGACACCACGCGCCGGCTCTGCTCCTCCAGCGCCGGGTGGCCGGGAAAGAGGCTGGCCGTATGCCCGTCCTCCCCCATGCCGAGCAGCACCACGTCCAGCACATCGGGCAGGCGCGCCTCGTAGTCCTTCGCCGCGGCCTCGCGGTCCTCGCGCTCGCCCTCCATGCGGAACACCTGCGAGGGCGACAGCCGCAGCGGCCCCACCAGCGCCTCCTCCACCAGGTGGTAGTTGCTGTCCGGGTGGTCCGGCGGCACGAAGCGCTCGTCCACGAAGTACAGGTCCACCCGCTCCCACGGCAGCGTCAGCCGCGACAGCTCGCGGTACGCCGGCGCCGGGGTGCTGCCACCGGACAGGGCCAGGCTCGCCCGTCGCTTCATCGCCAGCGAGGTCTGCAGCGCGCGGCCCATCCACTCCGCGGCCTCGCGGGCCAGCAACTCCGGGGGCACGACGCGTGGAGGCAGCGCGCTCATAGCAGCGTCCACCGGCGGCCGTCGCGGGCGAGCAGCGCGGAGGCGGCCTGCGGCCCGATGCTCCCGGTCGCGTAGGGGTGCAGCGTCCCACCCTCGCCGGACTCGAGCGCCTGGAGGATGGGCGTCACGTACGCCCACGCCTGCTCCACGCTGTCCTGCCTGGCGAAGAGCGTGGCGTTGCCGCGCATGCAGTCGAGCAGCAGCCGCTCGTAGGCCTCCGGCACCGGCTTGTTGAAGCTCTCCGCGTAGTTGAAGTCCATGGTGACGCCCGCGATGTTCACGTCCTCACCGGGCACCTTGGATTCGAAGGAGAGGGCGATGCCCTCCTGGGGCTGGATGCGCAGCGTGAGCACGTTGGGCTGCAGGCGCTGGCAGGTGGCGCCCTCGCCGGAGAACAGGCCGATGGGCACCGAGCGGAAGTGGATGGACACCTCCGTCAGCCGCTTCTTCAACCCCTTGCCGGCGCGCAGGTAGAAGGGCACGCCCTCCCACCGCCACGAGTCGACGCTCAGCTTCATGGCCACATACGTGGGCGTGCGCGAGTCGGGCTTCACGCCCTTCTCCCCCAGGTAGCCCTCGTACTGTCCGGCGACCACGGAGCGCGACACCTCCTTGCCCTCCACCGGACGCAGCGCGCGGAACACCTTGTTCTTCTCGTCGCGGATGTCCTCCGCGCCGAAGGACACCGGCGGCTCCATGGCGCACAGCGCGAGCACCTGGAGCAGGTGGTTCTGCACCATGTCCCGGATGACGCCCGTCTCGTCGTAGAAGCCGCCGCGGCCCTCCACGCCAATCTGCTCGGCCGCCGTGATTTCGACGTGGTCGATGTGGTTGCGGTTCCACAGCGGCTCGAAGATGGCGTTGGCGAAGCGGAAGACCAGGATGTTCTGGACGGTCTCCTTGCCCAGGTAGTGGTCGATGCGGAAGATCTGCTTCTCGTCGAGCACCGCGGCCAGCTCGCGGTTGAGCTCGCGAGCGGTCTCCAAGTCCCGTCCGAAGGGCTTCTCGATGATGAGCCTGTGCCAGGGCGTCTGGTGGGGGCGCTCCTCGCGCTTGAGCAGCCCCGCCTCGGCGAGCCCGTGGAGGATCTGGGGGAAGGTGGAGGCGGGCGTGGCCAGGTAGTAGAGCTGGTTTCCCTGGGTGCCCTGCTGCTGGGACACCTGCTCCAGCTTCTCGCGCAGGCGGGCGAAGGCGGCCGGGTCGTCATAGGCGCCGGAGACACCCTCCAGGCGCGGGGCGAACTTCTGCCACGTGGCCTCGTCGAGCGGCTGGGTGCGCGCGAACTTCTTCAGGCCCTCCTTCACGTGCTGACGGAAGGCGTCGTTGTCCAGGGTGGAGCGGCTGAAGGCGACGACGGAGAAGTGGTCCGGCAGGAGGTTGGCGCGCGCCAGCTCGAAGAGGGCGGGGAACAGCTTGCGCTGCGCCAGGTCCCCTGTCGCGCCGAACAGCACCACCGTGCAGGGGTCCGGTCTCGTTGCCCTGAGCAGCGGGTCTCCCTCTCGGGGATGCGTCTCGATGTGCAGGCCCTGCGCGTCCATTCCGCTGCCTCCTCGATGTGACTGCCGTGGGCGGCCACCTTACGCCCCCCTCGTCGCCTCGCGGCAAGCCAGAGTGCGCGCAGTGACGTGCGCGTGACGTCTGGAGCGTTCGAAAGCGCTCCCCAGGGGCCTGCTCTAACAGTCGGAGGGCACCCTCGCCATGGCTGTTATCCTCGCGCCGCCATTGCCTGTGCTTCGGCCCAGGCAGGAGTTGTCGGGCTTGGGCGGAGTGATGCGCGTGCACGCTTGCGGCCCGGGACGGATGACGCCGCCTCCAGCCGACGGCGGACCCGGTCCTCCGCGAGGAGGCCTGTCCGAGTCCCGGGTGCTGCGCGGAGGCCTGGTCGGGATATCGTCGTCCCTCGCCGGCTGGCTGCCCGCCTGTCGGAGGGTCATCCCATGCGCTGGAGGTCCCTGCTGTATGTGCCAGCCGGGTCGCGCTATGTCGGTGAGCCGATGCGCCCCCGTTCCGAGCACGCACCCATGAGCCCTCCGCGATGAAGTACGTCATCACCGTCTGGTTCTGGCTCGTCTTCCTGACCACCGCGCCCATCCTCTTCACGCTGGGGGCGCTGCTGCTCCTGGTCACCTATCCGGTCGACAAGGACCGCCGGATGCTGCACTGGCTCGTGTGTCACTGGTGCCATGGGCTGTGGCTGCACGTGTCGCCGTTCTGGCGCACGCGCTTCGAGGGCAAGGAGCTGTTGCCCTCCGGGCCCTGCGTCATCGTGGTCAATCACCAGTCCGCCATGGACATCCTGGCGGTCATGGGGCTGTACCACCCGTACAAGTTCGTGGCGAAGGCGTCGCTGTTCTCGCTGCCGCTGGTGGGCTGGATGATGACGCTGCTCGCGTACGTGCCCATCGTCCGCGGCTCGTCGCAGGCGATGCATCAGCTCCTGGACCCGTGCCGGCGCTGGCTGCGCCGAGGCATGCCCGTGCTCATCTTCCCCGAGGGCACGTACGCGAAGGGCGGCCAGCGTCTGCCCTTCAAGCGCGGCGCGTTCCAGCTCGCGGTGGAGGAGCACGTGCCCGTGGTGCCCGTCGTGGTGGAGGGCACCACGGAGCTGCTCGAGGGCGACGGCCCGTGGCTGAATGCCCGCGCCTCCATGCGCGTGCGCGTCCTGCCGCCGCTGCCGCCCGAGTCGCTGGGACAGGACCCGGTGGAGCTGGCGGAGCGGGTGCGCGGGCTGTACGAGCGCACGCTGTCCGCCAACGGCTGAGCCGCGCATGGGCTGGGTGCTCTGGGCGCTGGAGACGTCATGGGCGGTGGCCGCCGCGTGGGCCCTGTCCGCGGCGCTCCTGCGTGAGCGCTCCACGCTGGAGCGCTGGATGGCCGCGCTCCTCTTCGGCACCGCGAGCGTCCTCACCAGCGTGCAGGCGCTGGGGCTCGTGGGGCAGCTCGGTCGACTCCAGCTGGCCCTGGTGGGCTGCGCGCTCCACGGCGGGATGCTCGGCTGGAGCGTGCGGAGGGTGGGGCTCGCGGAGCTGCGCTCTCGGCTCGTGTCGGATGTGACGGCGCCGGTGCGGCTGTGGCGTGACATCCTCGCGCGTCAGGAGCTGGCCGCGTGGGCGCTGTTGCCGGCGGCGTGTGCGCTCATCGTCTCCGGCTCCATCGCGTGGCACTTCCCCAACTGGGCCTGGGACGTCGTCTGGTACCACACGCCGAAGACGAGCTACGCGGTGCAGACGGGCCGCATCACCTGGGTGGACACGTCGGTCTGGTACGTCAACGGCTACCCCGAGCTGACCGAGCTGCTCTCCGTCTGGCACGTGCTGCTGCCCCATCACTCGCGGCTGGAGGACCTGGCGCAGCTCCCCTTCGGCCTGCTGGGCGCGCTCACCGTGGCCGCGTTCTGTCGTCGCGCGAGCGCCAGCCCCGCGCTGTCCGCGTCGCTGGGCGCGATGTGGCTGGCCCTGCCCGCGGTGGCCCTCCAGCTCCACACCACGCACGCGGACGTCGTCGCGGGCGCGCTGTTCATCACGGCCTTCTACTTCCTCACCGAGCGCGACTGGAGCCCCACCGCGCGCACGCTGACGCTGCTGGCGCTCGGCCTGTACGCGGGCACCAAGGTGACGGGGCTCTTCCACCTCGCGCTCGTGTCGCCGCTGCTGCTCGTCAGGGGCGTGCTCGTGCTGCGCGCGGCGAAGGGGGCGCGAGGGCGGGTGCTGGGGCAGACGGGGCTCGCGCTGCTCCTGCTCTTGTGGATGGGGGCGCCCACGTACGTGGAGAACTCGGTCCGCACGGGCAACCCCTTCTGGCCCGCGCGCATGAAGGTGCTCGGGCATGAGCTCGAGGGGCCCATCGGCGCGGAGGAGATCGCGGGCCCTCCCGCCTTCTTCGGCGCGCCCGGCGCCTTCGAGCGCATGGTGCGCAGCTGGACCGCGCCGGAGGGCATGTACTGGCCGGACGTGCGCGAGCGCGCCTTCGGCTGGCTCTTCCCGTACCTCCTGCTGCCCGCGCTCCTGTGGGTGAGCGCCACGGCGGTGTTCAGTCGGGAGCGACTGTCGCGGCTCGCGCTGCCGTTGCTCGCGGGCCTGTCCGTGCTGGTGCCCGCGGCGTGGTGGGGGCGCTTCACGCTGGGACTGCCCGCGGCGGGGCTCGTCGCCTTCGCGGTGCTGCACCGTCAGGTGGGGACGCGCTACCTCCAGGTCCTCTTGTCCGCGCTCGCGGCGTTCCTCTGCGTGGCGTCCTATGCGAAGGCCTCGGTGGGGTATCAGGTGCTGCCCACGATGGGGCGCCGCGCGGACCCGTCCCTGCGCGACGAGGACCGGGTGCGCATGCGCATGGGCTGGCTGTGGACGCCGGAGGCGGCGCGCCTGCGTGAGCGGGAGCTGCGGCCCGGTGACGTGGTGGCGTACGACAGCGCCACGTCGTTCCTCGGTGAGTACTGGACGTGGGATTTGCGCAACCGCGTCGAGTACGTGAATCACGAGGGGAACGACGGGGTGTATCTCGACCGACTGCGCGCGCTGTCGCCGCGCTGGGTGAGTGTGCGCAAGCACAGCCCCGCCGAGCGCCTGCTGCTCTCGCGCGCCCGCGCTTTCGAGAGACTGTTCGACTGTCCGTTGAGCTCGGCCGTCATGTATCGCGTCACCGGGACCGACTGGTAGGTGGATGGCACCGCCCGGGGTTGGATGGCACAGCCTCGCTGAAAGGATTCGGTGGGGCGGAGTGCTCGGGTGTCCTGCGTCTGGATGACCGAGCAGGTCTGCACGACGGGTGCGGTATCTTCCCGCGTCATGCGCCAACTCGTCCCCCTGCTCCTGCTCCTGGCGGCGCCCGTCTGGGCCGCGGTCCCCTCGGGTTTCGTCGAGACTGTCTACACCTCCAATGATTTGAGTCAGGCGACGGGGATGGCGTGGGCGCCGGATGGCTCGGGCCGCCTGTTCATCACCCTCAAGAACGGTCCCATCCGGGTCGTCTCGTTGAAGGACGGCCTCCCGGAGACGCAGCCGGGGAACACCACGCTGGTGACGCGCCTGTTCGCGACGGAGCCCGCGGTCCACACCAACAGCGAGTGCGGTGTCATCGGCATCGCGTTCGACCCGAACTACGTGGCCAACCGCTACGTCTATGTCTTCGTCACCGTGTCCCCGACGGAGCAGCAGATCGTCCGCTACACGGACGTCAACGGCGTGGGCACGGCGCGCACGGTGCTTGTCTCGCGGCTGCCGACCCGTGGAGAGAACCACGATGGCGGCGGCATCGGCTTCGGTCCGGACGGCAAGCTGTACTTCGCGATTGGTGACCTGGGCAACGGCACGGGCGTGGACGCGGACCTGACGTCGCTGGCGGCGAAGGTGGGCCGGGCGAACCGTGACGGCACGCCGGTCAACGACAACCCGTTCAACGATGGCGTCGGTCCGAACAACGAGTACATCTGGGCGCGCGGCTTCCGCAATCCGTTCACGCTGACGTTCCAGCCGAGCACCGGCCAGCTGTGGGTCAACGTGGTGGGCACCGGCTACGAGCAGACCTTCGTGGTGCCCCGGCGCGGGCACGCCGGCTACAACGACTACGAGAACAACCAGCCGGCCGGCAACGACTACATCACCCCGGTCATCAAGTACCGCACCAACGGCTTCGACACCCGCACCCTCACGGCCACCGGGGCCGCGCGCACGGGCGGCGTCACCACCTTCACCACCACGGGCAATCACGGCTTCCGCAAGGGCGAGAAGCTCACGCTCGAAGGGGTGGGCGATGCCTCGTTCAACGGGGACTTCTACGTCGCGAGCGTCCCCAGCGTGACCACTGTGGCTGTCGCGCAGCCGGGCCTGCCGGATGCCACGAGTGGCGGCGGCACCGCGAAGACCCAGCGGCTGGGTGGCTGCATGAACGGCGGCGTGTTCTACGACGCCACGCTCTTTCCGCCGGAGTACCGCGGCAACTACTTCTTCGGCGACTACAACGAATCCACCTTCATGCGCGCCACGCTGGCCCAGGACAACACCGTGGCGACGGTGGACATCTGGGGGACCAGCTTCACGTCGTACGTGGATGCCTCGGTGGGGCCGGACGGCGCGCTGTACACCATCGGTGTCTCGGGTGGGCGTCTGCGCCGCATCGTCCCCACCACCACGGGTCAGCGCCTGGTGGTGACGAACCTGTACCCGCGCGTGATGGAGGGTGGGAAGGCGACGTTCACGGTGGGCCTGGCGGAGGCTCCCACGACGTCCGTGGTGGTCGACGTGTTCCGCGCGCCGGGTGGCAGCTCGGACCTGCGCGTGTCCGGCGTGGCGACGTTCACCTTCACGCCGCGGGACTGGAGCACGCCTCGCGTGGTGACGATTGACGCCCTGGAGGACGCGGACAACGAGGTGGACACCGCCACCTTCACCGTGGCGTCGAGCGGCCTGACGTCCGAGTCCGTGCTGGCGACCACCATCGAGGACAACTCCGCGCAGCTGGTGCTCTCCTCGAGCAACGTCGCGGTCCCCGAGGCCGGCACGGCCACGTTCGACGTGTCGCTGACGCGCCAGCCCTCGCGCACCGTCACCGTCACCGTCAGCCGCGCCTCGGGCGATGCGGACCTCACCGTGGAGTCGGGGGGCTCGCTCATCTTCAACGCGAGCAACTGGAACGCGCCCCAGACGGTGACGCTGCGGGCCGCCGCCGACGCGGACAACCAGGACGGCGTCGCGCTCTTCTCGGTGGTGGGCTCGGGGTTGGACGCGCGCACCGTGACGGCGACGGAGGTGGACGACGAGGACCTGGCCCCCATCATCACCTCCACCGCGCCGGCGCAGGCCGTGGTGGGCAATGTGTATCGCTATGACGTGGAGGCGAGGGCCCGGCCCGCGGCGACGTACTCGCTCACCACCGCGCCGACGGGCATGTCCATCGACGCGGCCACGGGCCTCATCACCTGGACGCCCACCGCGGTGTCGACCACGGGCGAGGCCGTCACGGTGCGCGTGGCCAACAACGTGGCGCCCGAGGCGACGCAGTCCTTCACCGTCACCGTGAAGCAGGACGACGCGCCGGTCGCCGTCCTCACGCGTCCCACCGTGGACGAGCGTGTGTCCGGCGCGGGCGCCGAGTTCTACGGTGACTGCCAGGATGATGTGGGCTGCACGCGCGCGGAGTTCTTCGTGGACGGTGTGCAGCGCTACGTCGACGAGCGCACGGACAACCACTTCCACTTCGGCGGCGAGCACAACCGCTGGGACACGACGGACCTTTCGCCCGGGGGACACCTGGTGCGCTTCGCCGTGGTGGACACCTCGGGACAGCGGCACCAGGTCGAGGTGAAGGTGTGCGTGGGCGAGGGCGACTGCACGCTGGTCCCGCAGCAGGAGCCCGACGCGGGCTCACAGCCGGATGCGGGGACGGGGCTGGACGGAGGCACGGGCTCCGATGGCGGGATGAGCCCGCCGGACTCGGATGAGGACAGTGGCTGCTCGTGCGGCAGCGCGCCGGTGGGCTCGCTGGCGTGGGCCGCGCTGACGGCGCTGGCGCTGATGCGCCGCAGGCGTCGTCAGGACTGAGCGCGTCGTCGCGAGTGCGGTGGGAGCGCTTGCCCGGTGGACAGATGCAGGGCGTCCGCCAGGGCGAGCGCGGGAGCGACGAGGGCCTCGAGGTCCTCAGGAGAGGTGGGCACGCCCTCCTCCGCCACCTCCAGCATCCCCGCGATGATGGAGAGGCGGTGGTAGTGCCGGTGGGCGCGCAGCAGGGGCTCGCGCAGGGACGGTGTCAGGAGCAGCTCCCGGGTCCTGGGGGAGAGGTCGCGCAGGTTCAGGGCCGCGTCCAGCGCCGCGTCGCCCACCTCCTCGTCCACCTTGCCGAAGAGCTTGAGGAACTTGTCGCCGACGGTCTCCGTCTCGAGCTGGAGCTCCTGGGGCAGGGCGTCGGTCAGCTCCAGGCGCAGCACCGTGACGAAGCGGGCGCTCTTGCCGGTGCCGTGCTTCTCGGTGAGCAGGGAGAGCTGCTGCTCGCGGTAGAGCCCCTGCACCTCGAGGACGTCACTGGCCTGGCTGAAGGTCCAGCCCTGACGGGTGGCGAAGATGCGCCAGGCCTGCCGCTGCTGGCGCTTCTCCCGGGCTCCCAGGACGATGATGCCGAGGGCGATGAGCACCATCAGCGCGAGCATGAGGTACGGGGCGTGCTCGGAGGACATGGCGCGAAGCATCTCCGTCCGGGACCTGTCGGGCCAGTCTCCCCCAGCGGGTTCTTCCGTGTCTTCCAGACTCGCGGGGCCGGGTGGCTCGGCAACCCCCTGGAATTGCAGCGGCCTGGGCACATGTCAGAGGGAGCGTGTAAGGGAGCAGGCGCCCGGCGCTTGGAGCGGATGGCTTCCCTGAAGGAGGCTGCCGGCCAGCCCGAGTGCCGTGGGTGAGGGAGGGTGAACGCGGGATGCGCTTGCTGCACACGTCGGACTGGCATCTGGGACACACGCTGTACGACGTCTCGCGCGAGGCGGAGCACGGCGCGTTCCTGGAGTGGCTGCTGGACACGCTGGAGGCCCAGGCGGTGGACGCGCTGCTGGTGGCCGGCGACATCTTCGACACCGCCAACCCCAGCGCCGAGGCCCAGGCCGCGTGGTACCAGTTCATCGCGAAGGCGCGCCGGCGGCTGCCCCGGCTGGACGTGGTGGTCATCGGTGGCAACCACGACTCGGCCGCGCGCCTGGATGCGCCGGACCCGCTGTTCGCGGCGTTGGGCGTGAAGGTGGTGGGTGGGCTGCCGCGCGCGGGTGGGGTCTTGGATTTGGAGCGGCTGCTGGTGCCGGTGCACGACGCGAAGGGGCACGTGGGCGCGTGGGTGGCGGCGGTGCCGTACCTGCGGCCCTCGGACCTGCCGCCGGTGCGTGAGGAGGTCGGGGACCGGCTCGTGGCGGGGGTGAGGGCGGTGTACGAGGAGGTGCTGGAGGCGGCGCGGCTCCGGCGTCGGCCGGGGCAGGCGCTGGTGGCCATGGGGCACTGCTACATGACGGGCTCGGAGCTGTCGGAGCTCAGCGAGCGGAAGATTCTCGGCGGCAATCAGCACGCGCTGCCCGTGGAGCTGTTCCCCGAGGACGTCGCGTACGCGGCGCTGGGGCACCTGCACAAGGCGCAGCGCGTGGGGGGACGCGAGGGCGTTCGCTACAGCGGCTCTCCGTTGCCCTTGTCGCTGTCGGAGGCGAACTATCGCCATCAGGTGTTGGTGGTGGAGTTGAAGGACGGGGTGCTGGAGGGCGTGGAGTCGGTGCCGGTGCCGCGTCGGGCGGAGATGGTGCGGGTGCCCGCGCGGGACGCGGCGACGCTCGAGGAGGTGGTGGGGTTGCTGGAGGCGCTGCCGGCGATGGAGGAGGGCGTGCCGGACTGGCGGCGTCCCTACCTGGAGGTGTGCGTCTCGTTGCCCCGGCCCGAGCCGGCGCTGCGCCTGAAGGTGGAGAAGGCGCTCGAGGGACGCGCGGCGCGGCTGGTGAAGCTGACGCCCGCGTACACGGGGACAGGCGGCGCGCTGGCGGAGGCGCGGCCGGGGCTGTCGCTCCGTGAGCGCACGCCGGAGGACGTGTTCCGGGCGCGGTATGCGCGTGACTACGAGGAGCCTCCCACGGAGGGGTTGTTGGAGGCGTTCCACACGCTGCTGACGCAGGTGCAGGAGGACGCGTCATGAAGGTCCTCGGCATCCGGGGCAGCAACCTGACGAGCTTCGCGGGGAACTTCGAGCTGGAGCTGGACCGGCCTCCGCTCGACCGGCTGGGGCTGTTCGCGATTACAGGTGCGACGGGGGCTGGCAAGAGCACGCTCCTGGATGCGCTGTGTCTGGCGTTGTTCGACCGGACGCCGAGGTTGGGGGGACGGGGCGGCGTGCCGGTGGGGCGCGCGGACGAGGAGGAGGAGGCGCGGCTGTCGGCGTACGACGTGCGCGGCATGTTGCGGCGGGGCGCGGCCGAGGGCTTCGCGGAGGTGGACTTCCAGGGGAAGGACGGCAAGCGCTACCGGGCGCGGTGGAACGTGTGGCGGGCGCGCGGGCGGGCGGAGGGCCGGTTCCGGCCGCAGGAGATGAGCCTGACGGAGGTGGCCTCGGGGCAGCAGTTCGGCCGCACCAAAAGCGAGGTGCTGGTGGCCATCCAGGAGCGGCTGGGGCTGTCGTTCGACCAGTTCCGCCGCTCGGCGTTGCTCGCGCAGGGAGAGTTCGCGGCCTTCTTGAAGGCGGACGCGAGCGAGCGCGCGGAGCTGCTGGAGCGGATGACGGGCACGGAGGTGTACAGCCGGCTGTCCATCCGCGCGCACGAGAAGAACAAGGCGGAGCAGGAGGCGCTGGCGAAGCGGGAGCAGGGGCTGGCGGCGATTGTGCTGATGGAGGCACAGGAGCGCGGGGCGGCGGAGGAGCGGCTCGTCGACGAGGCGCGCGCGCGGGCGGAGGTGGAGACGCGGCTCCAGCAGGCGGAAGGCGCGGCGGCGTGGCATGCGGAGCGCTCGGCGTTGGTGCGGGCGTTTCGAGAGGCGGAGGAGAAGGAGGTCCGGGCGGCGCAGGCGCTGGAGGAGGCGGCGCCACGGGCGAGGAAGTTGGAGGAGGTGCGCGCGGCGGAGTCGTTCCGGGAGGTGGTGACGGCGGCGGAGGTCGCGGGGCGGCGATGGGAGGACGCGGAGGCGGCCCGGCGAGCGCGCGCGGAGGAGGTGGAAGCGGCGAGGGCTCGGGCCTTCCAGGCGGTGGGGGTGTTGAAGGGGGCGGAGGAGGCGCGGGCGGCGGCTCGGACGGCGCAGGAGGAGGCGACTCCGGCGTTGGAGGAGGCGGCGGCGCTGGATGCGCGGTGTGAGGCGACGGCGCGCGACGCGGACGAGGCGCGGGTGCGGGCGAAGGCGTCGCGGGAGGAGGAGGCGAAGGCGCGGGGGACGTTGGAGCAGGTCGCGGCGCGGGAGGAGGAGGCGCGGGCGAAGGGGGAAGCGGCGCGGGCGTGGTTGGTGGAGAAGGCCCACTGGGAGGCGTTGGCGAAGGAGTGGCCGCGCTGGCAGCGGGAGCTGGAGCGGTACGAGGTGGCGCTGGGGGAGGGGAGCGCGGCGCGGACGCAGGTGGAGACGCAGCGCGCGGAGGTGGAGCGGCTGCGGGAGTCCACGCGACTGAGGACGCGGGAGCGGGACGCGGCGGCGGAGGCCGAGGCGCGGGCCCAGGCGGCGGCGACGCATGCCGAGGCCGCGTTGGGAGAGGGCACGGCGGTGGAGCGGCGCGTGCTGCGCGAGTCGCTGCTGGCGAGGCGGGAGGCGCTGCGGGCGCTGGAGTCGGCGCGACAGGGTTTGTGCTCGGCGGAGTCGGAGGCTCGACGGGCGGAGCAGGAGGCGGTGGCGGCGCGTGGGGAGGTGGAGGCCGCGTCGGCGGAGGTGCGGCAGGCGGCGGAGCGTCGGCTGGAGGGTGACGCGGCGCTGAAGGAGGCGCGGCGGGCGCTGTCGGTGGCGCAGGCCACGCAGGGCCACGCGGCGCAGCGGGCGCTCTTGCGCGAGGGCGAGGCGTGTCCGCTGTGTGGCGCGACCGAGCATCCGTATCGGCACGAGCTGCCGGCGCTCGACGGGCTGGTGGCGCAGTCGGCCACGCGCGTGGAGACGCTGGAGTCCGAGCGGGCCGAGTGCTCGCGAGCGGAGGTGGCGGCGAGCGCGAGGCAGGCCGAGGCGCGAGCGCGGATGTCCCAGTCCGAGTCGCGGCGTGACAGCGCGAAGGCCCAGTGCGCGGAGCACGGCGCGGCCTGGGGGCGCGGTCGTGAGCAGTGGCGGCGAGTTGAGCCATTGCGCGACGGGTCTCCGGTTGAAGGCTCGTCGTCCACCGAGCCGTCCGGCGCGGCGATGCCTCCGGAGGCAGGCGCCTCGGTCGAGGCCGGGACCTGGCTGGAGTCCACGGTCGCGCGAGTCCAGGCGCGGCTCGCTGCATTGAAGTCGGAGGAGGAGGCCGCGGAAGGCCTGGAGCGCGCGGCGCGCGAGGCCCGCGCGGCGCTCGAGACGCAGCGCTCCCGCCGCGAGGTCGCCGTCGATGCGCTTCGCCGCGCGGAAGAAGCCTTCACGCGAGCGGAGAGCGCGCTGCGTGAGGGATTGGCGCGAGTCGAGGCCGCCGACGTGGTGGTGCGTCAGGTGCTCGCGGACGTGGGGCCCATCTTCGCGTCCGACGTGGGGTGGGAAGCGAAGCTGGAGGCGGCGCCCGCGGACTTCCGTCAGAAGTGCGGCAAGCGCGTCTCCATGTGGAAGGAGCGGGAGAAGCTCGTCGAGGATGCGAAGGCCCTCGAGAAGCAGGAGCAGGAGCAGCGGGCGCGCGCGCAGGGACAGTTGGAGGCGAGCACCCGGCGCGTCGAGGACGACGCGGCCCGGGCGGCGCTCAAGGAGCAGGCGCGCGCGGACGCGACCCGGGCCCGCGCGGCGCTGCTCGGCGGCCGTCCGACGCAGGAGGTCCGCGCGGAGCTGCGAGCGAAGCTGGACGCCGCCATGGCCGCATACGAGCAGGCGTGGGTGGCGGCCGAGTCCTCACGACAGGCGGAGAGCGTCACCCTGGCGCGCCTGGAGGACGCCGTGCGCGGCCTCGCGAGCGCACTGGAAGCGCGCGAGGCCGCGCGGATGGAACTCGAGCGGAGGCTGTCGGCGCAGGGCCTCTCGCTGGACGTGGTGAAGGCGCTGCTCGCGCACGACGCGGCCTGGTGTGAGGCGGAGGCCCGGGCGCTGTCGGTGCTTCGCGAGGCGCAGGCCCAGGCCCGCGCGGTGCGCGACGAGCGGCGGGAGCGTCACACGGCCCACGAGCAGGGTGGACCGCCGAGCCTGTCGGAGGAGGAGGCCTCCGCGGCGCGGGCGCAGTTGCGCGACGACGTGGAGGTCCGTCGTCGGGCGGAGGCGATGTTGCGCGCGAAGCTGGAGGCGGACGACGCGGCGCGGGCGCGTCACGGCAGCGAGGCGCAGGCGCTGGCGGAGCTGCGGCGGGCGGGTGAGGTGTGGAAGGTGTTGGGAGACCTCATCGGCTCGCATGACGGCAAGCGCTTCAAGGTCTTCGCGCAGAGCCTGACGCTGGACGCGTTGTTGCTCCACGCCAACGCGCATCTTCAGGAGCTGGCGCGACGGTATCGCCTGATGCGGGTACCGGGGCACGACCTGGACCTGCAGGTGGTGGACGGGGACATGGGCGACGAGGTGCGCGGCGTGGCGAGCCTGTCTGGAGGCGAGAGCTTCCTCGTGTCACTGGCGCTCGCGTTGGGGCTGGCCTCCCTGTCGTCGGAGACGACGCAGGTGGAGACGCTCTTCATCGACGAGGGCTTCGGGACGTTGGACCCGGAGACGCTGGAGGTGGCGCTGGCGACGTTGGACGCGCTCCAGGCGACGGGCCGACAGGTGGGCATCATCTCCCACGTCTCGGGGCTGGCCGAGCGCATCGGCGTCCAGGTGCGCGTGGTGAAGCAGGGCGGCGGCCGCAGCCGACTGGTGGTGGAGGGCGACCTGGGGATTCCGTTCGCCGAGGTGCGCCGACTCGCGTGAGTCCTGGTGGTGGGCTGTTTCCATGGGGGTGGGGCAGATGCGCGAGTCGAAAGACCTCCTCGGGGATGCCGGCGTCGAGGTGTGCTTCGAGACCGTCACGGGCGGCATGCATGTCGCCCATGTCGAAGTGGAGCACACCAGCGGGGCGGACTATTTCAAGGACCCGCTCGGCCGTCCCTGGGTGCGCAAGGTCGACATGGGCTGGCAGGAACTGCTGGCGGAGCTCGTCGGCTGGTACCTGGGCAACGCGCTGGGGGTTCCGCAGCCTCACGGGGCTTTCTTCAAGGGCCCGGGCACGGAGGTGGGGTGGCTCAGCGCGCTGATTTCCTCGCCGCTGCACTGGAATGGTGCGCACGCGCACTTCGTCAAGAACCTGGAAGGACTCGGGGCCATGCTCACGCTCGATGCGCTCATCCACAACCATGACCGCCATGCGAAGAACATCCTCCTGACCTCGATGGGGGATGAGCTGGACGTCTGGGCGTGGGCCATCGACGCTGGGGCTTCGCTGGTGGGCTATCCCCAGGACTTCTCCGATGCGGGCCTGTCGATTCCAGAAAAGCCCAATCTGGCCCGGGGCCTTCCTGTAGGGCTGCTGGAGGTTGGCGCCTACAAGGCCGCGAAGAGGGCAGCCGAGCTGGCGGGCTCCGTCATGTTGCGGCAATGCGTCCAGCAAAGCTGCATGCTTGTCGGGGAGTCGGGCAGCGACCTACTGTTCTCGGCGCTCTCCAGGCGCATGGAGCAGGCCACACAGCTCGTCGAGCGCTACATCCAGGTGGTTGGAGCAATCCGGTGATGACTCGCATCCGTCTCGTACATTACGTGCCGGACCCCTTCTCGGGGGCGAAGGTCACCATTGGTGCGCTCGTGGAGAGCGGAGCCCGGGTGGAGTTCGCGCGCTCCCCGTGGCTGCCCGCGCCCGGCTGTATCGGCGGACGCAAGTCGCACTTCGCAATGCTGGCCATCCTCGATGCGCTGGCCAGCCCCACGCGCTTCGACCTCCCCTCGGGAGAGGTCAGCCCGCTGGCCCGGCTCGGAGAGGAGCTTCTGCTGCCCCAGGAGGTGACGAATCCTCGCGCCTGGGTGGAGAAGCATCTGCTCCCCCAGAAGCCCGCGAACGAGGCTGATGCCCGCGAGACCGTGCCACGAGGACCTCACCGGGACACGCTGGGGCAACGCTTCCTCGAGCAGTGGCAGGTGGGCCAGTTCGTCCAGCGGCGCTACTCACCCAGCCTCCTGCCGAGTACGCATGCGAAAGCGGCCCAGGAGATTTCGCAGTTCGTCGAGGGGCGACAGGAACTGCTGTTGATGGAGCCCATCGTCGGGACTCGCTCGCAGCTCGAAGAGGACCTGCGAGACATCAGCCAGGAGTTCCTCGCCTTCCGCGAGCTGTTCCGGAGCGCGAACCTGGACAAGCGCCCCCTGTTCATCGCCTACGTGATGACGCGAGGCCATCAGGCCGCTGTCGGCGCCGCGGAGCTGGTGCTGTCGAAGGCCGCGGACTGGGTCATCAACGTGGATGACGCCGCCCAGCGTGAGCGCTTCCTCAAGCGAATCGTCGACGTGGGACGCTCGGGGACGCCACAGGGAACGCTGCCCTTGCAGTAACCGGGCGTTGAGCCCTCAAGCCCCCGGGCCCATGAGGCCGCGCACCACGGCGGCCACGGCCAGGGGCGTGGCCACGCGGTCATCCGTCAGCGAGGACAGCGCCCGCGCGAACTGCTCCGCGGAGCCGAAGCGCTGCGCGGGGTGGGGCGCCAGCGCCCGGTCCAACACCAACGCGAGCGCGTCCGACACCTCCGGCACATGCAGCCGCACGGGCTTCACCCGCGCGCCCCGGATGGCGGACTCCACTTCCTCTCCTGGCCCGGAGGGGAAGGGCGACTCCAACGACAAGAGCTCGTACAGCAACACCGCCGTGGCCCACAGGTCCACCGCCACGGACACCTCGCCCGCGAGCAGCTCCGGCGAGCGGTAGTGCTGCTTGCCCAGCCGCCGGGCGTCCAGCGTCATCCCCGCCCGCGAGCGCGCCACGCCGAAGTCCGCCAGCTTCACCTCACCGGTCCGCGACAGCAGCACGTTGTGCGGCGACACGTCACAGTGCACCACGCCCAGCGGACGCCCCGTGGTGCTCGTCGCCTGGTGCGCATGCGCCAGCGCCTCCAACACCTGCCGGACGATGAGCACCGAGATGTCGATGGGCAGCTCGATGCGCCGCTTGCGGCACTGCGCCAGCACCCGCCCCAGGTCCGGCCCCTCCACCAGCTCCAGCGCCAGATAGCCGCCGTCGCGAAGCTCCCCGTACTCGACGAAGCCGACGATGTGCGGATGGCGCAGGCACCTGGCCAGCTCCGCCTCATGGAGCAGCTGCTCGTGCGCCTCGTCGTCATGCGCGCGCTCGGGACGCACGCGCTTGAGGGCCACCTGCTCCCCCGCGCGCGGCCCCTCCTTCACCCGCGCCAGGAACACCTCCGCCATCCCGCCGCGCCCCAGGCGCGACAGCAGCTCGAAGCGACCACAGTCGCGCGGCCAGTGCTCTTCTCCCCCCACGTCCATGCCCTATCCCGCTCCGCCCACCAGGCTCGCCAGATAGCCGTCGAGCGTCCGCGAGAAGGTGGCGTCGTCGCTCAGGAACGCCAGTCCCACGCCGCCGTTGTACGGGTCATCCACCACGTGCACCACCACCGCCTCGCCCTGCAGGTGCTCGCCGTTGGGCAACGTCACGTCCACCGTGACGACGCTGTCGGGAGGAGGCCGGTGCGCGGTGCGCACGAACAACCCGCCGTTGGAGATGTTGAGCGCGTGCTCGCGCACGAAGTCCAGCTCCGTGCGGAACGCCAGCTCCAGCCGCACCGCGAAGCGCCGTCCCCGCCGCTGCGGGCTGCCCGGCGGCGCCGCGGGCACCTTGCGCGGGTCCTCCTCCGACTCCGGCGTCGCGACGGGCGCGGGCGCGGGGGGCGTCGCGGGCTCCGCGGCGGGCTCCGGCCGCGTCGCCAGCGCGCTCACGTGCTGCGCCAGCGTGCGCGCCGCCAGGGCGCGCTCGTCGCCTCCGAACGTGCGCCCCTTCGCGAAGGTGGTGTTGCGGAACGCATCCCGCTCCGCCTTGGGCAGACGCCACAACTCCACGAACGTCCCGCCGCTCTTCTTCACCTCATCCGCGAGCTGCTCGACGGACGCGCGCGGATAGCCCGGCGCTTCCACCTTCAGCTCCACGCCGGCCTGTTCGGCCTGCATCGCCACCACGAGCTGCATCGATTGCGCGGTAGGCAACAGCTTGCCCAAGCCCTCCACCACCGCCGCCGCGAGCTCGGGCGAGGCCCTTCCATTCCACAACGCCGCGAGACCGAAGACAGGCACGAAAGAGACGATAACCGACGCCTCCCAGGGCGCGAACACTGTTCGCAAACAGTCACGCGGCAATCCGTCCATGACGGTGAACAGAGAGCATACGAAGAGCGACGGTAAACTCGTACGCAGGGGAATAGACGCTGACCCGAGGGCCCGACTCTTCATAGACTTCGGATTCCCCCTGGCTCATCCAATACCCCCCCGGAGTCAGGGCCCTGGAGTCGAATGATGCGCAAGCCCCTCACCCGGCTCATCGCCTGCGTGCTCGTGTCAGCTTCGTTGCTGGCCGGCTGCGGTGGATCTGACCCCGACCCCAACCCTCCCGACAACACAGACGATGGCGGGACGAACAACCCGGACAGTGGCACGGATGCGGGCCCGCCGCCGCCGGAGGACGCGGGCGTCGAGCCGGACCCGGACCCGGACCCGGGTCGTGTTCCCACGGATGTGAACGACACGAAGAACCCGACCAAGGACTCCGACTGCGACGGCCTGACGGACGCGGAGGAGTTCGCCAACGTCTATCCCGGTGGGTTGAAGACGGACCCGGGCCTGCGTGACACCGACGGCGACGGAATCCGTGACGGCGTCGAGGTCGGCCGCACCAGCAGCATTGATCCGAACTGCTCCTTCCGCGCGGACCTGGACCCGGACTCGCGCACCTCCCCCGTGAAGGCGGACACGGACGGCGACGGAATCCCGGACGGTCTGGAGGACACCAACCGCAATGGTCGCCGCGACCCGGGTGAGACGGACCCCAACGCCATCGACTCGGACGGCGACGGCATCCCCGACGGCGTGGAGGACGCGAACAAGAGCGGCACGGTGAGCCCCGGAGAGACGGACCCGCGCAAGCGCGACACCGACGGCGACGGCCTGCAGGACGGGTTGGAAATCCAGATGGGCACCGACCCGCTCAAGCCCGACACGGACGGCGACTCGTGCGCGGACGGCGACGAGGACCGCAACCGCAACGGCGTGGTGGACCCCGGTGAGACGGACCCGAAGGTGCGCGACTGCGCCGCCTCCATCCCCGACGCGGACTTCGACGGCATCCCGGACTCGGTGGAGATCGCCACCGGCACGGACCCGAACAAGGCGGACACGGACGGCGACGGCCTGCCCGACGGCGTCGAGGACGAGAACAAGAACGGCAAGGTGGACGCGAACGAGACCGACCCGCGCCTGACGGACACGGACTGCGACGGCCTGCAGGACGGCCCGGGCCGCGATGGCTTCCTCGGCGAGGACGCCAACGGCAACGGCAAGGTGGACGGCAACGAGACCGACCCCACCAACCCGGACACGGACGGCGATGGTCTGCGCGACGGCCTGGAGCGCGGCGTGACGACGGCGAACGCGCCCCGCAAGGACTGCGGCTACTCCGGCGACGCGCAGCCCTCCAGCACGACCAACCCCAACAACCCCGACTCGGACGGTGACGGCATCGCCGACGGCGCCGAGGACGCGAACCAGAACGGCCAGGTGGACCCGGGCGAGCTGGACCCGAACAACCCGGCGGACGGCGCGCCCAACACCCCCGCGGGCCAGGCGTGCCGCGCGTCGAACCTGCGCCCGGTGACCTTCAAGGAGGAGAACGGCGCGGACATCCGGCTCGCGCTGCCGGCCACCTTCAAGGACGCCAACCTCACCAACATCACCGTGGCGGGCTCCACGGTGGGCGTCATCGGCTGGGACGACACCCGGCAGGTGACGGTGATTGCGTACAAGCGCGGCCAGGCGGGCGGCTCCACCACGCCCACGGGCGACGAGGCCGCCATCCGCGGCGCGTCGTTCAACACCGCGGCGCGCGAGGTGTCGCAGACGTTCACCACCTGGGATGGCTACGCCGCGCTGTCGGCGCGCTACACCCTGGCGGGCACGCAGGACCTGAAGGCCCTCACCAACACGCTGGTGCGCTCGATGGTGCCCAACAGCACGGGCTCGCTCGCGGGCACCGCGGGCATCACCGGTCCGTTCACCCTGCAGGGCCAGTACGTCCACCGCTCCAACGACAGCGTGCTGGTGGTGCTCGCCATCACCCCCACGTCCCGCTACAACGAGAACGGCAGCCTGTTCGCCCTGACGGACACGGCGGGCGGCTCGTCGCTGGCGCAGTTCGGTGACGCGGACGCGGTGCAGTGCGAGCTGTTCAGCACGCGCGCGGCGGTGGTGGACTTCCTGTTCGTGGTGGATGACTCCGGCTCCATGCGCGACTCGCAGCAGTCGCTGGCCGACGCGGCCACCGCCGTGGCGAACAAGCTGTCCAACTCCACGTTGGACTGGCGCCTGGCGATGGTCACCACCAGCTACACCTCCACGGCCAGCAACCACGCCAACCGCAATGTCGTGCGCGGCTTCACCACGAACATGAACCAGTTCCGCGCCTGGCTGACGAGCGACAGCACGTGCAGCGGGGGGCAGTGCTCCGGGGTCACCATCCCGGCTGGCACTCCTGCCACGACGTGCTCGAACAACCAGGGCTGCTGGGTGAACGTGGAGGGCTGGGGGAGCGAGAAGCCGATGGACGCGGCCCGGGCCGCGCTCAACGGCCCGCTCGCGCCGGACGGGACGTCGTCCCCGTCCAAGGTTCGCCCCGGCGCCAAGGTGGTGGTCGTCATCCTGACGGACACGCATGACTACTCGACGGATTCCATCGCCATCTTCGAGCAGTACTTCAAGGGCACGGGCACCACGGCGGCCACGAGGAACCCGCTGGGGCAGGTCATCCAGGTCCACGGCATCATCTGCCCGCCGGAGCTGGCCACCAACGACACGTCTACCTGGTGCCACCCGCAGGAGGACCCGCGCAACCCGAAGCACCTGGACATCATCCAGGCGACGGGCGGCGTGGTGGGCTCCATCCGCAACGCGGGCTCCATCACCACGACCATCAACGGCATCGTGGACAGCGTCATCGCGTCGGTGGGTCACCGCACGCAGCAGCCGCCCATCGGCGCCTCGGTGAAGGTGTCCGTGGGCGCGGTGGCCAACCCCACCACGTGCCCCACGCCGGCGGACCTGCCGCGCAGCCGCACCCACGGCTTCGACGTGGACGGCATCAACCGCACGTTGTCGTTCTTCGGTGGCTGCCGCCCGCAGGCGGACAACACCCAGGCCGCGGTCTCCTACCGCTACTGGAGCGACCGCACGACGAACCCCAACGGCGTGCCGCCCCCGTGCCGCAATGACCCGTACTACGACGCGACCGAGGCCGACTACTGCGACGGCAAGCTGTCGTGCAACCGCACCACGGACAAGTGCGAGTGCCCGTCGGACTGCGGCGGCGGCGGCGCCTCGGGCCAGGTCTGCAACACGGACCCGGCGGTGTGCTCCTTCACGTGCGCGCCGGACTGCGGTGGCACGTGCGGCACGTACGAGTCGTGCAACACGGCGACGTGCAGCTGCTCGTGCGTCCAGACGGCCACGTGCGCGGCGGGCTACAAGTTCGACCCGAACGTGTGCGCCTGCGCGTGTGACACGACGACGCTGAACTGCGGCCCCACCGCGCAGCCGGACGCGGCGTCCTGCTCGTGCGCGTGCAAGCCGGACTGCGGCGGCTGCCCGTCGAACACGGTGTGCAACCCGAGCCTCTGCGCCTGCGAGGGCGTCATCGGCTGATGCAGCCCCTCCGCGCGTCGGCCCCTCGTCGTGAGGCGGGGGCCGGCGTGGGAGGTGGCCCGCTCCCGGGGTGACTCGGGAGCGGGTCGAAGCAAGTACCCCGGCCCCGGAGGCTCACCTGCCTCCGGGGCCGTCGTGTCTCAGCGCGAGGCCGTTGGCGCGGCGGCGGTGCGCACCACGGGGTAGACGCGCAGCCGCGTGTCGCGGGCGGGGTGGCGCTCGTAGAAGAAGCGCAGCCGGGCGCGCGGGTCCTTGGCGAAGGCCGGGTCCTTGAGCTTCGCGTCCCACTCGGCCTTCACGGCGGCGTCCCTGGCCAGCAGCTCGCGGGCGAAGGGCTCCAGCACGTAGTCCTCGATGTATTCCTTCTGCTCGAAGTGGGGGTTGAAGAAGCCCCACGCGAGCAGTGAGTCGGAGCCCGAGGGCTCGAACAGGTGCGCCACCAGCTCCACGCCGGGCTGGGCACTGGGCACGTACAGCGAGCCCGCGGGGAGCTCGCGCGACTGCTTCTCCCACGCGCCCTTGACCGACAGCGTCTGGCGTCCCTCGTTGGACTGTGTGCCCCACTTCAGCTCGGTGGCGCGGAAGACCTCCACGTCGGTGGCGGGTGAGGCGCGCGTGAGGCGCTGGAAGGTGAGGCCGTGGGTGGTGAGCTTCTCGGCGACCCAGGCCGCGTGGGCGGGCGGCACCACGTACCCGCCCGCGGGCATGCTCACGGTGAGCGCGGGCTCCACGGTGTCGAAGTAGGGCACGTTCCACACCTGCGGCTTCGTGTCGTCGTAGCGAATCCACGTCTGGCCGGAGACCTCGGACGGCCCGCGCTCGTAGGCGTAGCCCTTGAAGGGGAGGACGCGGCTCTTCTTCGTGCTCTTCCACGCGAGCACCACGTCGCGCACCTTGCCGGCCTGGGCCTCGGCGTCGGCGGCCTTCACGGCGGCGAGCAGCGAGGCGCCGTCCCGGGAGACCAGGCGCAACAGCCCCGCGACGACGTCCCGCGTGGCCTTCACGCGCACGGCGTAGGGCTTCCACGAGTGGGTCTCCACCAGCACGCCGAAGCGGTGGTGCGCGGCGGCGTAGGCGTGGCTGAAGCGCGGCGTGGGGACGCCGTAGGCGAAGCCGGAGGCCGGGTCGTCGTCCTCGAGGAAGGACGGGTAGAACTCGAGCGGCTGGTGGCCCTCCTTCTCCAGCTCCTGGAAGAGCTCCTCGCGCAGCTTCACACCCAGGGGGCGCAGGGCCTGGGGCCCCGACTGCTGCGGCTCGATGCCGACGGAGACGTCGGGCTGGAACTTGGCGCCGTCGGTGACGTGCAGGTCCGCGTACACGAGCGCGTCCCACGTGTGGAGGTAGCGCAGCAGGGCCACCATCTCCGGGGCCTCGGCCTTGACGTAGTCGCGGTTGAGGTTGAGGTTCGACGCGGTGGCGCGCCAGCCCATCTCCTCGGGGCCCACCTGGTTGGGGCGGTGGTTGGGGGCGAAGCGCTCGTGGCCGTCCACGTTGAAGACGGGGACGAAGACAGCGGTGACGCCCTTGAGCACGCCGGGCAGCGTCTTGCCGGACAGGATGTCGCGCAGCAGCGCGAAGCCCGCGTCCTTGCCGTCGATTTCGCCCGCGTGGATGCCGCCCTGGAAGAAGACGACGGGGCGGTTCTTCTTCTTGTTCGCGGCGGGGGTGAGGGCGCCGTCGGCGCTGGCGACGAGCGCGAGCATGGGCCTGCCCTCGGGCGTGGTGCCGAAGGTGTCGCAGCGCACCTTGCCGGGGAAGGCCTTGGGGAAGGCGCGGCAGAGCGCCTCCACCTCGGAGTAGCGGCCGGTGCGGACCCAGCCGCTCTGCTCGGACACGGTGGTGAGGGGGGGCGGCGCCTGGGTGAGCGCCAGGGACAGGGCGGTGGCGAGGAGCATGGGCTTTCCACAGCACAGGCTCCGGTGTGATTCAACCGGCGCGCACCGTGAGCGTTCCTCCCACCGGCAACACGTGCAGGTCCTCGCGCGGCCAGCCCCGGCGGTTCCACTCGGTGTCCAGGCGGCGGGGCGGCTCGTCGAGCGGCTCATCGGTGAGCTTGAAGGTGCCCCAGTGCATCGCGAGGAAGCGCTTCGCGCCGAGCGCGTCGTAGGCGCGCGCCGCGTCCTCGGGGTTCATGTGCTGGCGGCTCATGAACCACTCCGGGTCGTACGCGCCAATAGGCAACAGCGCGGCGTCGAGCCCGGGGAAGCGCTTGCCGATGTCGGCGAAGCCGTCGAACCAGGCGGTGTCGCCCGAGTGGTAGACGCGGGCCGTGGAGCCCTCCACGACGAAGCCGCCCCAGAGCATCTGGTTGGCGTCGTTGAGGCCGCGGCGGCTCCAGTGCTGGGCGGGGACGAAGTGCACGGTGACGGGGCCGACCTTCGTGGACTGCCACCAGTTGAGCTCGGTGACGCCCAGGCGCGTGCCCTTGAAGACGGGCGCATGGCCCAGGCCGGTGACGATGGGCGCGCCCACGTCGAGGAGGGTGGGCAGGTCCAGGTGGTCGTAGTGGTTGTGGGAGACGAGGCTTGTGGCGATGGGCGGTAGCTGGTCGATGGGAACGCCGGGCGGGACGTTGCGGCGGATGACCACGTTGATGGCGTCGCGCAGCACGGGGTCGATGAGGAGCGACAGGCCGTCCAACTGGACGAGCCAGCTGGCGTGGCCCAGCCAGGTCAGCCGCGCGCCTTCACCTGGCGCCGGGGGCGTGTGGAGCAGGGTGAGGTCCGGCTCCACGCGAGGCACGGGGGCGTGGTCGGGGGACTTGCGGCGACGGCCGGCGAGCTTGTCGGCGACTGCCCACTTGAAGACGGTGCCGAACGGCTGGGGGCCGCTGCCATCCAGGTTCTTGAAGCGCGTCGTCATTCGGAAGGAACTCCTCGGGAGCGGGCGCGGGTGGCGCCCCTGTGGGCTCTCATGCTCGCGGGCCGGTGGGGGCGCAAGGGGAATGACATGGGGGTGTTGCTCGGCAAGAGTGGGCGGGGCAGGGCGGCCGTGTCCGCGCGAGTCATCCAAGGCCTCGGCGCCGAGGCGGAAGTGAACCGAAGGAGGAGTCGACATGAGCGACATCACGCATCGCACGTTGGAGACGAACGGCATCCGGCTTCACGTCGCGGAGGCGGGGACGGGGCCGCTGGTGTTGCTGCTGCATGGGTGGCCGGAGTCCTGGTACTCGTGGCGGCACCAGCTCATCGCGCTCGCGGCGGCGGGGTATCACGCCGTGGCGCCCGACATCCGAGGCTATGGGCGCAGCGACAGGCCCGCGGCGGTCGAGGCGTACAGCATGAAGCAGCTGGTCGCCGACGCGGTGGGGCTGCTCGATGCGCTGGGCGAGGAGCGCGCGGTGGTGGTGGGGAACGACTGGGGCTCGGCGATGGCGTGGACGTGCGCGGCGCTGCATCCGGAGCGCTTCCGCGCGGTGGTCGGGATGAGCGTGCCGCACCTGGGCCGCACGCCGATGCCTCCGACGCAGCTCTTCCAGGGGGCGTTCGCGGGGAAGTGGTTCTACATCCTGTACTTCCAGGAGCCGGGCGTCGCGGAGGCGGAGCTGGAGGCAGACGTGCCCCGGACGATGCGCACGATCCTGGCGGGGGAGCCGGGCTTCGACCTGGGCGCGGGGGCGGTGCGTGCGAAGAAGCCTGGAGATGGCTTCCTCACGCCGCCGCCCGCGTCGTTGCCGGCGTGGCTCTCGGAGGAGGACGTCGCGTACTTCGCGGGGGAGTTCGAGCGGAGTGGTTTCCGAGGCGGCTTGAATCGCTATCGGAACATGGACCGGGACTGGGAGGAGCTGCCCGAGCTGGCGACGGCGCGAATCGAGCAGCCCGCGTTGTTCATCACGGGGGAGAAGGACCCGGGGCGCCTGTTGGCGCCGCTCGAGCCGATGAAGGCGCTGGTGCCGGGGTTGACGGAGGTGCGGGTCATCCCGGAGGCGGGGCACTGGGCGCCGCAGGAGCGGCCCGCGGAGGTGAACGCGGCGCTGCTGTCGTTCCTGTCGAAGCTGCCTGGGTGACGAGGGCGCGGCTCAGCTGAAGACGGTGGACAGGTGGAGGGGGCCGGCGGGGACGCCGACGTCGCGGCCGACGGGGCTGTCGGAGGGCGTCTGCCAGGCGTTGGCCTCTGTCACCTTGGCGCCGGTGGCCTGGTTGGAGATGGACATCTTTCCCTGGTGGCCGGCGGGGCTGATTTGGCTGGTGTCGTAGCCGCTCCAGCCGGTGGCGGCGTGGCCGAAGGAGGCCTCGCCCCAGGTCTGTCCGTAGTTGGCGCTGGGGTTGGCGGTGCCGTCCTTGGAGACGCACCAGGCGACGCTGGTGTTGGTGTCGAAGGCGACGAGCTGGGATTGGCCGGGCTGGAGGGTGAAGGTCTTGGGCGTGCTCTTGTCGAAGTGCTGGCCGTCGTTGGGGCCGCCGTGCTCGCCGGTCTTGTTCCAGAGGGTGATGGTCTGGGGCTGGTTCGTGCTGTTGGTGAAGGTGTTGGTGTACTTGAACTGGTCCTTCTGGCCCGGGTCGATGAACTGGATGTTGCTGTTGTAGGGCGAGCCGACGTTGTTCTTGGCGAGCCACGGCTGGTCGACGGGCGCGGGCACGGTGGAGCCGGCGGAGGGCGCGCCGAAACCGGGGCCCGCGTCGCTGGTGGGGTGGGTGCGCGGGGCTTCGGCGGTCTTGGCGGCGAGGCTGGGCGCGGAGGGCTTCTGGGCGGAGATGCTCGCGGGTGCGGGAGGTGCTTCACCGCCGAGGGACGCGGGGGCCTGGACACCGAGCGACTGGAGTTGTTGCGTGAGTCCGCCGAGGAGCTGGGACAGTTGGGCCTGGAGCTTCGCGAGGTCGCCCTGCTCGAAGGAGTCGGCCTGGAGCTTGCGCTGGACGTCATTGCCGGCGCGGGGCGTCGGAGTGGACTGGGGGAGGGAGGAGGTGGGCTCGAGGCAGGACGTGCGCGGGAGGGGCGATCGGTTCTGGATGGCGATGGACATGTCGGCCTCGGGGGAGTGGGGCGGGCGCTGCGTTGCGCGACCTGTGGGGGGATTGAGCAGGAGCTGTGCCACTCAGGAGCGCGCGGGGCGGGGCGTTACCTCCCGTGGGAAATCAGTGGTTTGGGATGCTCGTGCACGGTGCTGAGTGAGCACGGTGCGATGACGACGGGCATCACCTGATGACTCGGGTCACCAGTCGGGGTGACAGATCCAGGGGCTGGAGGGACGACGCTGGAAGCAGCGGTAGCCCTCGTCACAGGTGTTGGGGCCCTTGGGGTCGCAAGGCTGTTTGCAGGACCAGCCGTCGCAGACCTGGGCGTCGGGGCAGGGAGGGAAGCGGTCGCCGCAGCGCTGCTCACACTCGGACCAGATGCGGTCCGGCTGCTGTGGCGCTTGGATGACTCGACAGGTTTGTCCGTGAGGGCATGGGGTGGTCTGGCACTGAGGTCCCAAGACGTGAGCACAAGCGGAGGCTCCTTCTTCGTGCCGGATGCAGTGCTGCCCTTCGGGGCAGGTGATCTGCTCGCATGAAGGGAGACAGACGGGGACAGGGGGCGTGTCCGCGCAGAAGAAGCCCGAGCCGCAGTCGTTGGGAGAGGTGGGCGCGCAGGGACGTCCGCAGAAGCCGGTTCGGCCGCCGCAGGTCAGGCCACGGGCACAGGCCTCTTCGAGCGTGGCTGGGACTTTGACGCAGGGTTCGCCTTCGCCGCGGAGGCCGATAGGGAGACAGTGCCGGACGAAGGGCCCATCGCCCTCCGTTGCGAGGAGCTGGCAGATCTGTCCGTCTGGACATTGCGAATCCGCGAGGCACTGGCTGTCGGCGCAGTACTGGGCATGCGCGCGCGCATCCATGAGGCAGCCGAGGGGGGGCACGCAGCCGGAGCTGTCCCGGCAGTTGCGGTGGTAGGTCCTGAGCTGACCGCGAACCTCCTCGGAGAGGATTGGGCTGACCTGACGACCGTGAATCGATTCCGTGCGCTCGGTGCGCAGTGCGCTCGCGAAGAGAAGGACGAGCGGCAGGGGAAGCAGCAGCGCGGCTATCAGGCCTGCGAAAGAGCGCCAGTTCATTCGGGCTCACCACAGTGCTGGATGCACTCGGGGTCGTCCGGTGCCTTGCCGCCGCAATACAGCTCACGTTCCTTGCTGGTGCACCGCGTGGGGATGTTCTCCAGCGAGTCCCTGTGCGCGGCCCGGTCCACGAGCCCGTCACGCCGATGCACCTCGGGACAGCCCAGCAGGGCGCAGGACAGCGCACAGACCCGGATGGTCGGCCACGTCATCGCTGTGCCCCCCCGGCGCAGGAAACGACCACGTGGATTCTACCCCAGGTGGTCCGTCCGGGAGCTGACCTCAAGGGTGGGATGCTTCAGACTGTGCACGCGCCGACAGGGAGAATCTCTCCGCGAGAGCGCCCGCATGCTCGACGCCCCTCCTCGAGCCGCGACATCCATCCCGCCCACACGACCCCGCTCTCCCTTATATAGAGCGCGATGCTTCCGACCTCCGGCTCCACGACTCGCAAGCTGCTGCTCGCCTTCGGTGCGTTGGTGGCGCTGTTCACCGCGGCCTCGGGCTTCGCGCTCGCCCGGCTGGCGGACATCCACGATGGCTCCCACGAGCTGCGCGAGGCCGGAGGCCGTGTCCGCGAAGCCCTCGAACTCGCCACCGCCGTCCGTGACCAGTACGCCCACCTGGCCCACACCATCATCCTCGGCAACGCCAGCCACGTTCACTTCCACGAGGAGTCGCGCGCCCGCGTCGAGGAGCTCACCCGCAAGCTCCGCGAGCAGGCTCAGGACGCCGAGGAGCGCGCCTGGGTGGCGGACATCCAGGAGAACGGTGACGCGCTGGACCGCCTCTATCGGGAAACCCTCCTCCCCGCTGTCCTCGCTAAGGACCACGCCACCGTCACCTCTGCCCACGGCCGTGCGCTCGAGCGCGTCTCCCTCATCCAGGCCCGCGCCGAGGCCCTCGCGCGCCGCTTCGACACCTCCATCGGCTCGTTCGAGGAGCACGTCGCCGCCGTCGAGCACACCAGCTTCCGCTGGGCCCTGCTCCTGCTCGGCGGCGCCACCCTCTTCGCCGTCGGCGTCGGCATCTACATCGGCAACTCCGTCGCCCGCCCCGTCGCCCGCCTCTCCGAGGGCGCAGCTCGGCTCGCCGAAGGCAACCTCGACACCCGCATCCCCGAGGACGACCCCGGAGAGCTCGGCCGACTCGCCGCGCAGTTCAACCGCATGACCGAAGCCCTCCGCACCCATCAGGCCCAGCTCGTCCAACACGAGAAGCTCGCCAGCGTGGGCCGGCTCGCCGCGGGCGTCGCCCACGAAATCAACAACCCGCTCGGCGTCATCCTCGGCTATGTGCGCATCCTCCAACGCAAGGCGGAGGGCGCCCTCGCGGAGGACCTGAAAGTGGTGGAGGAGGAGGCGGTGCGCTGTCAGCAGATTGTCGAGGGACTCCTCGACCTGTCCCGTCCGGGCCAGGGCCCCGTGGAGCAGCTCCCCCTGCGGGAGACGTGTGAGGACGTCGTGGCCCGCCTCCGTGAAGCCGAGCGACTCGGCCAGGTCCAGGTGCGCGTGGAGGGCGCGGCGAATGTCTGGGCGCAGCCCTCGCGACTGCGTCAGGTGCTCCTCAACCTCGTGAAGAACGCCGCCGAGGCCGCTGGAAACGGCGGCACCGTCGAGGTCCAAATCGCGCCCTCCCAGGATGGCGGCGCCACCGTGGCCGTCTCCGACTCCGGCCCGGGCGTGAAGCCCGAGGACCGACGTCGCCTCTTCGAACCCTTCTTCACCACCAAGTCCACGGGCACCGGACTGGGCCTCGCCGTGAGCCAGGCCATCGCCGAGGCCCACGGCGGCCGCATCGAGGCCGACACCGGTCCCCTCGGCGGCGCACGTTTCACCCTCCGCCTGCCCCCCGTGTCCGCGGAGCGGGAGGCCATGTCATGAGCTCCTCCAACAAGCCCGCCGTCCTCGTCGTCGACGACAAGGAGAACATGCGCAAGCTGTTCTCGCGCATGCTCGGAGACGCCTACGCCGTGACGGAGGCCGCGGATGGAGAGCAGGCCCTCGCCTGTCTCGCCTCGCGCGACTTCGACGTGGTGGTCACCGACATCCAGATGCCGGGCGCGGATGGCTTCGCCGTGCTGCGCGAGGTGAAGCGCCGCGCTCCCGAGACAGAGGTCCTTCTCGTCACCGCCTTCGCGAGCATCCCGAAGGCCGTGGAGGCCATCAAGGAGGGCGCCTACGACTACCTCTCCAAGCCCTTCGACCCGGACGAGGTCGCGCTCGTCGTGGCCCGCGCGCTGGAGAAGCGTCGCCAGGGCCGTGAGGTCTCGTCCCTGAAGGCACGCCTCGCGGTGGCCCCCGGCCTCCACGGCATGCTCGGTGAGAGCCCCGCGATGCGCGCGCTGCACGGCCTCTTGTCCCAGGTGGCCGCCAGGGACCTCACCGTGCTCCTCACCGGAGAGACCGGCACGGGCAAGGAACTCGCCGCGCGCGCCGTGCATCGCGAGAGCCCCCGCGCCTCGAAGCCCTTCGTCGCGGTGAACTGCGGCGCGCTGCCTGCGGAGCTCGTGGAGAGCGAACTCTTCGGCCACGCCAAGGGCGCCTTCACCGGCGCCACCGTGGCCAAGCCCGGTCTCTTCGAGGAGGCCCACGGCGGCACGCTCTTCCTCGACGAGATTGGAGACCTGCCGCTGCCGGTGCAGGTGAAGCTCAACCGCGCGCTCCAGGAGCGGGAGGTCCGCCGCGTGGGCACCACCACGCCGGTGAAGGTGGACGTGCGCGTCGTCGCCGCCACGCATCGAGACCTGTCCGCCGAGGTGTCCGCGGGCCGCTTCCGCGAGGACCTCTACTACCGCCTCAACGTGGTGACGGTGCGCCTGCCCTCGCTGCGAGAGCGACGCGAGGACATCCCGCTGCTCGCGATGCACTTCCTCGCCCGCGCCGGGCGTCCCGAGGTGGACAGCTTCACGCCCGAGGCGCTGCGCGCGCTCTCCACCTACGAGTGGCCCGGGAACGTGCGTCAGCTCGAGAATGCCGTGGCGCGCGCGGTGGCCGTGGCGCAAGGCACGCGAATCACTCCCGAGGAGCTTCCACCGGAAGTGCTGACCACGCCCCGCGCGGCCAACACCGCCCCGGGTGTCCGCGCGACGACCGAGTCCCTCGCGAAGCTGCCCTACCGCGAGGCCGTGGACGGCGCGCGCGACACCGTGTCACGCGAGTACCTCACCGCGCTGATGCAGGAGTTCGGAGGCAACGTCACCCACGCCGCCGAACGCGCCGGCATGGAGCGCGAAAGTCTCCACCGGTTGCTCAAGCGCTACGGCGTACGCTCCGACGACTTCAAGCGCACGGAGTAGCTCGCTCGTCCCATCAGAACGCCGGCACCACCGCGCCGCCGTAGTTCGACTCGATGAACCGCCGCACCTCCTGGGACTGCAAGGCCTTGAGCAGCGTGCGGACCTCGGGGCGGCCCTCGTCACCCTTCCGCACGACGAGCACGTTGGCGTACGGGTTGCGCGTGGCGGACTCGCGGGCCAGCACCTTCGCGTCCAGGTTCAGGTGCTTCTGCGCCTCCAGGAAGTAGTTGCCGTTGATGACGGCGGCGGCCACGTCCTGCAGCGTGCGCGGCTGCTGCTCCGCGTCGATCTCCCTCAGCTCCAGCTTGCGAGGATTGCCCACCACGTCCTGCAACGTCGCGCCGGCGCCCGCTCCCTCGCGCAGCCGCAACAGCCCCTGGTCCGCGAGCAGGTGCAGCGCGCGGGACGCGTTGCTCGGGTCGGCGGGAATCGTCACCTGCGCGCCCTCGGGCAGCTCCGCGAGCTGACGGAACTTCGTCGAGTACAGCGCCAGCGGCTCCAGGTGCACCGAGCCCGCGCTGCGCAAGGACAGCTTCCGGTCCTCGGCGAAGCGCTCCAGGTAGGGCACGTGCTGGAAGTAGTTCGCGTCGAGCTGCTGGTCCGCCAGCGCGATGTTGGGCTGCACGTAGTCGGTGAACTCCACCACCTCCACGCGCACGCCGTCGCGCAGGGCCACGGGCACCGCCGCGCGGAGAATCTCCCCATGGGGCACCGGGTTGACGCCGACCTTCAAGGTGGGAATGCCAGGCGCCTCGCCGGTGGCGGGGGCTTCCGACTTCTTGCAGCCCGTCCCCACCAGCAACGCGGCGGAGACGGCCGCGAAGGCCAGGGGGATGAGCAGGAATGACGCGGGTGGCTTCATGGGCTGGGGGTTCCGCATGTCCGAAGGGGAGAGGGGCGCGGGCCAACAGCAGACCCGCGCGGAAATTTCACTCGAGTGCGCGGCTGGGACGCTGCGTGGTGTGGTCGAAGCGGGACGCCAGGCCGTCACCGAGCCACTGGACGAGCTGCACCAGCGCCAGCAACACGGCGAGGCAGCCCAACATGACGTCGGTGCGGAAGCGCATGTAGCCGTACTTCACCGCCAGGTCTCCCAGCCCACCTCCGCCCACGGCGCCCGCCATGGCGCTGTAGCCGAGCAGGCTGATAACCACGAGCGCGATGCCGCGCACGAGAGACGGCAGGGCCTCCGGCAACAGCACCCGGAAGATGACCCGCCGGTGCGTGGAGCCCATCGCGATGGCGGCCTCCACCAGCCCTCCGTCCACCTCGCGCAGCCCCTGCTCCACCACCCGACCCATGAAGGGAATCGCCGCGACCACCAGCGGGACGATGGCCGCCGTGGTGCCGATGGTCGTCCCCACCAGCAACCGCGTCAGCGGGACGATGGCCACCATCAAGATGATGAACGGCACCGAGCGCCCCACGTTGACCAACGTGCCCAGCACGCGGTTCAGCGCCGGCCGTTCCCACAGTCCGCCCCGGTCCGTGAGCACCAGCAGCACACCCAGCGGCAGCCCCAGCACCACTACCAGCACCGTGGCCACCGACGTCATGTAGAGCGTCTCGAGGGTCGCCACCCACAGCGCCCGCGCCAGCTGCTCACCAGGCATGGGCCGCCTCCTCGGACGTCAGGCCCTGCTCACGCAGGAACGCCAGCGCCTGGCTCACCGCGTCCGGCGCGCCGGTGAGCTCGAACAACAGCCGGCCCACGCGCGCTTCCCCCACGCGCTCCAGCGAGCCCTCCAACAGGTGCGCGTCCACGTCGAACCGCCGCGCCAGCGTGGACAGGATGGGCCGCGTCGAGTGCTCACCCGACAAGGACAGCGACACCCGCTGTCCCCCTCGCAGCACCGAGCCCTCGCCCGTGGCGAACGGCGGATAGCACAGCTCATGCAGATGCGTGCCCGGCCGCGACAGGAGCTCCACCACCTTGCCCTGCTCCACCAGCCGGCCCTGCTCCAGCACCGCCACCGAGTCGCAGATGGCCTTCACCACCTCCATCTGGTGCGTGATGAGCAGGATGGTGAGCCCCAGCTGGCGATTCAGGTCCTTCAGCAGCGACAGCACCGAGCGCGTCGTCTCCGGGTCCAGCGACGACGTCGCCTCGTCCGACAGCAGGATGCGCGGCCGCGGCGCCAGCGCCCGCGCGATTCCCACCCGCTGCTTCTGCCCGCCCGACAGCCGCGAGGGATACACGTCCGTCTTGTCCGACAACCCCACCAGCGAGAGCAGCTCCGCGACCCGCTCGCGAATCTGCTCGCGCGGCAGGCCCGCCACCTCCAGCGGGTAGGCGACGTTCTGCGCCACCGTCTGCGAGGAGAACAGGTTGAAGTGCTGAAAAATCATGCCGATGCCCTGCCGCGCCTGGCGCAGCTCATCGGGACTCAACGACAGCATCTCCTTCCCGTTCACCCGCACGCGCCCCTGGGTGGGGCGCTCCAGCAGGTTGACGCAGCGGATGAGCGTGGACTTGCCGGCGCCGCTCTGTCCGAGCACGCCGAACACCTCGCCCGGGTCCACCCGCAGCGTCACGTCCTGGAGCGCCGACACCTCGCGCCCGCCCTGCCTGTACACCTTGCTGATACCGCGCAACTCAATCATCCAGCGACTCCCTGCGGTGTCTTCGCCAGCTCCTCGGCGAAGGCCGCGAACAAGCTCCAGTAACGCTCACCGGTGTCCGGCAGCACCGTGAGCACCGTCTTGCCGGGCCCCAGACGGCGCGCCACCTGACGGGCCGCGTGCAGCGCCGCGCCACTGGAGATGCCGACGAGCAGTCCCTCCTTGCGCGCCAGGTCCTTCGCGGCCACGTACGCATCCACGTCGGACACGTCGATGACCTCGTCGTACACGGCGCGGTCCAGCACCTCCGGGACGAAGTTGGCGCCGATGCCCTGGATGCGGTGCGGCCCCGCCTTGCCCTCGGTGAGCAGCGGCGAGCGCAACGGCTCCACCGCGATGACCTGGAGCCGCGGGTTGGCCTTCTTCAACACGCCGCCCGCGCCGGTGATGGTGCCGCCCGTGCCGATGCCCGCCACGAAGGCGTCCAGCTTCGTCACGTCCAAATCGCCCAGAATCTCCTTCGCCGTGGTGCGGCGGTGGATCTCCGGGTTGGACGGGTTGCGGAACTGCTGCGGCATGAAGCCCTTGTCGCCCAACTGCTTGAGCAGCTCGTCAGCCGCCTCGACGGCGCCGTTCATGCCCTTGGCCGCGGGCGTGAGCACCAGCTCCGCGCCATACGCCTCCAGGATGCGCCGGCGCTCCACGCTCATGCTCTCCGGCATGGTGAGGATGATGCGGTAGCCCTTCACCGCGGCGACCATCGCGAGCGCCACGCCGGTGTTGCCGCTGGTGGGCTCGACTATCGTCATGCCCGGACGCAGCCGGCCGTGGTTCTCCGCGTCCTCGAGCATGGCCAGGCCGATGCGGTCCTTCACGCTGCCGCCCGGGTTGAAGAACTCGACCTTCGCCAGCAGCGTGGCCTCCTCCGGCGTGCCGATGCGCGACAGGCGGACGATGGGCGTGCGGCCGATGAGCTGCGTCACGTCGGGGTAGATGTTGTGGGGCATCCGGTCTCTCGGTGGGAAGGGCCGGGACCTCGATGCAGCGCCCCGGCGTGTGGGGAAAAAAGAGAACGGCCCGTCTCCAGGTGCTGGGGACGGGCCGGACACGCCTGTGCGCGAAGGACGCTCAGTACGCTCGAACGGACGGACCCGTCGTGACGCGACAACACATGCCGCGACAACAGGTTCCGGACGTGGCGACGAAGACGAGCATCGGCCTCCAGACGTAATCAATCCGTCCCGCACTGTCAATCCGACCGCCTCTTCAAGCGGCCTCCCGGAAGGCTCGACCCAGCGCGTTCGCCAGGTCCGCCTGGAGGTCTTCCACGTCCTCCAGACCCACGGAGAAGCGGATGAGCGCGTCGGTGATTCCCCGACGCTCGCGCTCGGCGGCGGGCACGGAGGCATGCGAGTGCCTCGCCGGCACCGTGAGGATGCTCTCCACCGCGCCCAGAGACACGCCGAGCAGCGGCAGCTTGAGCGCCTCCACGAAGCTCGACGTCATCGCGTCGCTCGCCAGCCGGAACGACACCACCGCGCCGATGCCCGGGTAGTAGACCTTCTCGATTTCATGACGGCCGGCGAGCCAGCGAGCCAGCGCCGCGGCCGTCCGCACCTGTCGCTCCATGCGGACCTGGAGCGTCTTGATGCCGCGCTGGAGCAGGAAGCAGTCCTGGGGGCCGAGCACCGCGCCCACCGCGTTCTGGAGGAAGTAGACCTCCTTCGCCAGCTCCGGCGTGCGCACCGCCACCGTGCCCGCGATGACGTCGCTGTGTCCGCTCAGGAACTTGGTGGCCGAGTGCACGACGATGTCCGCGCCCTCGGTGAGCGGCCGCGACAGGTAGGGCGACAGGAACGTGTTGTCCACGATGAGCAGCGCGCCGTACGTGCGCGCGAGCGCGGACATGGCCTTGACGTCGGTGCGCTTGAGGAACGGGTTGCTCACCGTCTCCACCAAGAGGCCCTTCGTCTCGGGCCGGAACGCGGCGCGCACGGCCTCCGGGTCGCTCGTGTCCACGAACGTGGCCTTCAGCCCGAAGCGACTGAACACCCGGGTGAGCACCCGATAGGTGCCGCCGTAACAGTCATCGGTGACGACCAGGTGGTCGCCCGCGCTGAAGAGCATCAGCACGGTGGACAGCGCGGCCATGCCGGAGCCGAAGGCGAACGCCCCCGCGCCCTCGTCGAGCGTCGCGAGCACGCCCTCCAGCGCCTTGCGCGTCGGGTTTCCCGAGCGCGCGTAGTCGAACTCGCCGGGCGTCTCCAGGCCCGGCTGGTCGAACATGGACACCTGGTAGATGGGCACCGCCGCGGCGCCCGTCACCGGGTCCACTTCATGGCCGGTGTGCAGCAGGCGCGTGGCGAACGTCTTCGGAGCGGGAGTGCCCGTCGAGCGCCTGGGCCAGGTCGGAGATGATGTCATGGCAGTCCTCGATACCCACGGAGAGGCGAAGCAGTCGGTCAGTGATGCCAAGCTGTTCCCGGCGCGCGACGGGGATGTCCGCGTGGGTCTGCGTGGCGGGGAAGGTGATGAGCGTCTCGACGCCGCCGAGCGACTCGGCGAAGAGGCACAGGCGCACGCCGGCGAGCACCTGGGGAACGAGGGCCGCGTCCTTCACGCTGAAGGACAACATGCCGCCCTGGCCCGCGTAGTGGACGCGCTCCACCTTGGGCTGGCTGGAGAGGAACGCAGCCACCTCGCGCGCGTTGGACTGGTGGCGCTCCATGCGCAGCGCGAGCGTCTTGAGGCCGCGGATGACCAGGTACGAGTCCTGTGGCCCCAGGATGGCGCCGATGCCGTTCTGGATGTACGCGAGCTTCTCGCCCAGCGCCGCGTCGCGGACCACGAGCGCTCCGGCCACGACGTCGTTGTGACCGGCCAGGTACTTGGTGGCCGAGTGCACGACGAGGTCCGCGCCCAGCTCCAGCGGACGCTGGAGGTACGGCGTGAGGAAGGTGTTGTCGACGATGAGCAGCACGCCCGCCTCGCGCGTGAGCGCCACCAGCGCGGGCAGGTCCGCGGACTTCATCAGCGGGTTGGTGGGCGTCTCCACCACCACGGCCCGGGTGTTGGGGCGCAGCGCCGCGCGCACGGCCTCTGGCTTCGTCGTGTCCACGAAGGTGTGGGGCAGGTGGAGCAGCCGGTCCACGAGGCGGAACGTGCCGCCGTAGAGGTCCTCGGTGAGGACCACGTGGTCCTCGGGGCCGAAGAGGCTGAGCGCGGCGTGCAGCGCGGCCATGCCGGACGCGAAGGCGAGTCCTCGGGCGCCACCTTCGAGCTGCGCGAGCGCGTCCTCCAGCGCGGCGCGGGTGGGGTTCTTCGTGCGCGAGTAGTCGTAGCCGGTGGACTGGCCGAGCGCGGGGTGCTGGTAGGTGGCGGAGTGATAGACGGGGACGGCGATGGCGCCGGTGGCCGGGTCGCGGCGGGTGCCGGCGTGGACGAGGGCGGTGGCGAGCTTCATGGTCGTGATTCCTTTCGGAGCCGAGGGTGCTTCATCGACCGCGCAGCGTCTGGGAGACGCGGAGGATGTCGGCCAGGACACCGGAGGCCGTCACGGCGCCCCCCGCGCCCGCGCCGCGCACGGTGAGCGGGAACTCGCTGTGCCGCGTGGTGGTGAAGGACACGAAGGACTCGGAGCCGCGCAGGTCCGCGGCGGGCTGGCCCGCCTCCACGGGCGCGAGCCCCACGCGGATGACAGAGGTGTCGGTGCCCAGCCGCGTCGGGTCGATGCGGGCCAGGTAGCGCAGCACGGTGCCGCCCTGGCGGGCGTGCTCCACCTTTCGGGTGTACTCGGCGTCGAGCGCGCGGAGGCTTCGCAGGTAGGACTCGGCGGTGTCGCCCGCGTCGGCGGGCTCGGGGACGAAGGGCTCCAGCGCGACGTCGGAGAGGGACAGGGGCAGGCCCAGCTCGCGGGCGAGGATGAGCGCCTTGCGCGCGACGTCGGCGCCGGAGAGGTCCTCGCGCGGGTCGGGCTCGGTGAAGCCGCGCTCCTTGGCCGTGCGCACGGCGGTGGACAGCGGCACGCCCGCCATCAGCTCGTTGCAGATGAAGCCCAGCGTGCCGGAGAGGGACGCGGTGATGAGGCGCACGGTGTCGCCGGTGCGCACCAGGTTGGCGAGCGTGTCGATGACGGGGAGGCTGGAGGCCACCGTCGTCTCGTAGTGGTAGGCCACGTGGTGACGGCGGGCCTCGGCGAGCAGCGCCTCGCGCTCGTTCCACGGCAGGGCGAGCGGCTTCTTGTTCGCGGCGACCACGTGGATGCCCCGACGGAACGCCTCGATGTAGAGCGAGGCGACGTCACCGTTGGCGGTGCAGTCGACGAGGATGGGCACGGGCAGCCGGCGCAGCTCGTCGAGCAGCGGCGGCAGGGCGCGCGTGCCGGACTCACCGCGGACGACGCGCGCGAGCTGCTCCTCGAGTCCCTCCAACGGCAGGCCGGCCGGGTTGAACAGGCTGCGCCGGCTGTCGGCGATGCCCACCACGCGCAGGGCGATTCCATGTCGCTCGCGCAGCAGCGACTCCTGGCTGCGCAGCTGGGTGAGGAGCTGTCCTCCCACGGTGCCCTTGCCGAGGAGGAAGAGGCTGACCTGCTGGTGGGCGAGGTTGAAGGCCGCGTGCGTGGTGCGCACGGCGATGGCGGTGTCCGCCGCGTCGACCACGCAGGAGATGGAGCGGGAGCTGGCGCCCTGGGCGCTGGCGCGCACGCCGACGCCCACCGCGCCCAGCGCGCTGAAGAAGCGGCCGGCCACGTTGACGCCGTGGCCCATCGCCTCGGCGACGAGCGTGACGAGCGTCACCGGCTGACGGATGCCGAGCGGCTCGACCTCGCGGCGGGCGAGCTCCTGGGCCAGCTCCCTCTCCAGCGCGGTCCTGGCGCGCTCGGTGTCGGGGCGGGGGATGACCACGGCGATGGACTGGCCGTTGGCGGATTGGGCCGTCATCCACACGGTGACGCGGGCCGAGCGCAGCGCCGCGAGGACGCGCTCGCCCAGCTGGAACTGGTCGGAGAGCTTGCGCACCTCGATGCCGAGCAGGGCCAGGTCCTCGCGGGTGGCGATGCAGGTGGGGCGCTGGACGTCGCTCGAGCCGACGGCGTCGATGAGCGTGCCCGGGTGCTCCGGGTGCATGGTGTTGCGGATGCGCAGGGAGATGCCGGACTCGATGAGCGGAATCATCGTGCGCGGGTGCAGCATGCGCACGCCGACGGCGGCCAGCTCCAGGCCCTCGCCGTGGGAGAGGTGCGGGACGGGGTAGGCGTCGCTCACCAGGTCCGGGTCCGCGGTGTGCAGTCCGAGCACGTCGGTCCACACGGTGACCTCTGTGGCGCCCAGGCCCTGGGCGACGAGGGCGGCGGTGTAGTCGGAGCCGTTGCGGCCGAGCGTGGTGGTGCGGCCGTCGGGCGTCGACGCGATGAAGCCGGGGATGACGGGCACGGTGGTGCCCCACTCGGCGCTGCTCGACTGGAGCCGCTCGCGAGTGCGAGGCACGTCCACGCGCGCGGTGCCGAAGGCGTCGTCGGTGACGAGCAGGTGACGTGCGTCGCGGAAGCGGGCCTGGGTGCCGGAGGCCTCGAGCAGCTCGGCGAGGAGCGTGGCGGAGACCAGCTCACCGAAGGAGAGCACCTTGTCCTTGGACGCGAGGGAACACTCGCGGGTGAGCGAGAGTCCATGGAGGAGCCGTTGCAGGGGCGCGAGGAGTTGGTCGACGCGCGCGGCGAGGGTGGCGGACTGCGCGGGGTGGAGCGCGGCGGCGTTCGTCTTGGCGAGGTGGGCGATGCGGCCCACCACGGTGAGCGCGCCCTCCAGCTCGCCCCGGGTGGCGAGGTCCGCGGCCTCGAGCAGCCAGTCGGTGGTGTCGCCCATGGCGGACACGACGACGGCGAGCGGGCCCGTGCGAGCGTGTTGTCCAATCAACTCGATGACCTGACGCAGTCGGCGCGGGGAGCCCACGGAGGAGCCGCCGAACTTCATCACCCGATAGGAATTGCTGCTCATCTGCGAACCTCGAACGAGGGCCTGCGGCCCTGAAGACATGGAGGCGCACGTCCGCGACGCCGACGCACACGTCGAGCGAGCGCGGCGCTGGAGCGCCGACGGAAGAAATGAAAGGAAGGAGAGGTGGAAGCCCTAGCCGGCGTGCACCGGCCCGCGCATTCGCGCGAGCGTGCGTGGCAGGGCGTGGCGCATTCGGACGCTCTCGGGCGAGCGGAACGCGCGACGGACCTTCGCGGGGTACAGGGGGGCGATGCGAGCGGTGGGAACCACGAGGTCCTCTCTCACCGAAGCGGAGGGACTGCCTCGCCTCGGACACTTGGTTTGCCCGGGGAGCACCTGCTCTCCGGACCGCATCGTTTGGACACCTTGGAGGTCCGTCTCCAGGTTGTCGGGCCACCGCCGAAGCGGGACCGCTCTTGATGCTGCATGCGAAATAAACGGGATGCGGGGCCTTGTCAATCCCACGCAAGCCCGCATGGTTGGTCGTGTGAGAGCCGGAAGCGACGCCGCTGGCTGTGCTTGCGGGACTTCCTGGAAGGCGCCGCCGGGTGTGGCCCTCATGACCCCGTAGGATTGTCAGCCCCCGGAGTCACGATACCCCGCCTCCTTCCGCCAGGAGGCAGCTTCGGGGAGTTCCATGAGATCGATTGCGGTAGTGGCTTTACTGCTTCTGTCGATGGGCTGTACGAGCACTCGTGTTGTCCATATCGACGTCGGGCGTGGACAGCGGGTCGTCCATGAGTCGGTGGATGTCGAACCGGTCGAGGTGAGTGACGACGAGTTCAGGTCTGCGGTCGTGCGCCTCATCCTGGACACGCGGATGGCCGTTGCGTTCCGGGAGACTGAAGAGGTGGACGAGCGCGGGTGGTCTCGGTCCCAATCACTTCTGGCATCGTCCCATGGCCTCGTCGATTCGGGCTTGGGGAGCTCGCTGGAGACGCTGTACTCGCGCATCTGTCCCGATGCGGACGACTGCTTGACCCTGGTGGGCGGAACGGGGCTGACGTTCTCCCGAAAGGACCGGACGCTGATGGCCTTGTCCTTCGCGCTAGACACCGTATGGGACAGCGTCGAATCCGAGGTCGGCAAGATGCTGAACCCGGTCGTACTCAAGGCCATGGTGACGTCAGCGGCGTTGACGATGCTTCTCACGATGGCGCTACCCGAACCTGTCACCAAGGTCATCGCGGTGGCGTTGACGGCGGCGATGGTGGCCTACCTCGGGGTCGTACCGGTCTGGGAGATCGGGCGCGGATTCGTCCGCTTGTGGGATGATGCGGGCAAGGCGATGAGCGTCATCGAGCTACAGGACATCGGGCATCGGTTCGGGAACGTGCTGGGGGCGAACGGCACGCGCGTCCTGGTGCTCGTCGTCATGGCGGCGCTGGGTGGGAAGAGCGCGATGGCGGCTCAAGGGCCAAGGCTCCCGGGCTTCTCCCAGGCCGCGCTCAAGGCCCAGGCCGAGTCGGGATTCCAGCTCGGGGCCGCCATGCAGGGGGGCGTGACTTCCATTGCGATGCCCGCTGCTGGAGTGCTGAACGTCACGCTTGCACCTGGAGCAGCCGCTGCCCTGGTGATGTATGGAGAAGGGCGGTTCCCTGGAGACGAGACCGGGCCGGTTCACCACATCTGCACGAACAAGAACCCCAGCTCCAGTGCGGCGGGCGGCCCTTGGACGCCAGAGTGCGAGAGGATCTTCAAGAGAGCCGGGATGACGCTCGAGGATGCGGCGAACAAGGTCCGGCTCAACGGGCACGAAGGGCCTCACCCTGAGTTCTATCACAATCAAGTGCTGACCCGCCTCGAGCGCTCCGTCGCGCGGTGTAGAACGACGGAGAGCTGCAGGGCCAGTCTGCAGAAGGAACTCGCGAGGATTGCGGACGAGTTGCTGACTCCCGGCTCGGAGTTGCGCAGCTTCATCGTGAGATAGGAGGCCGGATGGAGCAGAACTTTTATTGGGTGGGGTTGGCGGACGTGCCTCGATGGCTCGTGGAGACGCCCACGCGGACATCCGGCGAGGCGTTCGAAGAGCCTTGGCTGTTCACGGATGGGCGTGTGCTTGAGGACCCTGGCTCCATCAGGTCCCAGGTGTCACACCCAGGGACGAAGCGCGCTTTCGTGTTTGGAGGAGTTGAGCGCACGCCGATCGTCAGTGAGGCGCTCGCGAACGTCTTCCGAAAGCTGGCTCCCGGTGACGTCCAACTGTTTCCGGTGACGGTGGAGGGAGCGCCGGAGCGATTCTTCGTCGTGAATGCAACCAAGGTGGTCGATGCCATCGACGAGGCACGATGCCGGGAGGTGCACCATGATGACGGGGATGCGCCAGCCCCTGGCTATGAAGGGGAGTACAGCTGGATCTATGGCCTGCGAATCGACCCCGCGAAGACTGAAGGCGCCCAGGTCTTCCGGCTGAAGCGGTTCAAGGTCGCGTTCGTTGTTTCGGAGGACATCAAGACTGCGCTCGAAGGAGTGGGGAACCTTGGAGTGTCGTTCGAGCGTGTGACCGGGCCGCACGAGCCTCGATGATGAATGATTGGCGTCACATTGCTTCCTTGGAGGGATGAGGGCGTCGGCCGGAGGCGGCCAGCGTTCTCTTGAATGCAGTACGGGCCGTGGCTCGCCGGCTGGCTGCTCATCCGGGTGACTTCCATCGCGGCCCATGAGCCCGGCAGGCGGTGATGTGCGCCGTGAGGCCACAAGGCCGTGCTCCGCTCGGGGCCATCACAGTGTGATGGTTTCGGTCACACCTGTGGCCTTGGTGCTGGCTCGCAACCTGTTGGAATCGCTGTGGGTCGGCGTGGGTACGGGGCTTGCGATGGAGCGGAGCATGTCGCTCGTGTCCGTCGCCTTGTCGCTCGTGCTGGCCGCCTCGCCCTCGGAGGCGTGGTCGCTGGAGCGCGTGGTGTCGGAGGCGCTGGCGCGCAGTCCGGAGGTCGCGGCCGCGCAAGCCGAGGAGCAGGGCGCCGAGGGCGTGCGCGCGACGGATGGACGCTGGCCCCGCGCGAACCCCTCCATCGAGCTGGCCCTGGTCACGGATGCGCTCACGGGGAACTCGGGTGAGCAGCGCACGGAGCTCGTGTTGAGTCAGTCCCTGGAGGTCGCCGGACAGTCGGGGCTGCGCGTGGAGCGCGCGAGCGCGGCCCTGGCCGCTGCCCGTGCACGACGTCACGCGGTGATGCTGAGTGCCTCTGTGGGCGCCGTGGAGTCGGCCGTGGAGCTGGAGCGTCGTGAGGCGCGCGCGACGCTGGCGCGTGAGTCGCTCGAGCTGACGCGTCAGATGGAGGCGGCCACGGTGCGTCGCTTCGCCGCGGGCGATGTGTCGGAGCTGGACCGCAACGCCGCTGCCTTGGAGCGCGCGCGTGCGGAGGCCCGCGCGGCGCAGGCGGTGGCGGAGGTGGTGGCGGCTCGGGCCGAGCTGAATCGTCGCCTGGGTCGCTCGATGGACGCGGCCTTGCGTGTCTCGCTCGTGGACACCGCGACCCAGCCGCTGCCCTCGTCGCTGGAGGGTGAGCCCCCGAGCCTGGTCGCGGCGCGCGCCGAGGTGGCCGCGGCGGGCTCGGAGGTGGACCTGCTGCGTCGGGAGCGCATCCCGAGTCCGACGGTGTCCCTCGGCTACGAGCGTGAGCGACGGCCGGAGTCCCACGGCGCCTTCTCGGATGTGCACACCGAGCACCTGCTCATCGCGCGGCTCTCGGTGCCGCTGCCGCTGTGGGACCGGAATCAGCCCGAGCTCACGCAGGCGCGGGCCCGACGCAAGGTGCGTGAATCGGAGCAGGTGGCGAGGGAGCGAGATGTGTCCGCGGAACAAGCCGTGGCGCGAGCGACGTTCGATGCGGCGCGCTCGGCGCATGAGTCACTGATGTCGGTGCGCCCCTCGGTGGACCGCAACCTGGAGCTGGTGCGTCGCGCGTACGAGGCCGGAGAGCTGGGGCTCGATGCCTTGTTCCTCGCGCGAGACAGGGCGTTCGCGGCGGCGGCGGAAGGTGTGGACGCGGCGGCCGCGCTCGTCCGGGCCCGTGTGGCCCTGCTGCGCTCGGTGGGGCGGCTCCCGACGGGACAGGTGCCGGAATGAGCACGTCGTCGAAGCATGCGGTGTGGATGTGCGCGCTCCTGGCGCTCCCCGCCCTGGCGCACGAGGGCGAGTCGCACGGTGGACCGGTCGTGTCCTCCGGGGTCCGTGATGCGCAGCACGTGCTCGCGGCGACAGGTGACGTGTTCGAGGTCGTGCTCAAGCATCCCGAGCACTCCGAGACGCCGAAGACCCAGGTCCGCATCTGGGTCGCCGAGACAGAGACGAACGCCCCGGTGAGCGGCGCGCAGGTGGAGCTCACGCTCACGGGCAGCACCGTGCAGAAGCTGCCCGCGCGAATGCTGTCGGCAGGCGCCTACGAGACAGAGGCCCTGCTCGAACCCGAGACGGAGTGGGCCGCCGTGGTCACGGTGACGCGCGGCAACGACGTCGACGTGCTGGCGCTCGGCACGGTGCATCTCGAGGACGACCACGACACGTCGGGCGCCACCGGAGCCACGGAAGGCTGGCGTTGGGGCGCGGTGGGCGGCGCATCGCTGCTGGCGGTCGTCGGGGCGTGGTGGACGTCCCGCCGCAAGAAGGTGCGGACATGAGGTCGGTGATGCGGTCCACGTTCTCGCTGTTCCTCTGTCTCTCCCTGAGCGGCTCCGTCGCCCTGGCGCACACGGGCGAGTCCCACGCCGCCGCCCAGCCCGTCGTCACCGGCCCGTCCTTCTCCGCCCCCAAGGAGACGCAGTTCCTCCTGGAGGTCCGCACGCGCCGCGCGGCGGTGCGCTCGGTGGAGTCCCGACTGGTGACGCCCGGGAAGGTGGTTCCTCGCACCGACCGCATCGCCCAGGTGTCCGCGCCCGTCGCGGGGCGGGTGCTCGCGGCGAACGGCGCCGTGCCGCTCGTCGGCCAGCGCGTGAAGCGCGGCGAGGTGCTGGCGCTGGTGCAGCAGAGCCTCTCCACCTCCGAGTCCACCGGCCTGTCGACGAGCCACTTCCAGGCGGAGGCCGAGGTCTCCCGCGCCCAGGCCGCGCTGGAGCAGGCTCGACGGGACCTCACGCGCCTCGAGTCCCTCCAGGGCGTGGTGGCGGAGAAGGAGGTCCAACAGGCACGGCTCGCGGTGAGCACCGCCGAGCAGGAGTGGAGCCGGGCGAAGTCCGCGCGCGAGGTCCTCGCGGGCGCACGCCAGGGGCAGGGCACCGCGCGCGTCTCACTGGTCGCGCCCATCGACGGCGTGCTCGTGGAGGCCCGAGCCTCCGTGGGTGAGCAGGTGGACCCGTCGCGTCCACTCTTCACCGTGCTGGACGCCTCCATCGTCTGGGTGGAGGCGCACGTCTACGAGGCCGAGGTCGCCCGGGCCGAGGGCACCACGGGTGCGCTCATCTCCACCGCGGCCTATCCCGGCCAGCACTTCCCCGCGAAGCCCTATCACGTGGGCCAGATGGTGGGCGAGGCGACGCGCAGCGTGCGCGTGCTCTTCGAGGTCGACAATCGCGAGGGCCGACTGCGCCCCGGCATGTTCGTGGACGTGGCGCTCGGAGAAGGTGGACGCAAGGACGAGCTCGCCGTGCCGACGGATGCAGTCGTGGAGGACGAGGGCCGCGCCTTCGTCTTCATCCACACCGGGCCGGAGACGTTCGAGCTGCGCCCCGTGGTGCTCGGCGGCACGGATGGCGCGTGGAGGGCGGTGCGCCAGGGCTTGAAGACAGGAGAGCGGGTGGTGGTCTCCGGCGTGGCGGCGCTGAGGCTGGCGCGAGGAGGCCGCTAGTGTTGGACCACGTCATCCTCTTCTCGCTGCGCCATCGCCTGTTCGTCGTGCTCGCGGCGGTGGCGGTGCTGCTCTATGGCGGCTGGGCCGTCACGCGGCTCCCCGTGGACGTGTTCCCCGACCTCAACCGTCCCACCGTCACGGTGATGACCGAGGCGGGCGGCCTGTCCCCCGAGGAGGTGGAGACCCTCGTCACCACGCCCATCGAGACGTCGATGAACGGCGCGCCCGGCGTGCAGCGGGTGCGCTCGTCCTCGGGCGTGGGCCTGTCCATCGTCCACGTGGAGTTCGACTGGGGCACGGACATCTACCTGGACCGGCAGCTCGTCTCCGAGCGGCTCCAGGTGGCGCGTGAGCGCCTGCCGCGCGACGTGGCGCCCCATCTGACGCCCGTGTCCTCCATCATGGGGGAGATCCTCCTGCTCGGCGTGCAGAGCGAGGAGGGGCGCACGTCGCCGCTGGAGCTGCGCTCGCTGGCGGACTGGGTGCTGCGCCAGCGCCTGCTCACGATTCCCGGCATCGCCCAGGTGACGGTGCTCGGCGGCGGCGTGAAGCAGTTCCAGGTCCGCGTGGCGCCCGAGAAGCTCCTGGCCTTCGGGCTCACCTTCGAGGACGTGGAGCGCGCGGCGGGGCTGTCCCAGGGCAACACCACGGGCGGCTTCGTGGACAAGGGCGGGCGCGAGTACCTGGTCCGCAACCTCGCGCGCAGCGCCTCCGTGGAGGACCTTCGCTCCACGGTGGTCGCGATGCGGGACGGTGTCCCGGTGCGCCTCTCCCAGGTCGCCGAGGTGGACGTGGGCCCGGCGGTGAAGCGCGGTGATGGCGGCATGAACGGTCGCCCCGCGGTCATCCTCGCGGTGCAGAAGCAGCCCGGCGCGAGCACCCTCGCGCTGACGGAGCAGGTGGACGTCGCGGTGAAGGAGCTGCGCTCCACGCTGCCCTCGGACGTGCGCGTGGAGACGCTCTTCCGTCAGGCGGACTTCATCCAGGCCGCCATCGGCAACGTGGTGGAGGCGCTGCGGGACGGCGCGCTGCTCGTGGTGGTGGTGCTGTTCCTCTTCCTCGTCAACCTGCGCACCACCGCCATCACCCTCACCGCGATTCCGCTCTCCTTCGTCATCACCGCGCTGGTGATGAAGGCGTTCGGTCTGTCCATCAACACCCTCACGCTCGGGGGCCTCGCGGTGGCCGTGGGCGAGCTGGTGGACGACGCCATCGTCGACGTGGAGAACGTCTACCGGCGCCTCCGGGAGAATCGGGCGAAGGAGCAGCCCGAGCCCGTGCTCCGCGTCATCTACCTCGCCTCCTCGGAGGTGCGTGGGTCCATCGTCTTCGCCACGCTCATCGTGGTGCTGGTGTTCCTGCCCCTGTTCGCGCTCGGTGGAATCGAGGGCCGCCTGTTCGCGCCGCTCGGCGTGGCCTACGTGGTGTCCATCCTCGCCTCCCTGCTCGTGTCCCTCACCGTGACGCCCGCGCTGTGTGCGTTCCTGCTCCCCAAGGGGCGCTTGCTGGAGCACGGCGATGGCGCCGTGGTGCGCTGGCTGAAGGCTCGGGCGCGGCATGTGCTCGACTTCTCGTTGGCCCACTCGAGCGCGGTGATGGTGGGGGCGACGGTGCTGGTGCTCGGCGCGGTGGCGGTGGTGCCGTTCCTCGGGCGCTCCTTCCTGCCGCCGTTCAACGAGGGCACCGCCACCGTCAACGTGCTGGCACCTCCGGGCACGTCGCTGGAGGAGTCCAATCGCTTCGGGCTGCTGGCCGAGCGGCTCATCGCCTCCGTCCCCGAGGTGAAGACCGTGGGGCGCCGCACCGGCCGCGCCGAGCAGGACGAGCACGCGGAGGGCGTGCACTACTCGGAGCTGGACGTGGACTTCAAGGAGGGCGGGCGTCCTCGGGACGTGGTGCTCGCGGACCTGCGCGAGCGGCTGTCCGTGCTGCCCGGCCTGTCCGTGTCCGTGGGACAGCCCATCTCGCATCGACTGGACCACCTGCTGTCCGGCATCCGCGCGCAGGTGGCGGTGAAGCTCTTCGGGCAGGACCTGGAGGCGCTGCGAGGCAAGGCGGAGGAGGTGCGCGCCGTCATGGCGCAGGTGCCCGGAGTGGTGGACCTCCAGGTGGAGCAGCAGACGCTGATTCCCCAGCTCCAGGTGCGCCTGAAGCGCGAGGAGGCGGCGCGGCTGGGCGTCCAGCCGGGCGCGATGGCGGAGCAGCTCGAGAAGGCCTTCAACGGCGTGGTGGTGGGGCAGGTGCTGGAAGGTCAGCGGACCTTCGACGTGCTGGTGCGCTACGAGGAGCGCGCGCGGGTGGACGCGGAGGCCTTCCGTCGGGCGCTGGTGGACACGCCGTCGGGCGCGCGGGTGCCCGTGGCCGCGGTGGCCGAGGTGGTGGAGTCGCGCGGCCCCAACGTCATCCACCACGACCACCTCCAGCGGCGCGTGGTGGTGATGGCCAACGTGGCGGGCAGGGACCTTGGCAGCGCGGTGGAGGAGGTCCGCGAGCGCGTGGCCGCGAGCGTGGTGCTGCCGACGGGGACGTTCCTCTCGTACGAGGGGCAGTTCGAGAGCCAAGAGGCCGCGACGCGGCTCATCGCGCTGCTGTCCCTGGTGTCGCTCGTGGGCATGTTCCTGGTGTTGTACGCGCACTTCCGCTCGGCGCGCCTCGTGGCGCAGGTGATGCTCAACATCCCGCTCGCGCTGGTGGGCAGCGTGACGGCGGTGGTGCTCACCGGGCAGCCGTTGTCGGTGGCGACGCTCGTGGGCTTCGTCACGCTGTGCGGCATCGCCAGCCGGAACACCATCATGCTCATCTCGCACTACCTCCACCTGGTGGAGCACGAGGGCGCGGTGTTCGGCCGGGAGATGGTGGTGCGCGGCTCGCTGGAGCGACTGGTGCCCGTGCTGATGACGGCGCTCACGGCGGGGCTGGCGCTGGTGCCGCTGGCACTCGCCTCGGGCGCTCCCGGCAAGGAGATATTGCACCCGGTGGCCACCGTGATTCTGGGCGGGCTCATCAGCTCCACGCTGCTGGACCTGCTCGTCACGCCGGCCGTGTTCCACCGCTTCGGGCGTCCCGCGCTGGAGCGCTACCTGGCGCGCAAGGCGGCGGCGCGGACCGAGGATGACCTGACGCTCCCGGGGCCCCGGCCCGAGGGAGAGCGACTCGCGGGCTCGTATTGAGGCCCTCGCGGGCCCGCATTGGGATTGAGGAGAGAGATGAGACACGGATTCATCGCGGTGGTGGTGGCGGCGGGGATGGTGGCCGCATGCAGCAAGAAGGAGTCACCGGCGCCCGCGCCCGTCGCCGCCGCCGCGCGCTCGCATGTCGAGGAAGCGCCGCATGTGCACGCCGCGCCCCACGGTGGGCTGGTGGAGTCGACGCCTCGGGGGCATCTGGAGTTGGTGACGACGCGGGCCGGCGGTTATCGCGTGTACCTGCTCGATGCGTCGCTCGCGCCGCGTCCGGTGGACGGGGCCACGGGCTCGGTGAAGGTGGCCAAGGGCGGCTATCCGGACGTCACGCTGACGCCCGCGGGAGACCACCTGGCGGGACAGGGACCCGAGCACGGCGATGACCACCTGGCCATGGTGGTGACGGTGGTGAAGGACGGGAAGCCGGAGGTCGCTCGCTTCGCCGCGCACCTGGAGGCGAACGGACACGGCAACGGGCTCGTGGGGACGCTGCGCGTGGCGCCCTGTCCCGCGACCCCTCCGGAGGGCCTGAGCGCCGCGGACTGCGCGAAGCAGGGCGGCGTGTACTCGCTGGTCCGGGACGGTGGCGCCACCACGCTGGTGCTCGCGGCGCCGGGACAGGACGCGAAGGGCCTGCTGAGCACCCGCGTGGGGCAGCGCGTGCATGTGAAGGGCACGGAGGCCGAGGGGCGCGTGGTGGCCGAGGCGGTGGCGTTGGAGCACGACCACACGCCCTTCCATGGTGGCGTCGTGGCGATGAGCGGCGACACGCATCTGGAGGTGCTGTCCCTGCGCTCCGGCGAGGTGCGGGTCTGGGTGACGGATGCCTTCCGGCAGCCGCTGCCGCTCGCGGGGCGCAAGGGCGTGGTGGAGGTGACGGGCGCCTCCGCGCCGCTGGTGCCCGAGGCGGGCGGCGCGTACCTGAGCGGCACGTTGCCTGCCTCGGACGTGGAGCGGGAGGTGACGGTGCGCCTGCCGATGCCCGAGGACGCGGAGTACTTCATCGGCTTCCTGCTGACGCCCACGGACGCGCCGAAGTCCGCCGCGAAGCCCGAGGCGACGGGCGGCGAGGCGGTGCAGGAGGTGACGATTACAGTTCAGGGCGGCTATCAGCCGAGCGAGGTGACGCTGAAGCAGGGGGTGCCCGCGCGGCTGCGCTTCGTGCGCAAGGACTCGGGGGGCTGTGGCGACGAGTTGCTCATCCCCGACTTCGGCATCCAGCGCCCGCTGCCTGGCCTGACGGAGACCGTGGTGTCCTTCGTGCCGGACAAGGTCGGCACGTTCGAGTTCACCTGCGGCATGCAGATGATGAAGGGCCAGCTGGTGGTCAAGTGAGCGCGTCCGAGAACACCGAGGCGATGCGCGAGGAGGGCGACGCGGTGACGCGGGCGCTGGTGGAGAACCATCGCCAGTTCCTCGCCTTCGTGGAGCGGCGCGTGGGCAACCGCGCGACGGCGGAGGAGATCCTCCAGTCCGCCTTCGTGAAGTCGCTGGAGAGCCAGAGTGTCCTCGACGACGAGGAGGGCGCGGTGACGTGGTTCTACCGGCTGCTGCGCAACGCGCTGGTGGACCACTACCGCCGTCAGCAGGTGGAGGGCCGTGCGCTGGCGCGCGAGGCGCTCGGAGCCGAGGAGCCCTCCGAGGACCCCGAGCTCAGGCAGGCCGTCTGCGCGTGCGTGGGCGAGCTGTTGCCCACCCTCAAGCCCGAGTACGCCCAGATGGTCCGCGAGGTGGACCTGGAGGAGCGCTCCGTGCTGGACGTGGCGTGGGAGGCGGGCATCACCCCCAACAACGCGGGCGTGCGCCTGCACCGCGCGCGGCAGGCCCTCAAGAAGCAGCTGGAGCGCAGCTGCGGCACCTGTGCGTCCCACGGCTGCCTGGACTGCTCGTGCAAGGCGCGCTCCTGAGCAGGCGGCGAGCGGGGCGCTCGGGTCCGGCGAGAAAGCCCTTGCCGAAGTCCCGGGCGCGCCGTTAACTCTTCCGCAGGTGCCGAGGGGCGCCTGCCCGAAAAGACGACGTCACCCTCGCTTCATCCGGCAGGTCCGACAGTTTCCGATGAGTTCCTTCCACGGCCCATGACACGGGTGGGGCCGCCGTTCAGGGACTTCTCATGGGAACCGTTGCAGACACCTCCGAGCCCCCCTCCCTCCAAGAGTGCAAGGTCCGCGCGTCGCTCCTGCTCAAGGCGCTCGCCGCGGGCGACTCCGCGAAGGCCTCGCGCGCGGCGGAGCGGCTGCGCGTGCTGCCCGGCTTCGCCAGCCTGTCGCTGGGCGAGGTGCTCGCGCGCCGTGACTCCATCCAGCGCAAGCACGCGCTCGCCGTCATCGCGAGGGAGCAGGGGCACGCCACCTGGAGCGACTTGAAGCAGGCGCTGGAGGCGCGCGATGCGCCCCGGGTCGACTTCGAGCGGCTGCTCTCCCGCACCGGCGGCACGTACCTCAATCGCTGGTTCACCTCCTACGAGGAGGCCGCCGCGTCGCTGCGCGAGTTCGGGGGCTACCTCTTCCCGTTCCGTGAGCAGTTCTTCATCTGCGAGCCCGGCCTGCTGGGCCTGCTCGGTCTGGACCCCGCGGACCCTGACTGGGCGAAGGCTGGTCCAGATTGGCTCGCGCCTCGCGATGCCCAGGCCCACGCGCGGCTCGAGCAGCGCCTGCTCCAACGCTGCCGCGAAATCCCCACCCACCCCACGAGGAAGTCGCCCATGTCGTCCCCTGATGCCAACGCAAGCCGGGCCCGTCGCTCGGACCTCAAGCGCGAGTACAAGGAGAACCCTCCCGAGATGGGCGTGTTCGCCGTGCGCAACCACGCCAACGGCAAGGTGCTGGTGGGCTCGGCGCTCAACGTCCCGGGCATGCTCAACCGCATCCGCTTCGAGCTGACCATGAACATGCCCCGCATCCCCGCGCTGCTCGAGGACTGGAAGCGCCACGGCGCGGAGCAGTTCACCTTCGAGGTGCTCGACGTGCTCGAGCCGCCCAAGGAGCCCGGCGTGGACCTCAACGAGGAGCTGCGCGTGCTGGAGAACCTGTGGCTCGACCGCCTGAAGCCCTACGGCGACGCGGGCTACAACGCGCCACCCAAGTAGGCGGGCACGCCGCCGGTGCGGGTGCGCACCCTTACGGAAAATCGACTGTAAGAGTCCGCCGGGTGTCTCGTTGACCCGGGGGAAAGGAGACGCACCATGCATCGCCACTCCCACCCGGGCTCCCACTCCCACCCGCACCCCTCGGCTCCCCCTCCTCCGAGCGAGGGGGCGCACGCCATCGACCCGGTCTGCGGGATGAAGGTGGACCCGAGCGCCCCCAAGGGCGGCAGCCTGGAGCACGAGGGGCGGACCTTCCACTTCTGCAACCCGAAGTGCCGTGAGCGCTTCGCCGCGGACCCGGCGCGCTACCTCGCGCCGCCCCCGGAGTCGCCCGAGCCGCCGCCTCCCGCCGCGCCGGGGACGATGTACGTGTGCCCCATGGACCCGGAGGTGCGTCAGGACCATCCCGGGGCCTGCCCGAAGTGCGGCATGGCGCTGGAGCCGGAGACGCTCTCGGTCCCCGAGACGCGCGTCGAGTACGTGTGCCCCATGCACCCGGAGGTGGTGCGCGAGGGGCCGGGGAGCTGCCCCATTTGCGGCATGGCGCTGGAGCCGCGCACGGTGCTGCCCGAGGACACGCCGGACCCGGAGCTGACGTCCATGTGGCGGCGCTTCCGGGTGGGCATGGGGCTCACGGTGCCGCTCCTGGTGCTGGCGATGTCGGACATGATTCCGGGGCAGCCCGTGCAGCACGCGGTGCCCGCGTCGGTGCTGGCCTGGGCGCAGCTGCTGCTGGCGACGCCCGTGGTGCTGTGGGGCGGCTGGCCCTTCTTCCAGCGCGGCTGGGCGTCGGTGAAGAACCGGCACCTCAACATGTTCACGCTCATCGCCCTGGGCACGGGCGCGGCGTACGTCTTCAGCGTCTTCGCCACGCTCTTCCCGGACCTGCTGCCCCACGGGCTGCGCACCGGACACGGAGGCACCGCGCCGCTGTACTTCGAGGCCGCCGCCGTCATCGTCACCCTGGTGGCGCTGGGGCAGGTGCTGGAGCTGCGGGCGCGGCACGCGACGTCCGGGGCGCTGCGCTCGCTGTTGAGCCTGGCGCCCCCGGTGGCGCGGCGGATTCGCGAGGACGGGCACGAGGAGGATGTGCCGCTCGCGCACGTGCACCCCGGTGACCGCCTGCGGGTGCGGCCCGGTGAGAAGGTGCCGGTGGACGGCGAGGTGCTGGAGGGCGCGAGCGCCGTGGACGAGTCGATGGTGACGGGCGAGTCCTTGCCGGTGGAGAAATCGCGCGGGGAGAAGGTGACGGGCGGCACGGTGAATGGGACGGGCTCGCTGGTGATGAAGGCCGAGCGCGTGGGCAAGGACACGCTGCTGTCGCGCATCGTCCAGCGGGTGAGCGAGGCGCAGCGCACGCGCGCGCCCATCCAGCGGCTGGCGGACAAGGTGGCAGCGGTCTTCGTGCCGGTGGTCATCGCGGTGGCGGTGGTGACGGCGGTGGTGTGGGGAGTGTGGGGGCCGGAGCCTCGGCTGGCGCACGCGCTGGTGAACGCGGTGGCGGTGCTCATCATCGCGTGCCCGTGCGCGCTGGGCCTGGCCACGCCCATGTCCATCATGGTGGGGACGGGGCGGGGCGCGCAGGCGGGTGTCCTCATCCGCGACGCGGCGGCGCTGGAGCGGCTGGAGGCGGTGGACACGCTGGTGGTGGACAAGACGGGCACGCTCACCGAGGGCAAGCCGAGGCTGGTGTCGGTGGTGGCCTCGGAGGGCATCGACGAGGCGACGCTGCTGCGGCTGGCCGCGAGCCTGGAGCGGGGCAGCGAGCATCCGTTGGCGGAGGCGATTGTCTCCGGCGCGAAGGAGCGCGGGGCGGTGCTGACGGCGGTGGAGGACTTCCGCTCGGAGACGGGCAAGGGCGTGGTGGGGCGGGTGGACGGCGTGGAGGTGGCGCTGGGCAACGCCGCGCTGATGTCGGCGCGCGGCGTGGAGGCCACGGCGCTGACGGCGCGGGCCGAGTCGCTGCGTCAGGAGGGGCAGACGGTGGTGCTGGTGGCGGTGTCGGGCCGCGCGGCGGGGCTCCTGGGCGTCGAGGACCCGGTGAAGGAGTCGACGCCGGAGGCGCTGTCGCTGCTACGCCAGGAGGGGCTGCGCGTGGTGATGCTGACGGGGGACAGCCGGACCACGGCGGAGGCGGTGGCGCGCAGGCTGGGCATCTCCGAGGTCATCGCGGGGGTGTTGCCGGAGGGGAAGGGGGACGTGGTGAAGCGGCTGCAGCAGGAGGGCCGCGTGGTGGCGATGGCGGGGGATGGGGTCAACGACGCGCCGGCGCTGGCGCAGGCGGATGTGGGCATCGCGATGGGGACGGGGACGGACATCGCGATGGAGAGCGCGGGTGTCACCCTGGTGAAGGGGGACCTGAGGGGTATCGTCCGGGCGCGGCGGCTGAGTCAGGGGGCCTTGCGCAACATCCGGCAGAACCTCTTCTTCGCCTTCATCTACAACCTCCTGGGCGTCCCCCTGGCGGCGGGGGTGCTGTACCCCTTCTTCGGCCTGCTCCTGAGCCCCATCTTCGCCAGCGCGGCGATGAGCCTGTCCTCGGTGTCGGTCATCGCCAACGCGCTGAGGCTGCGGCGGCTGAAGCTGTAGGTCCGGGGAGCGCCGGGGGAGGGTGACTGCTCGCCCCCCGACGGGCGGCGCGGGCCTGCGAGGGAAGACGTGCACCGGCCGTGCGGGCCATTAGACTGCGTCGTATGAGCCCGCCCGCCGGTCACGTCTCCGTCGTCAACCTGCCGAATGCGTGGTTCATCCTCTGTTCCTCGCGTGAGCTGAAGGACAAGCCGCTGGCGCGCACGCTCCAGGGCACGCCGCTGGTGCTCTTCCGGGGTGAGGGCGGCACGCCTGGCGCGCTGGTGGACCGCTGCCCGCACCGCAACGTCCCGCTGTCGCTGGGGCGCGTGAAGGGCGGACAGCTCCAGTGCGGCTACCACGGCTGGAAGTTCGACACGGGTGGGCAGTGCCGCGCCATCCCGGGGTTCATGGGCGAGCCGGAGGCCCGCTCGCGCTGCGCGACGTCGTATGCGACGCGGGAGCAGGATGGGTTCATCTGGGTGTACTCGACGCCCGGCGCGGTGCCCACGACGGAGCCGTTCCGCTTCCCGCTGCTGGAGGCGGGGGACTACACCACGGTGCGCCGCATCCTGCGCGCGCCGGGCTCGCTGCACGCGACGCTGGAGAACACGCTCGACGTGCCGCACACGGCGTACCTGCACGGGGGCTTGTTCCGCACGGAGGAGAAGCGCAACGAGATTGACGTGGTGGTGCGGCGCAGCGCGGACCGGGTGGAGGCGGAGTACATCGGCGAGCCGCGTCCCAGCGGCGTCGTGGGGAGGCTCCTGGCTCCGGGCGGTGGCGTGGTGCAGCACTTCGACCGCTTCCTGATGCCGTCGATCGCGCAGGTGGAGTACCGCATCGGCGAGGGGAGCCACATCATCGTGACCTCGGCGATGACGCCCGTGTCGGAGTGGGACACGATGGTGTACGCGGTGGTGACGTTCCGGCTGCCGCTGCCGCGCTGGCTCCTGCGCGCCGTGCTGCCCGTGGCCATGCCGGTGGCGCTCCACATCTTCAACCAGGACGTGCGCATCCTGAAGACGCAGACGGAGACCATCCGGCGCTTCGGCACGGAGACGTATGCGTCCACGGAGATTGATGTGCTCGGCCCCGGAATCCTCCGCCTGCTGCGCGCCGCCGAGCAGGGCAAGACTGGCGCCGTGGGCGATGCCGTGCACGAGACGCGGCTGAAGATGCGGACGTGAGTCCCCACACCACCACTATGTTCAGGTGGTGGGTGAGGTCATTGGTGTCCACACCGCAAGGTCAATCGCAGGTGTCCTGTCGGGGGCGACCTAGCGTTTTCTCGGGGAGGAGCTTCTCGGTGACGGGAGAGGTGACTTCCCTCTTGCTGGTGTTTCCGCCCGCCAGTGTGCCTAGCAGCTTCATGCAATGGAGTTGGTAGGGGGGCTCCCTGACGGCATCAGGATTGCCCGCGTGCCGGAAGTCCCGCTGATAAGCGCGGTTGGACTTCCGGTAGTACTCCACTGCATCCCGGAGTTGCCCAGCCTGTTCCGAGAGCTGGCCGCGTGCACCCCAGCACATGGCGCTCGCGGTCGCGGCATTCTTGCCCAGGAACTCATCCAGAACGATGGCTGCACGCTGCGGGTTTCCCCTCGCCACCTGATAGTCTGCTTGGGCTCGCACGGCATCGCATGCCAGCGAGGCGGTCAGCTCAGCCGGTGCCGCTTGCACGGTGAGCTGGGCGCTATAGGGAACCGTTACCCTCCAGCCTTCCCCTCCACCCTCCACGCTTTGCGGAGCCAGCTCAGCCTCGAGTTGATAGACCCCGGGTTGCAGCCTTGCTGTTTCTTCTGGAGCGAGTACGAAGTGAACTGTCTGTCTGCGGGTTGGAGTCGCTCGACGGCTCACGACCAGTCGCTCGGAAGAATTCGTCGTGGGATTGAACGGCCAGTTCAGTAGCGGAGGGCGGGGCTTGCCTCGGAGGTTCCCCCTCGGTCGCAGCCATGCATCCAGGTGGAGATGTTGGTGCCAGCCCGGTGCGAGCACGGTGTCCCTCGAGCCGTCGGCATCACCGCGCTCCGCATGGACGATCTCCACGTCCACTACGAGTGGCCACCCTGGGACCAGGGTGGCTGGGCGGGGTGTCACGTAGAGTCGTGGCTGTTCGGGATGTGCTTGTGCCGAGAGTTGGGCGGCAGCCAAGCCCCCTTTGAGGCATATCAATACCCCCAAAGGATAAACTAAGCGCTTCATCATGGCGCACCCTCTAAGGATGATAAAAGTCATTGACGCATGTCCGATGTACGCAGTTGCCGCGGCCAGCCGCAGCGTTTCCATGGCGGGATGGTTGAGGGCTGCCATTTGGATAGGTCCGGTTCGAGTTGAAGGTTTTCCCTACTCCATCTAAGCATAGGGACACTCCGAAAGGCTCGGGAGGATTGATGAAGTAGCGTGCGCCTGGCTCCGTCGCGTACTTAATAGCATTTGCGACTGGGTAGCGCATGAAGCATGTTTCGTCGCCGCTGAATAGTCCATGTAGTTGCGTGGAAAGGGTGACACTGGTGGACATGGTTGACGAAATCACCTGCCCCGTCGCTTCCAGTTTTAGGATAATGGGCACTCCTGGTGGCGTTTGATTCACGAATTCAAGGAATGAGCCATTGGGTTGAAGCGCCCAGTGCGCATCCTGAATTCCTCCTTCCCCATGATGCGGGATATTCACTGAATGCCCTAGTTCGTGCGCGACAGTCCATACGAGCTTGTCTCCAGTAGCCAAGTGCGAGAGTTCGATCTGGGAGATTTTCTTCGGGGTGTTGGGGCCACCGTAGGTTTGTGAAACCGGGTTTTGTGTATTGGTTGCGAGTCGCATTACAACAGCATGCTGCTTTTCTCTGTGTCGACGCCCCTCTGAGCCATCCCCTCATATGAAGCCAAGCGCTTCTTGGAAAACCCGCTGGCCGTGAAGGAGCTCGGAGAGGCGCTCGACGAGAGGCCGCAGGCGCTCCTCCTTCATCATGGGAATGGCCTGGTAATACATGCAGCCCTGACGGAAGAGCGAGTAGGTGCGCGTCTTGACGGTGTTGGCCTTCAAGCCCTTTTCCATGCCGAGGCTCTCCCCGGCGGCGCCCAGCAGCGTCAGCAGCACCTGGGCCAGGGCGCTCACCAGCAGCAGCCTGTCTCGGCGCTCGGGGCTCTTCACCCGCACGGCGGACAGCCCCATCCCGAATCTCAAATCCTTGACGTCCCGGAACGTCTCCTCGCACGAGAAGCGCCGCGAGTAGAGGTCCACCACCTGGCGCGCGCTGGCCGTGCCCAGGCTGGTGGCCAGACACCACGGCTCCTTCATGCCCTTCTGGTGCACCAGCACCACCGCGGGCACCGACGTGCGGTCCGCCGTCACGTGCACCTGCGTCAGCTTCTTGGCGTGCCCACTGGCCGGTATCCACTCAGCCGCCGGCCGCTGGTGCCCGCCTTCCACCTGCACCCGCACGTCCTTGCGAAAGCGCACCACGTATTCGAAGCCCGCCTGCTCCAGCAGGGCGTACAGCCGCTGGTCCGCGAAGCCCCGGTCCGCCAGCACCGTCACCTTCACTCCGTCGGGCACGCACTCCTTCAACCGCAGCAGCAGCTCGTCCTCCGCCTGGGCCCGGTTGCCCGCCAGCGCGCTCTTCTGCAGCGTCATCCACAGCAGGGGCGTGGTGCGTCCATGCGAGGTGACAAGGCTGGCCACCAGCGTGGTGTGGTCGTCGGCCTCGAAGTCCGTCCAGTCCAGCGCCACCAGCGCCTCGGGGCGTTCGGCCAGCACGTACGGCACCCACGCGCCCGCCAGCTTCCACACCTCGACTCCCTCATTGGACAGCAGCCGGTCCACCTGCTTGATGCCGTGCTTCTCCATTCCGCCTCGGGCCCACGCCAGCGCCTGACCTATGGCGTGCACCGACAACGACGCGGCGTGCACCACGCCCAGCGTCGCATGCGACAGCGACAGCACCCTCTTGGCGTGCAGGTCCTCCTCGAACAAACTCTCCAGGAACGCCCGCACCTGCTCTTCGTTGATGGCCACCTTGCGTACCAGCATGGCCTCTCTTCCTGCACTCCACCACTCAGCCTCGCACGGGGCTATCAGGTAGGCGGCTGGCGATCCGCTCGCTCAAATGCGGGGATCGCTCAGGGTTGCAGCCTGAGCCGGAGCACGAGGCGGCTCAAGGCTGCCCGGAGGGCGCCGCCGCTAAGTAGATCGCCAAATGTTCCTGAGCGAATCCGAGGCGGAGCGGGAACGGGCAAGGTCCCTGCATTTGTCTCGGAACTTGTGGCGACCTACTTAGGCAGCCGGAGGGCCTTGCACGGACTCAGGATTCCGGCGTCCATCCTCCATCCGGCTCACCCGTCCATCAACAAGGCGGTGCGGCGCTGCTCATTGAGCGATGACGGCGCTCTCTTTCCGGGGCCAGGGCAGCCGGCGTGATGCGCTCTCGGAGTCGTGGGGATTGCTCTACTTCGCGAGCTTCAGCTGGGCCTCCCAGCGTCTGCGCAAGGTCGCGCGTCGCTCGGGGTAGGGTGTGTCGAGGAAGTCCACGCTGAGCAGGCGCTCGGTCCTGAAGTAGCGGAAGTCGCGCCTCAGTTCACACCATGCAATCAATACGCGGACGCCCGTCACGTAGCCCACGAGGATGGGCCACACCGTGCGCTGGCTCGTGAGGCCCTCCGCATCGGCGTAGTGGAGATGGAGCTTCAGCTGCTTCCGTGACCACTCCCGCAGCCGACCCAGGTCGACCGTGCCGTCCGGGTGCTTGTGCCTCGCCGGTGGAGTGCCCACCACCGGGTCGTCGACCAGCTCGCGCAGGTGCTCCGGGACGATGGCGGCGACCTTGGCCAGAACGCCTTCCGCCGCCGTCGACAACGTCTTGTCCGCGTTGGCCGCCACCCACTGCGCTCCGAGTACCACCGCCTCGATTTCGCTGGGTGTCAGCATCAACGGCGGCAGGTCGAAGCCGCGCTCCAGCACGTAGCCGACCCCCGCTTCGCCCCGAATCGGCACCCGGCGCGCCATCAACGCCGCGAGGTCCCGGTACACGGTGCGCTGACTGGTCTCGAGCTTCTCGGCGATGGCGCTGGCCGTCAGTGGACCCTTGGCCCGTCGCAACACCTGAAGAATCTCGAACAGCCGGTCCGCGCGTCGCATGCGTCCTCTGCGCTATGCCATCGCGGTGAGGATAGCGCAGCTCACGAGGTTGCTGACCAGGAAGTAGGGCGCGTTGATGACCCCGTACAACAGCGGCCTGGGCATGTTCGGGTTGATGGCCACGTTGAACACCGTGGCGACGAGATAACCGAGTCCGCTGATGACGCCGAACGCGAGCGCGTTCGACATCGTGTCGATGTGGAACGAGCGCAGCAGGACCGCGCTCGTCATCGTCACCACGAGTCCGCAGAGCAGGGGACCCGCGATGAAGAGGGGCTCCGGCTTGCGGCCCGCCAGGTCGGTGCGCGCGAGCGCCAGCGCATATGGCTTCGGGATGACCCCCATGTACCACGCGGCGCCGAGCACCTGCAGCGCCACCGTCGAGAGGAGAACCGCGAGCCAGTTGATTGAAAGCGTGAACATCGTGTGCGTCCCGGTTGAGGTGAGACGCACGGAGTACCGCCACCCTGTTGCCACCGTGGTGGCAGCAGTGAATGGGACACCGTCCTACGTGGCGACGGACGGAGCGCGGGCCTCGATGCGCCAGCAGGCCGCCGTGAGCCGCACCTCGTCGCCGTGGACGAAGGGGCTGAAGGCCGTGAGGAGGGTGTCGACGAGCCGGGCGCGTGCCTGTTCATCGAGCTCCTGAATCACCCGACCCACGGGGCCGAGCCGGGTGACGTACTGAGCCAGGCTCCGCGCGGGCATGGTGCACGGAACGTCGATGGCGCGCAGGGTGATGTCCGTCCAGCCGCTCTGCTCCAGGATGCGCTGGACGCGGTCCGGGTCCGCGAAGGCGAACTGTCCCGGTGCGTCCGGGATGCGGGGAGGGATGTTCGTCAGGTAGGGCGCCGCGGCCTTCTCCGCGGTCGTCATGAACGGGTTCTCCTCCGGGCTCCTCCAGGCGATGCAACACAGCCGGGCGTCACCGGTGGCCGCGCGTCGGAGGTTCGTGAAGGCCCGGACCGGGTCGTCGAAGAACATGACGCCGAACCGGGACATCACCAGGTCGAACGACGCGGGCTCGAAGGCATGGGTCTCCGCGTTCGCTTCGATGAAGCGGGCGGCCACGTGCTGTGCCTCGGCTTGTTCCCGCGCCACGGCGAGCATCGGCGTGGAGACGTCGAGTCCGACACACTGTCCCGTCGTGCCGAGATGCCGGGCGACGGCGAGCGTCGTGCTCCCCGTTCCGCAGCCCACGTCGAGCACCCGGTGGGCGCCCGCGGCCCGCACGGCTTCGATGAGCAGGGTCTCGAAGGGCTTGAACAACTGCTCGAGCACCTCCCGGGTGTCCACCCAGGCGTGTCCCGCGGGGCCCTTCCATAGGGCCTCCTGCTCCAGGGGGGATGAGGTTCCGGCGGTCATCGCGTGTCTCCTTTACCGATGAGATGTGCTGTGGACGCTAGAGTGCCAGTTCAAGTCGACTTGAGGTCAAGTGGATGAAAGACCTGGACATCACCGAGGTGGCGCGTCGCTCGGGCGTACCCGCCTCGACGCTGCGCTTCTACGAGGAGAAGGGGCTGCTCGCCTCGACGGGCAGACGGGGCCTGCGCCGCCTGTTCGGTCCGGAGGTGCTGGAGCGGCTCGCGCTCATCGCGCTGGGACGGGAGGCAGGGTTCTCGCTGGAGGAGATTGCCCGGATGTTCGCGCCGGATGGGCGCCTGGCCATCGACCGGAAGCTGCTGGTGGAGAAGGCGGAGGAGCTCGACAGCTCCATCCGGCGACTGAGCGCCATGCGCGACGGCTTGAGGCACGCCGCGAGCTGTCCCGCGCCGAGCCACCTGGAGTGTCCCCGCTTCCGCCGACTGCTGTCGGCCGCCGTGTCCTCCCGCCGCGGGAGCGCCGCGCCGAAGGGCCGGGAACGAGCGCCGCGGAAACGGACGCCTCCCAGGCGTCGTCCGAGACTGTGAAGCACTCCAGGCCACCGCCCTCCATCGACGTGCGGGAGCGCATCGAGCACCCGTGCGGGGTCGAGGGCTCGTCGGACCTCCCGGGCCTTGTCGGCCGTGGACCGGACATGGGGCGTCGGGCGTCTGACAATCCGTCGCGGATGTGAGGGCTTTCAAACCCTCCGAGCCCACCTGGCTTTGTCATGAGGCGATGAGGTCCGCCAAGGTCTGCGCGCTCCGGTTCCCTGCTGCGTGTCCAGGGGCCATGCGCGGGGTGGGCCATGGGACTGAACACGAGCCTGGACAGCCTCCGTGCGCCCATCGTCCGCCGCGTCGAACGACTCCAGGCGCAGTGGGCGGCCTTCGCGGAGGACGAGGACGCGCGCCTGCTTCGTTGGGTCCTCGCGCCGGACGAGCGCAAGCTCATGGACACCTTCTTCGTCGTCGAAGAGCACGACGGCGGCGTGTCGCCGGACCTGTTCCTGCGGTTGGAGGTGCCCTTCGCCGCGCCATCCCACCATGGCCTGGAGCTCGTGGAGGCGATGGCCTCGCAGTACCACGCCATCCGGCACGACCTGGCGCAGGCGGGTGTGGATGCGTCCTGGGTGCCACCTCGTCGCGAGCCGGGCCAGGACGACTCGCGCGTCTTCCTGCAGGCGGCGCAGTCCTTTCACGAGCATCACCAGCCCTTGTTCCGCCACCTCGTGCTCGTGCTCCTCTCGGAGGAGGTCTCCTCGAGCGCGGACTGGACGGCGTGGGTCGAGCGAACGGTGCTCCAGGCGCACGCGGCCCAGGTGCGGCTGGTGTGCTTCGATGACCCAGCCTCGCCCACGTTGGCGGAGGTGGCGCGGGCCCAGGCCCGCCGGGTCCGCACCTGCGTGGCGGGACTCGACATGGGCGCGGCGATGGAGGAGGTGTCCTCGGCGGCCGGGCACCTGGACACGCCACAAGGCCACTTCCGGCATCTGTACGTGAAGCTGGGCCGCGCCCTGGAGGCGCGGGACCTGGGGGCGGCGCGAAGCCTGGCGACCGAAGCGGTGGCGGTGGCGAAGGCCCAGGAGTGGAGCCATCTCGTCGTCGCGACCCACGTGGCGCTGGCCACGGGGTGCATGACGAAGGAGGACTTCCCGGCGGCCGTCGCCTGCTACCGCTCCGCGGAGGCCGAGGCCCTGGCCGCGCATCAGCGAGGTGAGGCGCAGGGCCTCCCCTTGCAACTCAAGGTGCGCATGGCCCTGGGGGGCGCGCTCATCTGCGCTCGCACCTATTCGCGAAGCGGAGACCTGTATCGCGACACGGCGCCGCTGGCCGAGCAACTGAAGGATGACCGCATGCTGCTGGAGTGCTGGCGTATGGCGGCCTACGGCTACGAGCTGGCCCGGGACCATGACGCCTCCTGGGCCTGCGGGGTGCGCGCCTTCCCCGTGGCGCACCGGATGGACGAGGAGACGCGCCGCACGTCCACGTTGGGCTACCTGGGCGACGGGCTGATGCGCCTGACGCGGACGTGGAAGTACCGGGCGCATCGAAGCGTCGTCGAGGAGCAGATGTCGCGGCTGTTGGGCCCGGCGTGGCGCCCCCCGGACTCACGGAGGCCATCGTCATGATGCCGGCCGCGAAGCACTTCGACCTGCTGCTGGGCATCGACATCCACCTCATCCAGCCGCCGGGCCCCGTGCCCCCGGTCCCCATCCCTCATCCGCACCTGGGGCTGGTGTTCGACCCCGTCGACTACGTGCCCGTCCTGGGGGCCACGGTGCTGGTGGGCGGACTGCCGCGCGCGCAGGCGGGCTCGTCCGGCATCGCGCTGCCACCGCACATCCCCCTGGGCGGCGTGTTCGTGAAGCCTCCGGCCAACGAGTCGGAGCTCTTCATGGGCAGCAGCACGGTGTCCGTGGATGGAGACGCCTTCAGCTACCTGGGCCTCCCGGTCCTGAGCTGTCAGGACATCGGCATCCCGCCCATCCCCCGGCTCAAGAAGAAGAAGTCCACGAAGTCGCTGGTGCTCCCCACGACGGCGGTGCTGTCCATCCCGCTGCCGGTCCTGGTGGGCGGCGCGCCGACCGTCTCCTTGATGGCCCTGGCCATGCGCGCGGGCTTCGCGCTGCTGGGGGCGTTGCTGCGCAAGGTGAAGGCGCTGCGCAAGACGCGCAAGGCGCAGAACGGGGTCCACTGCACGGGTGGACATCCGGTGGACATCATCACCGGGGCCAACTTCGACGAGTTCACGGACGCGGTGTCTCCGCCGCCCGGCCTCTTTCGCTGGCGGCGGCACTACACCACGGCGCGCGCGACCGAGCAGGGTCCGCTGGGGTGGGGCTTCCGACACGAGTACCAGCACACCCTGCGCTTGATGCGACAGGCCTGGCGCTACGAGAACGGCCAGGGACGCGTCATCGACTTCACGCCGATGGGGCCCGGGGAGGTGGAGACGCTCCAGCAGGGCGTGGTGCTCCGGAGGTTGGACGCCCGGCGCTTCGAGGTGTGCGAGGCGGATGCGCCGCGCTTCGAGCTGGAGCTGGCGGGCGCAGAGCCGCTGGCGCGCCTGCGCTTCGTCCGCGGTCCGGACGTGGAGCTGGAGCTGCGCTATCGGGGCGCGCGGCTCGTCCTGCTCATCGAGCGGACGCGGCACGGACGTCAGCGCTACGCCTGCGCCTACGACGCACGGGGCCGGATGACGTCGCTCCTGCGGCTGCGCGATGGCGGTCCCCCTGAGTGCCTGGCCTCGTACGGATACGACAAGCGGGGACGGCTGGTGACGTCGTGTGACGCGGAGGGCGGCCGTCATGCGCTGGTCCATGACGAAGCGCACCGCTGGACGGAGATGACCACGCCCGGCGGCTACCGCTTCTGGTGGAAGTACGACGACCAGGGGCGCTGCGTGGAGACGTCCGGAGAGGACGGGCTCTGGTGGGCCCGCTTCGAATACGACGCCGAGCGTCGCGAGACGCGCGTCACGGAGCGCCAGGGCGGAGTCTCCGTCTTCAAGTACGACGCGAACGACACGTTGCTGGAGCGGGTGGACCCCTACGGCGGGGTGCTCCGGCGGGAGGTGGATGCGGACGGCGGCATCGTGCGTGAGGTGGACTCAGGGGGCCGGGTCACCTGCTGGCTCTACGATGCACAGGGCGCCCACACGGGGCTGCTGGACCCCTTCGGGCAGCGCCTGCCTCCGGCGGAGACGCAGGCCGACCCTCCGGGCCCCGACCTCTTCAGTCATCCCGTCACGCCCCTGGGCCACCTGCTGGGCCTCCGCATGGAGGAGCTTGCGTCCGTGGCGACGCGGGACCTCCCGACGCTGCTCGAGCGTGTCCCCGCGGAGCTGTCCACCGTCCTGGCCACGCTGGTGAGGGCCCACCCCTCGGCGGAGGAGGCGACCGCCCCGGTTCGCGAGTACGACCGACTGGGCCGCTGCATCAAGGAGGTGGACGCAGCGGGCCGGGTCCAGGCGTGGAGATACGACACCGGCGGCAACCGGGTGTGGCACCAGGACGCGGACGGCTCCATCACCCGGTGGGGGATAGGCCGGTGGAACCTCGTCGTGTCCGAGACGGACGCGCTCGGACACACCCTGCACGTCGCCCACTCCTCCACGGAGGAGGTGGTCCGTGTCGAGGACGCGGGAGGCGCCGTCAGCGAGTACGCGCGGGATGAGAAGGACCGGCTCGTCCGGGTGACGCGCCACGGGGTGGCGCGGGACGAATACGTCTGGGACGTGGGCGACCGCCTGGTGGAGAAGCGGGACGGGCAGGGCAGGTGGCTGCTGAGGCTGGACTACGAACAGGAGGGGCACCTGGTGACGTGCGCCCTCGCCTCGGGGGCAACGCACTTGCTGGCCTTCGACCTGGAGGACCAGGTCATCCGCGCCTCCACGGACGCGCACACGGTGGCGCTCGAGCGCGACGCGCGAGGACGCATGCGAAGCGACCTGCGCGATGGCCTGGGCGTCGTGCACACCATGTGGGGCCGTGAGCGGCGCACCGAGGTGCTGGGCTTCACCTCCACCGTGGTGGACGAGCAGGGGTCGCTCGTCCAGGTGGTCGACCCGACCGGCGGAGCGCACGCCATCTGGAAGCACTCGGCGGGGTGGGTGCTGCGGGAGCACGCCCAGGGCACCCGCGAGCTTCGCCAGCATGACGACCGGGGCTGGCCGCTTTCGACACTGCGGTGGCGCTGGACCGACGACGGGCAGCTCCAGCACCACGGGGTCCGCTACGAGCGCACCCCGGAGGGCGACTGCATCGGCGTCCACGACAGCGTGGACGGCGAGACGCTGTACACGGTGGATGCCGCGCACCGGCTGGTGGAGGAGGACGGCCCCGGCGGGCGACACCTGTACCACCTGGACGCCGCGGGCAACCTGCTGGCGAAGCCGGGGCTGCGAGGCGTGGTGCTCCAGGAGGGCAACCGGTTGGTCGAGGCCAACGGGGAGCGCTTCGTCTACGACGACCGCAATCACATCGCGGAGCGACACCGCGAGGACGGCTCCCGGGTCCGCTACACCTACGACAGCGCGGACATGCTCATCCGCGTCGAGGATGGCCACGCGGAGCCGTGGACGGCGGACTACGACGCCATCGGTCGGCGCATCCGGTGTGGACGCGGGGCGCGGCAGACCTGGTTCTACTGGGATGGCGAGCGACTGGCGGCGGAGCACGCTTCCGACGGCAGGCTGCGCATCCACGTGTATGGGGCCCACGACGCCCTGGTGCCGCTGCTGTTCGTGGACTACGAGCACGTGGAGGCGCACCCTTCGACGGGGCGCGTCTACACGCTCTTCACGAGCCCCAACGGCACGCCGACCCGCATCGAGGACGCGCGAGGTCAGCCGGTCTGGCGCGCCACGCGCATCGAGCCGTATGGGCACGTGGAGGTCGACGCCGCGTCCACGGTGGACTGCCCGCTGCGGATGGTGGGGCACTATCACGACGCGGAGACGGGGCTCTTCTACAACCGCTTCCGCTACTACGAGCCTCGCCTGGGGCGGTATCTCCAGAGCGACCCGCTGGGCACGGGGGGCGGCAGCAACCTGTATGCCTATGCGCCCCATCCGCTCGACCAGGTCGATGTCCTGGGGCTGGTCCACTCGAAGAAGGGGAAGGCCAGCGCCAAGGGGGGCAAGTCCGCCAAGGGCGTCACGCGGGTCGAGACGCTGCTGACCCTCCCCATCAAGAGCCGCATCCACAAGAAGAAGAAGCTCCAGGCGCAGAAGAAGATTGTCTACACCGACCCCCAGGGCCGGAAGTCGACGTACTTCCTGGACGGCAAGGGGCGGACGGTGCTCAGCGAGGTCCCGTTGGATCCACCCAAGAAGTACAAGAAGGAGGGTGTCAGCCACATCAAGCCGGATGGGTACCAATCCGGAATCGACCACCGGGGGCATCTGGGGCCGGAGCGCGGCGTGGCGAACCAGGACCTGGTGAACGTGCCCGAGAACGTCATCGCGGAGCACGGCACCAAGTCGAACCTCAGCGTCAAGAAGCGGCTGGAGAACAAATCCATCGCCACCGCGAAGACCACGCCGAACACCCTGTTCGTCAGCGAGCCGAAGTACTCAGGTTCATCGGGCCGGCCCACCGAGGTCGCTCACTCGCTGCTCGATGGCTCGGGTAAACCCATCACGGGTCACTCACAAGTCATTCCCAATCCCAAGACCTAGGTCGTCCTCTTTCCTGAATGGTAAGGGTGCTGCATGGCCACGGAGCTTTCAGAAGAACAGTTGCCCGTCGACCGCGAGCTGGGCGCGGCGGTCCTCTCCCTCCTGCCCGATGAGTGGACGGGTGCGCTCCTCCGGGTCGAGCGGGTCCCCGGTGAGGAGGATGTGGAGCGCTACCGCATCCAGATCACCCCCACGGGGAAGGGACAGGGGAGCGTCACCCCGGACGAGGAGGTCGAGGTCGCCGTGCAGAAGCTCTTCCTCCTGCACCAGCGCTTCAAGACGGGCCTCCAGTCGATTTCGTACACCTATCGCCAGAAGAAGGACGGGAGCTGGGGACAGGTCGGCGAGTACGAATACGACGACTCCGACGAAGAGGCCGTGGGCTGAGCGAGCACCCGGCTCAGCCGTGCGCCAGCCCACCCGGAGACGCGGGCTCCGCCTTCGGCGGCGCGTCCACGTCGATGCCGTCCTGGCTCAGCTCGGACGTGCTGGCCGCCATCGCCAGCGTGCCGGGCGGGTTCTCGTACCAGCCCGGGTCCGCGTTACCCGTCAGCCGCTCGCGCACCTTGAGCACCGTGAACATGCCGCCCATGGTGATGACGTCGTGCTTGCCGCGCGCTCCGCTCATGGGGATGGAGTTGGTCGGCACGGGCATGCCCATCTCCACCATGTCGCCCATGCCCGTCTGCCCCATCGTCATGTAACCCGGCAGGAGCTTGCGCACCTTCGCGTCGAGCCCTCCCGGATTCACGCCGATGAGGTTCGGGATGTCATGCCCCATCTGGTTCATCAGATGGTGCGTCATGTGGCAGTGCATCGCCCAGTCACCGGGCGCGTCCGCGACGAACTCGATGCTGCGCGTGCTGCCCACCGGCACGAGCACCGTGGTCTCCGGCCACTGCGCGGACTCGGGGATGCGGCCCGCGTCCGTCTCCGTGATTCGGAAGTGGTAGCCGTGCAGGTGGATGGGGTGGTGGTCCATCGCGCTCAGGTTGCCCAGGCGGATTCGCACGCGCTCGCCCTGGCGCACCACCAGCGGCTCCGTCCCGGGGAACGCCTTCGCGTTGAACGTGAGCAGGTTGAAGTCCGTCATCTCGTTCGGGTCCGGTCGCCGCGTGCCCGGGTCCACGCGCCACTCGTGCAGCATCAGCGCGAAGTCCTTGTCCACGCGCGGACCCACCGGACGACGCGGGTGCATGATGAACAGCCCCACCATGCCGAGCGCCATCTGCGTCATCTCGTCGTGGTGCGAGTGGTACATGCCCGTGCCCGACTGGCGGATGGTGAACTCGTAACGGAACGTCTCTCCCGGTGCGATGGACTTCTGGTTGAGCCCCCCGACGCCGTCCATGCCGTTGGGCAACAGCAGCCCGTGCCAGTGCACCGTCGTGGGCGCGGGCAGCCGGTTGGTGACGTAGAAGCGGACGCGGTCCCCCTCCACCACCTCGATGGTGGGCCCGTGCACCTGGCCGTTGTAGCCCCAGCAGTGGACCTTCAGGCCCGGGGCGAGCTCGTGCTCCACCTCCTCGGCCACCATGTGGAAGACCTTCACGCCGTTGACCAGCTTCCACGGCAGCTTCGTCCCGTTGGGCACGATGACCGGGCGGTAGTCCCGGTTCGGCATCCCGGGGGACTGCCAGTCGCGCCGCGCCGGTGGGCTCGCGCGAGGCGCCGCCGTCTGCGCCTGCGCGGCGCCGCCCTGGAGCAGCAGCGCCCCGCCCGCGAGCGTGGCCCCCGCTGTCGCCAGCATGCTCCGTCGGCTGAGCTTGCCGGAGACCTCCGTGTCGTGGGTCGACGCGGCGTCGGACGTGGCGCTGGGCGCCCGCTCGTCCGTGGAGGTCCTCTTGCGCGCCGTCGGGTCCTCCGTGTCCGTCGTGCTGGAAGCGAAGGGAGAGAGGAGGGACTTCATGGTGTGACTCCGTGGCCAGGCTCGGGCGCGTGGCCGTGGCCGGAAGGCGTTTCGGTTTCAGTGGGCGTTGGGCGGGGATGCTCCGGCGCGGCGGCGGGCGTCGCGCGGCTCCCACCCGGGAGCCGACCTCCGACGAGCTGCTCCAGCTCCGCGTGCGCCATCCAGTAATCGCGGACCGTCTCGATGTACGCGCGGTACGCCTCGACCTGGGACTGCTTCGCGTCGAGCAGCGCGTACAATCCAATCTGCATCGCGTTGTATTGGAGCTGGGACTGCTCGACGACCTGCTCGCGCAGCGGCAGCACCACGCGCTGATACCGCTCGGCCACGCCTCGGAGCGTCAGCAGCCGGGCCCGCGCCGCGCGGACCTCCGAGCGCGCGTTGACCGACAGCTCCGTCTGCCTCCGTTCGCTCTGTCGATGCTGCGCCTCCAGCTTCGCGATGAGCGCCTGGCGCTGGTCGAAGATGGGCAGCTCCAGCGAGAGCGTGGGCCCGAGCAGTCGCGGACCATTCGCGTCCCGGTGCGTGTGCACGCCCACGTCCACCCGCCCGAAGAAGCGCGTGCTGCGCGCCAGCTCCAGCGCGTTCCACATCAGCTCCGTCTGCTTGCGCGCCGCATCGATGTCCAGCCGCTGCCGGATGGCGAGCGACTCCAGCCGCTCCAGCGTCGCCTCCTCCTCGGGCGGCGCGGGGAGCTTCTCCGCGATGGCCCACTGGGTCCTCGCACCCCACAAGCCCAGCAGCCGATTGAGCCGCTCGCGGTCCTCGACCAGCGTCAGCTCCTCGCGCGCCAGCTCCAGCCGGGCCTCCTCCGCCGCGGCCTTCTCCGTCGCCAGGTCCAGGTCCGTGAGGTTGCCTGCGGCGTGCTGGAGCGTCGCCAGCTCGGCGGCGGCCTCCGAGGCCTCGAGCACCATCCGACGCAGCTCCACCAGCTGCTGCCGCGCCTGCACCTCGCGGAACACCTTGCGCGCCTCCGCGGCCGTGGCGAGCGCCTCGTGCGCGACGCGCAGCGTGTCCGCGATGAACTGCTCCTGCGCCACGCGCTTGCGCAAGGGCAGGGTGAACAGCTCCACGAAGCCCTGCACCAGCGAGAACTCCGTCTCGCTCACGCCGTCACTCGTGAGCGGAAAGCCGATGCTCCCGTCGAACGTCGGGTTGCTCAACAGCCCCGCCTGCACCATGTCCGCCTGGGACACCCCCAGGTCCTCGTATGTCGCCTGGAGCGCGGGGTTGTTGAGCAGCGCCACCTCCACCGCGTGGTCCGAGGTCAGCGCTCCCGCGAGCAACGTGTCCAGATGCCGGGAGACCTCCGCGTCCTCCGGCGTCCCCTGATTCCAGCGCGTCTTGCGGCCGATGCGCTCCTCGACGAGCGTGGCGACATCCGCGTGGCCCTTCTCCTTCTGGATGGAGGCACAGCCGCCCGTGAACACCAGGGCGGCGGCGACGAGCGCGCGTCTCACCGGTGCTCTCCGTGTCCCTCATGGCCCGACGTGGGCTTCGCCGGCGTCAGCTTCATGTTGCACTTGGGGCACACGCCGGGCTTGTCCGACTGGACCTCGGGGTGCATCGGGCACGTGTAGAGCGGGGTGCCCGCATCGGGCGGCGCCGGTTTCTCGGCCTCCGGCACGCGCGGCGGCTTCGCGTCGGGAGGCGCCGCCGCGAGCGCGCTGGAGAGTGGGGCGGCCGGGGACTCGGGCGCCTCGGGGTTCGATGGGTCCAGGGACGGCGCGAGCCGCCTCGGCTCGGAGGCACAGGCGGCGAGCGTGGTGAGGCTCGCGAGGACGCTGAGGAAGGTACGCATGGATGACCTCGATGAGGCGCGCGGTGAAGCGGGCCGAAGACGCCGCGCGGTTGAGCAAGCCCCAGGCCATGCCGGCGCGAGCGCCAACCGTGCGAAGGGACGACGCTCTCGAGGTGCAGGGACGCGATGCCGCGCGGGCCCCGGTGTAACCGGGGTCATCACAGTGTGATGAGCGCCGTGAGGCCGGCTGTTCAGCCGCGCACTTCGCGTATGCCCGAAACACGAAGCGCGGGGAGCACCCTGTCAGGCACTCGACCCGCGCTTCACCTGCTTCACTTCACGGCGACGCTCAGGAGATGCCCTTGCGCAGCCGCGCCCAGTCGAAGTTGGGCGCCGGGTCGTTCTTGCGGCCCTTGGGCACCGCGACGTCCGCGTGACCGACGATGTTCTTCATCGGCACGTCGTACTTCTCCTTCAGGTGGCTCGTCAGCTCGGTCAGCGCCTTGTACTGCGCCTCCGTGAAGGGCGTCTTGCCGCTGCCGTCGTTGACGATTTCGATGCCGATGGAGCGCGCGTTGACGTCCGTGGGGACGCCGTGCAGCTCGCTCTTGCCCGCGTGCCACGCGCGCTTGTCGTCACCGACGAGCTGATAGATCTTGCCGTCGCGGTCCACCATGTAGTGCGCGGACACGCCGCTCTTCGGGTTGCGCATCCACGACAGGTCGGCCTTGCCGTCGTTCGACGCCGTGTGGTGCATCACGATGGTGTCGATGTCCGCCCCGTTGCGGCTGTCGGAGTTGGGCGAGGGCGCGCTGATGACCGCGGGCTTCGTGCCCGGCGTGGTGGGCGTCGTCGGCGTCGTCGGCGTGCCCGACAGCGCCTTCTTCAGCGCCGCCTGCGTCTGCTCGCCGTAGTACCCCGTCGTGGGAAGTTTCTTGTCGGCCTGGAACTTCTTCACCGCGGTCTCGGTCTGCGCGCCGAAGGTGCCGGGGCCCGTGGCCACCTGCTTCGCCGTCAGGTAGCCGAGCTTCACCAGCGCGTCCTGGAGCTGCTTCACCTTGGGGCCCGTGTCGCCCTTGCTCAGGCCCGCCGGAGGCACCGTGACGGTGTTGGTGGCGGCCGCCGCCCGGGTGGTGGTGCGGGTCGACGTGGAGGGGGGAAGTCGCAAGCTCATGAAGGGCCCCAGGTTTGGAAGTGTGAAAATCACGGGATTGTCGGTGCTCCGGGTCGAAAGTTGCGGACCCAAGACCCGGAGCACCTCTCGTGTTCTTCAGGACACAGTGGGGCCGCGAGCGGCCACACCCCGTCGACGCACCTTCTCCCTGACGCCGTGCACCCAGACGTAAAAAGTCGGCAACACCAACAGGGTGAACAGCGTGGAGGTGACGAGCCCGCCCACCATGACGACGGCCAGGGGGCGCTCAATCTCCGTTCCATGGAGAGGCAAAACCAACAGTGGCAGCAGACCGAGGATGGCCGTGGCCGCGGTCATCAACTTGGGACGTACGCGACCCAGGCTCGCTTCTCGCACCGCGTCATCGAAGGACCTGCCGCGTGAGAGCAGCTCCTTGGTTTGAGAGACGAGCACCAGGCCGTTCTGCACGGCGATTCCGAACAGGCCGATGAGGCCCACGAGGCTGGAGACGTTCCACGTCTCTCCCGCGATGAGCAGCGCGAGGATGCCGCCGACGAAGGCGTCGGGCAGCGTGGCGAGGATGACCAGCGCCTCCGCCACGGAGTCGAGCGCGAGGTACAGCAGTACGAACACCGCGAGGATGGCCACGGCGATGGCCATGGCCAGCGACTGCGCGGCGCGCTGCTGGCTCTCCACGCGGCCGCCCACGTCGACGAAGTAACCGGTCGGCAGCTTCAGCTCCGCCGCCAGTCGCTCGCGCACCTCGGCCGCGGTGCTGCCCAGGTCCCGCCCCGACACGCTCGCCTCCACCGCGAGCCTGCGGCTGCCCGCCTCGCGGCGCACGCTGCCCGCGCCGAAGGTCTCCTCGATGGTGGCCAGCTGGCTCAAGGGGATGCGCGTCCCGTCGTGCCCGTCCACCAGGAGGTTGCGCAGCGCCTGCAGGTCGCCGCGTCGGTGGTCCGCCAGTCTCAGCACCAGCTCGTGCCGTCGCTGGCCCTTCCAGACCTGGGAGGACTCCTCGCCCACCATGCCCACGCGCACCGCGCGGATGACGTCTCCGGGCGTCAGGCCCACGCGCGCCACGGCGGCGCGGTTCACGGTGATGCGCAGCTGGGGCAGGCCGCTGAGCTTCTCCACGCGCAAATCCTCCACGCCGTCCACCTTCGCGAGGATGGCGCGCGTGCGCTCCCCCAGCGTCGCGAGCGTCTCCAGCTCCGGCCCGAAGACGCGCACGGACAGGTCCGCGGGGCTGCCGCCCAGGCCCTCGTCGATGCGCATGCCCAGGGGCGTGGTGAACAGCGTGGTGACGCCGGGCACCCGCCCCACGGCGACGCGCAGGTCCTCCTCCAGCTTCTCCAGGCTCCTGCCGCGCTCCGGCTTGAGCACGACGAGCACGTCCGACACCGTGTGCGGCATCGGGTCCTCGGTGCGCTCGGCGCGGCCGGTGCGGCGCACCACGTCCTCCACCTCCGGAAAGCCGAGCAGCACGTCCTCCACCAGGTGGTTGAGCCGGTCCACCTCCTCCAGTGACGCCTCCGGAGGCAGCACCGTCTGGAGCAGGAACGCGCCCTCGTCCAGGCGGGGCATGAAGTCGCTGCCCACCGCGAACGCGAGCCCCAGCGCGGGCACGGTGATGGCCAGCGCCACCAGCCGCACCAGCCCCGCCCGCCGCATGCACGCGTCCAGCAGCGGCGAGTACACCGCCTTGACTCTGCGGATGAGCCACACGTCCTCGGGCGTGCCCTCGCGCGGACGCTTGAGCAGGAGCGAGGAGGCCACCGGCACCAGCGTGAGCGCCAGCGCCAGGGACGCGGCCAGGCACGCCACCACGGCGGCGGCGAGCGGCTGGTACATGCGCCCCTCGATGCCCGTCATCGCGAACAGCGGGATGAAGACGGACACGACGATGAGCGTGGCGAAGGCGATGGGGCGCCCCACCTCCATCGACGCTGACAGCGCCTCCTCGCGCACGGACCTGCGGCCCTGCCCCTCGCGCAGGTCGTGGATGATGTTCTCGGTGACGATGATGGCCGCGTCCACCAGCAGGCCCACGGCGATGGCCAGCCCGCCCAGCGTCATGGTGTTGATGCCGATGCCCGCGACCTTCAACAGGATGCCCGCGAGCGCCAGCGACAAGGGCAGGGTGAACGTGACGATGAGGGCCGCGCGCCAGTCCCCCAGCAGCACGAAGAGGACGAGCACCACCAGCAGCGCGCCCAGCAGGATGGCCCGGCTGACACCCCCCAGCGCCGAGTCCACAAGCTCCGACTGGTCGTAGACGACGCGCAGCTGCACGCCCGGAGGCATGGACTGCTTGAGCTCCTCGAGCGCCGCGCGCACGCCCTTGGCCACCGCCTGCGTGTCCGCGCCGAACTGCTTGATGACGCGGCAGCTGACCACCTCGCCCTTGAGCCGGTGGGCGATGCCGCGGCGCACCGCGGGCCCCTCGCGCACGTCGGCCACGTCCGCGAGCAGCACGGGCGTGCCGTCACGCAGCGCCACCACCGTGGTGTTCAGGTCCTCCACCGTCTGGGCGCGCCCCACCGCGCGCACCGTCCACTCCATGGGCCCCTGCACCACGAAGCCTCCGGAGGCGTTGAGGTTGGCGCCCTCCAGCGCGTGCTCCACCTCGTTCAGGCTGACGCCTCGGGCCACCATCTGGTCCGGGTCCAGCAGCACCTGGAACTGGCGCAGGTAGCCGCCCAGCCGCTCCACGCCGGCGACCCCGGGCACGGCGAGCAGCCGGTTCTTCACCTCGAACTCGGCCAAATCCCGGAGCGCCATCAGGTCCGCGGAGCCGGGCTCGGCCTCGAGCGTGAACTCGAACACCTCGTTGAGGCGGCCCGTGAGGCTGGAGACCAGCGGCGCGTCGGTGCCGGCGGGCAGCTCGCCCTGGGCCTGCGCCACGCGCTCGGCGACGTACTGGCGGCTGCGGAAGTAGTCCGCGTCCGGCTCGAACTCCACCGTCACCTGGGTGACGCCCAGCTGCGAGGTGGAGCGGATGCGCCGCACGTCGGGCAGGCCCGCGAGCGCCACCTCCATCGGGATGGCCACCGCCGTCTCCAGCTCCTCCGCGCCCATGGCGGCGTTCTGGACGATGACGTTGAAGATGGGCGCGGACAGGTCGGGGAACACGTCGCGCCGCAGGCCGTTCAGCGACACCGCGCCGAACGCGGACAGGGCCAGGGCGAGCAGCACGGTGAGCCCGGGCCGCGCGAACGACGCGCGCAGCACGCGGGCCACCCAGGATGAGGCGTCAGTGGCCATGGTGGTCCGCTCCTCCCGCCGACTTCTCCACCTCGGCCTTGAGCAGGAACGCGCCGTCCACCACCACCTGCTCGCCGACCTTCAGGCCGGAGAGCACCTCCACGTGGTCGCCCAGCGTGCGGCCCCGGCCCACCTGCCGCCGCTCGAAGGAGCCGCGCTCGCCGGTGGGCAGGAACACCACCCAGCCGTTCTCCAGCCGCTGGAGCGCGGCCGCGGGCACGGTGGTGATGGTGCCGTCGGGTCCGCCCAGCGGAATCGACGCGGTGGCGGACATGCCGGGCTTGAGGAGGCCCTCGGTGTTGTCCAGCACCAGCCGCACGGGGATGGTGCGGCTGGCCGCGTCCACGCGCTGGCCCACGTGGCCCACGCGGGCCAGGACCTCCTTGCCCGGGAAGGCGGCGAAGGTGATGCGCGCCTCGGTGTCCGGCCGCATGCGCACGGCGTCGCGCTCGAAGGCATGGACGATGAGCCACAGCGAGCCCAGGTCACCGACGCGGAAGAGCGTGTGCTCGGCGTCCGCCATCTGGCCCATGCGCGCGTCGCGCTCGATGACGGTGCCCTGGATGGGCGAGCGCAGGATGAAGCCGGCCACGCCCGCGGTGTCCTCGCTGGCGCCCAACGCCGTCAGCTCCGCGCGGGCCGCGGCGAGCTCCGCCTCGGCGCCGGCCGCGTCCACCTCCGCGGCCTGCACGTCCTTCTGCGCGACGATGCGCTCGGCGGCGAGCGCGCGCTTGCGCGCGGCGGCCTGTCGGGCGGCGGTGGCCCGGGCCTTCGCGGACTGGAGCGCGGCGCGCGCCTTGCCCAGCTCGGGGCTGCGCAGCTCCGCCAGCTTCTCGCCCTCCTTCACGTGCTGGCCCGTGGTGACGAACACCGTCCCCACGCGCGCGGAGATGGGCGAGGCCACCTCCGCGTAGGCGTCCTCGCTGAACGTCAGCTCGCCCAGCGCGTTGACGCTGTCGCCGCCGGGCCGCGCCGCCGCGGGGGCGGTGGTGACGCGCAGGTCTCGAAGCATCTCCGGGGCGATGTGGACGTGGGACTCGTCATGGCCCTCGTCGTTGCCACCGGAGGGCTGGGGGCCCTCCTCGTGGTCGTGCTCGTCCGCGTGCTCGGGCTTGGACTGCTTGCAGGCCGCGAGCGCGAGGACCAGGGAGGCGATGATGAACGCGAGGCGCTTCATGGCAGGACTCCCATCTCGACGGCGAGCTGCACCCGGGCGAGCGCCGCCTGCAGGTGGCTGTCGAGCAGCGCCACGCGCGTCTCGAGCGTTTCACGGCGCACGAGCAGCAACCCCGCGAGGTCCATCTCCCCGGCCTCGTAGGACCTCTTCGCCAGGGACTCGTTCTCATCGAGCAGCGGCAGCGCCTCGGTCTCCAGCACGGCCAGGGCCTGCTGACGCGAGGCATCGCGCACGCGCGCGGCCTCCACCTGCGCGTCCCGCGCGCGGCGAGCGGACTCCAGCGCGGTGCGGAGCCTGCGCACGCGCGCATCCCCCGTCACCTTCGCCTCCTGCCCTCGGGAGAACACGGGAAGGGGCACGCTGAGCGTCCCGACGAGCGCCGTCTCGTCGACCTCCTTCTCATAGCGCACGCCCACGCTGACATCGGGCCAGCCCTCGGCGCGGCCGAGCTTCAGGTCGGCCTCCGCCTGCGCGAGCTCCGACTCGATGGCCACCAGGTCCGGCCGCTCCTTCGTCCCGGAGGCCGCCGCCACGGGCAGCGAGGCCAGCTCCCGCAGCACGCCGCGCACCGCGAGCGCTTCCTGGAGCGGCAGGCCCAACAGGGCGCGCAGCTCGTCGAGCAGGGCCTGCTCTTCGCCTCGCGCCGTCACCACCGCGGCGCGGGCGCGGGCCAGCGCCACCTTCGCCACGTTGACGTCGACGACGGGCACGTCCCCCGCGTCGAAGCGCTTGCCGGTGGAGTCGGACAGGCTCCTCGCGGCCTCCTCCGTCTGGTGCATCAGCCGCGACAGCTCCCGGGCATACAGCGCGCGCAGGAAGGCCGCGCCCACCTCACCCAGCACGCGCCGCTCGGCGTCCTGCTGCTCGGCGTCCTGTCGCTGGAGCCCCGCGCGCGCGGCGTCCCGGCGTGCGCCCTGCTTGCCGCCGAGCTCGATGGGTTGGGAGATGCCGAGGGACAGCTGCGTCCCCCGGAGGTCGTCGTGCGTGCGGGGCCCCAGCTCGAAGCTGACGGTGGGGTTGTCACGCAGCCACGGCGACGCGCCGGCGACGGGGCCCTGGGCCTCGGCCACGCGCCCCGCGGCGTCCAGCAACGCGGGCGCGCGCTGACGGGCGAGGGAGAGGACTTCTTGAAAGGACAGCTCGGAAGGTGAAGCGGCGCTGGCGAAGGGCCAGACGAGGGCGGCGACGAGCCCGAGGGCCGCCGGCGCGGAAGGTTTGAACACGGGAAGAGACCTCGCGAAAGGGAGGCGCGCGTCAGGCCGACGGTGCCACGGCCACGCCATGGACACACGTCACCTCGGCACGGTTCGCGCGCGGAAGACGGACCACCACCACGTCAGGCGAGGTCGGCTCTGGGGACGTGCAGGATGTCGTCGAGGTCGGCGGAGGCGGGGGCGTCCTCGTCCACCCGCACCGGGCGCGGTCGAGGTGCAATCCACAGCAGGGCGGGCGACGCGACGGGCGCGGCGCTCACCGAGCGCACGTGGCCGCAGCAGGTGCAGTCCGCGCAGTCCGGCGCGCACTGTCCGCTGGAGTCATCGTCCGGGCAGCGCTGCGTGCACACGGTGTCCGTCGCGTCGGAGAAGGCCATCCACAGGCCTCCCTCCGTCGGGGCGAACAGCAACAGGCTGAGGCACAGCCAGATGCGCGGCAGCACGAAGTCGGCTTCTAGCACGCACCCCGACAACGCGCACGCGGATGCCCCCCGCGCGTGAAGTACCTGTCGGAAGGGCAGGCGCGCCCGCTCGGGGGCGGGGCGGGGTGACGCGGTGGGACATGGCGCGTCTGTCCCCGTGCGGACGCTCGACGTGCCCCGGGAGGCGAGGCGCGGGAGGCCCGAGCCGTCACGCGGTTGAAGCCCGGCGCGGGCCGCGCGCGCGGGGCCTCGAGGCATCGCGGATGCGCCGAAGCGCCCGCGCGACGCTCCCGGCGTCCGACCTGGCGCCGCTCGGGTGTTCGCTCCGAGCGGCGTACCCGCCGCGTCAGCTCACGCCACGCCGCGCGCGGCGACGGGGCGCTGCTGAATCAGCTCCGTGGAGAAGTAGCGCTCCATGCGGTCGGGGAACACGGTGACGACCTGCGCGCCCGGCCCCAGCCGCCGCGCCGCCTCCACCGCGGCCACGTAGTTGAGCCCCGACGACGGCCCCACCGGGAAGCCCCGGCGGATGAGCGCGCGCGCGGTGCACATGGCCTGCTCGTCCGACACGTCCAGCTCCACCCGCCCCGGCATGTCCGCGTCGCGGTACAGCTTGGACATGCCGTCCACCACGCCGGGCACGCGCGGGCTGAAGCTGCAACACTCGATGTCGCAGCCCAGGCCCGCGATGGGCCTCGCGATGAACGCCGTCACCGGACAGCCCGCCTCCGCGAACGCCTGATACAGGCCGACCACCGTGCCGCCCGTGCCCACGCCGCTCACCACGCCGTGCACCAGCCCGCCCGGAATCTGCGAGAGCACCTCCTGGCCCGTCCACACCCGGTGCGCCTCCGCGTTGTCCGGGTTCTCGAACTGGCGCGGCGCGAAGGCCTTGCGCTCGCGGGCCAGCTCCTCCGCCTTCTGGATGGCGCCACGCACGCCGCTCTCGCGGGGCACCAGCACCACGTCACCGCCGTAGGCGCGGATGGTGAGCACGCGCTCGTCGGTGACACCCTCGGGCATCACCGCCGTGAAGCGCACGCCCATCTGCGCGCTGGCCAGCGCCAGGGCGATGCTCGTCGAGCCGCTGGACGCCTCGACCACTTCGCCGCCCGGGCTCAGCTCGCCCATGCGCCAGGCCTTCTCCAGCATGTAGCGCGCGATGCGGTCCTTCGTGGACCCGCTGGGGTTGAGGAACTCCAGCTTGCACCAGATGGTGGGTCCCTCCGCGTCCAGTCGGACGGGGACGAGGGGGGTCGGAGCGATGGCCTGGAGGAAGCGGCCATCCGCGGGCAGCGGGCGACAAGGAGGACGCATGGGCCATCCCTATCGCGAAATTGTCCGCTCCGTCAGGGTCCTGGCGTGTCCGGGGGCACTCCGAGGCCCTCCGTCCGTCCGCCCGTCCTGTAAGGAAGCACCCGGGGTCGGAGATGGATGTGGCGCGCCCCCGGACTGACGGCTACGAAGGACTCCAGCTCCGTACATCATGAGTCCTCCTTCTCCGGTCATTCTGAACGTCAATGATGATGTCGCCAGCCGCTATGTGACGAGCCGCGTGCTGGGGCTCGCTGGCTACCAGGTGGTGGAGGCCGGCTCGGGCAGCCAGGCCCTGACCCTGGCGGACGAGCGCACCGACCTGGTCATCCTGGACGTCCGCCTGCCCGACATCAGCGGGCTGGAGGTCTGCCGCCGGTTGAAGTCGTCTGCCCGCACGCGCGACGCCCTGGTGCTGCACCTCTCCGCGCAGGCCGTGGGGCCCGGGGACCGGGCGCAGGGCCTGGAGCACGGCGCGGATGGCTACCTGGTGGCCCCCGTGGACCCGGAGGAGCTGGTGGCCCAGGTGCACGCGCTGCTCCGGCTGCGCCGCGCCGAGCGCAAGGTGCATGCGCTGTCCGAGGAGGTCGAGCACCAGCGCAGGCTGCTCGCCATGGCCATGGCCTCCGCGGCGGACCCGATGGCCCTCTATGACGCCACCGGCCGGCTGCTCTTCGCCAACCAGGCCGCCTACGAGGTGAGGGGCACGGCCTCCATGTTGTCGCCCGGCGTCTCCCTGGAGGAGTACGGGGCGAGGGACGCCTCCCTGGCGCCCTTCATCCGGACCATGCAGACCGCGCTCGCCACGGGGCAGGTGCAGCGGGGCTCCGTGACGCTGGCGGCGCTGCGCGGCCCCCGCCACTACGACTTCACGCTGTCGCCCGCCCTGGGCGCGGACGGCCGGGTGGCGGCGGTGATGGCCACCGCGCGCGACGTCACCGAGGAGCGCAGCGCGGAGGAGTTCCGCGAGCAGTTCATCGGCATGCTCGGCCACGATTTGCGCAACCCCCTCAACGCGCTGTCCATGTCCGCGCAGCAGCTCAAGCGCAAGGGCAACCTGGACGAGCGCCAGTCCGCCCTCACCGAGCGCATCCTCACCAGCGCCGAGCGCATGGACCGGATGATTCGTCAGCTGCTGGACTTCGCGCGCTCCCGGCTGGGCGGTGGGGTGCCGGTGGTGGCGTCCGACTGTGACGTGTTCGACGTGGCGCGGCGCACGCTCGAGGAGATGCGCGCCAGCCACCCGGGCCGGCTGCTCGTCCTGGAGGTGGTGGGGGACGGGCGGGGCTCGTGGGATCTGGACCGTCTGGAGCAGGCCTTCAGCAACCTGCTGGCGAACGCACTCAAGTACAGCCCCGGGGACAGCCCCGTGCGGATGTGGGGCGAGGCGAACGGGCAGGGCGTGGTCTTGCGGGTGCACAACGGCGGGCCGCCCATCCCCCCGGACGAGCTGCCCCATGTCTTCGCCGCGTGGCGTCGAGGCTCCCGGGCGGTGCAGCACGAGTCGAAGGCCGCGTCGGGCCTGGGCCTGGGGCTCTACATCACCCGGCAGATCCTGCTCGCCCACGGGGGCGAGGTGACGGTGGAGTCCAGTTCCGGAAACGGGACGACCTTCACGGTGCGGCTGCCGCGCGGATGATGACCAGTTGACGGTTGGAATGCGGAATGGCTCGCCGTTGCGGGGGGCCATTGCCACCTTTCCGTCATGTCGCCCGGGAAGCTCATCTTCGCGCAGTCCGTGGAAGCCCTCTTCGTGCGGGCCCTGGGGCCCTACCTGTCGAAGCAGGGGCGCCAGCGCCTGAAGGACGTGGGCCTGGATTTGTCGGAGTCGCTGCGGCCGCACTACTCACTGGAGCAGTGGCACGCGTTCCTGCGCGTGGCGGTCCAGGACGTCTTCCCGATGCTGCCTCCCAACGAGGCGTGGCTGATGCTGGGCGCGCGCTACCTGCAGGGCTTCCGCCAGACGTCGGTGGGGCGCGCCAGCCTGTCGCTCGTCACCCGGCTGGGGCCGATGCGCACGCTGGAGCGCGTCCCCTTCAACGTGAAGGCGGGCAACAACTTCAACGAGGTCCGCGTCGAGGAGTCCACCGAGGGCGCGGCCACGCTGTGGATGAAGGACGTGGTGGCGGACAACCCGTACTTCTCCGCGGGCTTCCTCTCCGAGTCGCTGCGGGTCGCGGGCGCGGGCAACGTCGTGGTGGAGCCCATCGCCTTCGACGGCACCGCCGCCACCTACCGCATCACCTGGGGCCGCGCGGCCGCCGCGCCCGTGGGCGAACTGGTTCCCGCTCCGGGCGTCTAGTCGAAGCGCCTCCCGCTCGACGCCGTGCATCCTGGCGACGGTGTCGCGGGCCTGGGTGTCCTTGAATGGCCTGGCCTCTCTGCTGCCCGCGAGCGCGCTGGCTCTGCGGGCCGGAATCGCGCGCGCCTACCACCCGGGAGGGAGTGACTTCCCTGGGCTCACGCGCAATCCTTGGCTCCATCAGTGGGGGGCCAGGATGCGTGATGAAACGATAGGTCAGCGTCATTCAGGGCACTTGTGCTGCCGTGGCCATCTGGATGCTACTCGGGGGGTGATGCCTCCGCCCGGGGCCGATGCCTATCTGATGGGTAGCATCATGCAAAACAAGATTTGCCCTGAATCGGCTTGCGTCAAGTGAGACAGGGTCGTGCCGGATGACGCGCACGGGGGGAAGCACATGGTGAAGTTGAATGCTCGACTGCGGCGGTGGGTGATGATTCTGGGAGCCGCGGTCACGCTGGGGGCGGGGACGGCGTACGCGCAAATCATCCGGGAGGGCGCTTGCTGTGTTCCCTGTTCGTGCAATCCGGATGGAAGCACCGGCAAGTGCTGTGCGCCCTGCTAAGGACATGCATTCCACGTGAGTCCGGACATGTCCAATGCGATGCGGATGGCGATGCGCCTGGGGCGAGGCTCCCTGGTCCTGGGGGTGTTCGCGGCGGTGGCGTGGGTGTCCTGGTTCGCCACGTCGTCCGTGTTGACCTCGCGGACCTCCGCCAATGCGTGTGTCGCGCCCGTGGTGGAGGAGGTGCCGGTGGTGGAGGCCTCGCTGCTGGCGGCGAGCACCGAGGCGTTCCAGGTCTCGCGGGGCGTGGCGCCTGAGCGCATCGAGGGCATGGGGGGCTCGGGGGGGCTCGCGCACGTCTTCCAGGGGCAGCGGCTGGCCCGTCCGGGGCTGAGTCTGATGACGGGCGCGGTCCGGGAGACCCGGCGGGTGGGGCGCGCGCAGGCTCCGTCCCCTCCGCACGAGCCGGAGCCGGTGCGCGAGGAGCTGCGCGTGCGTCCGGCGATGCAGCTCGACTGCTCCTTCGACAAGGGGAGCTTCCGCTGCGGCGAGTGCGCGACGGATGGGGACTGCCCTCAGGGGCAGGGCTGTGTCATCAACTATGACAAGCGTCGGTTCGAGTGTGCCGACAGCGAGTGCGAGGACGACTCGCATTGCTTCCCCGGGGATGTCTGTCGGGTGGCGGCGGGGGAGTTACCGGGGCCGGTGGTCCGTCGGTGTCTGAAGGCGGGCGTGCGTCAGGCGGGGGAGACCTGCAGCCGGTTGCCGACGACCGCGGACGAGGCCTGCGTGGAGGGGCTGCTCTGCATCAACCACCATTGCGGACCTCCGTGTGAGCCGGGGCAGCCGGGGACCTGTCCGGAAGGGGAGACGTGTGAGCAGAGCTCGATGGGAGCCGCGTGTCTGCCGGACTGTCGCAAGTCCGGGTGCATGGAGGGGCGGGCGTGCGCGGCGCTCAATGGGGGCTCGTTCCAGTGTCTGGAGTTGGTGGTGGATGAGTGCTCGGACGAGCAGCCGTGTGGGGGCGGGAAGAACTGCGTGGTGAGGGGCGGGCGTGGCGGGCGCGCGGGTCGGTTCTGCTCCGCGGCCTGTGAGTCCTGGCGGCCGGAGAGCTGTGGCAAGCAGAGTGTGTGCGGCGTGGGTGGGCCCACGGGCAGCACGTGCTACACGCAGTGCGATCCGGACAAGGTGGATTCGTGCCCGGAGCGGTGGATCTGCTCCACGGTGACGGAGGACCTGCAGTCGTGGGGCTGCATGCCGGACTTCCTGAGCGGCGCGAGCACGACGCGGCCGCGGCGCGGCGACGAGCCTCCTCCGTTCTGAGGACTACTGCGACTGGCTGCTGTCTCCGAGCGGCGTCACCATGGGGGGCGCGTCCTGGATGGTGCCGGGCTTGATGCGCTGGATGGCGAACTCCGGCAGGGTGGCGAGCAGGTCGGCCATGGAGAGGGCGAGGGCGAACTTGCCCTGGTTCTCCTTCCACTCACCGGCGAAGTGCAGGCCCACGACGACCTTGTCGTCGCGCAGGTCGACGAGCGGCGCGCCGGCGACGCCGACGGTGGTGCTGACATCGCTGCGCAGGGCGCGGACGACCGAGGGCCGGGGCTCCTGGCTCGGGGTGAGCGACACCACGCGGCCGGGCATCAACCGGCGGATGTCGTAGAGGTCGCCCAGCAACGGGCGCAGGAAGTTCTTGGGCAGGTTGCTGCCCTCGGAGGGATAGCCGATGACGTAGACGTACTGGTCCACGTGGGACTTCACCGACTCGGGGTTCCACTCGAGGGTGACGGGCGGGTGGCGCTGCGTGTCGTGCTCGGCCAGCTCGAGCAGGGCGATGGTGCGCGGCGCGGTGGATGACGTGTCGTGGCGGGCGAAGATGACGTGGGTGACCCGGTGGGTCTGCTTCGGGCTGTTGCCATCGTCGTCGAAGGTGAACCGCCAGGTCTCTCCGGTGAGTGGCTGGGGCTCGGGGTGGTCGAGCATCAAGGGGGGGACGTGGTCTCCGACGGTCATGATGACCCGTGGCGCCACGGCGAACGCCGTCAGGTAGGTGGTCTTCCCGTCGGGCTTGGTGATGAAGAGCGAGCCGGTCGCGCGGCTGACGGGGAAGCCGGAGTCCTGACCTGACTTCAGGTGCTGCTGCCAGTTCTCCGGGAGCGGGTCGGAGACGCGGTCGCCCTGCATGCGCAGCGCGGGGCGCACCTGGGCCAGGACCTCGTTCTTGTCCGGAGGCGCCGAGCGCGCGGTGAGCGCCACGCCGGCCTTCTCCGGCTCGGTGGGCTGGCGCGCCATCATCACGTACTGCAGACGGTCGTTCTGCGCCTGGATGAGGTCTTCTTGGGTCTTCTGCTCCGCGGGCAGCAGGTCCAGCAGGTCCGCGCGCAGCAGGTAGACCTCCGCCAGCCGCGTGGAGCCGGCGACCTGTCGGTCGAGGAACGCGCGGAGCTTCTTCACGCTCTCGAGGTTCTCCGCGCTCAGGCCGAGCAGCGTGGCGCTCCGGTCGCGCAGGTCCAGGTACTGGCTCCAGGCCTCGGCCCAGGCGCAGAACTCGGCGCGTGGCACCTTGGACAGCGCCTTGTCGCCGCCCGCGAGCTGGGCCCAGATGAGACCGCACGCGACATGGAACGCGGCCTTGTCCACGTCGGGCTGGCCGGCGATGTCCAGCACCTGTCCGTCGACGTGGCTGCCCTCGGAGCGCAGCGGGCCGCGCGTCCAGCTCGCCAGGGCGCGGATGCCGTTGGGGTGCTTCTCCACGACGCCGGTGAGCTCGTTGGGGGTGCTCACCCTGTCGCGCAGCCAGGAGAGCAGCTCCTTGATGTTGATGCCCTGGACGGTGAGCTCGACGGAGGAGAGGTCGTTCGCCGAGGAGAGCAGGGCGTCCAGGTTGCCGTTCCAGAACGTGGAGTCGGGCAGGGGCGCGATGGTGCCGGCCGGGGTCTCCGACTGGTTCGCGCTCTCACGCCGCTGGTGCTCCACATGGAGCAGGTGCTTGAACGACTGGTGGTGGTAGGCGATCTGCCGCGCGAAGGCCTTGGCCTCCGTGGCCTTGGCCTCACCTGTCTCGAAGAAGTCGAAGCGGCCGATGTACAGACGCTTGTCGACCCAGACCCGCTGCATCTCGGACACGAACAGGGTGACGAGGCCCAGACAGACCACCGTCAACACCGCGGTGTAGAGCAGCTTCGCCACGACATCCGAAATCGCCATGCCTGAAACCTCTGTCGACCGCGCGGCCTGGCGGCTGAAACCCATCCCGAGGAGCCTGAAATGCTAGCGAAGGCGAGGAATCGCTGACAAGGCAGCGCTCCGAGGGAACAGGGCTCCTGTGTCTGTCTTTCCTCGGGGGCTCGGGCCGGATGAGAGTCATTGGGTTGGATGAGGGTTGCAGGACGTGTCGGGTCGTCCGGTGCATGAGGCCTGACACGTCGGCGCGGGCAGCCTGTCCGCCCTCCTGGCGACTACCCGGGCGGAGGGTGTGGGCGTGGGTCCTCCCACGCGGTGCGCGCGTTGACGCCCGCCTGTACCTGTGTTCAGGCTGCCACCTGGAGAGGTGTGCATGGCCCCGCAAATCAGCCTCGACTTCGCCGCCGAGTGCGCGGCCCATCCGGCCCTCGCGAGCTTCCACCCCGTGGTGCGTCGTTGGTTCGCCGAGCGACTGGGCGAGCCCACGCGTCCTCAAATCGAGGGCTGGCCCCTCATCCAGGCTGGGCACGACGTGCTCATTGCCGCCCCCACCGGCTCCGGCAAGACGCTCACCGCGTTCCTCGCCGCGCTCGACTCCCTGTTCCGGCTCGCGCTGGAGGGAGGCCTGGAGGACCGCACCCAGGTGCTCTACGTGTCGCCGCTCAAGGCCCTGGGCAACGACGTGCAGAAGAACCTCCTCCAACCCCTGGAGGAGCTGCTCTCGCGCGCCCGCGGCGAGGGCTACACCCCGCGCGAGCTGCGCGTGCAGGTGCGCAGCGGCGACACGCCCGCGTCCGAGCGCGCGCAGATGGTGCGCCGTCCTCCGCACATCCTCATCACCACGCCGGAGTCGCTCTACCTCTACCTCACCGCCGAGCGCGCCCGCGCCACGCTCAAGGGCGTGCGCACCGTCATCGTGGACGAAATCCACGCGCTCGCCCGCGACAAGCGCGGCAGCCACTTCACGCTGTCCATGGAGCGGCTCAAGGCGCTCACCGAGGTGCGCCCGCAGCTCATCGGCCTGTCCGCCACCCAGAAGCCGCTGGACGCCATCGCCGGCTTCCTCACCGGCGCGAGCCACCGCCCGTGCCGCAAGGTCGAGGTGGGCCACCTGCGCCCGTGGGATTTGACGCTCGAGATTCCGGACGCCGAGCTGTCCTCGCTGGCGACCCACGAGATGTGGGGCCAGGTCTATGACCGGCTCATCGCGCTGACGGCCTCGCATCGCACGACGCTCATCTTCGTCAACACGCGCAAGATGGCCGAGCGCGTGGCGCATGATTTGGGCGAGCGGCTGGGTGAAGGGCTCGTCGCGGCCCACCACGGCAGCATGTCGCGCGAAATCCGGCTGGCCGCCGAGGAGAAGCTCAAGGACGGCCGCCTGCGGGTGATGGTGGCCACCGCGTCGCTGGAGCTCGGTATCGACGTGGGCAACGTGGACCTGGTCGTGCAACTGGGCACCACGAAGGCCATCTCCGTGCTGCTCCAGCGCGTGGGCCGCGCGGGCCACCACAAGGCCGCCATCTCCAAGGGCATCCTGTTCGCGATGACGCGCGACGAGCTGGTGGAGTGCGCCGCGCTGCTCAACGCCGTGCGCGAGGGCGACCTGGACCGGGTCATCATGCCGGAGAAGCCGCTCGACGTACTGGCCCAGCAGGTGGTGGCCGCGTGCGCGTGCGAGGAGTGGGACGAGCGCGCCCTCTTCAGCCTCTTCCAGCGCGCGTACCCGTACCGCGACCTCACCTGGGAGGAGTATCAGGGCGTGCTCGAGGTGCTGTCGGAGGGCATCAGCGACCGCCGCGGCCGCGCGGGCATCCACCTGCACCGCGACCGGGTGAACCAGCGCCTCAAGGGGCGCCGGGGCGTGCGCATCACCGCGCTCACCAACGGCGGCGCCATCCCGGACACCTTCACCTTCAGCGTCACCGCCCAGCCCGAGGGCAAGGTGGTGGGCACGCTGGACGAGGACTTCGCGGTGGAGTCCTCGCCCGGGGACGTGTTCCTGCTGGGCAGCACCGCGTGGCGCATCCAGCGCGTGATGGGCAGCACGGTGATGGTGGAGGACGCGCGAGGCGCCGCGCCCAACGTGCCCTTCTGGCGCGGCGAGGCGCCGGGGCGCACCGACGAGCTGTCGCTCCAGGTGGGGCGGCTGCGCGAGGACCTGCTCGCGCGCGAGGACGCGCAGGCCTTCCTGGAGAAGGAGCTGCGCATGTCCCCGCCCGCGGTGGACGCGCTGCTCGGCTACCTGCGGCTGGGGCGCAAGATGCTGGACGCGCTGCCCAGCCACAACCTCATCGTCGCCGAGCGCTTCTTCGACGAGGCGGGCGGCATGCAGCTCATCATCCACGCGCCCTTCGGCAGCCGCATCAACCGGGCCTGGGGCCTGGCGCTGCGCAAGCGCTTCTGCCGCTCGTTCGACTTCGAGCTCCAGGCGGCGGCGACGGAGGACGGCATCCTCCTGTCGCTGGGCGAGCAGCACTCGTTCCCGCTGTCGGACATCTTCGACTTCCTCCACCCCGAGCACGTGGAGGAGGTGCTGGTGCAGGCGGTGCTCCAGTCGCCGCTGTTCGGCACGCGCTTCCGCTGGGTGGCCACGCGGGCGCTCGCGCTCCACCGGATGATGGGCGGCAAGCGCGTGGCGCCCAACCTCCAGCGCGCGCGCAGCGAGGACCTGCTCGCCGCCGTGTTCCCCGCGCAGGTGGGCTGCCAGGACAACCACGGCGGCGCGGACGTCGAGCTGCCGAACCACCCGCTGGTGAAGCAGACGATGGACGACTGTCTGCACGAGGCCATGGACGTGGAGGGGCTGCGTGAGGTGCTCCGGCGCATGCGCGACGGCCGCATCCGCCTGGAGGCCCGCGACGTGCCGGAGCCGAGCGTCTTCGCGCACGCGATGATTCACAGCCAGCCCTACACGTTCCTGGACGACGCCCCGGCGGAGGAGCGCCGCGTGCGCAACGTGGCCCTGCGCCGCGCCATGCCAGCCGAGGACGCGGCCGCCTTCGGCGCGCTGGACGCCACCGCCATCGCCACGGTGGTGGAGGACGCCGCGCCGCCGATGCGCGACGAGGATGAGCTGCACGACCTGCTCCTCCAGTGGGTGCTGGTGCGGGACAGGGATGTGCCCCGGGGGCTCGCCGAGCCGCTCTTCCAGCAGGGGCGCGTGTCGTGGCTGACGCTCCCCGGCGGGCGCTTCCTGGTCGCGGCCGAGCGGGGCAGCGCGGTGCGCGCGCTGTTCCCGGACGCCATGACCCAGCCGCCGCTCCCGGTGCTGGAGCACGACCGTCCGGTGGAGCGCGAGGCCGCGGTGCTCCAGGTGGTGCGCGGGCGCATGGAGAACGTGGGCCCCGTCACGGTGGCGGAGCTGTCGCGCCTGTGTGAGCTGAGCGAGGACGAGGTCAACGCGGCCATGCATCAGCTGGAGATGCAGGGCACCGTGCTGCGAGGCCGCTTCCGTCCGCTGGAGCAGCCGCTGGCGCCGGGCGAGGCGCCGCCGCTGGAGTGGTGCGACCGGCGCCTGCTCCAGCGCATCCACCGGATGACGGTGGGCCGGCTGCGCCGCGAAATCGAGCCGCTGAGCGCGCGCGACTTCATGCGCTTCCTCTTCCGGTGGCATCACCTGGAGGACGTGGACTCGCTGCGCGGCTCCACGGGCCTGCTCAAGGCGGTGCGCCTGCTCCAGGGCTACGAGGCGCCGGCCTCCGCGTGGGAGCGCTTCCTGCTGCCCGCGCGCATGCGCGGCTACACGCCCGACCTGCTGGAGCGCGCGTGCTACGGCGGCGAGGTGGCCTGGGGCCGGCTGACGATGAAGGAGCCCAAGCCCGTGGCGGGGCCGCGTCGCGGCGCGCCCGTGACGCCGGAGCCGGAGCCCGCCCCCACGCGCTCCAGGGCCTCGCCCACGCGCAACGCGCCGCTCACCTTCGCCCTGCGCGAGGACCTGGAGTGGATGCTCGTCGCGGCCCGGCCCCACGCGGTGCTCGCGGACGGGGACGTGTGGACGCCTCCGGACCTCAGCGTCGCCGCGAAGGACGTGGTGTCGGTGCTGGAGCGCCGGGGCGCGTGCTTCTTCCAGGACCTGGTGTCGCGCGCGCGCCGGCTGCCGGCGGAAATCGAGGACGCGCTGTGGGAGTTGGTGGCTCGCGGCCTGGTGACGGCGGACGCGGTGCAGAACCTGCGCGTGCTCCAGAGCCCCGCGCACCGCAAGCGCCAGAAGCTGCTCCAGCGCGGAGGCCCGGGACGCTGGAGCCTCCTGGCGCCCGCGGAGCCGAAGACGTCGGACGAGGTGATGGACTCGCTGGCGCGCCTGTTCCTCCAGCGCTACGGCATCGTCTGGAGGGATTTGGTGATGCGCGAGGCGCTGGCGCCCACGTGGCGCGAGCTGCTCTTCGTGTACCGGCGCATGGAGGCGCGGGGCGAGGTGCGGGGCGGGCGCTTCGTGGCGGGCTTCGTCGGTGAACAGTTCGCGCTGCCGGAGGCGGTGGACACGGCGCGCGCGGTGCGCCGTCAGCCTCCGTCCGGGGTGCGAATCCAGATTTCGGGAGTGGACCCCCTGAACCTGACGGGTGTGGTGACGCCGGGGCCTCGCGTGCCCGCGCTGCCGGGGAACGTCGTGACGTACATCGACGGTGTCCCCGGAGATGTGAACGCCCTGGCGGATGAGGCCGATGCGAACGTTCGGGAGGACACGGACGACGACGAGGTCGCGCAGGCCAGCTGAGAATGCACGTCCGCGCGAAGGCGCGATGTTAGGGTGCCCCCTTCTGTCCGCGGTGAGGGGGCATCCTGAATGCGTCGTGCATGGCTCGTGGGGTTGTGGCTGCTGCTGTCCGTCAGTGGGTGTGACGAGAGCAAGGGGGGCGGAGGTGCCGACGGTGGCACGGACCCCAACAAGGGCACCGTCACGGGGACGTTGACGCCCTTTCGCAGCAACGAGCAGTCCACGGAGGGCGGCGTCTCGCGCGAGCTGAAGCTGCCCTTCGGCAGGTCGGTGGCGAACCGGCTGGCGGAGCAGATTCGCGAAGCCCGGGCGCAGTCCTCGCGCCGCGCCGCGCTGGAGCAGACGGACCCTGAGCTGCCCATCATCCCCGCGCCGCTGGGGCCGCCGCCGCTCTCGCGCGTCCCGGATGAGGACCCGACCATCCCCGGTGACGTCGTCGTGCGCTTCGAGGAGTCCTCCGTCTCCCCCGAGCGCGTGCTCGCCGCCGCGAAGGTCCCCGGCTATCGCGCCGTGCACAAGGGGCACGCCAGCGAGCACCTGCACCTGGTGGGCTTCGAGGCCGAGGATGGCCACGGGGTGACGGCGGACGAGACGCGGGAGCTGGTGTCGCGGCTCGCCGCGCTGCCCGGGGTGCGCTTCACGGACCGCAACCTGCGGATGCACAAGCTCGCGGTGCCGAACGACAAGGGCTACAGCCTCCAGTGGCACTACGCCGCGCTCAATCTGCCGGCGGCGTGGGACGTGGAGTCGGACGCCACGGGCGTGGTGGTGGCGGTCATCGACACCGGCATCGTCGCGCACCCCGACCTCGACGGCCACGTGGTGCCTGGCTACGACATGATTTCGGACCCGGCCAACGCGGGGGATGGCAACGGGCGTGACGCCAACCCCCAGGACGAGGGCGGCGACATGCCGTCCGGGGGCTCGTCGTGGCACGGCTCGCATGTGGCGGGCACGGTGGCCGCGATGACGAACAACGGCTTCGGCGTGGCGGGTGTGGCCTGGAACGCGCGCATCCTCCCGGTGCGCGTGCTGGGCCGGCAGGGAGGCAGCAGCTTCGACATCGCGGCGGCCATCACCTGGGCCACGGGGGGCGCGGTGCCCGGCATCTCCCAGTCGCCCGCGGTGGCCGCGAAGGTGGTGAACATGAGCCTGGGTGGCACCGCGCCACCGCAGCGGCTCTACCAGGACGCCATCGACGCCGCCGTCGCGCGGGGCGCCACCATCGTCGTGGCCGCGGGCAACGAGAACATGGCCGCCGCCGACAGCACGCCCTGCAACCAGCAGCAGGTCATCTGCGTGGGCGCCACGGGCCTGTCCGGCCGTCGCAGCAGCTACTCCAACTACGGCTCGGGCGTGGACGTGGTGGCCGCGGGCGGAGAGATGGTCGAGGACCTCAATGGCGACGGCTACGCGGACGGCGTGCTCTCCACCGTGCTGGATGACAACCGTCAGCCCGCGTACTCCTTCTCGCAGGGCACCAGCATGGCGTCGCCGCACGTGGCGGGCATCGTGGCGCTGCTGCACGCGCACTCGGGCGGGACGCTCTCGCCCGGACAGGCGGAGAGCATCCTGAAGAGCACCGCCACGCCCGTCGCCGGCTCGCAGTGTCCGGGAGGTTGCGGCGCGGGCCTGGTCAACGCGCAGGCGGCGCTCCGACAGGTCGCCAACACGGACCCGGGCACCGTGCCTCCGAAGCTGAGCGTGTCCACCTCCACGCTGTTCTTCCAGGGGACGGAGACGCAGCACCTCACCCTGAGCAACATCGGCGGGCGTCAGGGCGGCGAGCTGGTGGTGACGGCCTCCGTGGACGGCGCGGCCCGCGCGACGGTGTCGTTCCCCGGAGGCACCACGAAGACGGTGCCGGCGTTCGGCTCGACGTCGTTCGACGTGGCGGTGAACACGGCGGGGCTGGCGGATGGGGACTACCTGGCCACGCTGAACCTGGTGGGCTCGGGCGGAGCGGGCTCGGCCACGGTGGCGCTGAAAATCGCGGTGGGCGCCGCCGCGGGCCGCGACGCCATCATCGCGTTCCTCTGGCAGGACGACCTGACCGGCGAGTGGGAGACGGACCGCGACTCGCTCACCGGCGTCTCGGCCGCGCGGGGCTACGCGTACTCCATCTCGCTGGTGCCCCGGACGTACTACACGCTGGCGACCATCGACGAGGACGACGACGGCAACCTCTTCGAGGACGGGGAGCTCACCGGCTTCTGGCGCAACGTCGACTCGTTGGAGGCCATCGACGTGACGGCCCGCTCGACGACGCGCAACATCGACTTCGCGCTGCTCCCGCTGGCGCCCATCGACGATGACCCGTCGCTCCAGGTGGGCGCGCCGTGCTCGCTCGACTCGGAGTGCGGCGAGGGCCTCTGCAACACGAACTTCCCCGGCGGCTACTGCACGCTCCAGTGCAACTCGACGGCGTGCCCCGCGGGCTCGAAGTGCTACGTCGTGAGCTCGGTGACGGGCCTGAAGAGCTGCCTGGACAGCTGCTCGCGGGAGATTGGCACGGGGCAGGGTGACTGCCGCTCGCAGTACCGCTGCTACAGCGACGGCACCGGCATCGGCGCGTGTCAGCCGAGCTGCCTCGGGACGGGGCTCAGCTGCGCGGCTCCGGCGACCTGTCGCTCCGACGGCTTCTGCCGCTGAGGGCATGAGACGGCGGCGGAAGGGGCCTCAGCTCTTCGCCGCCGCGCGCTCCAGCAGCACCGCGCGGCTGTCCACGTTGAGGACCTGCGTGCCGCTCGGCAGCGTGGCGAGCGGCTCGTCCCAGTGGGCGTGGCCACAGATGACCAGCGAGCCCGGGGCCCTCTCCACGGCCTCGCGGATGACGGGGCTGCCGCGCAGTCGCGTGCCCTCGACGTCCGGCCCCTGATGCAGCACCAGGACGTCCGGCCCGGTGCGCAGCACGTCGACGAGATGGCCCAGGAACTGGGACTCCTCGCGGCGGCCCGGCTTGCCCGGGTGTCCGATGATGCCGCCCACGCCGCCCACCTTCAGCCCGTCGAGCTCCACCACCTCCCCGTCGAGCAGGCTGACGCCGGGGCGCTGCTGGAAGCGCGTCTGCTCCCGCGCGCCGCCGAAGGTGTCGTGGTTGCCGGCCACGCCCACCACCCAGCGGAAGTGGGACGCGAAGGCGAGCCACACCGAGCGCACGTCGCCGGAGGCTCCGCGCACGTTCGCGCCCGGCTCGGAGAAGAGGTCACCGGCCAGCACCACGCCGATGGCGCTCGGAGGCGGCAGCTCGCCCAGCTCCCCCAGGAGCGCCAGCTCGTCGGCGAGCACCTCGCCGAGCAGCGCCACCGCGCCGTCGTGCAGCGCATGGGGCGCGACGCCCTGGAGGTCGGAGAGCACGAGCAGCGCCGAGACGTCCTCGGGCAGCACGTCCACGGTGCCCCGCAGCAGCGGGAAGAACACCGTCTCGGAGCCTCCCCGGGGCGCGGCGGATTGATAAGGCCAGCTTTGACACGGCGTCGGATGAAGCGTCTGGATTCGCATGGCGCCCAGGTCGCCCGTCCCCACGTGTTCCTGACAGGCGCCCCCGGCCGCTGCCCGGGCGGGCGGGCCCACGCCGTGGATTTCGTCGTTCCTTCGGCGCGTCCGTGACGGCATCTTCCCCGCAGTGTCCCTGCCGCAGCGACTGAAGACGGAGACCCGCCCCCATCACGAGCGCGCCGAGTCCGCGGTGCGCCTCCTGGAGCCGGGGCTGACGCTCGATGGCTACCGCCGTCACCTGGAGGCGCTGTACGGCTTCCACCAGCCGGTGGAGGCGCGCCTTCACGAGGTGCTCGCGGAAGAGCTGCCCGCGCTGCACCTGCGCGAGCGCCTGAAGCTGCCGTGGCTGGAGGCGGACCTGCGCGCGCTCGGCCATGACGCGGCGTCGCTCGCGCGGCTGCCCCGCTGTCCCGAGCCGCCGCCGCTCCGCTCGCTGCCCGAGGCGCTCGGGGGCTGCTACGTGCTGGAGGGAGCCACGCTCGGCGGCCAGCTCATCCTGCGTCACCTGCGCCGCCACTTCGAGGGGACCCAGGCGGGCGACTTCGTCTTCTTCCGAGCCTACGGCGACGACGTGGGCCCGAAGTGGCGCGGCTTCACGGAGGTGCTCGCGCGCGCGGCCGACAACACGTCGGAGCTGGACTTCGGGGACCGCGTGGTGAGGGGCGCCCAGGACACCTTCGACGCCTTCGAGCGCTGGCTCCGGCGTGCCCTGGGCTGACCGTGCCTCAGGGCATGGACGGCACGCTGCCGCGCAGCATGAAGAACACCACCACGCCCGTCACCGACACGTACACCCAGATGGGCGCCAGCCACCGTGTCACCTTGCGGTGCCGCGTGAAGTCCTTGCGCCACACGAAGTAGAAGGCCGCGAGCGCCATCGGCACCACGCCCATGGACAGGAGCACGTGGCTGGCCAGGATGCACAGGTACAGCCCGCGGAAGTCGCCCACGTAGCGCGTGTCGCCGTGCACGTAGTGGTACGCGAGGTAGCACACCAGGAACAGCGCGGACGCCGCGAAGGCCGACACCATGAGGTACTGGTGCACCCGCCGCGCGCCCTGCTTGATGGCCACCCACCCGGCGATGAGCAGCGCCGCCGCCGTCGCGTTGAGGCTCGCGTTGACCGCTGGCAGGAAGCGCAGATCCACGCCCTCCACCGTGGCCCCGCGTCGGCCCATCAGAATCCAGCCGATGAACGCCAGGGCCGCCACGGACACGACACCGGTGAAGACATAGAAGGCCCGGTCACTCACCCGGGGCGGAAGCGGAGCGGAGCTGACGTTCGACATGCGCCCTATGTCTCGCGCCCCGTCGAGAGATTCAACCGGCACCCGCGTCTGTCACAGGTTTGTGCCACCTTGTGGGATGAAGGAATCTGCTAGGTCGACTGGATCTCTTATCTGTAATTCTTGCATACTAGGAGACAGTCGCCCCCGACTCCCCCTCCACGGAGGTTCCCCGTGCTCCGCGAGCGTTGCCTTGCCATCCTGGCCGGCGCCGCCTTGTTCCTGGCCCTGCCAGCCTCCGCCGATGAGGCCGCTGTCTGCGCGCCCGTCGCGAAGGTGCGCCCCGAAAGACACCTGCGGCAACTGACGCTCGACCTGCTTGGCCGCCCTCCCACCTGGGACGAATACAAGGCCGTGCAGGAGAAGGGCGCCGTCACGCAGGAGGACATCCGGAAGATGATGGACAGCGAGGGCTTCTACACTCGCATCCGCAACTTCCACCGCGCGTTGATCCGCTCGAACATCAGCGGCAGCGTCAACAACAACGGCAACTCGCGCCTGGGCGGCAACGGCACCACCACTGCCTTCGGCTTCGCGAACAACCCGTCCACGGCGCTGCGCGGTGTGAACGGGCAGTCGTGCAACTCCGACATCGAGCAGAGCGCGTGTCTGACCCAGACGCAGGACCCGCACGCCGCCCCGCTGACGGCCGCGACGCGCACCTCCTGCAATGACGCCATGGGCGTGCCCATGCCGGTCAGCTTCGACTACGACACCAACTTCTACCGCTGCACGGACCTGGCGGCCGCGACCACCAACGCGGTGACGGACTGCTCGCAGCTGACGGCCTCGCCCTCCAGCAACACCTGGGCGAAGTACCGCTACTTCTGTGACAACCGCGGCTCCGGCACGGGCATCAAGCCGTTCCTCTGCCTGCCGGATCCGGCCAAGAACACCACCTCCGCGCTGACGGTGGAGACGAAGGACGCCAACGGCTACGTCATCTCCTTCGACCACCCGAACCCCGACTCCAAGCCCAGCCTGACGACGCTCAAGCGCTGCACGCTGGACCTGAACCTCAACAACAACATCAAGGGCGCGTACGCCCCGGTGCGTGGCTGCATCCAGCGCGAGGGCTTCGTGAACCGGCCCGCCGGCTACTGGGCCCCGGAGGGCGCGCCCGCGACGGTGAAGGTGTGCGCCATCGAGGCGCAGGAGCGCGTGGAGAACCCCTGGACGCGCGAGTCCTGCGAGGCGGCCCGCTTCGCCAATGACCGCAGCTGCGGGTGCGGCGTGGGCATGCGCCGCTGCGAGGTGCCGGCCATCGGCAACACGACGGACCCCCTGTACGTGCGCAACGTCTACGACTCGCGCGTGGCCGCCTTCAACGAGGAGCCGCTGCGCATCGCCGACTCGGTCATCCGCAACGACGAGCCCTACTACAACATCCTCACCACCCGCCGCTCGTTCGTGAACGGCCCCATGTCGGAGCTGTACCGCCAGCGCCAGGGCGTGGGCGTGTTCAACGTCACCGCGCCCGCGCCGCTGGAGGCCATCCCCGCCGTCGCCTACACGGACTCGGCCACGTGGCAGCCCTACACGCGCGATGCGTCGCACTCCGGCATCCTGACGACGCCCGCGTTCCTGTACCGCTTCCCCACGCACCGCGCCCGCGTGTCGGAGTTCTACGAGGCCTTCCTCTGCAAGACCTTCGTGCCCGCCTCGGACGGCAACCTGCCGGCGCCCGAGGACGCGTGCAACCGCGAGAACAACCTGGCCAAGCGCTGCGGCTGCAACTACTGCCACGCCACCATCGAGCCCACCGGCGCCCACTGGGGCCGCTACGGCGAGCGCACCGCGCAGTTCCTCTCCCCGGACCAGTTCCCGCGGCTGGACCCGAAGTGCCGCGACTGCGCCATCGCCGGCGACACCAACTGCGGCGGCGAGTGCTCGCAGTACGTGATGCAGGCCTACGACGGCGATGGCGCCAGCAGCCTGGGCATGCTCAAGACGTACCTGTACCGCACCGCGGACGAGGAGCAGAACATCGAGGCGGGCCCGCGCCTGCTGGTGGAGCGGATGTTCCAGTCGGGTGAGCTGGAGCGCTGCACGGTGAAGCGCGTGTGGAACGAGTTCCTGGGCCGGCCGATGTCGGCGGAGGAGCAGCGGATGTACCTGGCGCCGCTGGCCAGCGAGTTCGCGAAGAATGGCCACCGCTTCAAGGCGCTCATCGAGCGCGTGGTGACGACCGACGCCTACCGGAGGATCGACTGATGCGCCGCTGGCTCCTGACCGCCGCGCTGCTCGCGCTGAGCGCGGGCTGCACCAAGTCCCCCGACGAGAAGTCCGGTCCCACCGAGGACGGGACGCTCGAGCCCATCGCCAACCCCCACCAGCCCGGGGACTTCGACCCGCTGCCGGACCCGGAGGCCCAGGGCGGCAGCGTGGGCCGCGCCCCGCGCCGGCTCACCGTCGCCCAGCTGGACGCCGCCATCCTGGAGGCCGTGGGCCGCCGCTGGGTGAACGGCGGAGACGGCATCGACGCGCGCGCCTCGTCGCTGGGCCGCGCCGACTACGCGCTCGTCAACAGCGAGAACACCGAGCCCAACCTGGTGTTCGCCAAGTTCCTGGAGGACGGCGCGCGCTTCGTGTGCATCGGCCAGGCGAACGACGAGCTGAAGCTGGCGGACGCCTCCAAGCGCACGCTGTCGCGCACGCTGCCCGACGTCTGGGGGGATTTGCGCAAGCTGACGGACGCCCAGGTGCGTGAGTTCCTCGTCTACAACTCCCTGCGCTTCTGGGGCGCGCCCCTGGAGGGCGAGGAGCTGGACAAGTGGGCCACGTTCTTCACCCAGGCCGCGGCCCGGGCGGAGACGGCCAAGCGGCGCTCGGACGTGCTGGCGGTGATGTGCATCGCCATGCTGACCGACACGCGGTTCATCACCTACTGAAGCGCGGAGTGACTTCGATGAAGAAGAATCGCCTCGACGAGAACCACCGTCCCGAGCGCCGCACCTTCCTCAAGGCCGCCGCCGGCTTCATGGGCTCCACCCTGCTGGGCGGACTGCCCTTCCGCTCCTTCGCCCAGGCCGCCGCGCTGGCCCCGGCGGACCGCTGCTTCGTCTTCGTGTACTTCAACGGCGGCTGGGACCAGCTGCTCGCCTTCGACCCGAAGGACCCGGAGGAGTTCACCGCGGACCGCGCCGCGGAGACGCGCATCCTCCCCGGCTACAACCTCATCAACGACTCGCGCTTCTCCTCCATCCCCCTGCGCCCGGACATCGCCGGCAAGGGCCGCTCGAACATCGACTTCGGGCCGGCGGTGGGGCGGCTGGCGGACCACTACGATTTGATGACGGTGGTGCGCGGCATCAACATGAACACGCTGGGTCACGAGGTGGGTTACCGCTACTTCCTCACCGGGAAGATGCCCATCGGCAGCGCGGCGCGCGGCTCCTCCACCGCGACGGAAATCGTGGGGCAGATGAAGCCCCGCGTGCCCATCTCCAACATCGCGTTCAACGTGGAGTCGTACAACGACCGCTACCCCGGCTACGCCAACGCGCTGCGCGTCAGCCGCAAGGACGACCTGCTGCTCACGCTCAAGCCCAGCTCGCAGCTGCTGGACAGCGAAATCGAGAAGCAGCTGGTGGACTTCCGGGGCCAGCCCATCAACTGCGAGCAGGCCGCCTACGGCGCGCGCGGCGTGGGCACCACGTACCAGAACAGCCGCGACCAGATGCAGCAGGTGATGACGCAGCAGCTGGAGTCGTCGTTCCGCTTCGAGCTGAACAACGACGACATGGCCGCGGTGCGCCAGCGCTACGGCCTGGACCAGAGCGGCCGCTACGACAACGAGGCGGGCCGCGCCGCCATGGTGGGCACCGCGCTCAAGAAGGGCATCGCCCAGTGCGTCACCATCAACCTCACCGGCGGCCTGGACACGCACTTCGGCACCCAGCTCACCCACGCGAACAACCAGCGCCGCGGCTTCGACGCGCTGGCCAGCCTGGTGGATGACCTGCGCGCGTCCCAGCACCCCTCGGGCGGGACGTTCATGGACCACACCACCATCATGGTGTTCTCCGAGTTCTCCCGCACGCCGCTCATCAACAGCTCCGGCGGCCGCGACCACCACATCTCGAACTCGTGCATGGTCATGGGCGCCGGCGTGAAGCACAACTACGTCTTCGGCAAGAGCGGCGACATCGGCATGGCCCCGGGCACGTTCGACTTGCGCACCGGCGCCGCCAACCCCAACGGCGAGAACATCCTGCCCGAGCACGTCATCGCCACGGTGCTGGCCTCGGCGGGCCTGGACTACAGCATCACCCGTGTGGAGCCCCTCCGTCCCATCCTCGCCTGAAAGCCGCATGCGCACCCATCCCCGAGCCCCCCGGGACCTGGCCCAGGGGCGGTCCTCCGCCCCCGGCCTCCTTCGCCTCCTCCCTCTCTGCGCCGCCGTCCTCGTCGCCGCGTGCGGCGAGGACTCACTCCCGCTGGACAGGCCCCGGCCCGTCTCGTTCCGGCCCACCGAGGTCCGGGCGAAGACGGCGTTGGCGTCCGCCCCGGGCTTCGCGGACCAGTCCGGTGGCGGCATCTTCGCCAACACCAGCGGCAAGGTGGTGCGCCTGCGGCTGGACGGCTCGCTCGGCGCGCTGGAGCCCCACCCGGGCAACAGCGCCCAGCCGGGCACGGTGAACGCCGTGTTCCGGATGGGGCCGCACAGCGCGCTCGTCGAGGCGCAGAACGGCCTGTTCCTCGCCGAGTCCGGCTGGCTCATCTCCCCGCCGTGGCGTGACGCGCTGGGGCTGGGCATCAGCGCGACGACGCAGGCCGCCGACGGCGCGGTGTGGCTGGCGCATCCCACCGGCCTGTTCCAGCTGCGCGACGGCACGCTGTCCGCCCTGAAGGTGAAGGGCGAGGCGCTCACCGGCATCACCGCGCTGGCGGCGGCGCCGACGGCGGAGGGCTCGGCGGGCGTGTGGTTCCTGCGCGGCGGCAAGCTGTACGTCGCCGTGGCCACCAGCCTGGTGCACTTCGACGTGCGCGAGGAGGGGGCGCCGCTGGCGGAGGGTGAAGAGGTGCAGTCGCTCGCCGGCCTGGGGCCGGGGCTGGGCACGGCGGGTGAGCTGTGGCTGCTCACCAGCCAGGGCCTCCTGCGCCGCCCGAAGGAGGGCTGGCGTCGGGTGACGCTGCCGCAGCGGCCCGCGCAGCTGCTCGCGTCGGGGCGCTTCTTGTGGGTGAAGTCGAGCGACGCGCTGCTGCTGTACGACGCGGACGCGAACGAGTGGGGCCTGGCGCAGGGCATCGACACGCGCGAGTTCCGCTTCCTGTCCGCGGACGAGAGCGGCTGCGCGTGGGTGCAGCTGGGCGGCGAGACGGTGGCGGTGAGCAGGTCCCCCGCGCCGCGCGTGACGGGGCTGCACCAGGGCATGCAGGTGGTGGAGGACGGCCTGGTGGTGCGCGCGGTGATGCCCGCGGGCGTGGACCCGGAGGAGGTCGTCTTCCAGCTCGGCGGCGCGGAGTTCCGCGCGCAGGGCGAGGGCCCCGTGTACAGCCTGGGGGGCACCGAGGACGACGGCACGCCCAAGGCGTACTCGTTCGCGGGCCTGCCCGCCGGCCGTCTGGCCCTGGGCGTGGTGGCGCGCTTCCTGGATGGCACCGAGGCGAAGCGGCTGGTGCCCTTCGACTACCAGCCGGTGAGCACCGCGGTGCTGAGCTGGGCGACGGACATCCAGCCCATCCACGTGTCGCGCTGCGAGAAGTGCCACATCACCGGCCCCGGCCGGGCGCTCAACACGTACGAGCTGTGGAAGGAGAACGCGGCGCTGATCACCGCCGCGGTGAGAGACCAGCGCATGCCCGCCGACGGGCCGCTGGACCCGCAGCTCATCTCCCTCATCCAGCGCTGGGCCGCGTCCGGCGCGAAGCCCTAGTCGTCCCGCCTTACCCCCGAGGCACCCCCATGATTCGATTTCCTCGCGCGGCTCCCCTGCTCGCGCTCCTCGTGACGGCCTGCTCCGACGACCTGGACCCCGCACGTGAGAACGAGCCGCCTCCGGAGGTGGACCGGTGCACGGGGCTGTCGCCCGTGAGCCTCCGCGCCGAGCCCTCGCGGGTGCGCGTGGGGGCCCCCGTGGCGCTGGTGGCCACCGGCGGCAGCGGCCAGTACCGCTACACGCTGCAGGACGGAGGCTCGTCGGGTGAGCTGCGCGGCAACCGCTTCATCGCGGGGCACACGCCGGGCAGCGACACGCTGGTGGTGGAGGACGCGCGCTGTCCCGGTGACGCGCGCGCCACGGTGGACGTCATCGCCGCGTTCGACATCGCGCCCGGGCGCGCGGACGTGCGCCCGGGCGTGTCCTTCCAGGTGGCGACGCAGGGCCTGCTGGGCACGGCCACCTACAGCCTGAAGCAGAACCGCTCTGGCGCCACGCTGACGCCGGAGGGCCGCTACACCGCGGGCGCGAACGAGGGCCTGGACCTGGTCTCCGTGCGCGACTCGCAGACGGGCGACGAGGTGGAGCTGCAGTACACCGTGAGCAGGACGGCGCGGCTGGCCGGCGCGCCCGCGTACCTGGCGGTGCCCTCGGGCTCGTCCGTGCCGCTGTTCACGCGGGGCGGCAGTGACAGGGTGGTGTGGAGCAAGGTGTCCGGGCCGGGGACGCTCGCGGCCGGGCGCATCGGCTTCCTCTCGGGCGACACGGGCGCGGCGCTGCTGGAGGCCTCCGACCCGTTCACCGGTGACAAGGCGTCCGTCACGGTGGTGGTGCTGGACGAGCTGACGCGGCCGGGCCTGGCGCACGGACGGCTCACCGACGCGGCCACGATGGTGACGGCGGACTTCGACGGCGACGGCGTGCTGGACCTCGCCGTGGGCCAGCGTGAGAGTGACCTGGGCCGGCCCACCGGCGGCGCCGTCTTCATCTACAAGGGCGGCAACGGCGGGTTGGACCCGCAGCCCTTGTGGGTGCTGACGGGCGACACGGACACGGCGCAGTTTGGTGACGCGCTGGCCGCGGGTGATTTGGACGGCGACGGGCGCGCGGAGCTGGTGGTGTCCTCGCCGGGCGCGGACGTGGCGGTGAGCAACGCGGGCGCGGTGTACCTCTACACCTTCAAGGGCGGGGCCCCGGCGCCGCTGCGCCTGCAACTGGCGGGGCTGCTGCGCGACGCGGCCTTCGGCGCGGGCATGGCCGTGGCGGACATGGATGGGGACGGCAAGGTGGACCTGGTGGTGGGCTCGCCCGTCGGAGACCTGGCGCCCACCAACGCCATCCGCGCGCGTGGCACCGTGGACATCTACCTCTCCTCGGCGAGCGCCCCGGTGCCGGACCTGCCCTCGATTCGCCTGGGGGGCTCGGACCTGACGAAGGACGGAGCGCCCATGGCGCGCACGGGCTCGGACATGGGCCGCGCGCTGGTGACGGCGGACTTCAACAAGGACGGGCGGCTGGACCTCGCCGCGCTGAGCAAGGTGTCTCGCTACAACGCGGAGGGCGCGGTCTCCGGCACGCAGGTGGCCATCTCCGTCTTCTTCGCGCGCTCGGAGGGCATCCGCTTCCGGGCGACCCCGGACGTGTACGTGCTGCCCGCCAACCTCGCGGACTCGAACGAGGGCACGTGGCGGCTGGGCGCCATCCCCGGTGATGACACGCGCCCGCCGCTGCTGATGGCGGTGGCGGACCGCGCGGACTCGCCGGACCTGAGCGCCAGCGGCGGCAACCGCGCGGCCAGCGACGCGGGTGGCGCGCTGCTGTTCGACCTGAGCACCCACGCGCCCACGGGTGACCCCGCGGCCACGCCGCCGCAGGTGAAGCGCGAGGAGGCCTTCGCGCGCATCTACGGCGAGTCGGGCGGCATCGTCGCGGGGCGCAGCTTCGCGGTGCTCGACGTGGACGGCGTGCCGGGGCCGGAGCTGCTCCTGGGCGCCCCCTACGCACAGCCCGGCACGGGCGCCACCGCGCTGCGCTTCGGTGGCAAGGTGCTGGCGTACCCGCTGGCCACGCTGACGAAGGGCGCGGTCATCAACAAGCCGCTGCTGTCGCTCAACGGCACGGCCCGGTCCGACACGCTGGGCGCGGGCCTGGCGGTGTGGAAGCTGCCGGAGGGGGACTCGCTGGCGGCCTTCGCAGGACGCGCGTCGTCGGAGGCGGGCGCGTACACCGGCCGCGTGGAGCTGTTCCGCCGGGGTGGCGCGTCGCTGACGGAGTGGGCGCGCACGCATTCCTATGTCCCCGCGCGGCCCAGCGTGGAGCGCGTGGGTGAGCAGGTGGCGGTGACGACGGGCGCCTCGGGCGCGCTGGCGCTCCTGGGCGCGCCGGGGTGGTCCGGCGCGGGCGCCAATGGAGATGGTGACGCGCTCTCCATCGGCCGCGCGTATGTGCGGCCGGTGGCGCGTACGGGGGATGCGACGGTGGCCGCGGAGGGCGCGCCGTCCCCGCATACGGCGGGCCGCTCGGTGGGCGCGGACGTGGCCTTCACCGACTTCAACAAGGATGGCCGCCCGGACCTGGTGGTGGGCGCCACGGGCCTCATCGTCCCGGCGAGCACCAGCGCGGAGCACGCGGCGCAGTACCACACGACGCGCGCCGAGTGCCTCACCACGGGCAGCCAGTCCGTGGGCGGCGTGCTGGTGTCGCTCGGGCAGGCGGACGGCAGCTACAAGCCCGCGTACCGCATGTGGGCGCCGCTGCAGATTGCCGGCTGCACGCCGGAGACGGACGCGAAGTGCAAGCGCTCGGCGCTGGGGCGTGGGCTGGTGGGCGGCTTCGACTTCAACAACGACGGGTTCGAGGACGTGGGCGTGCTGCGAGACCGCGGCATGGAGGTGTTCCTGGGCCGCGCGCCGGACGACGCCGGGCTGAGCAAGCTCACCATGGTCTGCGACCCCGTCTACACCTGGCCCTCCATGGCGCTGCAGACCAGCGCGCTCACGTCGCTGGGCGACATCGACGGCGACACGTGTGACGACCTGGCGTGGCGCTACGCGGAGGGCACCCGCTCGGGCGTGGCCATCCTCCTGGGCTACGGCGCGAAGTGCTCGCGCACCACGGCCACGGTGTGGCGCATCGCCGCGGACAGCGAGGTGCAGCTCAACAACCAGGGCCTGGGGCTCGCCATCGCTCGCGCGGGCAAGGTCCTGGGCAACGCGGGCGGTGGTGGAGACGCGCGCGACTTCCTGGCCATCAGCGCCACGTCCGTGCCCTTCAACGGCACCACCCAGCCGGTGGTGCTGCTCGTCGACATCGCCACGCTCCGGGCGGAGATGGCCAAGCCCGAGCACGTGGCCTCGGGCGTGGTGGGCCTCTTCGGTGACGGGCTCAGCCCCATCGTCCTGGTGCACAAGTCGCGCGCGGTGGGCTTCGGCACGTCGCTGGCGGGCAACGTGGACCTGTCGGGCGACAAGGTGCCGGACCTCGTCGTGGGCGCGCCGGGCGCCTCCGAGGCCTCGGATGGCGGCGGCGCCGTGTTCATCTACGCGGGCGGCCCCGGCATGCAGGGCGCGCTGTCGCCCTTCCTCCTCGTCGCCGGGGATGGCTCCGAGCGAAGCCAGATTGGTCAGGATGTCGCGCTGACGCCGGGTAACCAGACTACGCCGCCCACGCTGGTCATCGGCGCGCCGCGCAGCTTCCGGACGGGCACGCAGAACGGGACGGCGTTCTCGCTGCCGCTGCGCTTCTAGCGGCGGGCCAGTGGGAAGCGGAGGCCGTCGGTCCTATCCTGGGCCCGGCCTCTTCGCGGGAGTCGCATGGCAAGGGATTGGGAGCAGGAGTGGAGCCACGGCGCGCAGCGTGCGTGGTTGGAAGCGCCGGACATCCTGTGGGCGCGCTTCCGGGGCGCCATCACCGAGGACACGTCGCGCTGGTCCTGTGGCCTGTACCAGTCGCTGTCCGCCGAGGGGCGCTTCTACCTGGCGGCGGACATCGCCGACTCGCAGCTGAGCCCGGAGTCGCGCCGCTACCTGGTGGAGCACGCGAAGGCGGACTGGTTCCTGGGCATCGTCTACGTGGGCGCGGCGCTGGAGCAGAAGGCCACCACCAAGAGCCTGATGGTGGGCTCCATGCTCACCGGTGGGCGTCCGCTGGACGTGCGCTACGTGGACACGCTCGACGAGGCGCGCGCGTGGATTCAGGAGCACCGTGCGCTGAACGCGTCGCGGTGAGCGAGTGCCCTCAGCCCCGGGCCTGTTCGTCGGGCCGGGGCGGGGACTGCTGGGGCAGCGCGTTGGCCAGGGCCGCGCTCCCGAGGATGAGCGAGCCGCCCACGACGAGCGACAGCGTGAGCGGCTCGCCGAGGAACGCGACGCCCAGCACCACCGCCACCAGCGTGTCGAGCAGCGCCATGATGCCCAGCGCGGTGAGGGAGATGCGCGGCAGGAGCCAGTAGAGGCACAGGTAGGTGAACGCGGTGCCGAAGATGGCCAGGTAGAGCACCGCTCCCACGGCGCGCGGCGTCCACGTCACGGCGGCGTTCGACTCCAGCAGGAACGAGAGCGCGAGCAGGGGCGCGGCGCTGCTGAGCGCCTGTCCGAAGACGAGCACGCGCGGAGGCACGTGCGCCATGTGGCGACGGACGAGCACGTTGGCCACGGCGATGAGGACCACGGAGAAGAGCGTCATCCCCACGCCCAGCAGCATCTTGCCGGACAGCGCCATCCCCTGGATGTCGGAGGACTGGAGCAGCACCACGCCCGCCACGCCCAGGCCCGCGGCCAGGAGCTTGCCGGGGGTGAGGGGTTGGTCCGGCAGGAGGAGGCGGCCGACGAACAGCAGCCACACGGGGAAGGTGGAGAACAGCAGCGCGGCCCAGCTGGACGGAATCCACTGCTGCGCGAAGAAGAGCAGGGTGAAGGGCGCCGCGAGCTGGAGCAGGCCCAGCGCGGCGATGCGTCCGCCGGTGCGCAGATCCACCTGTCCCGCGGCGCGGGCGAAGGGCAGCAGGACGAGCCCCGCCACCAGCATGCGCGTGCCGAGGAAGCGCAAGGGGGGCAGGTCCTCCAGGCCCACCTTCACCACGGACCAGGTGGAGCCCCAGAGCAGGAAGCAGGTGCAGTAGGCGAGGGCGACCTTCAGACGGCTCGCGGGCTTCACGGGGCCGGAGGCGACAGCGGAGTCCATGGTGGCGTCGCCCCATAACACCGGCCCCGACGTCATGCACGGTGTGTCGCGAAGGGGAGCGGCGAGCGGCCGGGCGTGTCAGTCCGGCAGCCGCTGCGGATGCTTCAACGCGGGGGCGAACAGGTCCCCCACCTGGTCCAGGCGCTTCTTGAGCGTGCGGAGGTTGAAGCGCGCGGGGTCGAGGCGTCGGGTGACCTCGCTCCACTTCAGGGGCGCGGAGAAGGGGGCGCCCTCCTTGGCCCGGAGGGAGTAGGGCGCGACGACCGTCTTGCCGCGCGCGTTCTGTCCCGCGTCCAGGTACAGCCGGCCCTTGCGCGCGCGGATGCCACGCACCGTGGTGGCCAGCTCACCCAGTCGCGCCTCCAGCGCATGGGCCAGCGCGTCCGCGTGGGCCTGGACCTTCGCGTACGTGTGTCCGGGGGCCAGGGGAATCATGACGTGCAGGCCGCGCTTGCCGGAGGTCTTGGGATAGCTGTCGAGGCCCTGCTCCTCGAGCAGTCCGCGCAGCGCGAGCGCCACCGTCACCACGTCGGACCAGCCGCCCTTGCCCGGGTCCAGGTCCATGGCCAGGAAGTCGGGCTGCGAGAGCCTGGGCGCGCGGCTCAGCCACATGTGGAGCGTGAGCGCGGATTGGTTGGCGAGCCACAGCAGGGGCTCCTCGCCGTTCACGTTCACGTGGCGCAGCGTCTTGTCCAGGTGTCGCACGCGCTGGGTGGGCACCCACTCGGGGATGCCCGACAGCTCGTGTCGGAAGAAGCCCGGCGCCTGGATTCCCGCGGGCCACTGCTGCACGGAGATGGGGCGGTCCTCGAGGACGGGGACCATCAAGGGCGCGACCTCTCGGTAGTACTCGAAGACATCCGCCTTCGTCAGGCCGGCCTCCGGGAAGAGCACGCGGTCCCCGTGCGTCAGCGTGGCGTGCCCGTCGCGCGATGTGGGCGGGGAGGTGCGCGCGGCCTGGGCGCGCGGTGCGCTGAGCGAGCCCGTCGAGTGACGTTGTCGTGAGCCGCCAGCGGAGGCCGTGCGCCGCGAAGCGCCACGCACGGGCGCGGCGGCGCGACGCTGTCTTGTGCCAGCCGCCGTGGAGGTCTCATCCGAGGTCTTCCGTGCCCCTCGCGAGGCAGGCGCGGGACGCTCACGGACCACCTCCGTCGGAGCCTTGTCGATGCGCAGCCCCTGGTACACGGGTTGGCGCAGCCGGCCGTCCTCGGTCCACTCGCTGAAGTTCACCTGCGCCACGTGCCGGGGCTTCACCCACACCGCGCCCTTGCGCGGCTTCGCGTCCACGGCCGCGGGCTTGCGCACCACGTCCTCGTCGAGCAGCCGCCGCAGCTCGCGCCGGTCCTTCGACGTGAAGCCCGTGCCGACCTTGCCCACGTCGTGGAAGCCGTCCTCGCGATGCACCCCGACGAGCAGCGCGCCGAGCTCCGTCCTGGAGCGCTCGTTCTGGATGGGCAGGTACCCGAGGATGACCACCTCCTGTCCCGCCACCACCTTGAGCTTGAGCCAGTCGCCCGAGCGCGTGTCCACGTACGTGGAGCCTCGCCGCTTCGCGATGAGCCCCTCCCAGTCCTTCCTGCGCGCCTGGTCCAGCGCGCGCTTCATCGGAAGCTCGATGCGCTCCGAGAGCTGAAGCGGGAGCCGCGCGTGCTTCATCACCCGCTCCAGCCGCGCCCGTCGCTCCTCCAACGGCAGGCCGCGCAGGTCCTCACCGTCGAGCCACGGGATGTCGAACACCACGAAGCGCTGCTCCACGCCCTCCAAGCCCTGCTGGAGCAGTTGGAAGCGCGAGCGGCCCTTCGCATCCAGCGCGACGATTTCGCCGTCCAGCACCACGTCCTTCACGCGCAGCCCGCGCAGGGCCTCGGCGAGCGCGGGGAAGCGCTTCGACAGGTCATTGCCCCGCCTGCTCCGCAGCGCGAGCTTGCCGCCCACGAGCGCCGCCAGCGCGCGGAAGCCGTCGTACTTCACCTCGTAGACGTGCGTCGCGTCGGTGACCTCCTCCGGCACCGACAGTCGCGCCAGCATGGGCGCGCCCAATCGCTCCAGCAGCTTCGCCGGCGTGCGAGGTGTCGCCAGCGCACGAGGCTTGCGCTGCTTCGTGGACGTGGTCGTGACCTCCCGCGCGCGCGACGCGGGCCGCTTCCTCGCGCCCCGCTTCACCGGGCCCCGCGTCTGGACCTGTCCGCTCTTCACCGACTCGGGCCGCTCCGTGGTGATGTCGAGCGAGGGGTCCGCCGTCTCGTCGTTCGCCTTGAAGAGCAGCCACTGCGGCTTCTTCGCGCTCCCCCGGAGCCGGGTGCGGATGAGGTGCCAGCGCCCCCGCAGCTTCTCGCCCTGCAGCTCGACGTGGAGCCGCCCGTGCTCGCGCTGCGCGTGGGCCTGTCCCGGAGGGACCGTGTCGAACGTGCCCCGGTCCCAGAGCAGGGAGTCCCCACCGCCGTAGGCATCGTCGGGGATGTGTCCCTCGAAGTCGGCGTACGCGAGGGGATGGTCCTCGGTCTCCACCGCGAGCCGCTTGTCACCCGGGTCGTAGCTGGGCCCCTTGGGCACGGCCCAGCTCGCCAGCGCGCCATCGACCTGCAGACGCAAGTCGTAGTGGAGGCTGGTGGCATCGTGCTTGTGCACCACGAAGACAGGCGCGCCGTCCGAGGAGGCCGGCGCCTCCGGAGCGGGCTCCGGGGTGCGGCGGAAGTCCCGCTTGCGGCGGTAGGTCTGGAGTCGTGTGCGTGCGCGGTTCACGACTCAACGGTCGGCATCCAGGAAGCCCATCGCAATGTCGACCGCGCCGTCCCGCGTCGAGCGCCCGCGTCACCTGCATCCGAGCGGGCGACCCGACAAGCCCCGGCCACGTCGCCTGGACAGCGGGGTCTCCATGAGCCTCCGAGGAATGCGCAGCTGTCGCCGTGCCCGCACATGCGCATCTGTACGCGGGAGGCGCTGCATGGGCATCGAGGCGGTGGGGTGGTTCAGTTCCTTCATCTTGTTGCTGACGTTGGGGACGCAGATCCACAAGCAGTGGAAGACCGGCTCCAGTGAGGGCGTCTCGCAGTGGCTCTTCCTGGGGCAGATCACCGCCTCCGTGGGCTTCACCACCTACAGCGTGCTGGTGGGCAACTGGGTCTTCGTGGTGACCAACGCGCTGATTCTGCTGAGCGCCCTGGTCGGCGAGCTCATCGTGCTCAAGCACCGCCGCGCCGAGCGTCGGGGCGCCCGCGGCGAGGGCTCGCTGCCGCTGCGCCCCGCGCATCCCCGCTCCTGAACCCACCTCCAGGCCGCCTGCCCGGTGTCGGAGCGGCCGGGCCGAGGCACTGGGGGACGGGTTGGCTCGTGGGAAGAGGCTTCTCACATTGCCTGCGGTCCCTAGGCTTGGAGGATGTCGACATGGCCGAGAAGTCCGAGGTGGCACGCCTGCGCAGCCTTGCGCAGCTCGACGCGGACGCGGTGGGCGCCTATGACGCGGCGCTCGCGCGCATCCCGGAGCCGCTGGTGCGTGAGCGGCTCGCCGAGTTCCGTGCCGACCACGTGCGCCATGTCCGGGAGCTCAACGGCTTCATCCACCACTTCGGAGGCGCGCCGCTGGACCTGAAGCCCGACTTGAAGGGCGCGGCGATGAAGGGCCTGACGGCGATGTCCAGCCTGATGGGCACCGAGGCCGCGCTGGTGGCGATGCTCGGCAACGAGGAGTACTCGAACCGCTCCTACGACGTGGCCCTGCGCTTCGACTGGAGCCCCGATGTGCGCCTGCTCATCGAGCGACACCGCGAGGACGAGCGCCGTCACATCCTGTGGATCCGCGAGGCCGTCCGGACCCGCCCCTGGGAGAAGGAGCGCGCCCCGCTGCACGAGGGCTCCGAGGTCCAGGCCTGACCCGGGGCCCGCACCTGGGGCGGACTTCCCCCGGGCGATATGCCAGACGTGTGCCGCCGTTCTAGGCTCCCGGACAAGGACTTCCGGGAGGCAGCATGGTGCGGTCCGCCGTCGTCGCGGTGCTGGCAGGTTTGTTCGTCATGGGCTGCGCGGCCCATCGCAGTGACTTGGACTACCCGGACCGGGAGGCCATCTACGACCGGCCGCTCGAGGAGATGTGGCCGGAGGTCCAGGGATTCTTCACCCGCAACCAGCTGCCCTTCCGCGAGGACAAGGGCAGCCGGGTGCTGGAGACGGAGTGGCGGCAGGAGTTCGGAGGCTCGAAGATCTCCGGCTTCTTCCACCGCTACCTGGTGGTGGGCCGGCGCGAGACGCCCACGACGAGCAAGCTTCAAATCTTCCGCATCACCAAGAGCCGGAACAAGACGCTGCAGAACCCGGCCGTGCAGATCGACTGGGGGGTCAGCCGCAACCTGAACGGCGGGGCCGACTCGGAGACGCCCGGCCTGAGCTCGGAGGACTTCGAGGACCGGCTGGCGGAGCCTCGTGGGGAGAACGCCTTCTTCGCCGAGTCCGCGCAGGGCCAGCGCGACATGGTGATGGAGTGGCGGGTGTTCCGCGAGGTGGCGCCGCTCCTGTCGAAGGAAGAGAACGCGCCCAAGCAGGTGCAGGTGGCCAAGGCCCCCAACGCGAAGGAGGCGCCGTCGCAGATGGCGGTGGAGTGCGGCCTGCCCATCATCGGCCTGGGCAAGAAGGCGAAGCCCGGCACGGTGATGCTGCTGGGCGAGATGCACGGCACGCAGGAGGTGCCGCGCTTCGTGGCGCAGATGGCGTGTCAGGCGGTGGTCGCGGGGCTGCCGGTGACGGTGGGACTGGAGCTGCCGCTGGAGAACCAGGGCCGCGTGGACACGTTCCTGGACAGCCCGGGCGGCGAGGACGACTGGCTCAAGCTGATGGAGGCGCCGTTCTGGCGCAGCCCGTACCCGGATGGGCGCGGCAGCGCGGCCGTGGCGAACATGCTGGAGCACCTGCGCCAGCTGCGCTCGCAGGGCCTGGACGTGGATGTCTTCGTGTTCGACCACCCGAAGGCGAACGGGCAGCAGCGCGAGGACGCGATGGCGGCCACGGTGGCGCTCCAGGTGGAGGCGGGACCCAAGCGCTTCCATGTGGTGCTGTCGGGCAACATCCACTCGCGCACGAAGAAGGGCCTGCCGTGGAACAAGGACCACCGGCCGATGGGCTATCTCTTGAAGGAGAAGCTGGACGACGTGGTGGCGCTGGACATGGCGTACGACAGCGGCACGGCGTGGATCTGCTCGGTGGACAGCAAGGGCGTGCGAGACCGGCTGGACTGCGGCGTGCGCGACGCGAAGGGCAAGAACAACGGCGAGCGCTACTTCGTGCACACGTGGGACTCGGCGAACGCGGAGGGCTACCACGGGGTGTTCTACGTGGGCGCGGTGAATGCCTCCGCGCCGGCCATCCGCGTGGGTGACAGCGGCCCTGGCAAGGAGGGCAGCAAGAACCCCTTCACGCCCGAGGCGGGGAAGGTCGCGTCGTCGAGGTAGTGCCGGGCGATATGTCCGCCCTCCCGCTCGCGTTTCCCGCTCTGGAACGTGATGTCGGGAGGGTGGATGCGCTCGGTTCTTTACGCGGTGTTGTTGCTGTCGACGTGGGTGGGGCTGGGGTGCGCGGCCCACCGCAGTGACCTGGAGATTCCGGACCGGGAGGCCATCTACGACCGTCCACTGGACGAGATGTGGCCGGAGGTCCGGGAGTTCTTCACCCGCAACGAGCTGCCCTTCCGCGAGGACAAGGGCAGCCGGGTGCTGGAGACGGAGTGGCGGCAGGAATTCGGAGGCTCGAAGGTCGCGGGCTTCTTCCACCGCTACATGGTCGTCGGCCGGCGCGAGACGCCCACGACGAGCAAGCTTCAAATCTTCCGCATCACCAAGAGCCGGAACAAGGCGCTGCAGAACCCGGCGGTGCAGCTCGACTGGGGCGTCGGGCGTGGCGTGGGGCTCAAGGGCGGGGACGGTGACATGGGGGCCACGGACGGAGAGAGCTCGGTGCTGACCAGCACCGAGGACTGGGAGGAGGTCATCGCGGAGCCGCGTGGTGAGAACGCCTTCTTCGCCGAGTCAGGGCAGGCGCAGCGTGACCTCCTGATGGAGTGGCGGGTGTTCCGCGAGGTGGCGCCGAAGCTGGCGAAGGAAGAGAACGCGCCCAAGCCGGTGCAGGTGGCCAAGGCGCCCAAGGCGAAGGAAGCGCCGTCGCAGGTGGCCATCGAGTGCGGCCTGCCCATCATCGGCCTGGGCAAGCAGGCCAGGCCCGGCACGGTGATGATGCTGGGGGAGCTGCACGGCACGCAGGAGGTGCCGCGCTTCGTGGCCCAGACGTCCTGCCAGGTGACGGTGGCGGGAACGCCGGTGACGGTGGGATTGGAGCTGCCGCTGGAGAACCAGGGGCGCGTGGATGCGTTCCTCGACAGCCAGGGCGAGGAGGGTGACTGGCTCAAGCTGATGGAGGCGCCGTTCTGGCGCAGCCCGTATCCGGACGGGCGCGGCAGTGAGGCGATGGCGAACATGCTGGAGCAACTGCGTCAGCTGCGCTCGCAGGGACTGGACGTGGACGTCGTCGTGTTCGACCACCCGAAGGCGAACGGGCAGCAGCGCGAGGACGCGATGGCGGCTACTCTCATCCACCAGGTGGAGTCGGCGCCGAAGCGCTTCTATGTGGTGCTGTCGGGCAACATCCATTCGCGCACGAAGAAGGGTCTGCCGTGGAACAAGGACCACCGGCCGATGGGCTTGCTCCTGAAGGAGAAGCTGGACGACGTGGTGGCGCTGGACATGGCGTACGACAGCGGCACGGCGTGGATCTGCTCGGTGGACAGCCAGGGCAAGAGGGACCGGCTGGACTGCGGCGTGCGTGAGACGAAGGGCAAGAACAACGGCGAGCGCTACTTCGTGCACACGTGGGACTCGGTGAACTCGGAGGGCTACCACGGCGTGTTCTATGTGGGCTCGGTGAACGCCTCCGCGCCCGCCGTGCACCGGGGGCTGGGGCGTCCGGGCGCGGATGACAACTCGAATCATCCGGCTCCCGACGAAGGCTGGAAGCTGGCGGAGTTCGGGCGCTGACAGCGACGCGGGCGGACCGCGTCACGGCTGCTGCGTGGCCCGGTCCGCTGACGTACGCTCGGCGGGGTGAGCGACATCACTGTCTACCAGCCGGACTTCCTGTACGTGGGAGGCCGGCTCATCGAAGGGGGCGCCCTGGCCGTGGGCGCTGATGGCCGTATCCTCGATTCGACCGCCGTGCCCGCCGGGGCGAGCGTCGTGCGGCTGCGAGGCCGCGCGTTGTTGCCGGGGCTCGTCAATGGCCACTCCCACGCGTTCCAGCGGCTCATCCGCGGGCGCACCGAGTACGTGGTCGCCGGGCACGAGGCGGATGACTTCTGGAGCTGGCGCGAGGCCATGTATCGCGCCGCCGAGTCCCTGGGGCCCGACGACGTCTACGTGGCCTCCCGTCAGGTCTTCGTGGAGATGGCGCTCGCCGGCATCACCACCGTGGGCGAGTTCCACTACATCCACCACCAGCAGGACGGCACCCCGTACGCGGACCGGAACGTGCTGGCCAAGGCCGTCATCCGCGCCGCGCGGGACGCGGGCCTGCGCATCTGTCTGCTCCGCGTGGGCTATGCGCGCGCGGGCTTCCAGGTGGCACCCAATCCCCGGCAGCGGCGCTTCATCGACCCGGACGTGGACACGTTCCTCGCGTCGGCGGAGTCGCTCGCGAGCGAGGTGAAGGGGGACGCGGCGGTGAGCGTGGGGCTCGCGCCCCACAGCGTGCGCGCGGTGCCGAAGGGCTGGCTGTCCGCCGTCGCCAAGGCGCGAGGCTTCCCCGTGCACATGCACGTCGCCGAGCAGCCCAAGGAGATTGAAGCGAGCCTCGCGGAGTACGGCCGCCGGCCCGTGGAGCTGCTGTCGGACCTGGGGCTGTTGGGGGCGGGCTTCACCGCCGTGCACGGCGTGCACCTGACGGACGAAGAGGTGTCCATGCTGGGCGCCGCTGGCGCGACGGTGTGCGCGTGTCCCTCCACGGAGCGCAACCTGGGGGACGGCATCGTCCCCGCGGACGCGCTGGTGAAGGCGGGAGCGCACATCAGCCTGGGCTCCGACAGCCAGGCGCACGTGGACCTGCTGGACGAGGCCCGTCAGCTCGAGGGGCACCTGCGACTCTCCCGGCTGCGGCGCTCGGTCCTGGACCCGGGAGGTGGACAGGTCTCCGGCCTGGGCGCGCGGCTGCTGGACATGGCCACCTTGGAGGGCGCGCGCTGTCTGGGGCTGTCCACGGGGGCGCTGACGCCGGGTGCGCTGGCGGACTTCTTCACGGTGGACCTGGGCCATCCGTCGCTCGTGGGCGCGGGGCCGGAGTCGCTGCTCGTCTCCATCGTCCTGGGCGCGGAGAAGGCGGCGGTGCGCGAGGTGGCGGTGGCCGGGCGGCTGGTGGTCCGGGACGGCGTGCATCCGCTGGCGGAGGAGAGTGGACGCGCCTTCCAGACGCTCGCGCATTCGCTGTATCGCTGACGGGGGCTGGCGCCTGATGCCGGGCGATGGCATGACGCCACGACGGAGGAAGTCTTCATGAGCGACACGCTGCCCGCGCTGCGGGCCACCCTGGCGGAGCTGGTGGCGATGGACACCACGTCCGCGCGCCCCAACGCCCCGCTCATCGACTACGCGCAGGCGCGGCTGGAGAAGGCCGGGTTCAGCGCGGAGCGTCAGCGCTACACGGACGACGCGGGCGTGGAGAAGGTGAACCTGGTCGCGGTGAAGGGCGGCACGGGCCGGGCGGCGCTCGCGCTGGTGGGGCACTCCGACTGCGTGCCGTATGACGCGGCGTGGACGGACGCGCTGAAGCTGACGGAGAAGGACGGCAAGCTCTACGCGCGCGGCGCCTGTGACACGAAGGGCTTCATCGCGTGCGCGCTGCACGCCGCCGAGCGGGCCGAGAAGCTCTCCGCGCCGCTGATGGTGGTGCTCACCGCGGACGAGGAGATTGGCCTCATCGGCGCGAAGAAGCTGGTGGCCGCGGGGCTGGGCCGCGCGCGGCACGCCATCGTCGGTGAGCCCACCAAGCTCACGCCAGTGCGCGCGAACAAGGGCTACTGCCTGGCGGAGGTGGAGGTGCTCGGCAAGGAAGGGCACAGCGCGTATCCGGACACGGGCGCGTCGGCCATCTTCCGCGCGGGCCGCTTCCTCAACCGACTGGAGCAACTGGCCACCACGGTGTTGCGCGAGGAGCTCGACGAGGGCTTCCAGCCGCCCTTCACCACGGTGAACGTGGGTGTCATCCAGGGTGGCAAGGCGAAGAACATCCTGCCGGGCTCGTGCCGCTTCACGGTGGAGTGGCGGCCGATTCCAGGGCAGCCCACCGAGCGCGTGTCCGAGCTGCTGGAGTCCATCCGCCAGGAGCTGGTGCGCGACGAGCCCGCGTACGAGGCGCGCATCCGCGTGCTGCGCACGGACCGGGGTGTGAACACGCGAGCGGACGCGGAGGTGGTGCGCTTCCTGGCCGAGGCCAGCGGCAATGCGTCCACCACGGTGCCCTTCGGCACGGAGGCGCCGCAGATGACGGAGCTGGGCGCGGAGGCAGTGGTGTTCGGCCCCGGCGACATCCGCGTGGCCCACCAGACGGGCGAGCATGTCCCCATCGAGGACCTGATTCGCTGCGAGGCCGTGCTGGCCCGCGCCGTCGCGCACTTCTGCGGCAAGTGAGCCTGGGGCCCGTGCGAGGAGCGACCGCCTTCGTTATGAAGGCCCGGTCGCTCCTTCTCCCGGACCTCCGTCATGCACTCCCGTCGACTCCTCTTCCTGCTCTCCAGTGCCCGTGAGAACGGCAACGCGGAGCAACTCGCCCGCAAGGCCGCGGAGTCCCTGCCGGACGGCACGGTGGCGGAGTGGGTGAACCTGGAGCGCTACCGGGGAGCGGTCTTCAAGGACCTGCGTCACTCGCCCGGCGGCTACACGCAGCCCCTGAGCCCCGAGCTGCGGGACCTCGCCCAGCGCACGGTGTCCGCCGACGAGCTCGTCTTCGTGGCGCCGGTCTACTGGTATGGCCTGCCCGCCAACGCGGTGTCCTATCTGGAGCACTGGTCCCACTGGCTGAGAATCACCGAGCTGTGCTTTCGCGAGTGCATGCGCGGCAAGGTGCTCTCGCTGGTGACCTCGCACTCCTCCGAGGAGGACGACGCCGTCGCCCAGCCCCTGCTCAAGAGCCTCCAGCTCAGCGCGGACTACATGGAGATGCACTGGCGCGGCGCGCTCATCGGCCACGGCAACACGCCCGGTCAGGTGCTCCAGGACACACGCGCCGTCACGACCGCGCGCGACTTTCTCGTGCGTCCCGTGGTTGTCGCGAAAACCGAAGCTGCCTGAGTCTGTCCCCCGCACCGGCGCTGATTTGACGCGTGCTCCGACGCGCCGCTAGGTTGCCGCGCCTTTCGGCCCGGGAGGCCCGCCGCGCCTGTGCGTCGAGCCGCGCGCGGCATCGTCAGCCTCGCTGAGGCTTCACGTCCCTCCGGCCGATTGTGTCTGGAATCCCTGGAGGGGGAGCTCAATGCAGTGTCGACGTGGGTTGTTCGCGGTGGTGTTGCTGGTGGGAGTGAGCGCGTGGGCCCGGGCCCCCGAGCAGCAGGAGGCCGCCGAGGCGGCGGAGGTGGCGGCCCCGGCATTGCCCGAGCTGCACCCGCGCACCGGCGTGGTGGTGCTGGGCAACGGCCTGGCGAAGATGAACGTCCCCTCCAACTTCGGCTACCTGTCGCCCGAGGACGCGGAGAAGGTGCTCGTGGAGGTGTGGGGCAATCCTCCGGGCACGAAGACGCTGGGCATGCTGGTCCCCTCGGACGTGAGCGTGGACGCGCCGGAGGGCTGGGGCGTCGTCATCCAGTACGACGATGACGGCCACGTGGAGGACAAGGACGCGGCCAGCATCGACTACGCGGAGCTGCTCGAGGAGATGCAGGAGGGCACGCGCGAGGAGAACAAGGAGCGCACCCGCGCGGGCTTCGAGGCCGTGGACCTGGTCGGCTGGGCCGCCACCCCGCACTACGACGCCAGCACGCGCAAGCTGTATTGGGCGCAGGAGCTGGCCTTCGGTGGCTCCAAGGAGCACACGCTGAACTACGCCGTCCGCGTGCTGGGCAAGGAGGGCGTGCTGGTCCTCAACGCCGTCTCCAGCATGGTGGCGCTGCCCCAGGTGGAGAAGGACATGAAGCAGGTGCTGGCCTTCACCGAGTTCCAGCAGGGCCACCGCTACGAGGACTTCGACCCCAGCACCGGCCGCGTCGCCGCGTATGGTGTCGCGGGTCTGGTGGCGGGCAAGGTCGCCGCCAAGGCGGGGCTCTTCAAGGGCCTGCTCGCGGTGCTGCTGGCCGGCAAGAAGGTCGTCATCGCCGGTGTGGTGATGCTGTTCGTCGCGCTGGGCAAGCTGTTCAAGCGCGGCGGCAACAGCGACGGCACGCCGTAGTCAGCTCCGCGTGTGAATCCAGGAGGCTCGGGACTTCGTGTCCCGAGCCTCTTCGCGTTCAGTTCCTCGGCAGCGAGCAGTGGTCCAAGTCGCGGAGCACCTTGCGCGCCTCGGCGATGAGGTCGTGTCCCTGGGTGCCCTGCGCCACGCGGGCGATGAGCTTCATGTCCGGCGTGAGGCGGTAGTAGCCCTTCGAGCGCTGCACCAGCCCCGCGACCTTCGGTCCGTCGAGCAACGCGTCCGCGCCCAGCGTCACCACCAGCCGCTGCGGCCCCACCTCCAGGCCGCGCAGCCGGAGGTCGCGCATGTCGATCTTCAGCAGCGTCAGCTCGGACAGGTGGTCCACCTCGTCCGGGGCCTCGCCGTAGCGGTCCACCAGCTCCGCGCGCAGGTCCGTCACCTCGTCCGGGTGGCTGGCCTGGCTGAAGCGCTTGTAGAAGACGAGCCGCTGGTGCACGTCCGCCACGTAGTCGTCCGGGATGAGCGCGGGCATGGGCAGCGTGACGTCCGGCTCAATCTGCACCTTGGGCGGCTGGCCCTGCAGCTCCGCGACGGCCTCCTCCAGGAGCTGCGCGTACATGTCGAAGCCAATCTCGGCGATGGCGCCAGACTGCTTCTCGCCCAGCAGGTTGCCCGCGCCGCGAATCTCCAGGTCGTGACTGGCGATGGAGAAGCCCGCGCCCAGCTCGGTGAAGTTCTGGAGCACCTCCAGCCGGCGCTGCGCGTCGCGCGTCACCGCCCGGCGCGTGGGCACCAGCAGGTACGCGTACGCGCGCTCCTTGGAGCGGCCCACGCGACCTCGCAGCTGGTAGAGCTGCGCCAGGCCGAACTGGTCCGCCCGATTGACAATCATCGTGTTGGCGCTGGAGATGTCGATGCCGCTCTCGATGATGGCCGTGCACAGCAGCACCTGGTGCTTGCGCTCGGTGAACTCCAGCATGACCTTCTCGAGCTGCCCCTCGCCCATCTGGCCGTGCGCCACGCCGATGGACAGCTGCGGCACCAGCTCGCGCAGCTGCTGCTCCATGGAGGGCAGCGACTCGACGCGGTTGTGCACGAAGAACACCTGACCGCCGCGGGCAATCTCGCGCTCAATCGCCTCCTTCACCACCTGCGGGTCGTACTTCATCACGAAGGTGCGGATGGCGCGCCGGTCCTGCGGCGGCGTGGCGATGATGCTCATGTCGCGCACGCCCGACATGCTCATGTGCAGCGTGCGGGGGATGGGCGTCGCCGTCAGCGTCAGCACGTCGATCTGGGAGCGCCACTTCTTCAGCGACTCCTTCTGCTTCACGCCGAAGCGCTGCTCCTCGTCGACGATCATCAGCCCCAAATCCTTGAAGGCCACCTCGCCGCCCAACAGCTTGTGCGTGCCGATGAGGATGTCGACCTTGCCCTCCTTGGCGCGCTTGAGGATTTCGCGCACCTCCGGCGGCTTCTTCAGGCCGGAGATGACCTCCACCGTGACGGGGTAGTCCTTGAAGCGCTTCTTGAAGGAGAGGAAGTGCTGCTGCGCCAGCACGGTGGTGGGCACCAGCACCGCCACCTGCTTGCGGTCCAGCGTCGCCTTGAAGGCCGCGCGCATGGCGACCTCCGTCTTGCCGTAGCCCACGTCGCCGCAGACCAGCCGGTCCATGGGCTCCGGCTTCTGCATGTCGGAGAGCACGTCCTCAATCGCCTTGGCCTGGTCCGGCGTCTCCTCGAACTCGAAGTCCGCCTCGAACTGGGCGAAGTAGCGGTCCGGCGCGCTGAAGGCGTGTCCCGGGTGCGCGCGGCGCGAGGCGGCGATTTGCAGGAGCTCCGCCGCCATCTTGAGCAGCTGCTCCTTGACGCGCTTCTTCGTCTTCTCCCAGCTCGTCGTGCCCAGCTTGTCGAGCTGGACCGTCTCCGGGTTGCCGCCGGTGAACTTCTGGATGAGCCGCATGCGGCCCACCGGCAGGTAGATTTTGTCCCGGCCCGCGTACTCCAGGACGAGGAAGTCCCCGGGCACGCCGTTCACCTGCATCTTCGTCAGGCCCGAGTAGCGGCCGATGCCGAAGTCGGTGTGGACGATGAGGTCGCCTTCCTTCAGGTCCTTGAAGCCCGCGGCGAACGCGTCCAGCTTCTTGCCGCGCTTGACGCGCCGACGCGCGCGGACGCCGAAGATCTCCTCGTCCGACAGGAGCGCCAGCCCGCCCCCGCCGTCCACGAAGCCCTGGCTCACCTCGCCGGTGAAGAGGTGCGCCCAGACGGACGGCTCGTACAGCGCCGACGCGTCCTTCATGGGCTCGGTGTGCACCTTCACCATGACGTTGCGGTCGAGCAAGAGCCGCTTGAGCCGGTCCGCCTGGCTCAGCGTGCCGCACGCCACCGCGCACGCCACGCGCGAGTCGCGCCAGCGCTGCAGCCGCTCGACCAGGGGTTGCAGCGCGCCCTCCTCGCCATGGTGCGCGAGGATGGCCTCCCGCAGGTCCTGCGTGCCGCCGAACTGGAACAACACCGGCGGCTTCTCCGACTGCGTCAGCGACAGCCCACCGCCCTCGACGACGCGATAGGCGGACAGCTGCTGCTCCACCGCGTCGCGCGACAGGAAGTGCTCGGCCGGCGGGCACACCAGGTCCTTGCGCTCCTCGGCCTGGGCGAAGGTGCGCTCCAGCTCCTCCCACAGCGCGTCCGCCGCGCGCGACAGCTCCAGCGGGTCGTCCAGGTAGAAGACGGGCCCCTCGGGGCTCCACGCGCGCAGGAAGTCGAACACCGTGGCCAGCCCGCCCTCGAACAGCCCGGGGAGCAGCCCCTCCAGCCCGAAGCCGGGCAGGCCCTCGCGCAGCGCGTCCAGCCGCTCGCGCAGCTGGATGGTGGGCAGGTTGATGCGGTCGGCGACGGCGCGCGCGGCGGCCTCCGCGCGGGGGCGGGTGTCCTCGGTGAGCAGGAGCTCCCGCGCGGGCACCAGGTCCACTTCCTTCAGCGCGTCCACCGTGCGCTGCGACTCCGGGTCGAAGGCGCGGATGGAGTCGATGGTGTCACCGAAGAACTCCAGGCGCACCGGCTTGTCGTAGAGCGGGCTGAAGACGTCGAGCAGCCCTCCGCGCACGGAGAACGTCCCCACGTCCTCCACCATGGGGCTGTTCTGGTAGCCCATGCGCGAGAGCTTCCGCGCCAGCGCGTCGCGGTCGTACTCCTGGCCCACCGTCACCCGGTCCGTGAGCCGGGCCATGACGTCCGGGCGCAGCATGCGGCGGTACAGCGCGCGCAGGGACAGCACCAGCACCGGGAAGCGCGTGCCCCGCGCCAGGTGGTACAGCGCGCCGATGCGCTCGGTGACGACGGCCGCGTCCGGGGACAGCTCGTCGTAGGGGAGCACCTCGTCCGCGGGCAGCCGCAGCACCCCCGGCGCTCGCAGCGTGCCCGTTCCGCCCAGGAAGAAGGCCAGGTCGGAGGCCAGGCTGTCGGCCGCCTCCTCGTCCGCCGCCACGCACACCAGCGGCGCCTTCGCCTCGCGATGCAGCCGGGCGAGCACGTGGCCCCGGGCCGCGCCCTTCAGGCCCTGGGTGCGTGTGCGCTGGCCTGCGCGCAGCTCCCCGAGCAGCCGGGAGAAGGTGTCCGCCGCCACGAGAGGCACGCCACCGTCCCGCGCCGCCTCGCCATCCAACCTCTGTGTGTAAGGACTGTCCATGAGTGGACCCCTGAGGGCCCCGGGGTAATTAGGGGCGCGCCCCTGACAGGTCAACGACAGAGCGCGTCGCCTGTCGTGTGTCGGAGCCGACGCGGCCCGGAGTGCTGTGTCCGCCACGAATCAGCCGTACCGGGGCTGGGTTGGCCGCATGCCTGGGGCAGGGCCTACTCTTCCTCAAGGCATCGCTGGGGGGTGCCACACGCCAGCCATGCAATCCGGCCGTTGGAACAGGGTGATGAGCGGGGCGGGCGCGCCCCCCTCCGAAGCCGTGGTGGTGCTGCGCAGCGTCCGTTCCGCTGAGCAGGGCATCCTGGACTTCGAATGCGTCTCCGCGAACGTGCACGCGGAGCGCTGGTTGGGGCGCGAGGAGCGCTCCCTGGTGCGCCAGCGCCTGCTCGAGGAGGCCGCGTGGGTGGGCGAATGTGGCCTCTTCGCCGCGTGTGTCCGGGTGGCCGTGCGGCGCGAGCCGGAAATCATCCGCGTCTCGCGCCAGTCCTCCGTGGGGCCGGTGTGGCTGCTCGCCCGCGTGTCCCCGTGGGAGGACGGCGTCGTCGTCTTCCTGGAGGATTTGACGGAGCGGATGGCCGCCGAGGAGACGCTGCGAAGAGACCATGACCTGCTGCACGCGGTCATCGAGAGCGCCACCGACGCCATCTACGTGAAGGACGTGGACGCGCGCTACGTGCTCATCAACCCGGCCACTGCGCGCGCCTTCAACCGGGCGCCGCAGGACATCCTGGGGCGCACGGACCTGGAGCTCCTGGGCCAGGACATCGCCGGGCCCACGCTGGCGCACGACCGCGCGGTGATGGAGTCGGGCGTCACCGCCACGTACGAGGACTCCGAGGGCGGCCCGGGCAGCGACCGCATCTGGCAGACGACCAAGGGCGTGCTGCGCCGGGGCGACGGCACCGTCTACGGCCTGTTCGGCATCAGCCGGGACGTCACCGCGCGGCGCCGCCAGGAGCTGGAGCGGGACGAGGAGGCGCGCTTCCAGGAGCGCTTCATCGGCGTGCTGGGACACGATCTGGGCAACCCGCTGGCGGCGGTGCGGCTGTCCGCGGCGGCGCTGCTCGCCCAGCCGACGCTGACGCCGGAGGTGCGACGGGTGGCGACGCGCATCGACGGGAGCGCCGAGCGCATGGCGCGGCTGGTGAAACAGCTGCTCGACTTCACCCGCGCGCGCATGGCGGGTGGCATCCCCTTGCGTCCGCGCGAGGTGTGCATGGAGTCGGTGTGCCGGCGCATCATCTCCGAGCTGGAGCCGGCCCATCCGGACCAGCGCGTGGACCTGGAGGTGGTGGGGGACTCGCGCGGCGTCTGGGACGAGGAGCGGCTGGGGCAGGTGCTCTCCAACCTGGTGGGCAACGCCCTGCAGCACAGCCCCGCGGGCACGTCCGTGCGCGTGCGGCTGGCGGCGAGCGAGCCGCTCTTCCAGCGGGTGGAGGTGCACAACGTGGGGCCGCCGATTCCGGAGTCGCTGCGCCCGCGCCTGTTCGCGCCCTTCCACCGCGGCACGCCCGAGCCGGGCATGCCCAGGCCACATCGCCACGGGCTGGGGCTGGGGCTCTACATCGTGTCGCAAATCGTCACCGCCCACGGCGGGTGGGTGGACGTCGCGTCCTCGCAGGAGGCGGGCACGTGCTTCGCGGTGACGCTGCCCCGGGTGGCCCAGTCCCAGGACGAGGCCCAGACGCGCTGGGCCTGAGGGACGAGGCCCAGACGCGCGGTGGTGTCGGTCAGTACCGGGCGTAGCGGGCCGCGGCGCGCAGGCGCAGCATGTCGTTGAGCGCGCCCGGGTCCACCAGCTCCAGCGCCGCCGCCCCGCGGAGGCCGCGGTAGCGGTAGTCCTCCTCGTCCTCTTCGCCCTTGTCCTTGTCCTTGTCCTTCCCGTCGCCCTTGTCCTTGCCGTCATCGGGGCGCAGGGACAGAGGCTCGGGCCGGGAGAGTCCCGGCTCGATGCGCGGGGTGCTCAGCGCGTGGGCCTGCACGGAGGTGAAGACGCCCGCGAGAGCCAGGCAGAAAACGAGGAGGGTCGAGAGGGTCTTCATGAGGGGCTCCGTTTCTCTTCCCGGCAAGACGCGAGCCCGAAACGGTTATTCAGCCCCGAGGCCCGTCCCTATTTGGCCTTCATGGTGCGGATGTATCCCACCAGCGCGTCGATCTGCGCGGCGGTGAGCTTGTCCTTGAAGGCCTTCATCTTCGTGTTGCGCGGCGAGCCGTCGGCGATGGCCACGCGGATGTCCGCGTCGGACTGGGCCGCCTGCCAGGCAGGCTGGCTCATGTCGGTGATGGACTCCTTCTTGCCCATCTTCGTGTCCGCCTTGCCGGTGTCGCCGTGACAGGACTTGCACTTGGCCTTCCACACCTCGACGACGTCGTCGGCCGCGTGGGCGGCGGGGGCCAGACACAGGCTCATCATCAGGGCGAACCGCTTCATCATCGTCACTGCCTCCTTGGGAGGCCCTGACTGTGACATGGAACGCTGGCTTCAGGGAGTGCACCCGGCGGCGGTGGGCTGAAGCTCGCAGTCCATCAAGGTCGGGTTCCCGGTGAGTGCGTCCACCTGGAGCACGCGGTCCGGCACGGCCGGGTCCTGTGGCCCGCGCTTGCGGAGGATGCGCAGCGAGCCCGTCACCGGCGCCGCCCCCTCCGGGTCGCACATGGTGGAGCCCCGGGGGGCGACAGGGCGCGCGGTCTCTCCGAGCCAGCACAGGCCGTGCAGGCTGGAGACGTCCAGCTCGGGGGACACCGCGAACGCGTCCCCCACCTGCGCGCAGGTGCAGCCGGACGTGCCGCACGCGGCGGTGAGGCACTCGGTCCGGGGGCACTGGGAGCCCCAGGTGTCCCCGGGCGCGCAGTCGGGCTTCTCCCAGCGCAGGGCGGGCTGGCTGACGCCGTTCTCCACCGTGGTGGTGCGCATGAGCCGCACCGCCTGCCGCGTGCTCCGGGCCTGCTGCCGGGCCTCCTGCGCGGCCAGGAGGATGGAGCGCGAGGCGGCGCCGGCGCGTTGGTTGCGCGTGAGCGCCTGGTAGCCCGTGGTGGCCAGGGCCGTGAGCAAGCCGAGGATACCGAGCGCGACCATCAGCTCGATCAACGTCATGCCGTGTCGTCGTCGTGTGACTTGCATGGTGGTGTCAGCCCCCGGCGTAGCCGAAGTTGCGCGGCGTCACGCGGATGAGGAAGTGGCGTCGCTTGTAGCCGTCGTCGGGGTTGCCCTCGTCGTCGTCGGGGAGCGTCCCCGCGTCGGGCGACCCGCGCGCGGCCTCCCGGTCCGGCCGCGCGGAGCGCGCGGTGATGAGCAGCTCCACCACGCGCACGCGTCGCATCAGCTCGTCCCGCGCGCTGCCCGGTCCGTGGTCCAGCGCGCCCATGGTGCCCGCGTCGCCGGGGATGAGGCCCCAGCACCGGGTGTTGGTGCACTGGTCGATGGGCGGACGCTCGGTGTCCGGGTCCGGGAAGTAGCGCAGCGGGTCGCTCGGGTTCTCCAGCGTGGCGACCCCCAGGCGGACACGGAGCTGTTCAATCTCCTCCGACAGCACCCGGAACTCCTCGGGGCCCAGCGAGCCGTCCGGGTCCAGCTCCAGGGCGGGCCGCCCCTGGCGCCAGTTGACGCGGTAGATGCGCGAGGTCACCGGCATGAGCATCGCGTCGTCGTCGTTGCCGACCAGCCACAGCGGCGCGCTGTTCCCCGCCGTGGCGGTGCAGTAGCTGTTGACGTCGAACGCCGTGGCCCCAGGGGCTCCAGGGAGCCAGGCGATGTTCTTGGCCTCGGTGTCGGGAAGGACGAGGAGGTTGCGCTGGGCCTGTGCCACTCCCACGCATGCGCCTCGGGCAGACGGATCCGCCGCGACGAGCGCGCTCCCCGTGGGGATGCCCGCGTCGGTGCCGGGGGGCGCGGCCACCACCAGGCACACCTGCGTGGTGGCCGTCAGGCGGGCGTCCGTATTGCCGCCGGCGCAGCCCCTCATCCTCAAGGAGCGCGCGCTGTCCGCCTCGAAGATCTCCAGAACATCCGAGCGGAGGGTCGCGTAGGCGCCACTGGGCGGCACGTATCCGGCGGAGGCGCCCGCCGCGCTGGTCACGTTGATGGCGTAGCGCAGCTCCCCGGGGGCTCCGCCCAGGTAGAGCGGTGAGCTGCCGAAGCCCTCTCCAGCGCGCTGGAGCGAGGGGGTGAACAAGTCCCGCGCCGCGCGGGCGGCGTTCTGCGTCTCCATGGTGCGCTCCTCAAGGAAGCCGCGCCGCTGGAGATAGGTGCCCGCGGACACCGCGCCGGCGATGACCACCAGCGCGATGGTGCTGGCCATCATCAGCTCGATGAGGCTGAAGCCACGAGTGTGGGGCGCGCGGCTCATGGCGTCATCCGGGTCTGCAGGGCCACCGCGCGCAGGACCTTGTCCGGGTCCTGCCAACTCACGGTGACACGCACGTTGACGACGTTGGGCAGCCTGACGCCAGGGATGAGGTCGCGGGCCAGCACGGGCGTCCCCGCCTCTTCGCCCTCCATGGGCGGGTCCACGTCCACCGCGACGTCGTACTTCATCCGCACGGGCTCGCCCGCGGCGGGCGCCAGGTAGCGCGGCGTGCCGTTGGCGCTCCACCACACCTCATGCCGGTCCCGGTCCAGCGCCTCGATGTTCTGGCAGGGGCGGCCGGGCGCGGGGGTGACACACCTCATCGCGGTGATGCGCTCCAGCTCCTGCTCCGCGATGAGGCCCGCCTGGGCCTGGATGAGGTTGCGGCGGTTCTGCTTCGCGGCGGCGAGCACCGCGAGCGCGATGCCGAGGATGCCGAACACCACCACCACCATGGTGGCCATTGCCTCCAGCAGCGTGGCCCCCCGGTGAGCGCGACGAAGGGCCCTCATGGGACCACCCCCTGGATGTTGCCGGTGGTCTTCACGTCCCAGATGAGCGTGCGCGCCGTGCTCCCCTGGCCGTTGCCTGTCTCGTTGTTGAAGACATCCGAGCCGTTGTTCATGAGCTTGAAGCCGTTGTTGGTCTGGATGACGACCTTCTTGTCGAAGATGAGCGGCTGGGTGAGGCTGTGTCCCTCCAGGCTGGCGTCGCTCGAGGGCTGGGGCGCGCCGTTGCTCCCGTTGAAGGCGTAGACCCGGCCGCTCTCGTCGGCGTCGAGGCTGCACTGGTTGGCGGAGGTGCCCACGGCGGTGGCCGTGTGGACGACGCCGTCCTCGTCCACGGAGACGCCGCCCCAGACCACCTGCCTGGGTCCGAGCTTCTGCACCCAGGCGACGCTCCGCCCCGAGCACCCGGAGGCCAGCGGGTTTGCGTCGACGAAGGCCATCACGTGGTAGCGGGGACGCGGGTCTCGGTCCACGTCCTCGTTGTCCAGGTCCGGGTTGTTGCCGGTGCCCATGTAGATGCGCACGGAGGTGCCGGAGCCGGAGCGCTCCTGGCTCACCGCTATCTGCGAATAGAGGCCCTGCTTCGCCGCGTCGTCGATCACCTGATTGGTCGCGGGGTCCCGGTCGTTGCGTGCGTCGGCGATGATGCACGATGGGACGACCGACCCCATGGGGCGGGTCGCGTCGACGTCACGCAGGTTGACGCGGAACACGCGGGCCTTCGTCGTGGGGACGTAGACGACGTCGTAGTTGCTGTCGCCGTCCACGTCGATGGCCACGGGCGCGCCACCGACGCCCTCGCCCTCGTCACCCAGCACCACCACGCCCGCCAGCTTCCGCTTGAGCGCGGTCTGCCCGGCATGGGCCACCTGGATGGGCAGCCCCGTCTTCACGTCGATGAGATACAGCGTGGCGCGGCCGCCCGCGTTCCTGGGTGAGTAGTCGGACGCGAACGCCGCCACCCACTTCTTGCCTCCGCGCGTGCCGAAGTCCATGCGCACCAGGAGCGGGTTGTGCCGCGAGCCGCTGGTGTCGGGGCGCAGGGAGAAGTGCTCCTCCAGGAGCTTGCAGGTGCTGCTGGTGCTGGTGCACGGGTCTCCCGAGGTGTTGAAGCGATCTCTCTGGACGTCCAGCTCCCAGAGGACGCCGGGGTAGTTGGCCGCGGTCTCCGTGGGACGCGTGACGTCCAGCGCGAAGAAGACGCTCTGCTGGGGGCCGGTGGGGCTGACGAGCACCGTCTTCGCGTCGGTGCGCTCGTTGGGCTGGGTGCTCAAGCGCCACTGGGTGCCCGTGGCGGGGTTGTGGCCGGTGTCGGGCTGGTACTCGTTGCCCGAGCGCAGGTCCACCACCGTCACGGCCGGAGACGCGTCCACGGAGGCGCGCTTCGCCTTGTCGTTGCCGCGCACGTAGTTCTCCGCGAAGAAACGCAGCAGCTTGCCGGGTATGTAGGCGTACAGTTCGCCGCCCGTGCCATACTCGCGGCCCGCGGAGCAGCCCGAGTCGTGGGCGAAGTACCCTCGGAAGTCCCGGAAGGACGTGCAGGAGTCATCTCCGGCGCGCAGCTCACCGAGCGACAGGGCGTGCAGGAAGCCCGAGGTGCTGCCGATGAAGGCCGCCGCGCCACGGGTCTTCATCACCGTGTTGCCGATGAAGCTGTTGCTGCGGTACGCCGCCTGCTCGCTGAGCGACGCCCGCTTCACCCAGGTGGGCTCGCTGGCGGGGCCGACGATGGCCGCCGTGGACAGGTTGATGCCGCCCATGGGCCAGGTGCGCCGAGTGACGGGGCCGGAGGCGAGGCTGTTGTCCTCCCACCCGTACAGCCAGTTGCGCAGGGCGTTTCGGTCCAGCTTGTCGCACAGGCCATCCTGGTTCAGGTCATACCGGCGGCCCAGGGTGGATGCGCAGTAGTTGCGAGCCTCGTCGTTGGTGTTGGCGACGGTGGGGAACAGGGGGCTGTTGTTGTCGTCCTGTCCGGCCTGGGAGGCCACCGTGACGCGCGAGGTGGGCGTCGTCGCGGGGGCGCTGGTGAAGAGCTGGCGGTCATTGGGCGAGGCCGTGCGAATCAGGCGGTTGAGCTGCTCGCCTCCGTCCCACTGGTTCCAGTCGTCCGCCTCCGTGTTGGCGCGGTTGGGCTGGTCCGGTTCGTACAGTCGCCGCAGGTAGACGTGGCCCCGCTCGGCCACGTCCAGTCGCTGGTCGTAGACGCGCTTGGAGGGATAGAGCGGGTTGCCGGAGGACTGCTCGTACCAGGGCTCGGGCGTGTACCAGGTCCGCCCCGGCGTCTCCGACACCCCGAGGATGACGGTGTTGGCCACGCCCAGGCTCGCGGCGCGGCCGTACTGGCCCGCCTTCTGCGCCTTGTAGGAGATGTTCACGTTGGCGATGGTGGGCTGGCACGACTCGCCGGGGCTCTCGAAGACCGCGCGCCAGCACAGCTGCGAGCCGGTGAAGCCCTGCTCCAGGAAGTCGTTCACCGTCCGGGTGATGTTCACCCGAGTCCCCGGATTGGCCGTGGCGTCCGGGAAGGGCATCGTCACCCAATGGGGCGCGGGGTTGAGCTGGAAGTCTGGGTCGGTCGTGTTGCACCGGTCCACGCACACCTTGCAGTCCAGCGACACCTGATAGGTGATTTGCGGCTTGGGCTGCACGTAGCCGTCGGGTATCGGGTTGGGCGCTGGCGGCTGGCAGTCACTGGTCTGGTTGTTGAACCGGTAGTAGGGCTGGTCGTCGATGGTCATCTCGACGGAGGTGATGGTGTAGTCCTGGGCGACATCGAGCGGGATGCTCGACACCAGGTCCGACTTGTAGATGCCGTTGTTCTGCTTGTTGATGAGGATGACGGTGTCGTCGTAGGTCCGGTTGCCGCCGGAGTTCTGGTCCTCCCACCCGAGAATCCAGACGCGGGGGTTGTCCACGGGCGCGCCCACCAGCGTGTGCGCGGCCCGCCGGAAGTAGGATTTGACCTCCTGGTTCTGGTTCGTGTTGAAGCGGACCTGGCCGTAGGTGGGGGAGCGCAGGCGGTCATAGGCGACGCCGTCGAGCCAGCCGTTGCGCAGCTCCTTCACGGTGACGATGTCGTCCTTCGTCTGATGCAGGTCCAGGTTGAGCAGTGTCTTGGTGAAGAAGACGTTGATGTCACCGTGGCCCCACAGGTCGCACTGCAGCCGCGCGCCGCCGCCCTGGGACGCGGGCCAGGTCGTCATCTTGGTGATGAAGCAGGTGTCGGTGCCGTCGTAGATCTGCTCCACGTACGTGACGAGGAAGAAGACGATCTCCCGCTGTCCCTGGATGACGCCCATCTTCTTGCGGCGGTCCTCCTCGTTGGGGGCATCGAGGGGATTCCTGCCGGGGATGAGCACGCCCCGGTCATCGAAGGCGCTGGCCTTGTAGTCGGGCAGACCATCCTGTCCCGTGGCCAGGCGGCTGTCCCAGACGGGCCCCACGGCGGTGCGCACGCCGTTGACCTCGCGCCATGCCGTGCGCGGCTGGAAGCACTCCGAGGTGGGTGAATCGCCGGAGATGTTGCCCGTGGGGCAGTGGTTGTCATCGTCGTCCGTGGCGAGGAAGACGAGGTGCCCGATGCCCCGGTTGCCGTTCTCCTGGGACCTGGGCTCGAGCAGGTTGGGGATGTGTGGGAAGAGCCCCCGGTCGCTGAAGTAGCTGTCGACGTTCGTGGGGTTGGTCTGCATGTTGTCTTCGCCGTTCAACACACCCGCGGGGTGGTCCATCACCCGGGCGCCCACCACGCCGCCGCTGGGCTTGGTGCCATAGGCGTCCTGCCAGCGGCGCGGTCCCGCCGTGGCGCTGTAGGTGCTGGCGGCGTTGCAGGGGCCGGTGAGCAGGTCCGGTTCGCGCAACGTCACCGTGGTGTTGTCGGCGCGCTTGTGTTGGAAGGTCTTCGCTTGGTTTCCGCAGCGGGGCCCGTCGCCGATATAGGTCTGCGGGTCGAGGTTGTAGAGATGCTCGTGGAAGTCCGGCACGCCGTTGCCGTTCTTGTCGAGCAGGACGTCGTCGTTGGGGTTGTCCACGTCCTTCGGGTCGATGTACCCGCCGGCGATGAGGTCGTCGTAATAGAACCAGCCCAGCGTGTTGGAGGCGCCGCCGCCGGCCTGGTCATGGACGAGGAGCGCCTCCAACTCCTGGTCGAAGGGCAGGATGATGCGTTCGGGGTCCAGGATGCTGCGGTTGGTGTTGAGGCGCAGCTTGTTGTCGGGCGTGAGGATGACAGCGGTGGGGTAGCCGGCATCGGCGGTGAAGGGCGGCTGCTTGTCCTTGCCCGTCTCGTCGATGCAGGGGTTGTAGGAGACGGAGGGGGTTCCTCCGTCCTGTTGGGCGAGCGCCGGGAGCGCGGTGACGAGCGCCAGCGCGGCGATGAGCAGAGGTCGTGCGTACGGCATGGGGAGTCCTGGGGTGGGGTGCGGGAAAGGACAGACAGGAGGTCAGCACTCGCCGTTGTTGGCGGCGCCGTTGGTGTCTTCGGTGCTGCAGGCGCCGCCAGGGACCGCGCCGCTGGTGATGAGGGCCCGGATGATGACGCGCTGGGGTTGGGTGCCGTCGCGGCCCCGGACCTCACCCACGGAGACGAGCCAGACGCGGTTGTTGGAGTCCACGGTCCGGTCGTCGGTGTCGTTGTCGTCGACGAGGAAGACCCGGTAGAGGACGCGCTCCTGGGCGGGGAAGTCCAGGATGCGGCGGCCGGCCGCGCCGTTCATCTCCAGGAAGGCGGTGGTGACGTCCGAGTCGACGGCCGTCCCAGAGGACGCCGCCGCGAGGGTATAGGGCGTCCAGGGGATGGCCTCGTACCAGGGGAACACGTTCCCATTGGGAGGACCGCTGGGCAGTCCTGGCTCACCCTGGACGTAGCCATTGGCAGGAGCCTGCCCGTTGTACTGCTTGCTCAACTTCTCGATGACCTTGTTGAAGTTGGTGTTTCCTTCCTCACGCAGCACCCGCGTGAGCTCGCGCGCCTCCGCCAGCCCCGCCTCCGCGGCGAAGTGGGCCTCGCGCTTCCTGCGCTCCTGCGCCTGCAGCGCGCTCTCCGCGGCCACCTTGCGCAGGGACACGACGACGGCCGCGGCGATGAACGCGATGATGCCGATGGCCATCAACAGCGCCATGCCCCGCGGGGCAGGTGGGCGGATTCCAGACGGACGACGGGTGCATGAGGGACGCGACACCAGCGGCTCCTTGCCGATGAACGGAGGAACGAGAGCAGCCGGAGTGATGAGCAATCCCCGGACCCGCCGCTGCGGGCTTCCGGACTTCAATGCTTCCAGGGTCTTGGGTCGCACCCTGGGTGAAGTCCGACACTGACAAGCTTTTGCGAGCCTCGCAAAACTTGCGAGGTGTCAGGCGTGTCTTGGAATGTGTTTGTGATTCATCGAATTCGCGATGAATCCGAAAATGTATGAAGTCTCAGCGACCCGGGAGGGGCCAGAAGGACACGCGACTTTGGGGAGGTGCGAGCCACACTGACTCCAGGAAGCGCGTGGCGTTCTGGTCCGCGGTGTCGTGCTCGGTGGAGGCGTGGTGCAGGGTGGCCAGCACGAGCAGCGTGGCCACCCCGGCGCCGCAGGCCCCCACGCCCGGCGCGCGCCGCCCCGGAGGCGTGGCCAGGGACAGGAAGACCCAGCACGTCACGGCGATGAGCACGGCGAGCAACACCCCGCCGGCCGCGGGCTGGGGGAGCCCCAGGAAGGAGAGCACCGAGGGCGGGAAGTAGCCGTCGGACAACAGCGGGAGCGTCAGCCCTCCCAGCACGTTGGAGACATCGTCTGGGATGTAATTGACGAAGGTGGCCAGCCCCGTGGTGAGGATGGCCGCCCCGCACAGCATGGCGGCGAGCCCCAGGGCCACCGGACGGGGCGCGGCGCGCAGTCGCGCAAGCCAGAGCCCCGCGGGCAGCAGCAGGAAGGGCACCAGCCCGGTCAGGTGACGAGGGCCCGTCGTCCATCCCCAGGAGTCGTAGGAGAACGACGACGTGAAGTAGAGGTAGCCGGCGACGAGCGCCGCCGTCATCCACGCGGTGGCGCGGGCCTCGGCGCTCGCGCCGCGCCGGAACGTCAGCCGCGACACGCCAGGGATGGCCAGGAGCAGGAAGGGCGCCAGGGTGAACAACCCCCGCAGCGGCGAGACGAGCGACAGGGTGAAGGCGCGCGGGTCCGGCGTGCGGATGCCCAGGAAGCCGCCCAGGTGCCACGGCTGATAGCCCGCGTCGTTGAGGTGCTTGTAGCCGCTCGTCAGCGGGTGGCCGAAGGCGGCCTGGTGATACAGCATCAGCGCCACCACGAAGGGCAGCGCCCCCAGCGTGGCGAGCCCCGCGGCGCGCCCCAGGCCCTTCCAGCGCTCGCGCGCGGGGGCCTCCTGGAGCAGGAAGGTGAGCACGCCGTACAGCACCAGCCCCAGCATGCCGAGCGCGCCGGTGTACTCCGCCGCCACGGTGGCGCCCGCGCACACGCCCGCGAGCACGTAGCCCCGCTCCCGCCAGTCGCCGCGAGCGCAGCGCCACAGCGCATAGAAGCCCGCGAAGAGGAGCACCGCCACCGTCTGGTGGCTCATGAACAGCAACGAATAGCTGAACGCCAGCGAGCCCAGGCCATACGTCACCGTGAGCGCGTCCGAGACGAGCGGTGACAGGTGCTCGCGCAGATACCGTCGCACCAGCCACAGCATCCACAGCGTGGGCAGCACCGTGAGGAACAGGCGCGAGAAGAAGACCAGTGGCACTTCCGGCACCGGGCCCGGGCGGGCCACCGCGCGCAGCGCCGCGTAGAGGGGCGTGGCGGCGAACGACAGCAGCGGGGCCTTGCTGGGGTAGTACTTCCCGTCCTTCACGGACAGGTCACCCACGTAGCCGCGCTCGCGCAGCACCTCGTTGATGACGAGCGTGCCGTGGTCCACCAGCGAGATGGTCTGCCACAGCCGGCACAGCTCGTTGGGCGAGCGCAGCTTCGGGTGGTAGGGGAACAGCAGGAGGTACAGCGCCGCGAGGCTGGCCCAGACCCAGCGCGGAGCACCCCGCGAGGCCGCGATGGGGGCGGGGGGCGTCGCGGTCGCTGACACCTCGGCGCCGGGGCTCGTCGCCGTCGCGCCAGAGACCGTCTCGTCGCGCTGCGCTCCCGCGGTGCCGGGGTCGGCCGGGCTCACGGCGCCGGGTCCTCCGGGCGCGGGCGGCACGGCCCGCTCACGCCTCGCCACCGGTGACGCGGGCCACGGCGAAGAGGCTCATGCCCACCGGCAGCTTCACGTGGGCCTCGGCGCGGGCGAACAGCGGGGCCAGCGTGTCGTAGAGCTTGAGCTGGAGCTTGGGCACCGAGCGGCGGCGGAACAGGCGGCTGTTGACGAACCAGCCGGGCATGCCCACCAGGTTCATCCACTCCAGCTTCTCCACCTCGAACCCGTTCTCTTCCAGCACCGCGCGCAGCGTGGCGGGCGTGTAGCGACGGTAGTGCCCCACCGCCTCGTCGATGCTGCCGAAGAGCTGCTCCAGCGCCGGCACCAGGATGAGCACGCGGCCCCCGGGCGCCAGGATCTGCCGGAAGCGGCGCACCGCCGAGCCGTCATCCGGGATGTGCTCGAGCACGTTGGACAGCACGATGGTGTCCAGCTGCTCCTTCTTCAGTGACTCCCAATCCGCCAGCGCCACGTCCGACAGATACGGGCGCACGTGCGGACGGCCGCGGAAGAGGTTCTTGAGCCGGTCCACGTAGAAGCGGTCCACCTCCAGCGCGATGAGCAGCTCCGCGCCGGACTCCAGCTCGCGGGTAATCGTGCCGATGCCCGCGCCGATCTCCAGCACGCGGCGGCCCAGGTGCTCACGGAAGCGGCGGCCCAGCCACTGGTTGTAGTGCGTGGCCCCGTCCATGCGCTCCAGCGTGGTGTAGCCCTCGTGCTGGTTGTCCGCGTCGTCGCGCACGGTGGCGTAGCGCATCAGGGTGCGCAGCTGGGACAGGCGCGCGGCGCGCGGACGGCGCGGCACCGCCTGCAGCGGAGGCAGGGAGACCTCGGTGAGCCGGTACAGCTGCGCGGCCAGCTTCACCACCAGCTCCGCGTCCACCGCGTCGTCGTCGCTGGTGAGGGTGACGGAGCGCAGCGCCTCCGTGCGGAACGCGCGCACGCCGCTGAGCGGGTCCGTCACCGCCACGTCCGTGACGAAGCGGGTGACCTGTCCCATCGCGCGCTCGGCCCACAGCTCGGGCGACAGCCCCGTCGTGGCGCGGTGGCCGAACACGGCGTCCGCGGTGTCGTCGCGCAGGGGGCCCATCAGGGCCTCGTAGGCGTCCGCGGCGTAGGCGGCGTCCGGGTCCTGGAGCACCGTCACGGGGCTCGTCACATGCGCGAGCGCCGCCCGGATGGCCGCGCCCTTGCCTCCCTGCACGTCCAGCACCCGCAGGCCGGGGCTCGACGCCACGTCGGGCCGTCCGGCGCCGGCCAGGACGACCTCGGCGCGGCCCGACAGCTCGCGGGCGAAGTGGGCGGCGGCATCCGCGGTGGAGGGGTCGAAGGGGATGATGACCGAATGCTGGAAGCTCACGTCGGGCTCACTAGCACAGGCGCCCCGGATGCGCGCGGCCCCGCCTCGAAGAAGGGTGGGATGGGGGGCTTCCAGGCGGCGGCGGAACGATGGACAACCCCGGGCGGACACGGCACGCTCGACGGTGATTTCCATGGGTGTGGGTGAAGGTCGGGGCCGGCGGGTGCCGGGCGCCGCCGCACCGCGCGGCGCCCCAGGGCTCCAGGAGAGACGAGACGTGGATGGAACGGTGTTCGACCCGGCCGGTGGCACCGGCGGCCCGACGTCCGCGGGGTTGATGCTCCGCGCGCGGGCGCTGTGGCGGCGCAAGTGGGTCGTGCTCGGCGTGGCGGTGGTGGTGGCGGCGCTGTCGGCTGTCTACACGCTGCGCCAGCCCAAGGTCTTCTCCGCCAGCACCTCCCTCATCATCGACGTGACGGCGCCGCGCTTCCTCGACGGCGAGGTCAAGGAGGTGATGGGCGAGGAGCGCAGCAACTACTGGTTCAACAAGGAGTACTACGCCACCCAGAGCGAGATCATCACCTCGCGCGCGGTGGCCAGCCGCGTGGTGGACAAGCTGGGCCTGTCCACGGACGCCAGCTACCTGGGCGTCGCGCACATCTCGGATGAGAAGACGCGCGTGCAGGCGATGCAGGGCGCGGACGCGGTGGGGCTGCTCCAGTCGCGCATCCGGGTGCTGCCCGCCAAGGACTCGCGGGTGATGAACATCGCGGTGGATGACCTGGACGCGGCGCGCGCGGCGCTGCTCGCCAACGAGGTGGCCAACGCGTACATGGCGGAGAACCTGGCGCTCAAGCTGCGCATGACGGACGACGCGCGCAGCTGGCTGGAGAGCCGGCTGGAGGACCTGGAGAACACGTCCAAGGCGAGCGAGCTGGCCGTCTACGACTTCAAGAAGGACGCGGACATGTTGTCCACGTCGCTCGAGTCGCGGATGAGCATCGTCAGCGACCGCATCAACAGCTACAACCTGAACCTCACCCAGGTGAGCACGCGCATCGCCGCGCTGCAGGCGCGCGTGGAGGCCATCCAGAAGCTGCGCAAGGCGTCCCCCGACGACGAGACGTGGGCGGAGGCGCTGCCGGGCGCGAAGGACGGGCCCATCCAGGACTTGCGCAAGAGCTACACCGACGCGCGCGTCGCGTGCGCGGAGCTGGCCGAGCGCTACCTGCCCGAGCACCCGAAGCTCCTGGAGTGCCAGGGCAAGCTCGCGGTGATTCAAGCCGACTTCCTCAAGAGCCTGCGCAACGTGGTGCGCCTGGCGGAGACGGAGCTGTCGGAGGCGGAGGCGCAGCGCAAGAACCTGGTGAAGCTGCTCGACGAGGCCAAGGCCGAGGCCTTCCAGGTGAACAAGAAGTCCATCGAGTACGACCGGCTCAAGCGCGAGTCGGACAACAACCAGCGCCTGTACGAGCTGGTGCTCAAGCGGCTCAAGGACATCGAGCTGTCGGGCCTGTTGCGCACCAGCAACGTGCGCGTGCTGGACCCGGCGCGTCCGCAGTTCGTGCCGGTCAAGCCCCACGTGAAGCGCAACCTGATGGTGGGCCTGGTGCTCGGCCTGTTGACGGGGCTGGGCGCGGCGCTGCTCTTGGACCTGCTCGCGAACACGGTGGCCTCGCAGGAGGACGTGGAGGGGCGGCTGGGGCTGGCGTTCCTGGGCGTGATGCCGCGCATCGAGGGCAACCGTCCGCCCAAGGACCGCGACCTCTTCGTGCACCGCGAGCCCAAGTCGTCGGTGGCCGAGTGCTGCCGGGCCATCCGCACCAACCTGCTCTTCATGTCGCCGGACACGCCCTTCAAGACGCTGGTCGTCACGTCCAGCGGGCCGCAGGAGGGCAAGTCCACCACGACCATCAGCCTGGGCGTGGCCATGGCCCAGAGCGGCAACCGGGTGTTGCTGCTGGACACGGACATGCGCAGGCCCCGGCTGCACCGGGCCTTCGGCGTGCCGAACGACCTGGGCATCTCCTCGCTGGTGGTGGGCGAGGGGACGCTGGAGGCCGCGGTGAAGAGCACCGAGGTCCCCGGGCTCTTCCTGCTCCCGTGTGGCCCCTTGCCGCCGAACCCGGCGGAGCTGCTGCACACGCGCGCGTTCGCGGACCTGCTCAAGCTGGTGGCGGGGAAGTTCGACCGCGTCCTGTTGGACAGCCCGCCGCTCAACGCGGTGGCGGACGCGGCGGTGCTGGCCACGCAGTGTGACGGCGTGGTGCTGGTGCTCAAGGCGGGCAAGACGAACCGGGACTCGGCGCAGCGCGCGCTGCGCTCGCTGGCGGACGTGCAGGCGCGCATGTACGGCGCCGTCCTCAACGACGTGGACCTCAAGGCCCCGGGCTATGGCGGCACGTACATCGCCTACCAGGGCTACGGGCAGTACGCCGAGGACCCCAAGGACCGGGTGGCGCAGTCGTGAGCGGCACGCTGACGGGAGCGGGCCTCCGGGTGTTGCACCTGGGCAAGTTCTATCCGCCGGCGTCCGGCGGCATCGAGAGCCATGTCCAGACGCTGGCGCGCGCGCAGGCGGCGCAGGGTGCGCGGGTGGAGGTGCTGTGCGCCAACCACTCGCGCGACTCGGGGAACACCAGCCACGAGTTCCACGGGAAGAGCCCCACTCTCGAGGAGTGGGACGGGCTGGTGCGGGTGGTGAGGCTGGGGCGGCGCGCGTCGGTGGCGCGCATGGACGTGCTGCCGGAGCTGCCCGGGACGCTGCGGCGGATGCTCGCCCAGGGCGTGGATGTGGTGCACCTGCACGCGCCGAACCCGACGATGCTGCTGGCGCTGGACATGATGCCCCGGCTGCCGGCCGTGTTCGTCACGCACCACAGCGACGTCATCCGGCAGAAGGTCGCGGGCGCGCTGTTCCGGCCGCTGGAGCTCTTGCTCTACACGCGCGCGCTGCGAATCTTCTCGGACAGCGAGGCGTACATCGAGGGCTCCTCGCTGCTGAAGCTGTTCCGGAGCAAGGTGCGGGCGTTGCCGCTCGGCATCGACGTGGAGCCGTACCTGCGGCCGTCCGCGGAGGTGCTCGCCGCCGAGGCGCGCTGGCGTCAGGACTTCGCGGGGACGCCGCTGTGGCTGATGGTGGGGCGGCTCGTCTACTACAAGGGACTGTTCACCGCGCTGGAGGCCCTGGCGAAGGCGCCGGGGCGGCTGGTGGTGGTGGGCGTGGGGCCGCTGGAGGCGGAGGGCCGCGCCCGGGCGAAGGCGCTCGGCGTGGAGTCCCGCGTGACGTGGGCGGGCTATCTGCCGCCGGCCTCGCTGATGGGGGCCTATCGCGCCGCCACCGCGCTCTGGTTCCCGAGCAACGCGCGCAGCGAGGCCTATGGCCTGTCGCAGGCGGAGGCGATGGCCAGCGGCCTGCCGGTGTTGAACACGGCGATTCCGCACTCGGGCGTCGCGTGGGTGAGCCGCCACGAGGAGACGGGCCTGACGGTGCCGGTGGGGGACGCGGACGCGCTGGCGCGTGCGGCGAGGCGGCTCGTGGAGGAGCCGGGGCTGGCGGAGCGGCTGGGCCGTGGGGCCAGGGAGCGCGCGGAGGCGGAGCTGCGGCACGACGTGATGGCGACGCGCAGCCTGAAGCTCTACGCGGAGGCGCTCGGTCGTCCCGTGCCGGAGATGACGGAGGCCCCGAGCGAGGTCCCCGCGCTCACGGGTACGGGGAGGGCCTGAGACGCCCGCATGCGCGCGCTGCACGTCTACAGCGGCAACCTCTACGGAGGCATCGAGTCCTTCCTCGTCGCGCTGGCGCGGGCGTCCTCGCGCCACGCGGAGGGCACGGCGCATGAGTATGCGCTGTGCTTCGAGGGGCGGCTGTCGACGGAGCTGCGCGAGGCGGGCGCCGCGGTCCACCTCTTGGGGAGCGTGCGGGTGGCGCGGCCCTGGACGGTGTGGCGCGCACGGCGGGCGCTGGGCGCGTTGCTGAGGACCGGCGGGTACGCGGTGGTCGTCTGCCACGCGGCGTGGCCGCAGGCGGTGTTCGGTCCCGTGGCGCGCGCGGCCGGTGTGCCGTTGGTCTTCTACCAGCACGATGCCTTGACGGGTGCGCACTGGGTGGAGCGCTGGGCCGGTGTCACCTCGCCGGACCTGGTGCTCGCCAACAGCGCGTACTCCGCCCGTTCACTTGGCAGCGTGTATCCCCGGGCTCCGCATCGGGTGCGCCATCCCCTGGTGCAGGCACCAGCGCGGGTTCCGGAGCCCTCGGAGCGCGCGGCGCTGCGAGCCGAACTCGGCGCCAGTGACGATGACGTGGTCATCCTCCAGGCCTGCCGGATGGAGGCGTGGAAGGGACACCGGCTGCTGCTCGAGGCCCTGGGCCGCATGCGCGAGGCGCGTGGCTGGCGACTGTGGGTGGCGGGGGGCGCTCAGCGCGAGGAGGAGTCGCGCTACCTGGAGGGATTGGTCGCGCAGACGCGAGCGCTCGGCTTGGAGGGACGGGTGCGCTTCCTGGGGCAGCGTGCGGACGTGCCCCGGTTGATGCGCGCGGCGGACGTGCACTGCCAGCCCAACACGTCGCCGGAGCCCTTCGGCCTGGCCTTCGTGGAGGCGCTCCAGGCGGGGCTGCCCGTGGTGACGACGGCGCAGGGCGGGCCGCTGGAAATCGTGGACGAGACGTGTGGTCGGCTCGTCGCGCCCGAGGCCGGCGCGCTGTCCTCCGCGCTCCTGCGACTGGTGGTGGACGCGGAGGCGCGGCGCAAGCTGGGCGCGGGTGGGCCCGCTCGCGCGGCGGCGCTCTGTGCGCCGGAGGTCTTCTTGCGCGGCCTGGACGAGGACCTGCGCGTGGCCGTGTCGGGAGTCGGGGCGTGAGCGCGCCACGTCCGTCCTCCCGGCCTCAGCTCCAGGGGCCTGGTGTGCTCGGGCGCAGGTACGTGCGCCGCGCGCCGGGCGCGCCCCTGGAGGTGGCGACGCCACGGCAAGCACAGGCGCCAACGAAGGAGGCCCCGCCCGCGGCGCCTCGCACGGGCTTCTTGTCCTCGAGCCGGCTGGTGCCGCTGTTCATCGGCGTGCTCGTCGCGTGTCAGCTCGCGCTGCTGGTGGAGGCCATCGCGCCGCTGCGGGTGCTGGTGCGCATCCTGGCGTTCGGGTTGAGCCTGGCGCTGCTGGTGCTCGTCCCCGGACGCGGGGCGAGACATCCGGCGGTGCCCTTCGTGGTGGGCTCGCTGGCCATCACCACGCTCAACTTCTTCCACCCGGGCACCGTCAGCCCGATGGCCGGCGTGGTGCAACTGGGCATCCAGTTGTCCATCATCGCGCCGCTGTTCTGGGTGACGCGGCTGTCCATCGACTCGCGCGTCTTCCGGCTCACCCTCACGCTGTTGTTCCTCTTCAACACGGCCAGCGCCTCGGTGGGGGTGCTCCAGGTCTACTTCCCGGGCCGCTTCCAGCCGGCGATGTCGGCCGCGGTGCAGGCGCAGGGCGATTCCTACCTGCGCAGCCTGGAGTTCGAGACCGCCAGCGGCGCGCGCGTCTTCCGCCCCATGGGCCTGACGGACATGCCGGGCGGCGCGGCGACGGGAGGCTTCTACGCGGTGCTGCTCGGCAGCGGCTTCCTCCTGTCCTCGCGCAAGGGCCTGTCGCGCGCGCTGAGCGTCGTGGGCATCCTGGTGGGGCTGCTCTGTCTCTACCTGTGCCAGGTGCGCGCGATTGCGCTGACGCTGGGCGTCTGTCTGGCGGCGATGGCGGGCATGCTCGTGCTCACCGGCCGCGTGGCGCGGCTGGCGAAGCTGATGGCGGTGGTGGGAATGGCGAGCGTGTTCGCCTTCGGCTGGGCCGTGGCCGTGGGTGGCGACGCGGTGCAGAAGCGCTGGGACAGCCTGTTCGAGGCGAAGCCGGAGGAGGTCTATCACAGCAACCGGGGCCGCTTCCTCGAGGGCACCTTCGAGTACTTCCTCCCGGAGTATCCGCTGGGCGCGGGCCTGGGGCGCTACGGCATGGCCAACGCGTACTTCGGGGACAACTCCGACCCGGCGCAGCCGCCCCTGTGGGCCGAAATCCAGTGGACGGCGTGGGTCTACGACGGCGGCATCGTGGTGGTGGTGCTCTACCCCCTGGCGCTCCTGGCGACGATGGCGTGGGTGCTCCAGATGGCCCGGCGGCGCCAGGACTCCGGCGACGAGTTCTGGCTGTGGGGAAGCGTCATCTTCGCCTACAACCTGGGCGCGCTGGCCCTGACCTTCAGCTATCCGTTCTTCATGAGCCAGGTGGGCATGGAGTTCTGGTTGCTCAACGCGGCGCTCTTCGGCGCCTGGACGCATGCGAAGACCCTACACGCTCATCGCCGGTGATTTCGTCGCCACGGGTGGAATGGACCGCGCCAACCTGGCGCTCGCGCACTGGCTGGCGAAGCAGGGCGGTCCCGTGCGGCTGGTGGCCCACCGCGTGGCGGACGAGCTGCTCGGCTTCCCCAACGTGCGCTTCGTGAAGGTGCCCAAGCCCGCGAACTCCTATCTGCTCGGCGAGCCGCTGCTGGCCGCGATGGGCAAGGCGTGGGCGCTGCGCACGCGCGCCGAGGGCGGTCGGGTGCTGGCCAACGGCGGCAACTGCGTCGTGCCTGGCGCCAACTGGGTGCACTACGTGCATGGGGCCTATGTCTCGGAGCACGTCGGCGGCGTGCTGCGTCAGGTGAAGGGCCGGGTGGGGCACGCGCGCTTCGTGAGCGAGGAGCGCAAGGCGCTGTGGCGCTCGAACGTCATCCTGGCCAACTCGAAGCGGACACGCGCGGACCTGGTGGCGGCCACGGGGGTTCCCGAGGCGCGGGTGCACGTCGTCTATTACGGCAACGACTCGGAGCGCTTCCATCCGGTGTCGCCCGAGGCCCGACGCGCGGCGCGCGCGGAGCTGGGCTGGCCGGAGGAGCGGCGCGTGGCGCTCTTCGTGGGCGCGCTGGGAGACCGTCGCAAGGGCTTCGACTCCCTGTTCCACGCGTGGGCGCGGCTGCACGCGCACGGTGACTGGGGCGTGGACCTGAAGGTGGTGGGCGTGGGCGCGCAGCGCGAGGCCTGGGAGCAGGAGGCGCGCACGCGAGGGCTGGAGCGGCGCATCGAGTTCCTCGGCTTCCGACGGGATGTGCCCGCGCTGCTGTCCGCGGCGGACCTGCTGGTGTCCCCGACGCGGTACGAGGCCTACGGGCTGGGCGTCCACGAGGCGCTGTGCTCGGGACTGCCCGCGCTGGTGAGCCGCTCGGCGGGCGTGGCCGAGCGCTATCCGGCGGAGCTCGACGGCCTGCTCCTGGATGACCCTGATGACGTGGACGGGCTGGTGCGCGCGCTGGAGTCATGGCGCGAGCACGAGGCGGCGTGGGCGCCCCACGTGGCGGCCTTCTCGGAGCGGCTGCGCGCGTGGACGTGGGATGACATGGCCGCCGGCATCGTCCAGGTGATGGAGCGCGAGGGCTGAACGCCTCAGCGTCGCTCGAGCAGCGCCTCGAAGAAGTCCAGGTGCGCGCGAGCGACGACGGGCCAGGAGAAGCGCCGCACGGCCCACTCGCGGCCGCGTGAGGACAGCTCGCGTCGGAGCTCGGGGCTCTCCAGCACGTCCGAGAGCGCGCGAGCCCACGCGGAGTCATCCGCCTCCGGCAGCAGCCGTCCCGCGTCGCCCACGGTGTGGGGGATTTCGCCGGAGGTGCTCGCGAGCACGGGCACGCCGCACGCGAAGGCCTCCGCGAGCATGCGGCCGAACTGCTCCTTCCACCGAGGCATGGTCTGGCTCGGGCCGCAGAGCACATCCATGGCGTTGAGCACGCGCGGCACGCCCTCGTGGGGCACGCCGGTGAGGACGCGCACGCGGTCCTCGTGACGCGCGGCCCAGGCGCGCAGCTCCGCCTCCATGGGGCCGCCTCCGGCGAACAGCGCGCGCCAGGGTGTGCGGAGCTGCTCCAGCACGCGCATCAGCAGCGACACGCCCTTCTCGGGGACGAAGCGCCCCAGGTAGCCGATGACGGGAGGACCGTCCGCGCTCCACCCGAGTTCGCGTCGCACGGCCTCGCCCGAGGCGCGGTCCGGTCGGAACAGCTCCGTGTCCACGCCCATGGGGATGATGCAGGAGCGGCGCGCGGCATAGCCCGGTCGGCCGAGCAGGTTGTCCTTCACCGTCTGGCCGCCCGCGACCCACCCGGTGCTGCGCCCGACGACGAAGCGCTCCGTCTGTGCGAAGGGCGGCGGGTAGCGCTTGGAGAGGTTCTGGAAGGTGCTGAAGACGAGGGGCACGCGGCGCGGGGTGAGCAGGGCCACCTCGAGCCCCGCGAGGACGAAGGGCTCCTCCCAGGCATGGACCAGGTCCACGCCGCGCCGCAGGTGCTCGCGCAGCTCGGGGCCGTAGACGAATGCGTGGGGTGAGCGGCTGAGGAAGGCTCGCACTCCCTCCACCTTCGCGGGCTCGTCGGAGTCCGGCTGGAGGTGGATGGGGCGCAGGTCACCGTGGAAGAAGCGAGGCGCGACGGCGGTGACGTCCCAAGCGCCGCCTCCGACGCGGGCCATCTCATTGGCGAGGCGCCGGTTGAGGGTGACGACGTACGAGTGCGAGACGGTGACGAGTCTGCGAGGCCGCTGCACGGAAGCTCCAGTGAGCGGCGGACGAAACCAGAGCCCCCCAGGGTGGTCAACCCGCGCGAGAGGCGGGCTGTCCGCCCAGCAGCGAGCGGTACACGGCGAGAATCTCGCGGGCGTAGCGCTGGCGGGAGAAGCGCTCCACGGCGGTGCTCCGGGCCGCGGTGCCCAACCGGGCACGCAGGGACGCATCCGTCAGCAGCCGACGCAGCGCCTCCGCCAGGGCATGGGCATCGTTCGGCGCCAGCGTGAGCGCATCCACGCCATCGGTGAGCGCCTCGGCCGCGCCGCTCGCGCGCGAGACGATGGAGGGGCGGGCACAGGCCAGGGCCTCCGCGATGGTGAGACCGAAGGGCTCGCGCCGCGTGCTGGCGTGTACGAAGACGTCCAGCGCGCGGTAGACGGGCGCGGAGTCGGGCTGGAAGGGCACCAGCCCGACGCGTCCGGTGAGGTTGCGCCGCGCGATGAGGCGACGCAGCTCGTCCTCGGTGAACTGCGAGCCCGCCGTCTGGTACAGCGGCGAGCCGACCACGTAGAAGCGCACGGGCAGCGACGGCTCCACGCGCGTCAGCGCCTCGGCGGCCTCCAGGAAGAGGTCCTGGCCCTTCCAGCGTGCATAGGTGGCGACGAGTCCCACGCGCGACGTCCCCACCGGGGCGGGAGGCAGGCCCGCGAGCGCGTCCAGGTCGGCGGTGTCTCCCGTGTCCGGCGCGAAGCGGCTCACGTCCACGCCGTTGTAGACGACCTGCACGGGCACCTTGGGGAGCACCTCACGGGTGTCGTCTCCCACGGCTCGCGAGTTGGCGATGGCCGCCGAGGCCAGTGGTGCGAGGGCGCCCATCGCACGTCGCACCAGGGGACGCTCACCGAGGAAGTCGTGGACGTGCCAGACGCGCCGGAGCGGCAGGCCCGCGGTGACGGCACTCAGCAGGTGGGACTTGATGCCGTTGGAGTGGATGAGGTCCGGGCGCAGGCGAGAGACCTCGCGTCGCAGCACGTGTCCGTGGCTCGCGAGCAGGGCGGGCACCGGGAGCAGCTTGCTTGCGAAGCGCAGCGTATCTCCCAGGTTCTGTCCGCGCAGCGCGCTGTCCCCCAGGCTCGACAGGCGCTCGGGCAGTGGCAGGCAGCGCGCGTCCACGCCCAGCCGACGGGCCTGCTCCAGCAGCGGCCCCTCTGTCCCCGAGAACAGGTGGAGCGACAGCCCCGCGTCCAGCTCGCGCAGGCAGGACATCAAATCGAGCAACGCGCGCTCCGCGCCGCCGACAATACCTACAGGATTGAGGAAGAGGACGCGCACGCGTGATGGACCGAAGCAGAGCCCTTCGAGGGCGTCAATGAGGGTTCATGAAGTCGTGCGGGACCGCACCCCTGGGTCACAGTCCGTCAAGGACTCATGGGGATGCCGCGATGTCTTGGAAATGAAATCAAGCCAGAGAAGTGAATCCAGAAAAGTGTTTTCCGAGCCGTTGGGAGACCCGCGGGTGAGATGGCTTCCGGCCTGCTTGCCGAGCCATGATGCGAGCGACGATGAGTCCTGCGCGTAAATGTCCTCGCTGTGGTGCGAACCACAGGCCGGGAGTGACGGTGTGCCCGCGCGAGGTCTTTCGTGCGGGTGTCGCCGCTGGCGCGGGGGCGTATCGCTCCGAGTCGCGTGACGACACGGATGAGGCCACGTTCAAGCGAGGCCGGCAGACGCGCACGGAGGTCGTGCGCCCGCTGGTGGCGAAGGCTCCCGCGGGCGACATGACGTGGGAGGACTCCGTCACCCGCGACGTGCTCGTGGGCACGAAGGTGGGCGACTACCTCATCAAGCGCCGCATCGGCCATGGCGGCATGGGCATCGTCTACGAGGGCGAGCACGCCGTCATCGGTCGCCGGGTGGCCGTGAAGGTGATCCGCCCGGACTACGTCGAGGGCGGTCGCGCCAGGGACCTGGCCACGGAGGCGCGCTCGGCGGCGGCCATCCGTCATCGCGGCATCATCGACATCTTCGGCTTCGGCACCATCCCCGACGTGGGCCAGTACCTGGTGATGGAGTACCTGGACGGTGCGCCGTTGGACGAGGTGCTGCTCCAGCGCGCGCCGATGCTGGAGGTGGAGGTCATCCGCATTCTCGATGCGCTGTTGAGCGCGCTGGGCGCGGCGCACGGCGTGGGCGTCATCCACCGCGACCTCAAGCCCGGCAACGTGTTCCTGGTGCGTGAGGGGGATGGCTCGGAGTCGGTGAAGGTGCTCGACTTCGGCATCGCCAAGCGCAGCGAGGCGCCGTACGGGAGCACGCCGCAGACGCACGCCAACGCGTTGGTGGGGACGCCGGAGTACATCGCGCCGGAGCAGGCCTGTGGTCAGCAGGTGAGTCCGCAGACGGACCTGTACGCGGTGGGGGTGATGGCCTTCGAGATGCTCACGAAGCGGCTTCCCTTCGAGGGGGAGTCGGCGATGGGTATCGTGCTGCAGCATGTCCGCACGCCGCCGCCGCCCGTGTCGCGTTATCGGGAGGTGAATGCCTCGCTGGCGGCGCTGGTGGCGCGGCTCTTGGAGAAGGCTCCCTCGGCGCGGCCCGCGTCGGCGGAGGCGGTGCGTCGGGAGCTGAAGGGCATCCTCGCGAGCTTCTCGGAAGGGGCCACGCGGCTCTCCATGGCGCCGTTGCAGGCGCCTCCCAAGGCGAAGGTGCGGCGGGCGAGGGTGCCTGAGCGTCGCGCCCCGGCTGCGGATTCGGACCAGCGCACGAATGTGGAAGCGCCCACGATGTTGCTGGAGCAGACGGCGTTGGACCACCGCACGGTGCGTCCTCGGCGTTCGCGCAAGTGGTGGATGGGCGGAGCGCTGGCGCTGGTGCTGGTGGTCGGAGGCTGGGCGTTCCTGTCACAGGCGCGAGCGGCCTCCATGCGTCGCCAGTCGACTCCGGCGCTGGTGAGCGAGGCGCCAGGGACGGGCACCGTGGTGCTCAGGGTGAGCGGGCCTCCGCTGAGGGAGGTGCTCGTGAACGGGAAGAGTCACGGGGAGCGCTACGTGCTCGAGCTGCCCGAGGGCATCCATCGGCTGGAGGTGCGGGGCCGGGATGCCGCGACGACGTACAGCGGCTCGCTGGAGATTCACGCGGGCGCGTTCATCGAGCACCACGTCACGCTGTGAGCCGTGTGTCGGTTTCAGCGCAAGAGGTGCTGATACGCGTCCAGGATGGTTCGACCGTGAGCCTTCCACGTGAAGCGCGAAGCGCGAGCGAGGCGGGCGTCTAGTGGAGGCGGGGACAGCTTCCCCGAGAGAAGTGCGTCAACGGTCATCGTCCACGCAGCGAGGTCGCCGACAGGGCAGTAGAGACACGTGTCCGCGCCCACTTCGCGCAGCACGGGCAAGTCACTCGCCACCACTGGGACGCCGCAGGCGAGGGCCTCGATGAGGGGCAGGCCGAAGCCCTCGGCCTCGCTCGTGATGAGCACGGCCTGGGCGTGTCGGTACAGTCCCGCGAGCGTGGCGCGAGGCTGGAAGGGGGGCTGCACGAGCGCATCGCCGAGCCCCAGACGAGCGACCTGCTCTCGCTGCGCCGCATTCAGCGCGCCACCTTGCTGAACGAGCCGCAGGTCTGGATGCCGTGCACGCAGCGCGGCGAACAATTCGAAGAGGACATCCAGTCGCTTGCGCGGAATCGCGCTCCCGACGTGCAACAGGTACGGACGGCCCTCGAGGGACGCGAGCACCTGTTCGCTCTGGTCGCCGGGAACGGGCTCGGGCCTGTACTCCGGCGAGGTTCCGAGAGGCGCCCAGACCAGGCGCGCGGGGTCGACGAGTCCGTGGGCGAGGAGCTCGTCACGAACGGCCTGGGAGTTGTGGAAGACGATGGCGGCGCGCTCGAGTCCATGGAGCTGCGCTCGCGCCAGGAGCCGGAACCACGCGGGCCGTTGCTCACGGTGCGGCTCCACGATGGAGCGGAACGCATCCAGGTCATGACAGTAGACCCCCGTGCGCGAAGCCGGGAGCGCGTGGACGAGCTGGGCATAGCTGTGGTCCACGACATGGAAGGCGTCGAACCAGGGCCGCGAGAGCAGCGCCCGAGCCGGGTAGAGACCGAAGCGGGTCAGCAGCCGGTCCACATTGAACGCGGCGTTCCGCGCGCCCACTCCCGGCATCCGTCGCGCCACGGAGGGGATGGGGGGACGAAGCGCATGCGCGGAGACTTCGGAAGGGTGTGCAGCGAGCTCCTCCAGGAGCGCCTCGCCCACCAGGTCCATGCTGTGCCAGCCCTCCTCACGAGGGTCCATCAGCACCGCGAGCTCGAGTGACGTCTTCACGAGCGACTCCCGATATCCGAGAGGAGCGTCTCCACGGTGTGCTCCAGCGCGAAGCGCTCCCGATACAGCCGAGCCGCGCGCTCACCGAGCGCCACGGGTTCCTCCGGCCGAGCGAGGAGCCGTTCGGCGACTTCAATCATCGCACCGGGGCTCGTGTCACCCGCAAGGGCGACGGCGTGCGACTCACGCCAGAGCGGCTCCGTCAGGAGTCCCGTCTGCGTGACGAGCGCGCGGCCCAGCGCAAGTCCCGCCATGGCGGACGTGCGTCGGGTGCTGACCCCATCCGGGTAGGGCTGGATCAACGCGTCCATCGCGGACAGATGGGCCGCAAGCTCCAAAGGCGCGAGGTCCTCGCGCGCGACGATTCGCGCGGTGAGCCCGGGATGTTGCTCGCCCAGCTCCCGCGCGACGTGACGACTGCCTCGGCCCAACAGCAGGAACCGCCGCCGCTCGTCCGCGCGCAGCAGCGACACGAGCACCGTCTCGAGCGGCCCGCGAATCGCGGCTCCATAGGTTCCGAAGTGGCCCAGCCAGAGGCCCGCGTCCAACTCCTCGCGCACCGCGCGCACGAGGTCCTCGGGCACCTCCGTGGGCAGCGTGCTGGGAACCGGTCTCCATTCCGCGCGTCCGCGAAGCGCGGAGGGCAGATGGTCCGCCCAGGTGGGAATGGAGACGAACATGCGCCGAGCGTCCCGGGCCACCAGTCGCGCCATCACACGGGTGACGCCCGCGAGCACCTGGTGCCGCACGGGCGAAGCCAGACTCCACGGGTAGACAATCTCGTGGAAGAACACCCAGCGCTCGTCCCGCACCCGCGAGGAGAACCAGGCGCAGAATGGCACGTTCATCGCCTTCATCCCGAAGGCATGCGGCACGTACTGGAGCAGCAACCGCCGAGGTCCGGGACACCGGTCCAGCTCACGCGTCAGCCGGACCAGGCCCGGTGGAGTGAAGATCCCGGGGATGCGGTGGACCGTGACGCCCTGCTCGTCGAGCGTGCCCGTGTCACCGGGAGCCCAGACGTGGACCCGCTGACCTCGGAGCGCGAGCCCCCGGGCGACGAGGGCCGTGTAGTCACTGACGCCGCCGGGCTGGGGCGGATACTCACCCGTGAGCAGATGCCACGTGGGGGCCTCCACGGCTCAGGAGGCCTCCATGTCGCGGACGGCGAAGAGCTGGAAGGCGAGCTGGGGAACACGCGTCGCCAGCGGCTCGGTGAGGATGGACAGGCGGCTGCCCAGGCGCGCGGGCCGGATGCGCGGCAGCGCGAAGTCTCCGCGCAGGGGCTTCAAGCCGCTCATGCCGGTGACACGGTAGCCGCGCAGCTCGAAGTCATAGACCTCCCAACCCGAGCGGTGCACCTGGTGCACGTTGTTGTCCCACTCGTCCTGCGGGAGGAAGCCGTTGGGCGTGAAGATGACGACGCGCTTGCGTGCGAGCGACTCCATCATCTCCAGCAGCCGATAGCCCTCGGGCTTGTCGAAGTGCTCGATGACGTCGAGCGCGATGACCGCGTCGAAGCTCTTGGGCGCGAAGTGCTGCCCCACCTGGAGCAGGTCCAGTTGGTGGTACTCCTGATGGATGCCCGCGGCGCGGCTGCGCTCGATGCTCGCGGTGTAGCCATCGACGCCGACGGTGCGCGAGAACTCGCGGGAGATGTGCTTCAGGGGAGAGCCCGAGCCACAGCCGATGTCGAGCACGCTGTCGCAGGTGCCCACGAGCGTCTCTCGCAGCGTGCGGTGGAACACCTCGTGCTCGGCGACGAGGACCTCGCGCTTGAGGAACTGGAAGAGGGATGGGCTCGGTGACATGGCGGGCGGACCGTAGCCTCGCGCCTTCCTGGGTGGCAACCACGAGTGAGGCACCCGGGCGACCGAGCGGGCCCTGGTCCTCTGGCGACCCACGCCGCACACGCGCGTGTCGCTTGTGAGGGGAGAGGTGCCTCGCTAGCATCGAGCCCTCATTCGAGCCTCGAGCGCGGGTGGGTGCCGTCCACGCAGGCCGGCCTTCTCACCGCGGCCCGGAAGCAGACAGCCCCCCATTGCGATGAATGCGACCGCGGCACCCCAGGTGGACACCGGCGAGGTCAAGGCCCGTGCCCTGAAGGGCATGGTCGTCCTCGTGCTGCGCACCGTGGCCTCGCAGGGCCTGCGGGTCATCAGCGCGCTGGCGCTCTCCCGGCTGCTGTTCCCCTCGGACTACGGCTTGTTCGGCATCGTCGCCTACGCCAGCTCGCTGGGTGTGTTCCTGGGCGACCTGGGGCTGAGCGCCGCGCTGGTGCGTCAGTCACACGAGCCCACCCAGGACGAGACCTTCACCATCTTCTGGAGCCACCAGGCCCTCACCGCCGTCATCGTAGCCGCGGTGTGCGCGATGGCACCCGTGCTCACCGAGGGCTACGCGCTGGGCGCGGAAGCCGTGCCCATGGTGTGGGCCATGGCGCTGGGGTTGTTCCTGTCCTCGCTGCGCGTGATTCCGTTGATGGCGTTGGAGCGGAAGCTCGCGTTCCCGACCATCGCGCGAGCGGAGCTGGTGGAGAACGTGGCGCAGGTGGCCGCCACCCTGGCCCTGGCGGCGGCGGGGATGGGGGCCTGGGCCTTGGTGGTGGGCTCGCTCGTCCGAGGCGCGGTGGGGCTGGTCTGCATCGCGTGGGCGTCCCCGTGGCGTCCGAGCGGGACTTTCCAGCGGGACGTGTTGAAGCGGCTGTTGGGATACGGGCTGGCGTTCCAACTGCCTCCGCTGGTGGCGGCGCTGGTCGCGGGCTGGGTGCCCTTGGTGGTGGGGCAGGTGCTGGGCAAGGACGTGGTGGGGTTGGTGAACTGGGCCTGGGCGCTCGCCTCCACGCCGATGATGCTGAGCGTGGTCCTCAACCGTGTGGCCTTCCCCGCGTACTGCCGGATGCAGGATGACCCGAGCGGGTTCGCGGAGTACCTGAAGACCTCGTTGCGACGACTGTCCGCGGCGCTGCTCCTGACGTTGCCGGTAGCGGTGCTGGGGATGCCGGTGTTGGTGCCGCTGTTCTTCGGTCAGCGCTGGATTGCCGCGGTGCCGCTGGTGCAGTGGTTCACGCTGGAGTGTCTGCTCATCACGCTCACGGGGCTGTTGGCCACGGCGCAGAACGCGGGTGGTCGGCCCTGGGAGCGCTTCGCGGTGGTGGTGGGCATCGGCGTGGCGAAGTGGAGTCTCGGCACCTGGGCCATCCATCGCTGGGGGCTGGAGGGAATCGGCCCAGTGGGCCTGGTGGTGTCGATGCTCGAGGTCGGGGTGACGGCGTGGCGGGTGTCGCACCTGAACCCGGGGCTGCGAGGGTTGATGTGGCAGGTGGTGGAGCCGCTGGTCTCGGTGGGGCTCCTGCTGGCGGTGTCCGCGCTGGTGGCGCTGAAATGGGGCCCTGAGGGAGATTGGGCGCGGTGGGGCGTGGGCGGGGTGTCGTTCCTGTTGCTCGTCCTCGCGCGTGAGTGGCTCCCGGGGCTGCGCTCCATGGTGGGCGAGGTGCGAGACATCATCGAGTTCGTCCGGGCGCGACGCGCGGCCCGGTCCGCGCCGGCGAGCCCGGCGTCATGAAGGACGTGAGGCATTCGATGTCGAAGCCCGACCTGATCATCTCCATCGTCAACCACAGCAACCCGGAGCTGCTGCACGACTGCCTGCGGACGCTGTACGCGACGACGCGCGAGTGCACCTTCGAGGTGTGGGTGGTGGACAACGCCACGGATGGACGGGGCGTGGAGGCGATGCGGCGCGACTTCCCGCAGGTGCGCTGGCTCTTCAACACCGCGCGCAAGGGGTTCTCCGCCAATCACAACCAGGTGCTGCGGCAGGCCTCGGGGCGCTACTTCTGCATCTTCAATGACGACACCATCGTGCACGAGGGGGCGTTCGACTCGCTCGTGCGGTTCATGGATGAGAACCCGCGGGTGGGGATGGCGGGCGCGCGGCTGTTGAACGCGGATGGCACCATCCAGAACTGCACCTTCCGGCCGATGTCGTTGTCGGGGCAGTTGTTCGACCTGGTGTTCCTGCCGCGTCCGTTGCACTTCTTGAAACGCAAGGACATCGACCCGGCGCAGTACGGGCACGAGGAGGCCCGAGTGAACTGGGTACTCGGCGCGTGCATCGTGGTGCGCGAGGAGACGCTGGCGGAGGTGGGGCTGCTCGACGAGGCAATGTCGCCCCTGGGGAACACGGAGGACACGGACTGGTGTGTCCGGGCGTGGAAGGCGGGCTGGGAGGTGGCCTTCTGTCCCGAGGCGGTGATTACGCACCTGACGAGCCGCTCGTTCCGTCCCTCGGCCACGGGTCCGGACAAGGTGCGCGTGGAGCTGTGGCGCACGCGGGTGGCGTACTTCCGCAAGCATCACGGTCGGATGCGCGAGTGGATGCTGCGCGCCATCTTGGTGGGGACGCTGCCGTACAACTCGCTGGTGCTGACGCAGACGTTGCTGCGAGGGCGCATGGAGTTGAGGGAGTATCGGCGGCAGCTCGCCACGTTCCTGCGCATCTCCGAGATGGGGCTGCGGACGCGGGTCTGAGGACATGCCCTTCTTCTCCATCGTCATCCCCACGTACAACCGGGCACGGCTGTTGGAGCGGACGCTGGCGTCGGTGTTCGCGCAGGAGGAGCGGGACTACGAGGTGCTCGTCGTGGACGACGGCTCCACGGACGACACGCTGGAGGTCCTGTCGCGGCTGGGCGAGCGCGTGAGGGTGCTCCAGCAGGTGAACGCGGGACCGGGAGTCGCGCGCAACCGGGGCATCGAGGCGGCCCGGGGCGAGTACGTGGTGTTCCTGGACAGTGACGACCTGTGGTTCCCGTGGACGCTGTCGTCGTATCGGCAGGTGATCGAGGAGCACGGGAGTCCGACGGTGGTGATGGGCACGTCGGTGACCTTCCGTGACGAGTCGGAGCTGGCGCGGGTGGTCCGTGAGCCCGTGCGCGCGTCACCGTTCGCGGACTATCTGGCGAGCGCCCTGGACCGGACGCCGCGCACGGCCTGTGTGCTGGCGGTGCGGACGGAGGCGCTGCGAAAGGTGGAGGGCTTCACGCCGCTGCGCATCGTCGCGGAGGACTACGACCTGCTGTTCCGGTTGGGGACGGAGCGGGGCTTCGCGTGGGTGCGCTCGCCGGTGATGGTGGGCTATCGCCAGCACCACGGCTCCGAGTCGACGATGCTGGAGGCGGCGCATCAGGGCATGGCGTACCAGTTGATGCAGGAGCGACTGGGCCGCTATCCCGGAGGCCCTGAGCGCAGGCGCGAGCGGCTGGAGATGTTGCTGTACGCCACGCGGCACGTGTCACACGTGATGGTGGACCACCAGCGGATGGACCTCGCGCTGGACTTGTACTGGCGGGGGCTGCCGTTCCATCGGGAGGTTCCCCGGTGGCGCTATCTGTTGGGGTTCCTGCCCAAGGTGGCGGTGAGGCGGCTGGCGCACGTCGTGCGCCGTCGCTGAGTCCGGCCGAGCGGCCAGGGCCTTGTCCGTCTTGAGTCTCTCCACAGCAGGCGGCCCTACGGGCTGCCGGACGGAGCGAGGTCTGCGCATCTTCCGAGGGACGTTTGTGTGGCCCTTGCTCGGAGGCTGGACATGGATCGGGTCCGCTCGAAGAGGACGGTGGCGTCTCGCAGGTCGCGAACTCCGCGACGCGGGAAGGTGTGGGGAGGCATCGACCTGGGCGGGACGAAGATCGAAGCCGTGGTCATCGACGGGCACGGCAAGCCGATAGGTCACGCGAGGCATCCGACGCCCACGCAGGGCGAGCCGGAGGACGTGGTGCGCGAGATGTACGGCGCGCTGGAGGACGCGGTGCAGACGGCGGGGCTGCGGCTGACGCGATTGGGAGGCGTCGGCGTGGGGGCGCCTGGGGCGGTGGATGCGAACGCGGGGACGCTGGCGCGGGTGAGCAACGTGGGGCGTGGATGGACGGCTCCGTTTCCGCTGGCGGGGAGTCTGTCCGAGCTGACCCGAGGTGAGGTGGTGTTGGGCAACGACGTCCAGGTGGCGGTGGCGGCGGAGTATCGGCTGGGGGCGGGGCGTCCCTATCGCTCGGTGCTGGGGGTGTGGTGGGGCACTGGGGTGGGGGGAGGATTGGTGTTGGACGGTGTTCCCTGGCGAGGCCGAGGGGCGGCCGGAGAGATTGGCCACATGGTGGTGAAGCCCGGAGGGGCGCGGTGTGGATGTGGCCGGCGGGGTTGCATGGAGGCGTACGCCGGACGCGGAAACCTGGAGCGTGACGCGCGTAAAGCGGAGGAGAAGGGCGAGAAGACGCAGTTGTTCGAGCTGATGCGCAAGAAGCAGCGCACTCGGTTGACGAGCAGCATCTGGAAGAAGGCGTTGGAGGAGGAGGACGCGCTGGCCACGAAGCTCATCGAGCGCGCGGTGCACATGCTGGGTGTCGGAATCGCGTCGGCCATCAACCTGCTGGACGTGGAGGCCGTCATCCTGGGCGGAGGATTGGGCTCACGCCTGGGCGCCAAATACGCCGGGCTGATTCACGAGGCCATGAGCCCCCATGTCTTCATGACGGAGCGACAGCCGCCGGTGCTGGTTGCGGAACTGGGTGAGCTCTCAGGCGCGATTGGCGCGGCGCTGCTGGTCGAGCCTGACGTGACGTAGTCCGTGCCACTCGTTCTTGGGTCGAGCGGCACAGGTCCGACGAGAGCGCCGCGGGTGTGTGGACACTGCTCCGCTGCGCCGGGCAGAATCATGTCACGTGGACAGTCCGCGTGAACGCTCGACGCGAGGGGACCGTGTACACCAAGGACGCCTTCTCGACGGTCGCTCTTTCAGGCGGGGTGCTGCTCGGATTGATTGGGATTCTGGGGATGCGCGTGTTTGTAGGGGCCGCCGTCATGGGGCGATTACCCCTGGGGTGGCGGGAGTGGGGGCAGTTCATGCTCCTGCTCGGGGGCATCAAGTCTCGCCGCTTCCAGTTGTTAGGCATCGCGTGGTTCTTCGTGTGCGGGGCCCTCGCGTTCGGGTTCATCATCGCGGTGATGCTCTACGGCCAGCGGACATACGGTTGGCCGTGAAGACCGATGACGCAAGAGTGTGAGGCGAAATGGATGCCAGAACCCTGGTGACCTTTCTTGCGTTCTCTGGCGGGACTGCAATCGGTCTGATGGGAATCTTGGGGATGCGTGTCTTGGCCGCGGTCGCGGTCACGGGCCAATGGCCGCAGAAGCGCAGCGACTGGGTGGAGTATGTGGTTTTCGTGACGGGCCCGGTTCGGCGTCCGCGCTTCCAGCTCTACTCGATACTCTGGTTCCTGGGATGCGGCGCGGCCTCGATGGTCTTCACCGTGGGCGTGATGCTGTTGGGGCGATGGCTGGGTTAGACCGGCCTTGATTGAACCCGAGGCTCCACGTGGGGCTTCACGGGTTTGAGCCGGATGCAGGGGTGCTCGACGAGTCGCCAGGACAAGACGGCGAGCAGGAGCGTGGGGAGGAACGCCAGGGTTGCGTTCAACCACCACGGCGTGGCGCCGTTCATCAGCGCCGCCACCGCCTGCTGCACCGGAAACGCGTAGATGTAGAGCCCGTACGAGAAGTCCCCGTAGCGCCCGAAGCTCGCGAGCCGGCTCGGGAGGAATGCGAGGTAGACCACCAGGTACGCGCCACAGGAGCCCATGGCGATGGACAGCCCCTTGCCCAGCAGTGACGTGGCCACGAGCACCAGCACACAGCCCGCGGCGATCCACGGGCTCATTCTCACGCGCTCGCGCCAGAGATAGAGCACCAGCCCGCCCCCGAAGGCGAGCCCCAGGTTCGGCCAGAACCCCAGCCGCCCGATGTGCAGCAGCGACAACCCCGCCGTGACACACCACCCGACCAGCGCCAATTCCTTGCGCAACAACCCCGTGACGCCCAGGCCCAGCACGAGCAGGTAGAAGCCCACCTCGTACTTCAGCGTCCACAGCGAGCCGTTGACGGCTCCTGGGTACACGTTCCCCTCGAACACCCCGGGCAACATCCACTGCGGCTCCACCAGGGTGAAGTTGCGCAGGATGAACGTGTACGTGTCCTTCGACGTGAAGTACTCCGCCAGCGGGGACGCGGTGAACACGGCGCCGAGCACGAAGACAGTCAGTAACAGCGACACCGCGAGCCCGGGGAAGATTCGCAGCGTGCGCGCCAGGAGGTACGCTCGAACGTCGGGCCTGCGCTCCCAGCTCCGTGTGATGAGCACGCCGCTGATGACCAGGAACACCGCCACACAGACCAGCCCGAGCGAGAGCTGTCCGCGCGTGAAGTCCATCAATGGCTCGGGAGCCTTCGCGGCGCCTTCGCCCAATGGGAACGCATGGCTGACGATGACGCCCGTGGCCGCGGCGAAGCGCAGGAAGTCCAGGTTGTTCCCCCGGCCTTCGAGACACTCACCCAAGGTGCGACGTGACCGGAGCGCCATGAGCGTCAATCAGCGCGACTCGTGCAGTTGCGCATACGGGCCCTGCACCTGCGCCCAGCGGCTCGCCAGCACGAACAACACCTCGCGCACCGAGTCTCCCCGGAGCGCCAGCGCCGGACTCGCGAGTCCCGCTCCCACCAGCCGCGCGCACTCCTTCAGCCGGGACAGCGCTCCCATGCGTCGCCCCAGGTAGCGCGCCTCGAGCGTCTTCTCGCTGCGCACCACGCCCATGATGAGCCGGATGAAGTAGCGCGTCTCGAAGCGGGTGCTCGGGATGACGTGCCACACCTTCAGCGTGGGCCCGTAGATGCGACGATGCCCCGCCTTGCCCAGCAGGTACCCGAGCTCGATGTCCTCCCCACTCACCATCAGCTTCCCCAGCCGGCCCGGCATGAGCCGCTCCGGCGTCCGCCAGGGGACCGCGTCCAATATCGCCGAGCGGCGCATCCACAAGCCCGCGCCAATCGTCGGCGCGAGCGTCGCCTCCGCTCCGAAGTCGATGAGCGCATCCCCCATCCGGTGGTTGATGGCCAGCAGGTGCTCGCGCCGCGAGATGCTCGGCGGAGGCGGCGTCTCGTACCGGGGATAGATGCGCGACACCACCATGCCGACGCCCGCGTCCTCGAAGTGCGCCAGCCCGTCGGCGATGAAGTTCGGCTCGGGGATGTTGTCGTCATCCAGGAAGCAGATGACCTCGCGCCGCGCGTTGTGGATTCCGCACAGGCGCGCGAAGAGCAACCCCTGGCGAGGCTCGGGGACCACGCGCACGTCCACGCCCCGGCGACGCAGCTCCGCGACGGACGCGCTCTCCTCCACCACGCGCGCCGTGCCGTCCGAGGAGTTGTTGTCCACCACCACCACCTCGAAGCACCCGCTCGGCGCCTGCTGCTCGACCAGGGCCTGCAGCGGCGCCTCCACGCGCCGGGCTCCGTTGTACGTGGGGATGACCACCGTCGCGCCCGGCGAACTCATGGACGCGCCTCGGCCTCACGAGGACGCGCCCAGAGCAGCCCGTTCACCTCGCTGCTCCAGATGCCTTGCGTGACTTCGTAGCCCAGCGCCGCGAGCCGCTGCTCGCACCAGACCTTGCCGTCCGGCCGCTCCCGGGTGCGATGCCACTCCATGATGAGCGTGCGGATCTTCAGGCGCGCGAACCGAGGGTCCTCCAGCAGCGCGTACTCCCCTCCCTCGATGTCCATCTTGAGCAGGTCGATGGGCTCGTCGCCGATGGCCTCGAAGAAGTCGACCAGCGGCACGCGCAGCGAGCGGCCCTCGCTCGCATCCACGATGGTGGACGCGCTCTCCGCGTCGAGCAGGCCCACCTCACCCGCGCTCACACCCGCCGCCGCTCGGTGCAGGGACACTCGCGGCGTCAGCGCGTTGAGCGCCAGGTTGCGCTCCAGCATCGCCAGATGGACGGGGTGCGGCTCGAAGGCGACGACGTGCGCGCGCGGGTAGTGCTTCGCCCAGAACAGCAGCGAGTGTCCGCAGTTCGCTCCGACATCGACGATGCGCAGCGTGGTGTCCGTCCGCACGGAGAACGGGGGACGGTAGACCTCCGCGACGAACATCTCGTACGCCGTGGCAAGGTCCTCGGCGGGAGGCGGCCTCAGGGAGAGCCTCTCTCCCGAGCGCAGCTTCACCGTCACCTCACGCCCCAGCGGCATCGCCCGCCAGGCGAGATACCGGAGCTGGCTCAGCGGCGTCAGGTGATCCCTCAGTCGTTGCATGGCATTCCTACGGAGACAAGACGCCGGGCGGGAGCGCCCCTCGGGTCAACAGCCAGTCTCGCAGCTTGAGGCACGGCTTCTCCACCGCGACGTAGGTCACCCACGAAACGCCCAACGTCAGGGCGAGGTACGCGAGGAGGTCCAGCCCCCACGCGCCCAGGCGGAGGTCCAGCCGCTCCACTATTCGCAGCACGAGCCCGTGCCAGAGATACGCGCCATAGGACAGCAGCGCGATTTGATAGATGGCCCAACGCGGAACCCGGGGGAGCTGGAGCGACTCGAGGCCCACGAGCACCCCGCCGAAGCCCATCGCCAGTCCAGCGAACAGCCAGACGTGGTTCGTCGTCGTCACGATGGCGCCGTGGTGCCCCACCGTCAGCGCCAGCACTCCCACGCCCAAGAGGCCACACATCATCCGCCCTCGCGGCGACCAGCTCCGCCACGTGGGCGCGGTCTTCGCCAGGAACACGCCGATGCCCAGCCCGTCCAGGTGCAGCTCGGTGGACCAGGGCGCGAGCGTGTCCAGGCTCGACATGCTGACGTCCGCCGGCAGGCCGCGCGAGAAGAGCCAGCGCGCCGCGACGCTCAGCGCCACCGAGCCCAGCCACGCCCAGGCGGGCCAGCGTCGCCCACCCAGCGCGAACGCGAGCAGCGGCAGCACCAGGTAGAAGTGCTCCTCCACGCACAAGGACCAGCTCTGCACGAAGTCGCGCGGGTGGCCGAAGTTCTGGAGGAACAGGGCGTAGTGCCAGCCGCCTCCCACGAACGGCGTGCCCACCAGCCACGGCTTGAGCGAGTAGAGCGCGAGCACCACGAAGTACAGCGGCAGGGTGCGCATCCAGCGCTTCAGCCAGAAGGTGCGCAGCTGCGCACCCAGCGTGGGCCCCTCTTCCGTGGCGAAGACCTGCCGACCCACGAGGTAGCCCGAGAGCACGAAGAACAGGTCCACGCCCATCCACCCGTGCGCGAACGCGAAGCGCACCGCGTACGGCACGGCGTCATGCACCGCCGCGGGCGCATGGAACACCAGGACGCCGAGGATGGCGAAGGCCCGCAGCACATCCAGCCCATCCATGCGCCGCGGAGACGCGAGCTCGCCACTCAACGGGTTGCTCCCAGCGGCAGTGGCCCGTGGGCTTGTAGGCGGATGGATGTCCTGGGAGGCATGCGCAAGCGGTGGGCGCATTGTGTCCCCCGAAGCGAAGGCGTCAACAGCGGACGACGAAGGGCCTGCCAGCAGGGCCGGCCTCTCGCATTCTCCGCCGACGAGGAATCGGTTCCGTTCGAGGTCAACAATGACACGCCGCAGCCCGCATGGTTGCTCGGCGAGGGACGACTCGTGCGACATCGGGGTGTCGCACAACGACATTCATTGACGCGCCGTGACGCTCACCGTCAGCATGACGAAGGCGGCCCATCTCGATGATCACCTTCTTCGTTGCCTTCCTCGTTTCGCTGATGGTCGCCCTGGGGCTCACGTACGTCGTGCGCAACCAGGCCCTGGCGTGGGGCTGGCTCGACCAGGCCAATTCCAGTCGCAAGGTCCACGTGCGGCCCATTCCCCGGCTCGGGGGAATCGGAATCGTCGCGGGCTTCTTCGCGCCCCTGTGCGCGCTGTTCCTGGTGGACTCGGGCGTGGGGCACAACTTCCGCTCCCACACCGACCTCGTGATGGGCCTGTTCGTCGGCGGTGGCGTCATCGCCGCGCTGGGGCTCTACGACGACCTGCGGGGCGCGAACGCGCGGCTGAAGTTCAGCGTGCAGTTCGCGGTGGCGCTCGGCCTGTATGCGCTGGGCTTCCGCATCGAGGTCATCGCCAATCCCTTCGGCCCCGAGCTGAGCCTGGGCGCGCTGAGCCTGCCCTTCACCGTGCTGTGGATGGTGGGCGTGGTCAACGCGCTCAACCTCATCGACGGGCTGGATGGGCTCGCGGGCGGCGTGGCGTTCTTCGGCGTGAGCACCAACTTCATCCTCGCGCTGTCGCGAGGCGACGTGCTGCTGTGCCTGCTGATGGCGGCGCTCGCGGGGGCCATCCTCGGGTTCCTCGTCTTCAACTTCAACCCGGCCTCCATCTTCATGGGGGACACGGGCAGCATGTTCCTGGGCTTCGTGCTCGCGGCGGTCTCCATCAAGACGAGCACCAAGAGCGGCACCGCGGTGGCCATGCTCGTGCCCATCATGGCGCTGGGCCTGCCCATCATGGACACGCTGCTCGCGGTGATTCGCCGCTCGCTGCTGGGCCGGCCCCTGTTCAGCGCGGACAAGGAGCACATCCATCACCGGGTGATGAGCCGCATGGTGCTCAGCCACCGCTCCACCGTGCTGGTGCTGTATGCCCTGTGCGGCCTGTTCATGCTCACCGCGCTGGGCCTGAACTTCGCCAACAGCGCGCAGAGCGCCCTGCTCCTGTGCGGCATGGGCGTGGTCATCGCGGTGATGATGCGCAAGCTGGGCTACCTGGACCTGGGACGGGCCGGGGACATGCAGCAGCGCCGTCAGCGAAACCTCCGGCTGCGCTCGGTGGTGAAGCAGGTCATCGGCTCGGTGCGTGAGGCTCGCTCGCCGCAGGAGGTCTGGAGCGCCGTGCGCCCGCTGGCGGACATGCTGGGCGTGTCTCGCCAGGAGCTGCGCTTCCAGCAGGCCCACGACGAGCTCGTGGAGGGCATCGTCTTCGAGACCGAGCGCGCCGCGGGGCTGTCGCTGCCCTTCGAGCGGAGGCTCGAGGTGAAGGACGAGGACCAGGTGCTCGGCTCGCTGCTGCTCGTCTGGCGCGATGGCCGCGACGCCATCGACCGGGACGAGGAGCTGGCGCTGGAGCTGGTGGCGGATGCCATCGCCGAGCGCGCCGTGAAGTTCCTGTCCGTCGCGGACGCTGAACCCGGGCGCGTCATCGCGCTGCGCCGATGACGACCCGCCCAGGCCCGAGCCCCCTCGTCGGGCTGCTGCGCGCCTGGCCCGAGCCCCCGGAGATTCGCGCTCCCCAGGGCGCCGAGGCGGATGCCTTCGTGCGGAGCGCCGTCCGCCACGGGCTCGCCGGGTTCGTAGCCCACGCGGTGGGACAGGCCGGGTGGCAGCTCCCCTCGGAGTCGAGCGCGCTGCTGCGCCGGGAGTCACTCGCCGGCGCGGCCCGCTCGCTCCAGGTCAAGGCGCTGTTGCTCAAGAGCCTGGAGGCGCTGTCCCGCGAGGGAATCGTCCCCGTGTCGCTCAAGGGCTACGGCCTGGCGCTGAGGCTGTACCCGGACCCGCTCCAGCGCGCCACGCGCGACGTGGACCTGCTCGTGTCCCGCACCGAGGTGGCGACGGCGGTGCACCAGCTCTCCAGCCTGGGGCTGACGGTGCGCCCGTCGCGCGATGGGCGCCACTCGGACGTGGACTCGCACCACCTGGAGCTGGAGGGGAAGGCGGGGCTCGTGGAGCTGCACTTCCGCGCGCTGGCGGGCTGGGGCAGGGCGCTCGAGGGGGACGCGCTGCTGGCGCGCGCGGTGGAGGGGACGGTGGATGGCCAGCGGGTGCGGTGGCTTTGCCCCGAGGACGAGGCCGTCTACCTGGCCCTCCACGCCAGCCACCACCTGCTGCAGCGGCTGGCCTGGCTGTTCGACCTGAAGCTCCTGGCGGCGCGGGGCCTGGACTGGGACCGCGTCATCGAGGGGGCTCGGGACTCGGGGCTGCCCCAGCTCGTCTTCCACGGCTGGGAGGTCGCTCGGCGGCTGCTGGGCGCGCCGGTGCCGGAGGACGTCCTGGCGGCGCTCGCGCCCTCGGGGTGGCGCAGGCGCCTGGGGCGGCGGTTCTTCTCCGAGCCTCGGCTGGTGGCCACCGAGCTGGTGCACAGCCGGCCTCGCTGGATGGCGGCGAAGCTGCTGCTGTCGCCCGAGCCCGGGGCGATGGTCCGCTATGCCCTGCGGCGCCTGGACACCCTGCTGCGCGGCCCGCCCGACAGGTGAGCGGGTGGGGGCTCGCCCTGGGGGACGGGCCGGATGTCCGCTGTCCACCACGGCGTCGTCCCGAGGGGCGCAGGCAGTGATTGCAGGGCATGCGGTGGGCCCGTTAAAGGGGGCCACCATGCCGCTCAGCCTGCTCGACACCTTCCGCGTCCTCGCCTCGTTCGACCCACCGCGAGGTGCCCTCAAGGGCGCGCCCTGGGAGGAGTACGTGGACTGGGCCATCGCCCAGGGCCTGGCGCCGCTGGCGGCCTACAACCTGGAGTACCGCCTGGGCGCCAGCGCCGCGCCCGAGTGGGCCCGCGACAGGCTGCTCTCCGTCTACCAGGGCTCCGTCAACGACAACGTGATGAAGCTCGTCAACTTCAAGCAGGTCGTCGACGAGCTGGAGGGGCGCAAGCTGGTCCTCATGGGCTCGGCCGCCTTCGCCGAGGCGCTCTATCCGCACATCGGCTTCCGCCCCGTCCTCGAGCTGCAACTGCTCCTGCGCCGCATGGACGTGGACGGCTTCGCTGGCTTCCTCTCCAACCACGAGTTCAAGCCGGAGGCGGACACCTCCCACAGCGGTGCCACCAAGGTCGTCACCGACGGCCGCACCGCCATCCACCTCTACTCCGACATCCTGGGTCCCCAGCGCCGCGAGCAGACCGCCGGCATCATCGAGCGCGCCAAGCCCATGAAGGTCTACGGCCCCTCCATGTACCGGGCCGACCTGGAGGATTCGGTCCTCCTGGTCTGCCTGGAGCACGCGCGTCAGGGGTACGACGTACCCTGGCTGTCCTTCATCGACCTCCGCGAGCTCGTCACGGGCGCGAAGTGGATGGGTGGTGTCTACTCGCGTCCCTTGGATGTGCCCGCGCTGCTCGCCCGGGCCGCCGACTGGCGCCTGGAGCGCGCCCTGTACACGTCGCTGTCCATCATCGCCCGTCTCTTCCCGGAGGCCGCGGCCGACGCCACCGCCGCACTGCCGCCCCTGCGCCGGGCGACGCGCGAGCTGTTGGACCGCACGGTGGTGGGTCCAGTCAGCACCCCCGGCCGGACCTCGGCTCTCAGGGGCTTGGAAAGAGTGCGTCGCCTGCTCACCGGGCAGTGAGCCCGCCCGGTTGCTGAACTGCCCCGGGGACGGGCTTCCTTTCCGAGCGCGTCCCGGCGTATGAGTTCTGGTCAAGACACCTCCCCACTGGGACTCCTTCAATGCGTATTGCCATCATCGGAACGGGCTACGTCGGCCTGGTCGCGGGCACCTGCTTCGCGGACTCGGGCAACGACGTCACGTGCGTGGACATCGACGAGCGGAAGATTCGGATGCTCCAGGCGGGCGAGGTGCCCATCTACGAGCCCGGGCTCGAGGAGCTCATCAAGAAGAACGTGCGCGAGAAGCGCCTGTTCTTCACGCGCGACCTGGCCGAGGCCGTCTCCAACGCGCACGTGGTGTTCATCGCGGTGGGCACGCCCGAGGGTGAGACGGGCGACGCCGACCTCCAGTACGTGCTGACCGCCGCCGAGCAGATCGGCAAGGCGATGAAGCAGTACACGGTGGTGGTGGACAAGAGCACCGTGCCGGTGGGCACCGCGGACAAGGTGCGCGAGGCCATCCGCAAGGTGACAAGCGTGGAGTTCGACGTCGTCTCCAACCCGGAGTTCCTCAAGGAGGGCGCCGCGCTGGACGACTTCCTCAAGCCGGACCGCGTGGTCATCGGCGTGGACTCCGAGCGCGGCCGCAAGGTGATGGGCGAGCTGTACGCGCCCTTCGTGCGCACCGAGAACCCGGTGCTCTTCATGGACACGCGCTCGGCGGAGCTGACCAAGTACGCCGCCAACGCGATGCTCGCCACGCGCATCTCGTTCATGAACGACATCTCCGCGCTCTGCGAGAAGGTGGGCGCGGACGTGGACTTCGTGCGCAAGGGCCTGGGCTCGGACAAGCGCATCGGCTACCCGTTCCTCTTCCCGGGCGTGGGCTACGGCGGCTCGTGCTTCCCCAAGGACGTGAAGGCGCTGGGCGCCACCGCGCGCGAGTTCGGCCTGGAGCTGGACCTGCTGCGCGCCGTGGAGCGCACCAACGAGCGGCAGAAGAAGCTCCTGGTGAACAAGGCGGCCAAGCACTTCGGCGGCTCGCTGGAGGGCAAGAAGTTCGGCGTGTGGGGCCTGGCCTTCAAGCCGAAGACGGACGACATGCGCGAGGCGCCGTCCATCGAGGTCATCGAGGGCCTCATCGGCAAGGGCGCCACGGTGGTGGCGCACGACCCGGTGGCCACGCACACGGCCAGGCGCGTCTTCGGTGACCGCATCCGCTACGCCAGCGTGCCCTACGAGGCGCTGGAGGGCGTGGACGCGCTCTTCGTCGTCACGGAGTGGAACGAGTTCCGTCACCCGGACTTCGAGCGCATGAAGTCGCTGATGAAGGCGCCGGTCATCTTCGACGGCCGCAACGTGTTCGACCCCGTGCGCATGCGCGAGCTGGGCTTCACGTACTACGGCATCGGCCGGCGGTGAGCCGGGGCGGTTCACTCGATGCGTTGACGGGGCTGCGCTTCTTCGCGGCCCTGCATGTCGTGCTGTTCCACTTCGCGCGTCCGGCCCTGGCGCCGGCGCCGGAGTGGCTGCAGAACCTGGTGGGCGCGGGCTTCTCGGCCGTGGGCGTGTTCTTCGTCCTGTCCGGCTTCGTGCTCGCCTGGAACTACCTGGACGCGGACGGGCGCATGGAGACGGGCACGCGCGCCTTCCTCGCGGCCCGCGTGGCCCGCGTCTATCCCGTGTATCTGCTCACCTTTCTGCTGTCCGCGCCGCCCACCATGCTCGCCTCGTTCGCGAGCAACGCGTGGCACGTGGCCTTGGTGAAGCTCGCGGTGGCGGCGGTGGCGACGCTGGCCCTGGTGCAGGCGTGGGTGCCGCTGCTCGCGCTGTACTGGAACCCGCCGGGCTGGTCCGTGGCGGTGGAGGCGTTCTTCTACGCGCTGTTCCCGAAGCTCGCGCGCGGGCTGTCGCGCCTGAAGCCGTCCTTGTTGCCCGTGGCGCTGGGCGCGACGTGGGTGCTGGGGCTCGTGCCGCCGGTGCTCTACCTCGCGCTGCGGCCCGATGGGCTGGACACGGTGGATGCGCACTCGTGGGGCGCGTGGCTGGCGGTGCTCAAGTTCGCGCCGCTCTCGCGCCTGCCGGAGTTCCTCTTCGGCGTGCTCCTGGGCTGGTGCTTCGTGCGCGAGCGGCAGGTGGGTGCGGCGAAGGGCTCGGGCGCGGTGCTGGCGGCGCTGGGCGCGGCGCTGCTGGTGGCGGCGGGCGCGGCGGGCGAGCGGATTCCGTACGTGCTGATGCACAACGCGCTGTTGGCGCCCGCCTCGGGGCTGCTCGTGTACGGGTTGGCGCGGGGTGGGGGCCTGTTGGGCAGGGTGCTGTCACGCCCGTGGGCGGTGCACCTGGGCTCGGCGAGCTACGCGCTGTACCTGCTCCAGTACCCCGCGGGCGAGGCGGCGATGAAGCTGGAGCGCGTGCTGTCGCCGTGGGTGGACCTCAACACGCCGTGGGGCTGGCTGGGCTCGGTGCTGCTGTTGGCGCTGCCCGCGTCCGTGCTGGTGCACCGGTACGTGGAGACGCCGATGCGCTCCCGGGTGCGCAAGGCGCTGCAGCCGTGGGTGGACGCGGAGGGTGCATCCACGCGCGCGCGGCCGGTGGCGCCGGGGGCCTGAGGGCTACCGCCTCCTCAGTCGATGCCGCCCTCGCGGGCGATGCCGCACTCGCGCTTGCCCTCGGCGGTTTCAATCTTCTTGCAGTCGCAGCCGGCGAGCTTCGTCTCGCAGACGGCCTCCTGCTCGGGGGTGGGCTCCACCCGGCTCTCCTCGCGCGAGGCGTTCTGGAGGCAGAGTTCCTTCTCCACCGAGTTGATGGAGCAGTCGCACAGCTTCTCGGACAGCTCGCGGCAGGGCCCCTTGCAGCCGGCGAGGCCGGACAGGGTGGCGCAGAGGAGGGCGGTGGCGAGCAGGAAGCGGCGCATGGGTGCGGGCGAAGATGCCAGAAGGTCTTCGGGATGCAAGCCCACTCGGGGGCCGGAGGGGTTTTCAACGCCGGACAGGGAGGGAGGGGCTCCGCGCCTGCCGGCCCTGTCAGCCGCCGAGCAGGAGGTGCGGGCCGGAAAGCAGAGGGTTGCGGAGCCCATGCCATACTCGCAAGCCCTCTCGCATGGCCCCCTCGCAACGCAGCAGCTCCCGGTACACCCGGCTCGCCGAAGTGGCCCTGGCCATGCTCGTCGTCGTGTGTCCGCTGGCGCTCGGCGGCGCGGCGAAGTGGGTGCTCGTCCCGCTGGGCCTCCTCTCCGGCGCGGCGGCCCTGCTGGCGTGCATCGGCGCGCGGCGACACGGTCAGTCGCTGCGCTTCCCGCTCATGGCCGCGCCCCTGGCCGCGGGCGCGGCGCTGTGCGCGGTGCAGCTCGTCCCCCTGCCCTCGGGCGTGCTGGGGTGGGTGAGCCCCGAGGCCGCGGCGCTGCGGGAGTTCGCGCTGGAGCCCCTGGGCCTGGGCGGCGCGCGGCCCGTGTCGCTGGACCCGCCGGCCACGTGGCGTGAGCTGTCGAAGCACCTGGCGTACCTGCTCGTCTTCCTCGCCACGGTCCAGGTGTCGCGCTCGAAGGACAGCCGTCGCAGGCTGCTCGCGGTGGTGACCTTCACGGGCGCGGCGGTGACGCTGGTGGGGCTGGGCCACGCGCTCATGGGCGTGACGTCGCTGTTCGGCCTGCGCTCCTGGGTGCACGCGCATCCGACGCTGGTGACGTTCTTCGGCAACCCCAATCACCTGGCGGGCTTCCTCGGACTGGGGGCGTCGGTGGGCGTGGGGCTGGCGCTCACGATGCGGCCTCCCATGAAGGCGCTGCCGTATGCGCTGGCGGCGGGCGCGTGTGGGCTGGGCGTGGTGCTGACGCTGTCACGGGGCGGCATCGTGTTCCTCGTCCTCGGTCAGGGACTGCTCGCGCTGTGGCTCGCGCGAAGGCGCCAGGAGGACCGGCGCGGCGTCACGTCCGCGCGGAGCTTCGTCCCGGTGCTGGGGCTCGTGGCGGTGCTGGCCGTGGGCGCGTACGCGGTGGCGGAGCCGCTCTGGGCCGAGGCCCGCTCGGCGGACAGCCTGGAGAAGCTGGGCCAGTCCAAGGTGTCGCTGTGGCCGATGATGGCGAGGGCAGCCGCGTCCTTCCCGGCGCTGGGCATGGGGCGCGGCGCGTTCGAGGCGGCCTTCCCGCGCTACCAGTCCGAGCTCAACCCGAACACGCTCACGCACCCGGAGAACGCCGTGCTCCAGCTGGCGGCGGAGCTGGGCCTGCCCGGGTTGCTGCTGCTGGTCCTGGCCGTCTGGGGCTTCGCGCGGCTGGCGCGACGCGAGGGGCTGGACGCGCTGGAGGTGTCCGCGCTCGCGGGCGTGGCGGCGCTGGCCCTGCACAACCTCTTCGACTTCAGCCTGGAGCTGCCGGCCTGCGCGGTGGCGGCGCTGGTGGTGCTCGGCACGGTGGCGCGCCCTCGCGAGCGCGACACCGCGGATGCGTGGGCGCTGCCTTCGTCCCTCGTCTCGCTGGGCGCCAGTGGTGCGCTGATGGCGGTGGCGTTGGTGGCCTTGCTGCCCGGTGCCTCGCGACTCTCGGACGCGGAGACCGAGCTGGCGGAGCAGGTCCGCGCGCGGGCGCCGGTGGAGACGGTGCATGCGCGGGGGCTCGCGCTCATCGACCGGCACCCGGCCGACTACCTGCTGTATCGACTGGTGGCCTCCGCGCACGCGGCGCGAGGGGTCGAGGGCGCGAGCCAGACGCTGGCCTTCGTGAATCGCGCGCTGTACCTGGCGCCGCTGGACGCGGTGTCACATCGGGTCGCGGCGCATGCGCTGCTGGCGATGGGGCACCGCTCGCAGGCCTTCCTGGAGTACCGGCTGGCGTACGAGGCGGGCGAGAAGGGCGCGCTCGTGGGCGACGCGGTCCGACGGGCGCGCACGGTGGAGGACCTGGTGGCGATGACGCCGGACTCGCCCGACATCGCCGGGGCGCTGCTGGACGCGCTGTCCTGGCATCTGAATCGTTCGGACCTTGCGCTGGCCTATGGTGCCTGGGCGCGAGAGCACTTCGAGGGCCGCCCGGGTGTCACGGCCCTGTGGGCCCGGGAGGCGCGGCTGCGGCTGACGCGCAAGGAGCTGCCCGAGGCGGAGGCGGCCTGCGTGCAGGTCGAGCGTCGAGCGCCGGGTGAGCGTGACACCGCGCTCCTGCGCGCCGAGGTGCTCCGGGGGCGAGGAGAGAGCGACGCCGCGTTGAGGGACATCGAGGCCCTGCGCTCACGTCACCCCGAGGACCTGGAGCTGGCCCTCATCCTGGCCTCCTGGCAGATGGACGCGGGCCTGACGCGGCGGGCGCGCCAGACGCTCCAGGAGGTGGGCGGCCTCGTCACGGACTACCGTCAGCGGGCGCGCCTCTTGTCGATGGAGGCGGACGGGCTCGAGCGCGAGGGGCTCCTGTCGCGCGCGGTGGACCGGCGGCAGACGGTGGCCCGGCTCCTGCCGAGCGCGGAGGCCCACTTCGCGGTGGCGCGGCTGCAGGAGTCACTCAAGCGCTACGACGCGGCGGCCCGCTCGGTGAGCGAGGGGCTGGCGCTGTTGCCGCCCGATGCGCGCGAGGCCGCGCGGGCCTGGATGACGCGGCTGGAGTCCGCCGAGCGTGCTCGCGTGGACTCGCGTCGCAAGGAGCTCTTGAGCGACCCGCGCGCGCAGGAGCTGGAGCACCTGCTGGGAGACTCCCGCGAGCCGCTCGTGGAACCCTGACCCTCCTCACGCCGGAATCGGCGCGTCCTGCTCCATCAGGATGGGAGGGATGACGGTGACGGCCGAGGCCGAGGGTTGAAGCCGCTCGTGGATGAACGAGGCGACGAGCGGCCACTCCAGCGTGGCGAAGTCCTGGAAGCGCATCTCCAGGGCCTCCTCGTGCGAGCCCGCGCGGAAGAGCAGGTGCTCGGTGAGGCTCAACGTCTCATCCACCGCCACGGGCAGGCCGTACAGCTCGCCGAAGGGCGGCTCCGCGCCCACCTCGCAGTCCGGGAAGTGGTCGGAGAACTCCCGCTCGGTGGCGAGCCGGGCGGTGCGCACGCCGAGCAGCTCCCGCACGCGCTCCAAATCCACGGTGCCCGCTGCGGGGACGACGAAGATCCAGGGCTGACGGTCCGCCATCACGATGACGGACTTGGCCACGCGCCAGCCGGAGACATGGAGCGCCTCGGCCAGCTCCTGGGCGGTGACCGCCCGGGGGTGCCAGTAGCGCTCGTAGAGGACTCGGTTGCGACGCAGATAGTATTGGATGGAAGCCGGAATCACGGGACGCCACCTCCTTGAACGAAAGGTGTGTCACCGCGACGGTTGGGGCCACGGCACTCCTCGCCCCTCGGGACGGAGCCCCCGGTGCGAGGGCTCGGCGTCCTGTCACTGGAGCAGGCGGGCGGGCGTCACTGCTGGAAGTCGTAGACGCTGCCGAGCTTGAGGATGCGCGTCAGCTCGTCCAGCGCCGTCATCGTCTCGCGCGCGAGCAGCGGGTCCTGCAGGTCCTTGGGACGCAGCACGTCGCGGTAGTGGCGGCGCACCCATGCGGCCAGGGATTCGTGCAGGGCGGGCGTGTAGAAGACGTCCGCGTGGATGGCGCGGCGCTCGGTGTCCGTCAGCCACACGCGCTGGCGCAGGCAGGCGGGCCCGCCGCCGTTGTTCATGGACTGGCGCACGTCCAGGTAGTGCACCGCCTTCACCGGCGTGTCCTCGGCCACCACGCGCTCCAGGAAGCCTCGGGCCGCGGGCGTCTCGCGGCTCTCGATGGGCGCGACGATGGCCATCGTCCCGTCCGGCAGCGTCAGCACCTGCGAGTTGAAGGGGTACGCCTTCACCGCGTCCTTGGGGGGCAGCTCCGCGCTGCTGGCCACCACCGCGCGGAAGTCCGGGCCCAGCTTCTCGCGCAGCACCTGGAGCAGCCCCGGGTGGTCCACGAAGGCCAGCTCGTGCAGCATGAGGAAGCGCTCGTTGCCCACCGCGAGCACGTCCGTGTGGAAGGCCCCCGCGTCGATGCCCTCGGGGTGCTGCTGCGGGAAGAGCACCGAGCGCGCGTCCAACTGGTGCAGCCGCGCGAGCGCCTGGCTCGCCTCCAGCGTCTGGCGCGCCGGGAAGCGCTTGGGGCCCGTCACGTCCTGCCACGCGCTGCGGCCCCAGGCGAGCAGGTGCACCCCCGCGTGCCCCGGGGTGGCCAGGCGTGTGTGGTTGGCCGCGCCCTCGTCCGCGAAGTGGCTGCCGGGCGGCAGGGGCGCGTGCACCGCGAAGTGCTTCTCGTCGGCGAAGATGGCGCGAAGCACCGCGTGCGTGGTGTCCGCCTCCAGCGCGCGGTGGAACATCTGCGACAGGTTGGCGGGCGTCAGGTGCACCCGGCCGTCCGCCGTGTCGGAGCTGGGCGCCACGGTGGCCGCGTTGGCGGTCCACATGGAGGATGCGCTGGAGGTCAGCCGCAGCAGGTGCTCGGCCTCGCGCGCGGCGCGGGTGATGACCTCCTCGTCGGTGCCGGTGAAGCCCAGGGTCCTCAGGGCGCGCAGCGAGGGGCGCGGCTGGGGTGGCAGCACCGCCTGGCCGACCCCCAGGCCGGAGACGAAGCGCATCTTCTCCAGGCCCTGGAGCGCGGCCTCCCGGGGATGGCTCGACTCTCCGACGTGACTCTGTGACGCCAGGTTGCCGGGCGACAGACCCGCGTAGTTGTGGGTAGGACCGACGAGCCCGTCGAAGTTGTATTCGCGCATGGGATATGGAGCGACGTGTGGAGCGTCCACCCTTAGCAAAGCGCCTGAAACGTTTCCTCCGGTACCTGCTCATCCGGACGGTCCTGTTGTGCCTTCAACCCCTCCCCCTGGGGTGGGCCCGGGCCCTGGGCTCCCGCCTGGGCGGGTGGGCCTACACGATTGCGGGCGGTGAGCGCCGCAAGGCCCTGAAGTCCCTCGGCACCGCGTTTCCGGAGAAGTCCGACGCGGAGCGGCAGGACCTGGCCCGCGCGTCCTTCCGTCACCTGGGCGCCGCGGCGCTGGAGGTGGCCTGCACGGGCGCGCTGGACCGGGGGCTGGAGTCGCTGGTGGCGTGGCCGGAGGCGGACCGGGCGGTGCTGGACGCGGCCCTGGCGAAGGGCAAGGGCGTGGTCTTCATCTCCGGGCACGTGGGCAACTGGGAGCTGTTGGCCCGGCGGGTGGCGCGGGCGGGCTACCCCAGCCAGAGCATCGCGAAGGAGACCACCGACCCGCGCCTGACGAAGCTGGTGGAGCGCTTCCGGGAGCGGGGTGGGGTGCGCAGCATCTGGCGGGGCCAGGACGGCGCGGCGCGGGCCATGCTGCGCGCGCTCCGGGCCGGTGAAATCCTGGGGCTGCTCATCGACCAGGACACCAAGGTGCAGTCGCTCTTCGTGCCCTTCTTCGGGCAGCTGGCGGCCACGCCCCGCGCGGCGGCGGACCTGGCCGTGCGCACGGGCGCGGCGGTGGTGACGGGCTTCTGTCACCGCGTGGAGGGCGGCGGCTACCGGCTGGTCATGGAGGACGTGCCCCTGCCCGAGGTCGAGGACCGCGAGGCCGCGGCGCTGGCGCTCACCGCCGCCCTGTCGGCGCGAATCGAGGCGGCCATCCGGCGCACCCCCGAGCAGTGGGTGTGGATGCATCAGCGCTGGAAGACGCGGCCCCCCGTCGAGGCCTCCCCCCAGGCCCTGCTCGCCGGGGCGGCGCCGGCCACCGCCCGGTGATAGAAGGCACCCTCGTGTCGCGCTCCGAGCCCGTCCGCCTCCTCGCCCTCTGCCTGCTCGTCGCGGCGTGCTCCCCGCGTCGCCCGGCGGAGGGGGCGTCCCAGCAGCCTCCGCCGCAGGTGGTGCTCCGCGGCGCGCGCCTGGTGTCCTACGAGGGCGAGCGCCTGACGCTGTCGGGCAAGGCCGAGTCGCTGACGTACCAGCGCTCCGGCGGCGACGTGCAGGCCACGAACGCGACCTTGCGCATCCCCCCGGGCACCCCCGAGCAGGGCATGTCGGTGGGCACCGAGAAGGGCCTGGACATCAGCGCCCCGAATATGGAGGGCAGCCTCGCGTCCAAGCAGCTGGTGGCGTCCGGCGGCGTGGTGGTGCGCACGGGCGAGGGCATGGTGGTGGAGACGCCGCGGTTGACCTACGACGCCGTGGAGAAGGGCGCCCGGGGCAACGAGGGCGTGAAGGTACGAGGGCCGGCGTACCGGTTGCGGGCGGACCGCTTCGAGCTGTCCTTCCCGGATGAGACGTTCACCTTCGAAGGCTCGGTGGAGACCGTGCTGGGAGAATCAGGGCGTGATTGAGTTCCTCGTGATGGCCTTCTTCGTGGCGCAGCCGGTGCCCGCCGTCGCCGCCGCCACGCCCACGGATGGGGGCACGCCTGCCGCCGCCGCCGCGGGCAGCCCGGGCCAGGGGCCCCTGGGGCCGGTGGACCTGAAGGAGCCGGTGCAGATCAACGCCGACCTCATCGAGGGCGGCAAGTCGCAGGCCACGCTCACCGGCAACGTGAAGGTGAAGCACCGCACCCTGGACCTGAAGTGCGACCGGATGACCGCCTACTTCGCGCCGCCCCGCGTGGTGACGCGCGTGGTGTGCACCGGCGGCGTGCACGCGGTGGACGGCGACCGCATGGCCCGCGGCGAGCGCGCCGAGTACGACGTCGCCTCGGGCGTGCTCGTCGTCACCGGCACCCCGGAGGCGCGCCAGGGGACCACGTACATGCGAGGGACGAAGGTCCGCCTCACGCTGGGCAGCGAGAAGCTCGAGGTGGAGAACGCCGTCATCATCTTCGAGTCGCCGCCGTCGGCCCCCTCGTCCCCCAAGCGCAAGGCCGCGCCCGCGCCCGCTCGCACGGCCCCCGTGGCCCCGGAGGCGGCGCCGCGATGAGCGACGCGAAGCTGTACGCGGAGGGGCTCAAGAAGGCCTATCGCGGGCGCCAGGTGGTCAACGGCGTGTCCTTCACCGTGTCCCCGGGCGAGGTGGTGGGCCTGCTGGGCCCCAACGGCGCCGGCAAGACGACCAGCTTCAACATGGTGGTGGGCCTGGTGACGCCCGACGCGGGCCGCGTGCGTGTGGGCGACGAGGACCTCACGCACCTGCCCATGCACCGCCGCGCGCGCCGGGGCGTGGGCTACCTGCCCCAGGAAGCCTCCGTGTTCCGCAAGCTCACCGTGCGCGACAACTTCCTGTCCGTGCTGGAGCTGCAGAAGGGCCTGGACAAGAAGGCCCGCGAGGCCCGCGCCAGCGCCATCCTGGAGGAGTTCGGCCTCTCCCACGTCGCGGAGTCCCTGGGCGGCACCCTCTCCGGCGGCGAGCGCCGCCGCGCCGAGATTGCCCGGAGCCTGTTGCCCCAGCCGCGCTTCATCCTCTTCGACGAGCCCTTCGCCGGCGTGGACCCCATCAACGTGGGTGACCTCCAGCGGCAGATCTTCCTGCTGCGCGAGCGCGGCCTGGGCGTCCTCATCACCGACCACAACGTCCAGGACACCCTGGGCATCTGTGACCGGGCCTACATCATCACACAGGGGCAGATCCTCGAGGAGGGCACCCCCGCGGAGATCGCCGCCTCGCCCCGCGCGCGCGCCGTCTACCTGGGGGAGCGGTTCCGCCTCCAGCAGCCGCTTTGAGGGACGACTGGCAAGCGGCCAACCGAGTGCATAGACTCCGGTTGGCCTCGCTTTTGCGTCGACAGGTCAACAAGGCCCAGTCACGCTCAGTGCGTGCAAGCTCTTGGTTTCCTTGTGGAATTTTGAATATGCAAGCAAGGGACCACGATTCGGGCACTAGACGCCGTCAGGGGGCCTTGTTACGTTGGCACGGTCTTTGATTGGTCCCGTGTCGTGTAGGGGCTGAATCACTCGGGGAGACCCTGTCTCATGGCGATGGAACTCAAACAAAGCCTGAAGCTTGCGCAGCAGCTGGTGATGACGCCGCAGCTGCAGCAGGCCATCAAGCTGCTTCAGCTCTCCCGGATGGAGCTGCTGGAGCAGGTCCGCGAGGAGATGGATCAGAATCCACTCCTGGAGCAGCCGGACGAGCAGGCACCGGGCGACGTGGGGGACAAGGAGCCCGGAGAGGCGTCGCTGGAGGCGGACAACGTCGAGATTCCGCGCGACGTGGAGCTGCCGTCGGCCTCCGGGGACAACGCCCCGGAGTTCAAGGCGGACGGGGACGGGCCCCCGGAGATCGACTGGGAGCAGTACCTCAACAGCTACCAGTTCAACGAGCCCACCACGGCGTCCAACAAGGGCAACGTGGCCACGGACGACCTGCCGTCGTTCGAGGCGAACCTGGTCAAGAAGGAGGACCTGGTCGACCACATCCAGGAGCAGCTGGGCACGCTGCGCCTGAACGACGCCGAGCGCCGCATCGCGATGCTCATCCTGGGCAACCTGGATGACGACGGCTACCTCAAGCTGCCGGACATCGAGGGAGACCCGCTCATCCGCCTGGCCAACGAGGCGGACGTGCCGATGCACATCGCCGAGCGCACCCTGCGTCGCATCCAGATGCTGGAGCCGCGCGGCTGCGGCGCTCGCGACTTGCAGGAGTGCCTGCTCATCCAGCTGCAGGGGATGAAGGAGCCGCAGGCGCCGCTGTTGGGCCTCATCATCAAGCGGCACATGAAGTACCTGGAGAGCAAGAACCTGCCCGCCATCGCCAAGGACCTGAAGGTCACCTTGGAAGAGGTGGTGGAGGCGGTGAAGCTGCTCCCCAAGCTGGACCCGAAGCCGGGCCGCAACTTCAGCGGGGACGACGCGCAGTACATCACCCCCGACGTCTTCGTCTACAAGATGGGGGACGAGTACACGGTGGTGCTCAACGACGACGGCCTGTCGAAGCTGCGCATCTCCGGCACCTACCGGAACGCGCTGAAGACGGGCGCGGTGGGCCCCGGCCAGACGAAGGACTTCATCCAGGACAAGCTGCGCAGCGCGGTGTGGCTCATCCGCTCCATCCACCAGCGGCAGCGGACCATCTACAAGGTCACCGAGAGCATCGTGAAGTTCCAGCGCGACTTCCTGGACAAGGGCATCGCGCACCTCAAGCCCCTCATCCTGCGCGACGTGGCCGAGGACATCGGCATGCACGAGTCCACGGTGAGCCGCGTGACGACGAGCAAGTACGTGCACACGCCGCAGGGCATCTTCGAGCTGAAGTACTTCTTCAACTCGTCCATCGCCCGCGTGTCCGGCGAGGACACCGCCAGCGAGGCGGTGAAGCACCACATCAAGCAGCTCGTCGCGCAGGAGGACGCGCGCAACCCGTACTCGGACCAGAAGATCGTCGAGCTCTTGCGCTCGCAGGGCACCGAGATTGCCCGCCGCACGGTGGCCAAGTACCGCGAGGTGCTGGGCATCCTCCCGAGCAGCAAGCGCAAGCGGTACTACTGAGCCCGCGACAAGTGGCTCTTGGCGCGTGGGGACGCGCCGACGGACAGTGGGCACCTCATGAGCGCCCCTGTCCCGCTGCTTCCGTCGGACGAGGGGCTCCCCTGGAGGGAGCCCCTGCCGCTGGTCGTTCCCCCCGTCGTCCTCGAAGGCCGCGCGGTGCGCCTGGAGCCCTTGTCGCTCGAGCACGCCCCGGCCCTCGCCGCGCTGTGCGAGGACGAGCTCTTCACGTACTTCACCGTGGTGCCGCGCACGCTCGCGGACGTGGAGCGCTTCATCGCGGACCGCCTGCGCGGCGCGGAGAAGGGCACCGAGCGCCCCTTCGTCATCCTCGAGAAGGCGACGGGCACGCCGGTGGGCTCCACCAGCTACCTGGACATCCAGCGCGACAGCCGCACGCTGGAGATCGGCTGGACGTGGCTGGGGCGCAGGGTGTGGCGCACGCGCGTCAACACCGAGTGCAAGTTCCTGCTGCTCCAGCTCGCCTTCGAGTCGCTGGGCGTCATGCGCGTGCAGCTCAAGACGGACCAGCGCAACACGCGCTCGCGCGCCGCGATTGAGCGGCTGGGCGCGAAGTTCGAGGGAATCCTCCGCCACCACGTCCTGGTGCGGGGTGGGGTGGTGCGCGACAGCGCCTACTACTCCGTCATCGACACCGAGTGGCCGGATGTGAAGGCCCGGCTCTTGGGGATGCTCCAGAAGGAGGGCTAGCGAGCAGGCGGGCCTCGGTCCGGGGTGGGAAAGGCAACGGCGTCATGCCGTTGGTGCTCCCGTCGGGCGGGCGCGGGCGGTATAGGTGCGGCCCGTATGCACTCTTCCTCTCGTTTCCGTGGTGGCGTGGTGTCGGGTGTCCTGGCCGCGCTCGGGCTCCTCGCGGCCGGCTGTGGCTCCTCGCTGAAGGAGCAGGACGTGGACCTGGCGGGGCTGTCCGGCCGCACGCTCCTGTACACGCACGCGGATGTGGACCTGTTCGAGCTGGAGCAGGCCGCGGGCTCGCACCGCGTCACCGTCACCTTCTCCCAGGCGGGCGGCGACGTCTGCACGCGGTTGAACGAGGGCGTCACGGCGACGTTCAACGGCGAGCCGATGCAGGTGGAGCGGGGCGGGGTGGATGGCACCGCGGGCCGCGACCTGTGCCTGCCCACGCGCGCCTTCTTCGACTACGCCCCGGATGAGTGGGCCGCGCTGCCGCCCACCGATGCGCGCGTCGTCTTCCAGGACGGCTCCGGCACCACCATCACCGTCGTCATGAAGGAGGCCCAGGCCAAGCGCTCCTTCGACGGCGTGTCCGACGTGCAGCGGCTGCTCCGGGGCCAGTCCTATTCGTACCAGTGGATGCCGTCGACCGAGAAGCTCGAGTCCGCCGGCGCCACGCTGCTGGCGGAGGGCAGCGCCGTCACCGCGACGCTCACCACCACGCGCGACGGGGGCCGCATCACCTTCACCGTGCCGCCCAACCTGGGCGCCGCCACGCACCTGCTCACCGTCAGGGGCCAGGTCCAGGGCGAGGTGCTGGAGTGCACGGGCGTGACGAGCTGCTCGGGCACCTATTTCCACTCCGAGGAGCAGGTCGTCTCGGTGCAGTAGCCCTCCGCTCGCATCCCTCCGGGGCGGGCGGGCACGTGAGCCCGCTTCGCCCGGTTGTCGTGGCCGGCCTCGGACGCCACCGTGCAGGGACCCTCTTTCCCCTGAACGGAGCGCAGCCATGGCCCAGAAGAACCCCGACCCGCGTGAGGCGGGCCCCAAGCCTCCCTTCCCCGAGCAGACTCAAGCCCCTCCGGGCAAGGAGGGGCGGATGTCGCCGGAGCCGGACTACGGCGAGCAGTCCTACAAGGGACTGGGGCGGCTGAAGGACCGCGTGGCGCTCGTCACCGGTGGCGACAGCGGCATTGGCAGGGCCGTGTGCCTGGCCTTCGCGCGCGAGGGCGCCGACGTGGCCGTCTCCTACTTGAGCGAGGGGGACGACGCCCGACAGGTGCAACGCGTGGTGGAGGACGCGGGGCGCTCGGCGCTGCTGTTGCCCGGGGACCTGGCGGTGGAGGCGAAGTGCCGCGAGCTCGTGGAGGCGACGGTGAAGCGCTTCGGTCGCATCGACGTGCTCGTCAACAACGCGGCCTTCCAGGGCAAGGCGGTGGAGAGGTTCGAGGAGCTGGACGCCGAGCGCGTGGAGCGCACGTTCCGCGTCAACATCCTCGCGATGTTCCACCTGGTGCGCTACGCGCTGCCGCACATGAAGGCCGGCGGCACCATCATCAACACCGCCTCCATCCAGGCGTATCAACCCACGCCGCCGCTGCTCGACTACGCCACCACGAAGGGCGCCATCGTCACCTTCACCAAGGGCCTGGCGCAGCAGCTCATCGAGCGCGGCATCCGCGTCAACGCCGTGGCGCCCGGCCCCGTGTGGACGCCGCTGATTCCGCAGTCCTTCGATGGCAAGCAGGTGTCGACGTTCGGCGAGGACTCGCCCATGGGCCGCCCCGCGCAGCCGGCGGAGCTGGCGCCGTCCTACGTGTTCCTCGCCTCGGATGAATCGCGCTTCGTGAACGCGGAGGTGTTGGGTGTCACCGGAGGAAGGCTGCTCGCCTGAGCCCGTGTCCCGAGCTACCCGGTGCGCCGTTGTCCGTGCGGCGGCGCACCGCCTGATTCCGAGGGGTTGAAGAGTCTGGTGCCCCGCAGGTCCGAGCACCAGTCACGGCGTGTTGTCAGGCCCCGGACGGCAGGTGCGCTTGGGAAGAGTCAACCTGGGGGGACGGGTTGCTTTCCCGGGGGCAGAACGTTTCTGATCTGTCACGCAGCTCCCCTCACCCTAGGAGGCAGCCACGCATGCAGTTCAACATCACCTTCCGTCAGTTCGGGGCGTCGGATTCCCTCAAGGAGTACGCACGCGAGAAGGTCGAGCGGGTGAACAAGCTGTTGGATAGAGCAGGAGAGGCACACGTCGTCCTGTGGTTGGAAGCCAACCACATCCACCACGCGGACATCACCGTCCACTCCGGCGCCTGGGTGCTCCGCGGGCGCGACAAGAGCAGTGACATGTACGCGTCCATCGACCTGGCGATGGACAAGATCGAACGACAGCTGCGCCGCTACCGCGACAAGCTCAAGACGCATCACGGCAAGGAGCGCGTGCACCACCGTCAGGACCTGGTGAACCACCTGAAGGTGCGTCACGCCGTCTTCGAGGTGCCGGACGCGGAGGAGCTGGCGGACATCGCCGAGCAGTCCACGGTGGACACGCCCGCGCCGAAGCTCGCCGCCGCCCCGCCCGCGCCCCCCGTGGCCGCCACGACGCGCGTGGTGAGCTCCACCCAGCTCACCGTCAAGCCGCTGTCGGTGGACGAGGCGGTGATGCAGATGAACCTGATGAACAACGACTTCTACGTGTTCCACAACGTGGAGTCGGACGCGCTGGGCATCGTCTACCGGCGCAAGGATGGCCAGTACGGCCTCATCGAGCCCCACGAGCCGCCCGCGCTGGCCGCGGCCGCCGGCACCTGAGGCGAGGGCCTGAAGGAAGCGTCGCGCTCCGCCACCCCCCTCGAGGAGGCGGAGCGCGGACGCTCCCATCCAGTCGATGACGGGAGCGTCGTCGGTCCTTCACGGATGCTGCTTCCCACGAGGCTCGCGGTCGGCCACGGCCTTGTCGGTGTCCCCCCAACCGCCCGGGTAGGGCGGCTGGCGCATCCATCCCCAAGAACGCCTGGGCCCACCGCGCATATCGCGGGGGGCTTCCGGTAAAAACGACGCGCCCCATCTCTCCCCCGGGAGATGGAGCGCGCCTCGGCCCTGGCTGGGAGGGGCCGTCAGTAGCCCTTCTTGCAACTGGACATCCCCTGCGCGTTGCGCAGGTCGGTGAACACGCCGGTGGAGACGGCCACGGGCGTGGTGACGGCGGGGGCCCGGACGTTGACGAGCGCCAGCGTCATCAGCGCGGCCCGCTCACCCAGCGGGCGCGAGTGGATGGCGGAGGGGAAGGCCACGACGATGTCCGTCTCGCGCGCTCCCCCGCACTCGCGCATGCCCGAGAGCGCCTCCGCCTCCCGTTTCAGGAGGTAGACGCAGCTGCCCACCCGGCCATGCAGCCACGTGCCGTCCTCGGTGAGGTCCACCGGCTGGCCGCCGAAGGTGCCCCAGACGCGGGTGTCGTCCCCCTCGGCCAGCTCCAGCCGCGTGCCCTGCTGGGCCACCGAGCCCGTGAGCAACTGGTAGTCCCACTGGAGCGCCACGGGGTGGCGGCGGTAGCGCCCGTGCATGCTGTTGTCGGAGATGCTCAGCGTGGAGGTGGGGCCGGTGATGGCGTCTCCCCGCAGGAGCAGGGACTCCTCGGCGGCGTCTCCCAGCGCGGAGCCCTGGACACCGGTCGTGGCGCAGCCGGTGGCCAGCAGCGAGAGGACAAGGCTCGAGCACAGCGTTCGCTTCATGGCGGTCGCTCCCCTTTTCGTTTGCTGTCGTGGTTCACTGAAGGAAACGGACGCTGGGGGAGGGCATATCGTCCCCTGGGGGACGGCGGGGCGGGGAGACATGGGGGCGGCCCGTGGTCCCGGTCCCTGACGCGCAGTGAGCGGGGGTGGCGCCGGGACGACAGGCGACCCTTGCGCGAATCGAGGGTGAGGAGTAATTGCCGCCATCTCAGGAGCGCCAGCGCGGGAGCGTCAGTGAGAATCGCCGAGTTCCTCAGCCCCCAAGCCGTCATCGCGGACATGCAGTCGCGGACGAAGCAGGAGGTGTTGCGCGAGCTGAGCGCCACGTTGGCCCGGGCCCACCCCCCGCTCCTGGAGGAGCGGCTGGTGGAGGTGCTGCGCGAGCGCGAGAAGCTGGGCAGCACCGGCATCGGCGAGGGGGTGGCCATCCCCCACGGCAAGCTGCCGGGCATGACGCAGCTGCAGGCGGCCTTCGGCGTGTCCCGCGCGGGCGTGGACTTCGAGGCCATCGACGGCAAGCCCACCCACCTGTTCTTCGCCCTGGTGGCCCCGGAGAACAGCGCCGGCGTGCACCTGAAGGCCCTGGCCCGCATCTCCCGGCTCTTCAAGAACCCCCGCTTCCGGGCCGCCATCCTCGAGGCGCCCACGACCGCGGAAATCCACGCGCTCATCATCCAGGAAGACGCCCGGCCCTGAGCGCCGGGCCGGGGGGACACCATGGACGTGGTGCTGCGGCCCATCAACGACGCGTTCTTCCACGAGCAGGTGCTCCCGTTCCTCACGCGCGCCATGGGCGACGCCAGCGGGGCCCTGGAATCGTTGCTGGAGCAGCTGGGGGACGGCCAGTCGCGCATGCTGTGCGAGCGCATGCTGGCGACGTCGGTGCCCGGCGGCCTGGGCTCGGTGGACGCGGACCCCTGGGCGGACCTGGTGGACCGGCTCGCCTTCCAGCCGTGGAGGACGGGGCCCATGGGCTGGGAGGTGGACCCTCGCCACGCGGGGTACGCGGACGCCTGGGACGAGGCGCTGCACCTGGCGCTGATGCTGGAGGAGGCCCACTACCCCTACTGGGACAACCGCACGTCCCGCGAGGTGCGCGACGGCTTCCGCCTGCGTCCGCTGGCGGACGTGGGGCTGGCCTCGCTGCTGGCGGGGCAGTGGGACCCCTTCCCGGAGTTCCCCCCGGACCGCGTCTTCGTCACCCAGGGCCGGGGCGAGTACTTCCCCAACGAGCGCTTCGCCTTCGCGGACTGGGCCTGGCGCCCGGCGCGCGCGGTGGCGCACTGGCAGGTGAACCTGCCGCGCAAGCTGGAGCGGCTGCTCACGCGCGAGCAGGAGCGCATGAAGCTGCCGTCGTTGCCGGAGCGTGACGAGGTGCTCGCCTACTGGCTGGGCAAGCAGGCACAACCGCCGCCGCTGACGGTGGCCTTCTCCGGGCTGGGGCCGCGCGCGGCGAACTGGATTCGCGAGCTGGGCGCGCTCACCGGCCACATCCGTCAGGCGGCGCTGGCGAAGCAGGGCCTCGCGGCGCTCGTCACCAAGGGCACCTCCGTCCGCATCTAGGCCTTGGGCGTGGCGGCGGCGGTGCTCCCGGGGCTCTCCAACAGGAGCGTGACGGGCCCGTCGTTGACGAGCGCCACCTTCATGTCCGCGGCGAAGATGCCGGTGCCCACGGACAGGCCGCGCTGACGCAGGCCCTCACAGGCCTTTTCGTACAGGGCCTTGGCCACGGTGGGCTCCATGGCGTCGATGAAGCTGGGGCGCCGGCCCTTGCGCGCGTCGCCGTAGAGCGTGAACTGGCTGACGACGATGAGCTGCCGCGAGGTGTCCTCCAGCGACAGGTTCATCTTGCCGCCCGCGTCCTCGAAGATGCGCAGCGTGGCGAGCTTCTCCACCATCCAGGCCACGTCCGCCTCGGTGTCGCCCTTGCCCACGCCCAGGAGCACCAGCAGCCCCGGGCCGATGTCGCTCACCTTCTGCCCGTCCACCGTCACCGACGCTTCCAGCACTCGCTGCACCACCGCACGCATCGAACTTTCCTCCCAGGGCCGATTGTCCACCGACGACTGTCAGGGGCGCGTGGCATCTTGCGCCCTTGGATTATGAAAAGAAGTCCACATGCCAGGGCGGCCAAATTGTTCTTGGCGGTAGAGCGAGCGCCCAGCCGTGGACTCCCGCACCCCCTCTCCCTTGCCGTGGTTTCACGCGATTCACCATAATGGCCGCCGACTTCCCCGGAGCGTGCGTGCAGGTTCTTCGAGCCAGACACCTCTTGGCCGCGACGGCCATCGTTTCCCTGCTGCTTCCCCCCGGTGCCCTGGCGGCGCCGCCCTCCGCCGAGAAGCGCGCGGACCGCGAGGCGTTGCGCGCGGCGCTGCTCGAGGTGCTCCAGCGTGCCCCGCTCAAGGTGAGCCGGGTGGGCGTGCACATGCAGAGCCTGGATGACGGCGCGGTGGTGTTCACCCACAACGCGGACGAGCTGCTCAACCCCGCGTCCAACGTGAAGCTCGTCACGTCCGCGGCGGCGCTGGCGACGCTCGGGCCGGAGTTCCGCTACGAGACGGAGTTCCTCGTGGACCCGGAGCTGGGCGCGGACGGCAAGGTGAAGACGCTCTACGTGCGCGGCAAGGGCGACCCGTCCGTCACCACCGAGCGGCTGTGGGGCATGGTGTCGGAGCTGTGGCACGTGGGCGTGCGCGAGGTGGGCGAAATCGTCGTGGACGACTCGTGGTTCGACGCCGAGCGCACGCCGCCCGGGTATGACCAGGAGGACTCGGACCGGGCGTACATGGCGCCTACGGGCGCGCTGAGCCTCAACTGGAACGCGGCGGCCATCTACCTGCGGCCCGGCGCGAGCGCGGGCGCCAAGGGCGTGGTGGAGATGGAGCCGCCCAGCGACTACTTCATCGTCGACAACCAGCTCTCCACGGGAGCGCGCCGGGCGCGGCGGGTGTCGGTGACGTCGGACCCGGTGGGGCCGCAGCAGAAGATTGTCGTGCGAGGGCAGGTGCCGCCCGAGCGCGGCGGCGCGGTGAGTGTCTGGAAGAAGATCGACAACCCGCCCATGTACTTCGGCCAGACGCTCAAGCAGCTCCTGAACACGCGGGGCGTCAAGGCGAAGGGGAGGGTGCGCGCGGGGGCGACGCCGTCGCGTGCCCGGGCGGTGTACGTGGCGCAGTCGGACACGTTCGACGTGCTGCTCAAGCGGCTCAACAAGCTCTCCAGCAACTTCGTCGCCGAGCAGCTGCTCAAGACGATGGGCGCCGAGGGGCGGGGCCAGCCGGGCACCTTCACCAAGGGCGTGGAGGTGGTGGAGCAGTTCCTCGAGCGCGACGTGGGCATCCAGCGCGGCACGTACGTGATGAAGAACGGCAGCGGGTTGAACGACGCGAACCGCTTCTCGGCCACGCAGCTCAACAAGCTGTTGCGCTACATGTATGAGCGCTTCCCGTTCGCGCCGGAGTACCTGTCCTCGGTGCCCATCGCGGGCAAGGACGGCACGCTCAAGTACCGCTTCGAGGGCAGCGACGCGGTGGGCCGGCTGCGCGCGAAGACGGGCACGCTGGAGGGGGTGTCCGCGCTGAGCGGCTACGTGACGAGCGCGGGCGGTGAGCGCTTCTCGTTCTCGATGATGGTGAACGACTTCGCGGGCCGGGCCGGGCCCATCGTCGCGGGGCTGGACGCGCTGGGCGCGGCGGTGGCGGCCACGGGCTCCAGCCTGGGGCCCTCGAGCGCGGTGGCGTCGCTGGCGGACGGTGGCAAGGCGGCGGGCGCGATTGGGGACGTGGCCTCGCGCGTGAAGACGTACCTGGAGCTGGGCCGTCAGAGGGATCCGCGCAACCTGGGCTTCCTGCGCACGGCGTGGCGCAGCGAGAGGGACCCGGCGGTGCGCGCGGTGCTGGCGGAGGGCCTGTACCAGTCCAACCCGCACGACTACCTGGGCGCGCGCACGTTGCTGGACAGCTACTCGGCGGGCAGCGACGTGTATGGCCGGCTGAGGGAGGTGGCGCGGGTGCTGGCGGTGGAGGTGCCGGGCGTCACGAGCATGGTGGAGCTGGCGGCCGGTGGGAACACGGAGGCGCTGGCGCGGGTGCTGGAGCTCGCGGGCGCCACGGGCGCGGATGCCACGGCGCAGGGCGAGATGTCGGTGGCCCTGGGGGAGGTGGCTCGCACGGCGCCGGAGGAGCTGGTGGTGGCGCTGCGCGCGGCGTCGACCTCGGACCGCGAGGCGTCCACGACGCTGCTGGCCCGGGCGCTGGTGCAGACGGGCCAGGCGGACCACCCGTTCTGGAAGTCGCTGCGCAAGCTGGTGGGCGCGGCGGATCCGCAGGTGGCGACGTTCGCCAAGGGCCTGGACTCGACGCTGTCGCAGAAGGTGGCGGAGGCCAAGGCCCGCCCGGTGGAAGGCGCGCCGGTGCAGGTGGTGGCTCCGGCGGGCAATCCGCCTCCGGCGTCCTCGAAGCCCCAGGGCAGCGCCCCCGAGGCCCGCACCGCCGAGACGCACCCGGGCGGGTAGCGAGCGTCGCGCCACCGCGGGTCGTCGTACCGGAAGGCGCCCGGGCGGGTGGCCTTCCGGGGCCGGGGCTCGCATCTTTGAGCTGCATCCGGGCGGCGATTCCCTGCCGCGACGCACCTGGCTGCGGGGGCTTTGCCTGCTGTCGCGTGTGCACCGCATCGAAGCGGGCGGCGAGCCCGCCTCAGCTCACCCCGAGCCTCGTTCCACCGAGGGGCATTGCCGGGCGGGTGTCTCCTGGGCGTGACTCAAGGCAGGGCCCCGCCGCGCGACGCTCGGGACGCCCCCACGCCCTGGTTCGCCTCGCGTGCGGTCCTGGGTGCACTGAGCCTTCGGGTTCGCGCCCGGGTGGGCCCGTCCCGCACCCGTCAGGTCCTGTCTGCTCGCCTGGTGCGCTGTCGCCCGGGCGGGCCCCGTGCCGCGGTCCGCCTTCTGGAAATGTCAGGGCGCACTGCTATACGTGGAAGGCAACCTGCCAGGGCTGATGCCCGGTAGGCCCGTATCCCCCCCGTGGCGGGGGGGATCTCGACGAAAAGGAAGAGGGAGCAGTCATGGCAGGAGGCGTGAACAAGGTCATCCTCATCGGCAACCTGGGCGCGGACCCCGAAGTGCGGTTCACCCCGGGAGGTCAGGCGGTCGCGAACTTCCGCATCGCGACCAGCGAGAGCTGGACCGACAAGAACGGCCAGAAGCAGGAGCGGACCGAGTGGCACCGCATCGTCGTCTGGGGAAAGCTCGCGGAGCTCTGCGGCGAGTACCTGAAGAAGGGACGGCAGTGCTACGTCGAGGGCCGCCTGCAGACGCGTGAGTGGACCGACAAGGAGAACCGCAAGAACTACACGACCGAGGTCGTGGCCAACGCGGTGACGTTCCTGGGCGGCCGTGACGCCGGGGACAACATGGGCAGCGGCGGCGGTGGTGGCGGGCGCCGGAACTTCGGCTCGCAGCCGCGCGGCGGCGACAACAACGACTACGGCCAGCCGCCTCCGATGGATGACGGCATGGGCGGTGGCGGCGGCGGCAACAACGAGGACGACATCCCGTTCTGAGCCGTGTCGGGACTCCGGCCGCTCCGGTCGGACACCCCAGAAGCGAACCGGCCGCTCCCCGGAAGGACTCGGGGGCGGCCGGTGTGCTTTTCGAGACGTGTGGACCGTGAGGAGGGCACTCCTCTCGGAGTGCCCGGTGACACAGGAAGGCCTAGTGGCCCGCGGGCCCGAGGGCCCCGCCCGCCTGGTACAGCGCGTAGATGGCGCTCCAGCTCATCGCCGTCAGCAGCAGGAAGATGAGGATGGAGACCGGCTCGAAGCGGCGCATGGCGCGCTCGGAGCCCAGCAGGCCCCAGCCCATCGCGAAGCCCTGGAGGCCGTTGGCCAGGTGGTACGCCGTGCCGAGCGTGCCCAGCAGGTAGACGACGAGCGTGGGGCCGTGGAAGTGCATCTCCCGGGCGATGTCCTCGAACATCTCCGGGTGACCCAGCATCAGGCGCGGGCGCAGGAAGGCCAGCCAGATGTGGGCGCCCAGGAACGCGAGCACGCCCAGGGCGCTGACGCGCTGGAGGATGTACTTGAAGTTGCCGTAGTTGTTGTAGCGGTTGTTGTTGGGCCGGAAGCTGAAGAGCCGCACCAGGCCCCAGCCCGTGTGGAACAGCAGCGGCAGCATCACGATGATGAACGTGAGCGCCTGGGCATACGGGTTGGAGTACGTGGTGACGGACTTCTGCCACGCGTCACCGCCATTGAAGGCGGACAGGTTGTCCCACAGGTGGTTGACGACCCAGAAGCTCAGGGGCACCACCGCGAGGAACGAGCCCAGGCGGGACTTGAGGAGCGGAGTCTTCGTTGCAACGGCGTCGGCGGTGGCGGCCTGGGTGCTCATCGTTTCTCCAGCGATGGCGCGCGGGCAGGTGGCCGCGCCCCAGCTCAAGGTCAGGTGACTGACTGTCGGTCGGCGGTTTATAGCCGTTCCGGCCACGACGCTGGATTTCTTCCGCACATGCGCATCCCAGCCTTCGCGCATGGAGGCATAAGCCTGGACTTATGCGTCACCCCGGCCGGGCCTGCTGCCGGGCCGGCATGCGACGGGGCGTCCGCCTTCTGACGTTGGCGGGCACGCCGGGCTCGGGCACGCTACTCGCCCTGTCATGTCCGATGAGCTCGTCAGTGGATTGCTGAAGAAGTCCGATGTCCGCGTGGTGCTGGCCCTCACCACGCAGCTGTCCCGCCAGGCCCGGGCCACCCACCACACCGCCCCGGCCGCCGCGGCGCTCCTGTCCCAGGCCCTCACCGCCGCCGCCCTGCTGGGCGCCCTCCAGAAGGGCGACTCCCGCGTCAACCTCCAGCTCGAGTGCGACGGCCCCTTGAGGGGCCTCTTCGTGGACGGTGACACGTCCGGCCTGGTGCGGGGCTACGTGAAGAACACGCTCGTGGAGTACACGGGCAGTGACGACCAGTACCACTGGCGTCCCGTGCTGGGGAACAAGGGCTTCCTCTCCGTCCTGCGCGATTTGGGCGGCGGCGAGCACTACCGCTCCTCGGTGGAACTGGAGCGCTTCGACCTGGCGGGCGACCTGGAGCGCTACTTCCACCAGTCCGACCAGCTCCCCTCGCACGTGGTGCTCGCGCAGCTGCCCGCCGAGGTGGGCGGCAAGCCGGAGTCCCTGGGCATCGTCGCGGGCCTGCTCGTCCAACCCTTGCCCAACGCCGACCTGGAGGTCTTCCAGGCGCTCGGTGAGCGGCTGCGTCGTGACGCCGAAGGCGCCCTTCGGGCCCATGCCCCCGCGGGTGCGTCCGCGGTGCTGCGGGCGCTGCTGCCGGAGGCGGACTTCGAGGTGATGGCCCGCTATCCGTTGCGCTTCGGCTGCTCGTGCAGCGAGGACCGCGTGAAGCGCGCGCTGCTCGCCATGGGGCGCGAGGAGCTCCAGGACCTGCTGGAGAAGGAAGGGCAGGCTGAAGCAACGTGTCAATTCTGCACGACGCGCTATGTCATTCCAGGAGATGAAATTCGGCGCATGTTGGAGACCGGCTCGGTTTGACTTGGGTGCGTGGCCTCGGTAGAGGCCGCGCGCCATGAGTTACTTCACGCAACTGCTCGAAGGCGGCTACGAGGCCGTCCATCTGCTCAGCGATTCCCGCACGGGACTTCGCGCCATCGTCGGAATGCACAACACGCGACTCGGCCCTGGGCTGGGTGGCACGCGTGCCTTGTCCACGTACACCAGCGAGGAGGAGGCCGTCGCGGACGCGCTCCGGCTGGCGCGCGGGATGACCTACAAGGCGGCGCTCGCGGGCCTGCCGCACGGAGGTGGCAAGGCGGTCATCATGCTGCCCCGGAGCAACTTCGACCGGGCGAAGCTGTTCGAGTCCTTCGGTCGCGCGGTGGAGTCGCTCGGCGGCCGCTACATCACCACCGAGGACAGCGGCACCAGCACCGACGACATGGAGCACGTGCGCAAGCACACGAAGAACGTCGTCGGCCTGAAGGAGCGCAGCGGAGACCCGTCGCCCGTCACGGCGTACGGCGTGGCGCGCGCCATGGAGGCCACCGCCAAGCACGTCTTCGGCAGCGCGGACCTCAAGGGCCTGCGCGTCACCGTGCTGGGCGTGGGCCACGTGGGCATGTACCTGGTGAAGGAGCTGCACGAGCGCGGCGCCCACATCTTCGTGAGCGACATCAACGCGGCCAGCGTGGAGCACGCGGTGAAGCAGTACGGCGCCACGGCGGTGGACGCGGACACCCTGCACCGCATGGAGGCGGACGTGTACGCCCCGTGCGCGCTGGGCGGCGCCATCAACGACACCACGCTGCCCCTGCTCAAGGTGAAGGCGGTGTGTGGAGCAGCCAACAATCAGCTGCTCACCATGCGCCACGGCGAGCAGCTGGCCAGCCGGGGCATCCTGTACGTGCCCGACTACGCGGCCAACGCGGGCGGCCTCATCAACGTCGCCCAGGAGTGGGCGGGGTACGACCGGGAGAAGGCGTACGCCCGGGCGGCGAACATCTTCGACACCATCGACACGGTGCTGCGGCGCGCGAAGGAGTCGGGCCTGCGCCCCGAGCAGGTGGCGGACCGGATGGTGGAGGAGAAGCTCCAGGCCTGAGGGCCGTGAGGTCCCCACCGCCTCGTGTGTCCGTGAGGTGGTGGGGATGTGAGCGGGGATGTGGCCAGGGCGCGCGCCTCGGGGTATGACGGGGCCGCACTTCAGCCGGAGCTCACCGCCGTGGCCACCAAGCGGGCAGCACCCGGGCCCAAGGCCCAGGGCAAGCGCAAGCCCACCGCGAAATCCTCCCCGAAGCCTTCGTCGTCGAAGAAGGCCCCCGCGAAGTCTCGTGTCGCGTCGCCGTCGCCGGCCGCGCGCGAGCAGGCGCGCAAGCTGGTCTCCATCCCGACGGACATGGTCCTGGCGCCCCAGGCGGAGGCCCCCCGTCAACCGACGGGCAAGGACCAGTCGCGCAAGCGCACCGCGGGCGTGCTGCGCGAGCTGTCCTGGGCGCAGCTGGACCGCGCCGTGCAGCAGATGGCCGACGACATCCGCCAGTCCTTCCAGCCCGAGGCGGTGGTGGGCGTGGCGCACGGCGGCGTGTTCGTGGGCGGCGCGCTGGCGTCGGCGCTCGGGTGCGCGTTCTTCCCGGTGCGCATCAGCCGCCGCAGCAGGGACCGCGGCGACAAGGCGCATCCGCGTGGCGGACCGAAGCCCGCGAACGAGATGCCGCGCGAGCTGAAGGGCAAGCGCGTGCTCATCGTCGACGACGTGGCGTCCAGCGGAGACACGCTGGAATTGGCCATGGCGCTGGCGCGCGAGGCGGGGGCGAAGAAGGTGTCCACGGCGTGCCTGGTGGTGAAGCCGGACGCGTACGCGCCCCAGTTCGCGGGCATCTCCACGGGGGCGCTCGTCGTCTTCCCGTGGGACTACGCGCCGGGCACCGGCGACGCGCGCTTCGACGAGGACCCGGACAAGGCCGGAGCCTGAGCCGTGCCGCGGTGATGCGATGATTGTCGGCACGGCGGGCCACATCGACCACGGCAAGACGTCGTTGGTGAAGGCCCTCACCGGCATCGACACGGACCGGCTCCAGGAGGAGAAGCGCCGCGGCATCACCCTGGAGCTGGGCTTCGCGCACCTGACGCTGGATGACGGCACCGTCGCGGGCGTCGTCGACGTGCCCGGCCACGAGCGCTTCGTGAAGGCGATGGCCGCGGGCGCCGGCGGCGTGGACCTGGCGGTGCTGGTGGTGGCGTCGGACGAGGGCGTGATGCCCCAGACGCGCGAGCACCTGGACATCTGCCGGCTGCTGGGCGTTCGCGCCGGCGTCGTCGCGCTCACCAAGTCGGACCTGCTGGACGAGCCCGGGCCCGAGTGGCGCGCGCTGGTGGAGGCGGACCTCGCCGCGCTCACCGCCGGCTCGTTCCTGGAGGGCGCGCCCGTGGTGCCGTGCTCCACGCGCACGGGCGAGGGGCTCGCGGCGTTGCGCGCGGCGCTCACCCGGGCGGTGGGCTCGCTGGGGAAGCGCCCCTCGGAGGGGCCCACGTTCCTCCCGGTGGACCGCGTCTTCACGCTCAAGGGCTTCGGCACGGTGGTGACGGGCACGCTGCTGTCGGGCACGGTGGCGGTGGACGACGCGGTGTCGCTGCTGCCGGGCACGCCCGGCCCGCTGCGCGTGCGCGGGGTGCAGCAGCATGGCCGGGCGGTGGCGCGAGTGGAGGCGGGCCAGCGCGCCGCGGTGAACCTGCCGGGCGTGGAGCCGGAGGCGCTCCACCGGGGGCAGGTGCTGACGCGCGCCGGAGAGCTGCCCGAGACGCGCATGCTCGACGTGGAGCTGACGCTGCTGCCCTCCGCGCCGTCGCCCCTGCCGCGCCGCCGCAAGCTCCTGCTGCACCTGGGCACCGCGCAGGTGGAGGCCACGGTGGCGCTGCTGGACGTGGAGCGGCTGGAGCCCGGCGAGACGACGCTCGCGCAGCTGCGCCTGGACGCACCGGTGGCCGCGCTCGTGGGGCAGCGCTTCATCCTCCGGGGCTCGCGCGCGCTGCCGGGGCGGGGCGCGACGGTGGCCGGCGGGCGCGTGCTGTCGATTTCCCCTCCCAGGCGCCGCAAGGGCGGCGCGTCCATCGTGGCGCCGCTGCGCGAGGCGGACCCCGCGGGGCAGGTGGCGTGGCTGCTCCGGCAGGCCGGCCATGCGGGGCTCACGCAGCAGGCGCTGTTCGGCCGCTCGGCCTTGGGGCCCAAGGTGCTCACGCGCGCGCTGGAGCTCCTGGGCGCCCGGGGCTCGGTGGTGCTGTTGGACCGGGAGAGCCGGCTGTACCTGTCCGGCGAGGTGCTCGAGGGGTTGCAAGGCCGGGCGCTCGCGGTGCTGGCGGCCTTCCATGAGCGTGAGCCCCTGCGTGAGGGGCTGTCCCGCGAGGAGCTTCGCCAGCGGCTGTCCAGTGAGCTGGATGCGAGGGCCTTCCAGCGGGTGTTGCAGGGGCTGGGGGCCGCCGGGAAGCTGGAGGTCGAGCGGGACCTGGTACGCCTGAAGGGGCGTGGACGCGCGCTGTCGTTGGGGGACGAGGCGGCGCGGGCGCGGCTCGCCGCGGAGCTGTCCGCCGCGGGTCTGGCGCCGCCCACCGAGGGCGAGCTGTCCCAGAAGCTCCAGCTCCCGGCGCCCCGCTTGCGCGAGCTGCTGAAGCTCCTGGTGGCCGAAGGCAAGGTGGTGCGCGTCAGCGAGGAGCTGTGCTTCGACGCGGGCAGTCTGGGGGCCCTGAAGGAACGGCTGGTTGCCCACCTGCGCGAGAAGAAGGACATTACCACCCAGTCCTTCAAGGAATTGGTGGGACAGAGCCGCAAGTTCGTCATCCCTCTGTCCGAGTACTTCGACCGGGAGAAGGTGACGCTCCGGGTGGGCGAGAAGCGGGTTCTGCGTCGCGGATGAGCACCAGCCACTACAGCGAGGCGTCGCTGCGCGCCCTCATCGAGCCCTTCGGCAACCCCGTGCTCGCGGTGGTGGACGGGCGTGTGTCCGCGGCCAATGACGCCTACCTCGCGCTCTTGGGACTGCCCCGCGAGCGGGTGGAGGGGCGCTCCGTGATGGACTTCGTCCAGCCCGAGGAGCGCAGCCGGCTCATCGAGCGCTACCGCCTGGTGGAGTCCGGCGGGGCCATGGAGGCGAGGACGCAGGTCTACCAGGTGCCCTCGGCCGACGGCGTCACGCGCGAGGTCGCCCTCTACGCGTCCCGAATCCCGCTGGAGGGCGGGCGGCACGCGCTGCTGCTCAACCTGCTGCCGCTGACGGACAAGCCCCCCGAGCTGTCCATGGCGGAGCGGTTGGTGGAGACCTCGGCGAGCCTGGTGTCCGCGCACTCCGAGGACGCGGTGCGCCGCGTGGCCCTGAAGGGCCTGGAGGCCGCGGGCTTCCGGGTGCGGCTCCTGCGCTGGGATGGCCTGCGGCTGAACCCGTTGGATGGTGGTGCTCCTCCGCCGGACGTGGCCCTGGGGCTGGAGGCGCTGTCGGACGGGCGCCCCGTGTTCGGCGGCGCGGAGCGGGCCTCGCCCACGCACGTGTACCTGCCCGTCGGCGGCCCCCAGGTGGAGGTCCTTCGCGTGGAGGGCCCGTGGGTGGCGCCCCGGCATGGCTCGGTGCTGACGCTCTTCGCCAAGGTGGTGGGCGCGGCGCTGACGGACGCACGCGTGCAGTCGGACAGCACGCGCAGCCGGTGGGAGGTGGGGGCCGTCGCGGAGATGGCGCGCTTCGTGGCGCGGCCGATTCCGCCCACGCCCGAGGACTTCCTCTCGCGCGTGTCGGAGCTGCTGCTGTCCGAGGCCGCGGCGCTGCACCTGACGCGGGGCGCGGAGGGGCCGCTGGTGCTGTCGGCCCACGTCGGCCTGACGGAGGTGGTGGGCCCGGGCGGCGATGTCGCGCGGCTGGGTGGGGTGATGGGCGGCTCGGTGCCGGACGCGCTGGATGGCGACCTCACCAGCGAGGCGCAGGCCCAGGCGCTGCGCGAGGCCTCGCAAGGCACGCTGGGCAGCGGCGCGGCGGTGCGGCTGGCGCGGGGCGGCGAGGTGTGCGGCGTGCTCCAGGTGCTGCGCGCGCCGGACCGGCCCTTCGACGCGCGGGACGTGCGGCTGTTGGGGACGCTGTCGGAGCTGCTGATGACGTTGCTCGAGCAGCGCCGGCTGCGCTCGGAGTCCGCGCGCCAGCTCACCGAGACGCGCCTGCTCCTGGACCTGGCCCGGACGACGTCGGGCGTGCTGGAGACCTCGAGCATCCTCGACGTGGCGTCGGACTTCCTCGTCCACCTGCTGGACGTCTCCAACTGCTACATCATGCTGTACGACGAGAGCGCGAAGGTGCTCCGGGGCGCGGCGGCCTCCGCGGCGCACCGCGACTTCTTCCGCACGGTGGTGTTGTCGCTCTCCAGTGACAGCGTGGCGGCGCGCGCCGCGCGCGAGCGCAAGCCGGTGGTCATCGAGGACGTGGAGGCCTCCGGCGGCGGCTTCAACCCGCAGCTCGTCCAGCGCTTCGGGGAGAAGGCGCTGCTGGCGCTGCCGCTCACCTCGCGCGAGGAGCTCATCGGCGTGGTGCTGGTGGACGACACGCGCCGCGCGCGGACGTTCAGCCCGGAGCTGGTGGAGCTGGCGGAGGCCACGTGTGGCCAGCTGTCGCTCTCCATCGCCAACGCGCGCCTGTACGAGTCGCTGTGGGCCAGCTACGCGGAGCTGGCCGCCACGCGCGCGGAGATGGTGAAGCGCGAGCGGCTGGCCGCGCTGGGCGAGCTGTCCGCCATCGTCGCACACGAGGTGCGAAACCCCCTGGGCGTCATCTTCAACGCGGTGGCCTCGCTGCGCCGGCTCCTGGAGCCCTCGGGCGACGCGGCCATGCTGCTGGACATCCTGGGCGAGGAGAGCGACCGCCTCAACCGCATGGTCGGCGACTTGCTCGACTACACGCGGCCCCGAGACCCGGTGCTCCAGCACGAGGACCTGAGCCGCGTGCTGCAGGACTCGCTGGAGGCGGCGCGCGCGCAGGGTGGGGCGCCGGACCGGCCGGTGCGAATCGACGCGGAGGTGGAGCAGGGCTTGCCGCCCGTGCCCATGGACCGCCGGCTCATCCGCCAGGCGCTGGTCAACGTGGCCGTCAACGCCATCCAGTCCATGCCGCAGGGCGGCCTGGTGCAGGTGCGCGCGCGCCGCGAGGCCCACGCGGGCCGCGAGCAGCTGCGCATCGACGTGGCGGACCAGGGGCCGGGGATTCCCGCCGAGCTGCTCCACCGCGTCTTCGAGCCCTTCTTCACCACCAAGGCCCAGGGCACCGGCCTGGGGCTGGCTGTCGTGAAACGAATCCTCGAGGAGCACCGCGGCGAAATCGCCGTGGACAGCACCCCCGGTCGCGGTACCACCTTCACCTTCCGGCTTCCCCTCTCGCAGCCCCCGTCCTTCCCATGACCGACGCGAACCTCCCGCCGTCCCGCGGACGCATCCTCGTCGTGGACGACCAGCGCAACATGCGCGCGACCACCGCGCTGCTCCTGCGCGCCGAGCACTACACCGTCTTCGAGGCGGGCACCGGCGAGGAGGCCCTGGCGCACCTGTCCGGTGGCAGCATGGACCTGCTCCTGACGGACCTGAAGATGGAGCCCATGGACGGGCTGACGCTCCTGCGGCGCGCGCTGGAGGTGGCCCCCCGGCTGCAGGTCATCATGATGACGGCCTTCGGCTCCATCGAGAGCGCGGTGGAGGCCATGCGGCTGGGCGCGTACGACTACGTCACCAAGCCGTTCAAGGAGAGCGAGCTGCGCTACCGCGTGGAGCGCGCCCTGGAGCGCGCGCGCCTGCTGCGCGACGTGGACAACCTCGCCACGGACTTCAACGAGCGCCACGGCCTGTCCGCGCTGGTGGGGCGCAGCGCCGCCATGAGGGACCTCACCTCGCGGCTGATGCGCGTGGCGCAGAGCGACGCCACGGTGCTCATCCAGGGCGAGAGCGGCACGGGCAAGGAGCTGGTGGCGCGCGCGCTCCACGCGCACAGCCGCCGCAAGGGGCGCTCCTTCGTGCCCGTCAACTGCGCGGCCATCAGCGAGACGCTGCTGGAGAGCGAGCTGTTCGGCCACGCGAAGGGCGCCTTCACCGGCGCGGTGAAGGCCCGCCGGGGCCTGTTCGAGGAGGCCGACGGCGGCACGCTCTTCATCGACGAGGTGACGGAGACCAGCCCCACCTTCCAGTCGAAGCTCCTGCGCGCGCTGCAGGAGGGCGAGGTGCGCCGCGTGGGCGAGTCCACCGCGCTGCGCGTGGACGTGCGCACCGTGGCGGCCACCAACCGCGACATCGAGCAGGAGGTGCGCGAGAAGCGCTTCCGCCAGGACCTCTACTACCGCCTCAACGTGGTGACGCTGCGCGTGCCGCCCCTGCGCGAGCGCCTGGATGACGTGCCCGCGCTCGCCGAGCACTTCCTGGGACGCGCCAACGCCCGCAGCCCCAACCCCCGGCGCCTGTCCGCCGCCGCGGTGACGCACCTGATGAGCTACGACTTCCCCGGCAACGTGCGCGAGCTGGAGAACCTCGTCGAACAGGCCGCCGCGCTCTCGGAGAGCGACGAGCTGCTGCCCGAGGACTTCCCGCTGCGTCAGGCCCGCCTGACGCCCGTCGCCGGCACCCACTCCCTGGGCACCCTGGACGGCCCGGGCAGTCTGCCCCCTGGCACCAGCGCGGGGCCCACCCTGGCCCAGGTGGTCGAGGACGCCGAGCGCCGCGCCATCGCCCAGTCCCTGGAGCGCCACGGCGTGGACCTGGCCCGCGTCGCCGACGAGCTGGGCGTCTCCTCCACCACCTTGTGGCGCAAGATGAAGCGCCTCAACCTCCGGCCGCCCAACGAGGTGGGTCGGGAGTAGGGTGGAGTTGGACGTGTAACTTTTGCGCACCCGTGGATTCAGATCCGAAATGAACGGGGTTCATCGGTGAAAAACACAACCGCCCGGACTCATTGGAGATTTTCAGTTCTGAAAGCCGATTGCAGGGCTGAAATGCAATCGCTGGGGTGGGCCAGTGTTGGGCAGACCTCTAAGTGCCTGAGAAAACTGGAGTTTGTTTCAAATCGGGGTCTGGCACGGCGACTGCTATAGGTTCACGCGGGACACATCGAAGCGAGGCTGAAGGCGGTTCCCCCCCACCCCTTCAGCACTTCCGGTGAGTCACCTTCAGAAGACCCGCGGCCCGACCCTCCCCTGGAGTGTCGGGCCGCCTTCTTTTGTGCCGTCGGACGTTGAGTCAGGCTCGCGTCGGTATCGCTCCTTCTAACCGGAGGCAGGCCGATGACGGTGGATGTGGGGCCGTGTCCGTGGGTGCAGCGGCCCGGACGCGCCGACGATTACCCGACGTATGTCAGGCTGTTCGCGGAGTTGGGGCTGGAGGACCCTCCGCCGCCGGCGTCCATGTGGGAGCAGGAGCTGGCGGCTCGCACCTTTCTCGTGGAGGGGCCGGGTGGGGTGGTGGGGTACACCTCCACCGAGGCGCTGGGCGTCATGGGGTACGTGGGCCAGCTCGTGGTGGCGCCCGAGGCGCGTCGTCAGGGGCTGGGGCGGTGGATGATGCTGAGGACGGCCGAGCGCTTCCGCGCGCAGGGCTGCCAGCACTGGTCCCTCACGGTGGTGCGCGACAACACGCCGGCCCTGGAGCTGTATGGCTCGCTGGGGATGCGGCGCGCGCGGCAGGCCACGGACCTGGAGGTGACGCGGGCCCACGTGGCCACGTTGCCGGAGGCGCCCCGGGGCCCGCGCGTGTCGCTCGTGGAGTCGTCGGATTGGGCGCCGCTGACGGAGGCCTTCGGGATGATTCCGGGCAAGCTCGCGCGCTTCTCGTCACTGGCCTCGCACCAGCTCTGGAAGCTGACGCGGGGCACGGAGCTGCTGGGGTTGATGGACCTGCGCTCCGGCGGCGCGGTGCTCTATCCGTTCTTCGCGGTGTCCCTCGCGCATGCCCGCGCGCTCCTGGAGGACGCCTTCGCCCGCGTGGGGCCCGCGCGTCAGTCGATGGGCGTGGTGATGACGGACAACGAGCCCCTGGTGGCCGCCCTGCGCAAGGCCGGCGCCCGCACGCGCCTGGAGACGTACGAGCTGCGCGGCGAGCTCCCGGGCTGACCTCACGTGCCCCTGAAAGACGACGCCCGCCCGGGCACGAGGCCGGGGCGGGCGGAGTCGACGGGCTCGAGGCCCGCGAAGGCTACTGACCGAAGAGGCTGCTGGCCTGCACCAGCCACGCGGTGACGGGGCCGGGGAGGATGCCCAGCACCACCACGGCCGCGGTGGAGAGCACCAGGGCCAGCTCGGTGGACCAGCTGCGCTCCAGCACCTGGGCGCCCTCGGGCACCGGGCGCATGAACATGTAGACCACCACGCGCAGGTAGTAATAGACGCCCGCCGCGCTGGAGAGCACGCCGATGATGGCCAGGCCGATGAGGCCCGCGTCCACCGCGCTCTGGAACACGAGCAGCTTGCTCATGAAGCCGATGGTGGGAGGAATCCCGCCCAGCGACAGCATGAACGCGGCCATGGCCACGGCCCAGCCCGGGCGCCGCTGCGCCAAGCCACTGAAGCGCTCCAAATCCCAGGCGGTGCCCTTCTCCTCGTCCTCGCGACGCTCGAGCACGGAGACCAGGGTAAAGGCGCCCACCGCGCTGAAGGTGTAGGCCAGCAGGTAGAAGAGGATGCCGCGCAGCGCCTGCGAGCGCGCCAGCTCCAGCGGCGAGCCACCCGTCAGCTCCGACGGGCCCAGCAGGCGGAACTGCTCGCCCGGCGCCGTCACGAACAGCGCCGCCACGCCCACCAGGAGGTAGCCGGCGTGCGCGATGGACGAGTACGCCAGCATGCGCTTCACGTTGCGCTGCGGAATCGCCAGCAGGTTGCCCACCACCATGGTGAGGAAGGCCAAGGTGGAGAACAGCACCAGCGGCATCTGCGGGTCGATGCCCTTGCCCACCGTCAGGAACACGCGCACCAGCGCCGCGAACGCGGCCGCCTTCACGCCCGCGCTCATCAGCGCGGTGACGGGGGTGGGGGCGCCCTCGTAGACGTCCGGCGTCCACATGTGGAACGGCACCGCGGCCACCTTGAAGGCGAAGCCGGAGCCCAGGAGGATGAGGCCCGCGTAGACCAGCGCCGGCTGCTGGGCGAGCGCCGTCGACAGCGGCCCAGCCATGGCCGTCAGCGTGGTGGTGCCGGTGGCGCCGTACAGCAGCGCCGCGCCGTACAGCAGCACCGCGGACGAGAACGCGCCCAGGATGAAGTACTTGAAGCCCGCCTCCGAGGGCCGCGTCCCGCGCCGCAGGTACGACGTCAGCGCGTACGTGGCGATGGAGAGGACCTCCAGGTTCACGAACAGGGTGATGAGCTCGTTGGACAGGGCCAACAGGCTCATGCCCGCCGCGGCGAACAGCATCAGCGCGTAGAACTCACCGCGCTCCGCGCCTCGCTTGCGCAGGAAGCTCACCGAGCTGAGCGACGCCAGCCCCAGACCCACGCACACCACGAAGGTGAGGAAGCTGGAGAAGGGGTCCAGCACGCCGAAGCCGAGGAACGCCTCGTGCGCCGGCTCGAACATGTTGGACACGGCCACGGCGCCAGCCGCCACCGCCGCCACCACGGAGAGCACGGCCTGGTAGGACCGCGACGCGGTGCTGCTGAGGAACACCTCCGACAGCAGCAGGATGCAGGCTCCCACCACCAGGATGATGGCGGGAATCAGCGGGAGGAAGTCTGCCAGGGTCAGATTGGGCAGGGGCAAGGTCATGGCGAGGGCTCAGTCGGCTTACGGCCGGGACGAGGGGACGGCCCGGGCGGCGAGCGGGGCAGGGGCGCTCGGGGCTGCCACGGTGGGGTTGGCCGGCAGGGACATCACCTCCACGCGCACCTGGTCGGCCTGCACACCCGCTCCGGGCGTGCCCACGCGGGCGCGGGACAGGAAGCGCTCCGTGGACGGCTCGATGCGGTCCAGGAAGGGCTGGGGCATCAGGCCCATCACCCCGACGAGGATGATGAAGGGCAGCACCGTCAGGCTCTCGCGCACGTTCATGTCGCGCAGGTGCTGGTTCTCCCGGTGCGTCAGGCCGCCGAAGAACACCTTCTGCACCATCCACAGCATGTACGCCGCGCCCAGGATGACGCCCGTGGTCGCGAACGCGCCGAACACCGCCGTCAGGTGCGGGTTGCCGGCCGCCGCGCCCAGGTCGCTCTTGAACGTGCCGAGCAGCACCAGGAACTCGCCGATGAAGCCGTTGGTGCCGGGCACCGCCACCGAGGAGAAGGTGATGATGATGAAGGCGGTGGTGAACACCGGCATCACCTTGGCGATGCCGCCGAAGTCCGCCATCAGGCGGCTGTGGCGCCGCTCGTAGAGGAAGCCGAACAGGAGGAACAGCGCGCCCGTGGACACGCCGTGGTTGAGCATCTGGTACGCGCTGCCCGTGGCGCCCTCCGCCGTCAGCGCGAAGATGCCGAGCATGCAGTAGCCCAGGTGGCTGACGGACGAGTACGCGATGAGCTTCTTGATGTCCCGCTGCGCCAGGCACATCAGCGCCCCGTAGACGATGCCGATGACGGCCAGCGTCGCCAGGAACGGCCGGGCCTGCTGCGCGGCCACCGGGAACAGCGGAATCGCGTAGCGCCAGAAGCCGAAGGTGCCCATCTTCAGCATCACGCCGGCCAGGATCATGGAGCCGGCCACCGGCGCCTGCACGTGCGCGTCCGGCAGCCACGTGTGCACCGGCCACATCGGCACCTTGATGGCGAACGCCAGCGCGAACGCCGCGAACAGCCAGGGGCCGTAGGTGTGCAGCGTCGCGGCCATGCCCGTCAGCGAATCACACGCGCCCGCGGGTCCCGCCGAGCACGCGGACAGCTGCCGGTTCGCGTCCAACAGGCCGTTGTAGATGCTCGCGTAGTCGAACGAGCGCGCGCCCGCCGGCGAGCTGATGAAGTACACCGCGATGAGCGCCACCAGCATCAGCAGCGAGCCCACCAGCGTGTAGAGGAAGAACTTCACCGCCGCCATCTGGCGGTCCTCGGCGCCCCACACACCCACCAGCAGGTACATGGGGATGAGCATGGCCTCGAAGAAGATGTAGAACAGCAGCACGTCCAGCGACACCAGCGCGCCCAGCATCGTCGTCTGGAGCACCAGCAGCGCCAGGTGGAACTCCTTGATGCGGTGGCTGATGTACGTGGTGGAGGCCAGCACCACCAGGGGGCCCAGGAACACCGTCAGGAGGATGAGGCTCACCGCCAGGCCATCCACGCCCAGGTGGTAGCTCAGCCCGAACTCCTGGAACCAGGGCACCCGGTACTCGAGCTGGAACTCGGGACCGCCGACCTCGAAGCGTGAGTACGCCCACACGCCGAAGACCAGGTCCACCACCATGCCGATGAACGTGACGGTGCGAATCTGCCCCGCCTCGCCGGCGGGCAGCATCAGCACCAGCGCCGCGAAGACGAGCGGCAGGAAGACGACGAGGTTGAGCAGGTGGGTGTCGAAGAAGCTCATTGCAGCACCTGGATGAGGGCGTAGGCCACGCCGCCGAGCAGGGCGAGGGCCATCACTGCGGCATAGGCCTGGGCGTCGCCCGACTGGACGTAGCGCAGCGCGCTGCCCACGCGCGCCGTCACCCACGCCGTGCCGCGCACCGCCACGGTGTCGATGAGGAGCGCGTCCACCACGCGGAAGAGGATGAAGCTCATGAACTTGATGGGCCGGATGATGGCCAGCTCATACAACTCGTCCACGTAGAACTTGTTCTGCGCCGCGCGGCGCACCGCCCGGGCATAGGCCGGCGCGGGCTGACCCGCGCGGGACGGGAAGAAGCGCAGGTACAGGAACGCCGCCAGCGCGCCGCCGGACACCGCCACCAGCCACGCGAAGCCGTAGTCACCCAGCGTGGGGACGCTCGTGTCGAGCTCCACCGTCTTGCCCGTGGCGACCACGCGGTTCATCGCGGCGAACACCGGGCTCAGGAAGTTCTCGAACACCGGCTGCGGGCGGCCGTCACCGGGCGCCTTGAGCAGCGGCCACGCGTACACGGAGGCCACCACGCTGAGCACCGCCAGCACCACCAGCGGCAGCGTCATCTGCCACGCGCTCTCGTGCGCGTGCGCCACCTTGGCCTCCTTGGAGCGGGGCCCCTCGAAGGTCAGCAGGTACACGCGCGTCATGTAGAACGCGGTGCACGCGGCGATGAGCAGGCCCAGGTAGTAGACCGCGCTGGACACCCAGTGCAGGCCCGCCAGGTGGTTGTGGTGCACGCCGTGGAAGATGGCGTCCTTCGAGAAGAAGCCGGACAGCGGGATGATGCCGGTGATGGCCAGCGTGGCGACGAAGAAGGTGCCCCACGTCCACTTCATCTCGTGGCGCAGGCCGCCCAGCTTCTTGATGTCCGTCTCGTCCCCGTTGCCGTGCATCACGCTGCCGGCGCCCAGGAACAGACACGCCTTGAAGAACGCGTGCGTCACCAGGTGCAGCACGGCCGCCCAGAAGATGCCCATGCCCACGCCCATGAACATGATGCCCAGCTGGGACACCGTGGAGTAGGCGAGCACCTTCTTGATGTCGTCCTGCGCGAAGGCGATGAGCGCCGCCAAGAGCGACGTCAGCGCACCGATGATGGCGACCGTGGCCATCGCCGTGGGGCTGAGCACCAGCAGCGCGGACATGCGGCTGAACAGGTACACGCCCGCGGTCACCATCGTCGCGGCGTGGATGAGCGCGGAGACCGGCGTGGGGCCAGCCATGGCGTCCGGCAGCCAGACGTAGAGCGGCAGCTGCGCGCTCTTGCCCGCGGCGCCCAGGAGGAACAGCAGCAGCGCCACCGTCATCACTCCGCCGAACGTGTAGCCCTCCAGGGGGCCCGCGGCGATGGTCGTGGACAGGTCCACCTTGCCGGCGCCGCCCTCGGGCATCGCCTCGGCGAACTTCTGCAGGCCCAGGAAGGTGACGGGGCCCTTGTCCTCGAGCGCGGAGGCGTAGCGCTGGCTGGTGCTGCCCGCCGCCGTGTAGTCGCGCTCGTCGGCCTGGCGGTTGAAGGCGCCGACCATCAGCACCATCAGGAACGTGGCGATGAGGAACGCGAAGTCACCGATGCGGTTGGTGACGAACGCCTTGCGGCCGGCCCACGCCTTGGCGGGGTCCGTGTACCAGAAGCCGATGAGCAGGTAGCTGGCCATGCCCACGCCCTCCCAGCCCACGAAGAGCAGGACCAGGTTGTCGGCCAGCACCAGCGTCAGCATCGCCGCGACGAAGAGGTTCAGGTACGCGAAGAACCGCCAGTAGGCCTCGTCGTGCTCCATGTAGCTGGTGGAGTACAGGTGGATGAGGAAGCCCACGCCGGTGATGACCAGCAGGAGGATGCCGGACAGGTGGTCCACCATCAGCCCGAAGTTCACCCGGAAGTCGCCCACCGAGAACCAGGTGCCGTAGTCGTGCGCAATCGCGTAGCGGACGTAGTCCCGCTCGTTGCCGAACGGGTTCACGATGAAGGACAGGAGCCGGCGGCTCTCCAGGTCCATGGAGCTGGTGGCCCAGAAGGCCAGCACGCTCAGCACGAAGGCGCCCGCGACCGCGGAGCACGCGACCAGGTGCACGTTGGCGCGGCCCAGCATCTTGCCGAACACGCCGCAGATGAACGCGCCCAACAGGGGCAGCGCGATGATGAGCCAGAGCGAGGGCGCCATCACTTCTGGCGCGACCGGCGCGACCTGGAGGAATTCCGAGAAGGTGCTCATGAGTGGGCTCCTGGCGTGTCCGTCAGTGCTTCATGGTCCGGATGTCTTCCACCAGGATGCTGCCTCGGCTCCGGAAGACGGCGATGACGATGGCCAGTCCGATGGCCGCTTCCGCCGCGGCCACCGCGATGACGAAGAAGGCGGAGACGTGCCCGATGCTGTCGCCGTGCATGCGGGCGAAGGCCAGGAACGTCAGGTTCGCCGCGTTGAGCATCAGCTCCACGCACATGAAGACGACCAGTGCGTTGCGGCGCACCAGCACGCCGAACATGCCCATGCAGAACAGGGCGGCGGCAAGCAGGAGGTAGTAGGAGATGGGGACCATGGCCGGTTCGGGGCCTCGCGGGCGGACGACCTGCGCCGCCATCTAGCACAGAAAGTTTGAGGGAGTCGGCTGCGATCAGATTCGCGACTTGGCCACGACGACCGCGCCCACGATGGCCACCAGCAGCAGCAGGCTCACCGCCTCGAAGGGAAGCAGCCACTGGGTGAAGATGACCTGACCCAGCGTCGCCATGGTGCCGAAGGTCGCCTGCGCCTCCACGCCCATGGACGGGGGCGGCCCGGAGGGCAGCTTGCTGAGCGCGATGCCCAGCACCGCCAGGAGGCCCACCGTCGCCACGCCACCCACGAGCCTCGCCAGCGTGGGCTTTCCACGCGAGGGCGACTCGCTCAGGTTCAGCAGCATGATGACGAACAGGAAGAGCACCATGATGGCGCCCGCGTAGACGAGCACCTGGAGCACCGCCACCGTGTGCGCCCAGAGCAGGACGTACAGCCCGGCCAGGAAGAAGAACGTGGAGACCAGGGCCATGGCGGAGTTGATGGGACTCCGCGCGAAGATGACCATCCCGGCCGACAGCAGCGTCAGGAGCGCGAACGCCCCGAAGAGGATGAGCTCGATGTTCAAGACCAGTCTCCGAACGAACCCCAGGGCTTGTCGCCGAACGGGCAGCGCTTCTCGCGGATGTGGGCCTCGAACTCGTCCTTGAACCGCATCAGGAACGAGTGCGTGGGCAGCGCCGCCGCGTCACCCAGCGCGCAGATGGTGTTGCCCAGGCCGATGGGCGGGTAGGGGGCGATGGAGGACGCCACGTTGGAGAGCATCTCCACGTCGCCCGGGTCGCCGCGGCCCTCTTCAATCTTGCGCAGAAGCCGCGTCTGCCACGGCGTGCCCTCGCGGCACGGCGTGCACTGGCCGCAGGACTCCTCCGCGTAGAAGCGGGCCACGCGCCACAGGCTGCGCACCATGCAGGTGGCGTCGTCCATGACGATGACGCCGCCGGAGCCCGCCATGGTCTGTTTGACCTTGAGGGCCTCGAACTCCATGGCCACGTCCAGCTCGTCCGCGCCCAGCACCGGCGCCGAGGACCCGCCCGGAATCACGGCCTTCACCTTGCGACCCGCCGGCATGCCGCGGCCGTACTTGTCGTCGTAGATGAGCTCCGCGAGGGTCGTGAACATCGACACCTCGTAGACGCCCGGGCGGTTCACCGTGCCGGACAGGCAGACCAGGCGCGTGCCGCCCGACTTGTCCGTGCCCAGCTTCGCGTACCAGTCCGAGCCGCCCGTGAAGACGTGGGGCACGCTGGCGAGCGTCTCCACGTTGTTCACCACCGTGGGGCTGCCGAACAGGCCGACGACGGCGGGGAAGGGGGGCTTCAGGCGCGGCCAGCCCTTCTTGCCCTCCAGGCTCTCCAGCAGGGCCGTCTCCTCGCCGCAGATGTAGGCGCCGGCGCCGCGGACCAGGTAGCAGTTGAGCTCGAAGTCCTTGCCCATCAGCTTCTTGCCGAAGATGCCCGCCTTGTACGCCTCGTCGATGGCGGCCTGGCAGCGCTCCGCGGGGAACTTGAACTCGCCGCGCAGGTACACGTAGCAGGTGTGCACGCCCAGCGCGTAGGACGCGATGGCGATGCCCTCCAGCATCATGTGCGGGTCGTCCTCGAGGATGTAGCGGTCCTTGAAGGTGCCCGGCTCGGACTCGTCGCCGTTGACCGCGAGGTACTTGGGCTTGGGGCTGTCCTTGGGGACGAAGCTCCACTTCAGGCCCGTGGGGAAGCCGGCGCCGCCGCGACCGCGGAGGTTGGACTTCTTCACCTCGTCGATGATGGCGGCCGGCTGCATCTCCAGCGCCTTCTTCAGACCCTCGTAGCCACCGCGCTTCTTGTAGCTGTCCAACGTCCAGGACTGGGGCTTGCCCCAGGCCGCGGAGATGATCGGGTCGATGCCCTTTGCCGTAGAGGCCATGTGATGACGTCCTGCCTGGGTGAAAGGGTGGCGCTTCAGCTCAGCTTGGCCAGGATGGCGTCCAGCTTCGCGCGGGTGAGGCTCTCGTGGTGATCCTCGTTGATCTGCAGGCACGGCGCCGTGCCGCAGGAGGCCAGGCACTCGGTCTCGCGCAAGGTGAACTTCTCGTTGGCTTCACCTGCCTTGAGGCCAAGCTTCTCCTCCAGGTAGGCGAGCATCTTCTCCGCGCCCCAGAGCGAGCAGGACAGGTTCGTGCAGACGTCGATGACGTACTTGCCCGGCTTCTTCAGGTGGTACATCACGTAGAAGCTGGCGACCTCGTAGGCGCGCTCCGGCGTGACCTCCAGGTGCTTGGCGACCAGGCGCAGGCCCTCGGGCGGCAGCCAGCCCTTGATCTCCTGGAGCAGGCGCAGCGCCGGGAGCATGCCCGCGCTTTTGCGATCAGAGGGGTAGTGGGAGATGATCTCCGCGATACCCGCGTCGAACTTCTTCTGCTCTTCAGGAGTGAACAGGGGCTCCGCCATGGCGGGGGGCTACGTATTGCTCCAAAGGCCGCGTTGTCAACATAAACCCTCGACGGTACACTGGGCCGCCATCAGCAAATTGCCGAGCGATTTCAACCCCTTGTTATGACCCCGGGCCCAGAGAACAAGCGTCAGCACCCCCGGGTCCCGGCCGTGCTGAAGGTGGAGTACGCCGACGGACGCCAGGCGCGTGACGTCACGGAGAACCTGTCCCATTCGGGGCTCTTCGTGCAGACCGACCAGGTCTTCACCCTGGGGGACGAGGTGCGGCTCGCACTTTCTTTCCCGGGACTGCTGGATCCGGTAGAAGTCACCGGCATCGTGGCCTGGATGAGGCCCGCGGGCGTCGATCAGCCCGGAGGAGTCGGGGTCCGCGTCGAGCGCGCGGAGGACAGGCGCAGACTGGGTGACATCTTGAGTGCGGCAGGACCCAACAGCCACGCGCCCCACGCCGAGCACGAGGGGTACCGTGTGCTCATCGTCGAGGACAACCCGCACATCATCGAGATGTACAGCTACGTGCTGAAGAAGCTGGCGTCCGGTGAGCTGCACGGGAAGGTGCCCCTGGAGGTCCACTTCGCGCCGGACGGGCACCACGCGCTGGGCATGCTGCGCGAGGGCCGCTTCAGCCTGGTGATGACGGACCTCTACATGCCGGTGATGGACGGCTTCGCGCTCGTGGAGCGCATCCGGGAGGAGGAGGCCCTGCGGGCCATCCCCGTCATCGCCATCTCCGCCGGCGGCAAGGAGGCCCAGGACCGCGCGCTGCAGCTGGGCGTGGACATCTACCTGCGCAAGCCGGTGAAGTTCGTCGAGGTCCTGGAGACGGTGAAGCAGCTGCTTCGCATCCGCTGAGAACCCCCCGGGTTCCGCCAGTCCCACGTTGAGCGGTGGCGGGTGGACGTCGTAGAGTCGCCCACCCATGCCGAAGGCCGCCATCAACCGCGACGCCGTCAGTGGCGAGGCGCTGTTCATCCTCCGAAACCTGAGGGAGAACGGCCAACTCGGACGCTCCAACAAGCTGGCCGATGTGAAGGCCGCGCTGGAGCCGTCCGTCTCGCTCGATTTCGACAACTACTTCTTCTTCCTGCGCAAGTTCCACTACATCGCCATGGACCGCGAGGCCCAGCTCAAGCTCACCGAGCAGGGCGAGCGCGTGGCGGGCGGGGAGCTGTCGGACAAGTTCTCCGTGGAGGTGGGCGAGTTCTTCGCCGACCAGATTGCCTCGGCCGAGGACGAGCCCCCCGTGGCCCAGGGCACCGAGGAGTCGCTGGTGTTGCCGCCGCCCCCGCCGGAGCTGCTCCTGGACGAGGCGGAGGTGGTGCCCACCGCGGCCACGCAGATTGCGCCGCCCCCGTCGCCGCCGCCCATGCCGCCGATGCGCGCCGCGCGCTCGGCCATGCCCGCGCTGGACCTGACGCCGCCGCCCAACACGTCGCAGGTACCCGTGCCCGTCCCGGCGCCCTTCACGCCGCCTGTGCCCGTGGCGCTCATCACCCCCGCGACGCCCGAGCCTCGCCGGGAGACGTCCATCGGTCTGGCTCCCACCGCGCCGCTGCCCCTCGCTCCCCCGTCGTCGTCCGCCGCCCCTTCCATGCCCCCTCCCGCCGCCACTTCTCCCGTCGCCGCCGCGCCCGTCGCCCCGAAGGGCACGGAGCTGGACTTGCGCTACCAGAAGTTCGACCCCATCGGCACGGGCCCGCTGGGCACCGTCTTCAAGGGCCGCTTCACGGCGCTGGGGCTGGACATCTGCCTGAAGGAGCTCAAGGACATCTTCGGGTACTTCTCCTTCCTGCAGCGCGGTGAGGTGCTCAAGCGGCTGAAGAAGGAGCTGTGCGCCCAGGCCCAGGTGCGCCACCCCGGCATCGTCCAGGTGGTGGACCAGAACGTGGAGGCCAGCCGCCCCTACTTCGTCCTGGAGCTGATGAACGGCAGCCTGAAGGAGCGGCTGGACGCGGGCGGTGGCAGCGGGGTGCCGGTGCCCTTCGCGCTGCGCACGTTCCTCCAGATGGCCTACGGCCTGCGCGCGGCCCACGCCACGGGGCTGACGCACCACAACCTCAAGCCGGAGAACGTCCTCTTCGACGCCTACGGCAACGCCAAGCTGTCCGACTTCGGCCTGGGCCGCGTGGTGGAGGTGGACGCCACCAAGGGCATGCCCCAGGTCTTCGTGGGCACCGGCGGCATGGCGTACATGGCCCCGGAGCTGATGAACCGCGGCGCCAAGGACCCGGGCCCCTCCGCGGACGTGTACGGGCTGGGCATCCTGCTCTACGAGATGCTCACCGGGCAGATTCCGGGCCGCCGCTCGCCGCTCCCCTCGGAGGTGAACCCCGAGGCGCCCAGCGGCCTGGACCAGCTCTTCGACAAGGCCACCCAGGACAAGCGCGAGCAGCGCTACCCGGACGTCGACGCCATGCTCGAGGACTTCTACAAGGCCTTCCCGGACAAGGAGTTCCTCGTCCGCGGCGACCTCATCCTGTCCTCCGAGTCGCCCCAGCAGTGACGCGCTCCAGGGCGCGGGCCTCCTCGTGAGGCTCGTCCCCCGTGTGGACGGTGGCGTGGAGAGGCCGTGCCCTGGCCCTCCGCCACCGCGGTAGCAGGCAGGCACGACGTGGGGGCCTCGCGGCGTCCGCCCCGTCCAGGCGGGGTCATGGCATTGTGCCGCGCGCCATGACCTCCACTGCTCCAGGCTGTGTGCTCGTCACCGTGACGGGCAAGGACCACCCCGGCATCACCGCCCGCCTCACCGGCCTGCTCGCGGACGCGGGCGCCGAGCTGCTCGACGTGGAGCAGGTGGTGGTGCAGGGCCGGCTGACGCTGTGCCTCCTGGTGCGGCTGCCCGAGTCGGTGGGCATTCCCCGGGCGCTGCTCTTCGCCGCGCGGGAGCTGGGCGTGGCGCTGGACTTCCAGGCGGTGGAGACGCCGGACCCCGGGGCTCCCATGCCCGCGCGCTACGTCGTCACCGCGGTGGGGCGCGCGCTGGGGGCGGGGCAGCTGCACTCGCTCACCTCGCACCTAGCCCAGGCGGGCGCCAACGTGGAGCGCATCGTCCGGCTGTCCGAGCCGCACCTGGGCTCCATGGAGCTGCACGTCACCCTGCCGCCCGCGCTGGAGCCCCAGGTGCTCAAGCGCTCGCTGCTGGCGCTGTCCATGTGCGACAACACCTTCGACGTGGCGCTGCAGAAGGAGAGCCTGTTCCGGCGCGGCAAGCGGATGGTGGTGATGGACATGGACTCCACGCTCATCCGCATCGAGGTCATCGACGAGCTGGCGCGCGCGCACGGCGTGGGCGAGCAGGTCTCGCGCATCACCGAGCGCGCCATGCAGGGGGAGATGGACTACGACGAGTCGCTGCGCCAGCGCGTGGCGCTGCTGAAGGGGCTGGACGTGGACGTGCTGCACCGGCTCGCGGCCAACCTGCCCCTCACGGAGGGCGCCGAGACGCTGGTGCGCGTGCTCAAGCGCCTGGGCTACCGCACCGCGGTCATCAGCGGCGGCTTCTCCGTGGCGGCGGAGGCGCTCAAGGGGCGGCTCGGCATCGACCATGCCTACTCCAACGTGCTGGAGGAGGAGGGCGGCAGGCTCACGGGCCGCACCGTGGGGGCCATCGTCAACGCGCGCCGCAAGGCGGAGCTGCTCGAGCAGCTCGCGGCCCAGGAGGGCATCCTGCTCGAGCAGGTCATCGCGGTGGGCGACGGCGCCAATGACTTGCTGATGCTGGAGCGCGCGGGGCTGGGCATCGCGTTCCGCGCCAAGCCCCGGCTGCGCGAGGCCGCCGACACGTCCATCTCCGCCGGCGGGCTGGACACCATCCTCTACCTCCTGGGGCTCACCGGGCGGGAGCTCCAGGAGGCGGGCTGAGCGCTACAGGCGCATCCTGGCGGCGAGCTCGCGCTGCTGCAGCTTGCCCTTCTCCAGGAGCAGCTCCAGCAGGGCGCGCAGAATCTTGGAGCTCTTCTCCTGGTTCTGCTGGAGCGTCTGCAGCCGCTGCAGGTCCTCGTCCGTCCACTCGGGGGAGGTGGACGGGCCACCGGCCAGGATTTCGTCGAGGATGTCCGCCGCGCTCGACCCCTGGGCCGCCGCGGGCGGTGCGGGCCGCTCCGGAGCGCGGGGGGCTGGCGCCGCCGCGGGTGACTCGGGCGGGACGATGTCGGCGATGCGCTTCACCACCGTCTTGCCGCTCATGTCGACGACCTTGAACTCGTCGTCCTGCTCGTCGACGGTGGCCTGCGTGTCCGAGGACTGGTTGCGCGAGGGAGAGAAGCGCGTGCTGACCACCGGCTCCTGGCCTCGGTAGTGCCGCAGGATGGCGTGCTCGATTTCACGCTCGCCCGCCACCATGGGGACCACCCGGGCGCGGCTGCGGGCCGCCACCTGGTCCAGCGTGGCCAGGTCCGTGGGGTCCGCCATGGCCAGCACCAGCGTCTTGCCGTTGTCCTTGAGCGAGACGGGGAAGACGGCCTTCTGCTCGGCGAGCGTCATGTCCACGCGCGAGAGCGCCCCCGCGTCCCGGCTGATGTTGCCCAACTGCACGCGCTGCATCCCCAGGCCCTGGCAGATGGCCTCCGTAATCGTGTCCTCGGTGGCCAGCCCCAGGTCGGCGACGACGCGCGACAGCCGCCCGCCCCACTGGTCCAGGGTGGCCATGGCGCTGCGGAGCTGGAGCTCGTCGATGACGCGGGCCTTGACGAGGATTTCGCCGATGCGATTGCGGGAAGGAGAAGCCATGGCTCGGGAGTCTACCGTCTGACGGCGCGGACGCTCAGTCCGCGACGCTTTCGCCCGCTACGAGGGCGAGGAGGCACCATCATGCAGCCCTTCGCGGAAGCCGCCATCCAGCAGTGCCCCTACTGTGGCGAGGAGGTGGAGGTCGACGTGGACCCCATCGGCGCCAGCGCGGAGCGCTACATCGAGGACTGTCCCGTCTGCTGCCGCCCGTGGACCGTGCACGTGTCCCGCGACGAGGAGGCCTACGCCGTAGCCCTGGCCCGCGACGACGACTGAAGTCTCCCATGTCCGCCCGTCCCGGAAGGCCCTCGCCCGGCGGTCCGCAGAGCAGGCGGGCGGGCATGGCGGGAGGGGGCCGCGAGGGCCCGGGGGCGTTGCTTGACACGTCCCGGAGCATGGTTCTCTTGAGTCTTGTGAGGCGGCGCTGGAGTGGAGCCCCGATGGGGCCCCCGAGGCGAGACCGCCGACAACGACAACGTCTGTGATTCACACACCGTGCACTCCCTCCGAGGAGTGTCACGCACAGGAGAAGACCATGCAGAATCGCAACCCGTTCAACTCCGCCGTGGTGGTGAACCCCCTGATGCGCGACTTCGACGCGCTCTTCCGTGAGTTCGCCCAGCCGGGCTTCTTCCGTCCGTCCGCGGTCCGCGAGCGCGTGCCCGCCGCCGACATCCTCGAGTCCGAGGCGGGCGTCACCCTGCACCTCGACATGCCGGGCGTGGACGCCAAGGACATCCAGGTGACGGTGGAGCGCGACGTGCTCACCGTGAAGGCCGAGCGCAAGGCGCAGCCCGTCGCCGAGGGCGTGACCATGCGCCGCCAGGAGCGCGCACAGGGCGGCTTCACGCGCTCGTTCTCCCTGCCGGAGACGGTGGACGCCACCAAGGTGGAGGCGCGCTACGAGCAGGGCGTGCTGACGCTCACCTTGCCTCGACGCGAGGAGTCCAAGCCTCGGGTCATCGAGGTCAAGGTCCAGGGCTGATGCTTCGCGCGAGGCGTCGAATCGCGCGCACACCCCTGCTGGGAGGCCGCTGTCCGGGGAAGAACGGCGCGGCTTCCTCCTTCTTCACCCCTGTCGAGGGCTTCCGCGAGGGGGCGGCGGAAGCCCTCCCGACCTCAGCGCTTGGCGCCGAGCGAGATGGGCACGCGGAACAGCTCCAGCACCTGCTGCACATCGAGCGGCTTGGCCAGGCACGCGAGCGCGCCCGCCTGCTTGGACTGCTCCACGACGTCGGCGGTGTGCATGGACGTCATCGTGATGAGCCGCACACCCTCCATCTGCTTGCGCGCGCGGATGCGACGGCAGACCTCGAGGCCGTCGATGTCCGGCATGTTCAGGTCGATGATCATCCCGTGCGGCTTCTGCTCGGACACCAGCAGCAGGGCCTCCACGCCGCTCGTCGTCGTCTGGAGCTCCACCTGCGCGGAGAACGGCTTGAACGCGCGCTTGACGGCGTCCAGCACCGCCCGCTCGTCATCCACCACCAACAGCCGCACCGTGCCGCTGCCCAGCTCCTCCGGAACCGGCATCTGGTGCGCGATGAGGAAGGTGCGCAGGTCCGCCGAGCGCACCCGGCGGTGACCGCCCGGCGTCCTGAAGGCCATCAGGATGCCCCGGTCAATCCACTTGCTCACCGTGGACGGATCCACCTGAAGCAAACGACTGATGTCGTGCGTCGTGTAGAGCTGGTCCGTCATCGCCGTACTCCCCTCTTGCTGCATCATTCCGCTGCCCATGGAATCAACCACCTACCTTGAATACGGGGTTTCCTTCAACCTCTCTGCGCACTGCGTCCATCAGTCCCCCTCATCAGACCCACGGCCCCGTCCCACCGGGCACTGGCCTTGAGGCAGAGCTCCACGAGCTCCCGGGCGGCCCCACGGCCTCCCGGGTTCTGAGCCACGAAGTGGACCTCCTGACGCACCTCGGGAACTGCATCCGCGGGACACGCGGACAAGCCCACCCTCGACAGCGGGGCCAGGTCATTGTGGTCATCCCCCATGTAGGCACAGGCCTCATGGGGGACGCCCAGCTGCTGGAGGAGCTCGTCCAGTGCGGCACCCTTGTCCCGGCGGCCTTGAAACACAGCCGCCAGCCCGAGCTCCCGCCCGCGTGCCTCCACGATGCCTGAGGTGCGAGCGGTGAGGATGGCGGCGGGCAGGCCCGACAGCCGGGCCATGACCAGGGCGTGGCCATCCTTCACGTCGAAGCGCTTCATCAGCTCCCCGCCGTCGCCGTAATACAGGCCGCCGTCGGTGAGCACCCCGTCCACGTCGAAGACCAAGAGCCGCACGCGCGCCGCGCGGGACGTCAGCTCTTCCTTTCCAGGCTTGGAAGGTGCGTCCGTCTGCATCGTCTGCTCGGCTCCCCTCGTCGTGTTCATCAGCCGGGCTCGTGTCCCAACACCCGGCGGATATCCAGCACATTTCGTACCACGTCCTCGAACATCTGTGGATTGAGGGAGCACGGACCGTCACACAGGGCACGGTCAGGGTCCTCATGGACTTCCGTGAACAATGCATCAATCCCGGCGGCCGCGGCAGCGCGGGCGAGCAGTGAGACGAATTTGCGGTCGCCTCCCGTGACGCCGTCCCCGGAGCTGGGCTGCTGCACGGAGTGCGTGGCGTCGAAGCACACGGCCAGGCCCGCCTCGCGCATCTGCGCCAGGCCCCGCATGTCCACCACCAGGTTGTTGTAGCCGAAGGTCGAGCCCCGCTCGGTGACGAGCACGTTGGGGTTGCCCGTCTCGAACGCCTTGCGCGCCGAGTGGACGATGTCCTTGGGGGCCACGAACTGTCCCTTCTTCAAGTTCACGCCCTTTCCCGAGCGAGCCACCGCCTCGACCAGGTCCGTCTGCCGGCACAGGAACGCCGGTATCTGGATGATATCCACAACTTCCGAGGCAGGACCTACGTGGCTGGTTTCATGGACGTCCGTGAGGACCGGGACGCCCACTTCATCCCTGATACGCGCTAGAATGCGCAGCCCTTCCCGGAGGCCAGGACCTCGGAAGGACTTCCCGCTTGTCCGGTTGGCCTTGTCATACGAGCACTTGAAGGCATAGGGCACGCCCAGCCGGCTGGTGATGCCCTTGAGCAAGTGAGCATGTTTCAGCGCCATCTCCTCGGACTCGATGCTGTCCGGGCCGGCGATGACGAAGAGTTTCTGTCCCGGGCCAACCTTGTGGCCACAGAGGGTAATCGGAAGGCTGCTGGCGCTCATGCGCGCACCTGGCCGGCGGAGGCGTCGCGCTGGTCGAGCGCGGCCTTGATGAAGCCGGAGAAGAGAGGGTGGGGGGCGAAGGGCTTGCTCTTGAACTCGGGGTGGAACTGGCAGCCGACGAAGTAGGGGTGGTCCGACAGTTCAATCATCTCCACTAGGTTCAGCTCCGGATTATGACCGGAGATGACCAGGCCCGCCTCCTGCAACCGGCCGCGGTAGGCGTTGTTCACCTCGTAGCGGTGCCGGTGGCGCTCCTGGATGAGGTCCTGGCCGTAGAGCTGGTGGGCGCGGGTGGAGGGCTTGAGCGCGCAGGCGTAGCTGCCCAGGCGCATGGTGCCTCCCTTGTCCTGCACCGACACCTGGCTCTCCATGAGCGTCACCACCGGGTGCGGCGTGTGCTCGTTGAACTCCAGGCTGTTCGCGTTGGTGAGCCCCAGCACGCTCCGGCTGAACTCCACCACCGCCATCTGCAGGCCCAGGCAGATGCCGAAGAACGGAATCTTCTTCTCCCGCGCGTAGCGCACGGCGGCGATCTTCCCCTCGGTGCCCCGCACGCCGAAGCCGCCGGGGACCAGGATGGCGTCCACGCCGGCGAGCAGCTTCTCGGGCCCCTGCGCCTCCACGTCCTGGCTGTCCACGAAGTGCAGGTTGACCTTCACGTCGTTGGCGATGCCGCCGTGGAGCAGGGCCTCGTTGAGGCTCTTGTAGCTCTCCGTCAGGTTCACGTACTTGCCGACGATGGCCACCTGCACCTGGCCTCGCGCGGGCTCGTACACCTTGCGGATGATGTTCTCCCAGCGCTCCAGGTGCGGCGCGCGGCTCCAGATGTTGAGCACCTCCGCGAGCCGGTCATCCAGGCCCTGCCGGTGCAGCTCCAGCGGCAGCTCGTAGATGCTGCGCACGTCCGGGGACGTGAACACGTTGCCGGTGTCCACGTTGCAGAACATCGCAATCTTGTCCTTCAGCTCGCGCGACACCTCTCGGTCCGTGCGGCACACCAGGAAGTCGGGCTGGATGCCGATTTCGCGCAGCTTCATCACCGAGTGCTGCGTGGGCTTGGTCTTCACCTCGCCGGCCGCGCCGATGTACGGCAGGAGCGTCAGGTGCACGTAGACGGCGTTCTGGCTGCCCACGTCGTAGCGCATCTGGCGGATGGCCTCGAGGAAGGGCAGGGACTCGATGTCGCCCACCGTGCCGCCCACCTCCACGATGACCACGTCCGCGTCCTGGGCCGCCTGACGGATGCTCGCCTTGATTTCATCCGTGATGTGCGGAATCACCTGCACCGTCTTGCCCAGGTACTCGCCGCGGCGCTCCTTCATGATGACCGCGTGGTAGATGCGGCCCGACGTGAAGTTGTTGAGCCGGCTCATCCGCGCGTTGGTGAAGCGCTCGTAGTGGCCCAGGTCCATGTCCGTCTCGCCACCGTCCTCGGTGACGAAGACCTCGCCGTGCTGGAACGGGCTCATCGTGCCCGGGTCCACGTTGATGTACGGGTCCAGCTTGAGCAACGTGACGGCGAGGCCACGGTTCTCCAGCAGGGCGCCGATGGAGGCCGAGGCGAGGCCCTTGCCGAGGGAGCTGACCACTCCGCCCGTCACGAAAATGAACTTGGTCTTCTTGGAGCGCATATCCCGTTCTGCCAAGTAGGGCAGGGATGCGTCAATTATTCTGCGCCGGACGGGGGGTCGACCGGTCCGCCTGCTGACGCCGCCTCAGTTGCCGTCCCAAGCACCAGGGCGGGACACGGCGAACTCCCGGACGTCGGGTTGTCCGACGCGGAAGTCACGCAAGTCGCAGTTGCGGCAGCTCCAGCCCTCCCAGCCACGCTTGACCACCATGTGCAGGCAGGCGTCGTAGTTGGGACAGTACAGGTTGCGCTGCGCCTGGACGGACTCCTCGTCACGCAGGGCGGTGGGTAGAGGGCTGGGGCACGGGGTGATGGACACGGCGAATCTCCCGGATGGGTACGTCAAGGGTCGGCCACTCCCCCCGGCGCGTCGGAACAGGTTGTCGGGACTTCCATTCCCGACCGGAAAGTAAAAGACCCGCCCCCGCATGTGCGGAGACGGGCCCCTGAAACCTTTAGCGTCTTCCACCGCGACGGAAAGCCGTTTCAGGCCACCGAAGCGGAGGTGGACGCCTGACTCTTGCTGTCGGTCAAGGCATCACCTCCTTTCTTGAGGCCGGAACAACTAATCGCCCCCCTGATTTCGCGCCACTTTCCGATGCGATGAGCGAAGGACGCGGAGGGTAGGCGGCCGTTCAGGCCGCGACGAACTGGCGCTCGACCAGGCGGCGGTAGAGGCCGTCCTGGCCCATGAGGCTGGCGTGGGTGCCGCTCTGGACGATGCGGCCCGACTCCAGCACGAGCACGCGGTCCACGTTGGCCACGGTGGACAGGCGGTGGGCGATGACGAGCGTGGTGCGGCCCTTCATCAGGCGCTCCAGCGCGTCCTTCACCAGGTGCTCGCTCTCCGCGTCGAGCGCGCTGGTCGCCTCGTCGAGGATGAGCAGGCGGGGGTCCTTGAGCACCGCGCGGGCGATGGCGACCCGCTGCTTCTGGCCGCCGGACAGCTGCACGCCGCGCTCGCCCACCTGGGTGTTGTAGCCCTCCGGGAAGCGCTGGATGAAGTCGTGGGCGTTGGCGGCGCGCGCGGCGTGTTCGACCTGGGCGTCGGTGGCGTCGGGCCTGGCGTAGCGGATGTTGTCCGCGATGGAGCAGGAGAACAGCTGGGGCTCCTGGGCCACCATGCCGACGTTGCGGCGCAGCCACTCGGGCTCGAGCGTGGTGAGCGGATGTCCGTCCAGCACCACCGCGCCGCCCTGCGGGTCGTAGAAGCGCGACATGAGCGAGGCGAGCGTGGACTTGCCTCCGCCCGAGGGGCCCACCACCGCGACGACCTCGCCGGGCTTGAGCTCCAGGTCCAGCCCCTGGAGCACGGGTACGTCCGCGCGCGTGGGGTAGGAGAAGCGCACGCCGCGGAACTCCACGTGGCCCTTCACCGACGGGAGTTGGTGGCCTCCGGCGGGGATGGCGGGCACGCGGTCCACCAGCTCGAAGACGCGCTCGGCGGCGCCGCTGGCGCGCATGAAGTCCGCCCACACCTCCGCCACCGCGCTCAGCGAGAGCGCCACGAGCGAGGTGTAGATGAGGAACGAGGTGAGCGCGCCGACGGTGAGCTCGCCGTCCACCACCATGCGGCCGCCGTACCAGAGCATGGCCGCGGTGGAGCCGTACATGGCCAGCGAGGCGATGCCCATGAAGAGCGCGGACTGGCGCGCGCGGTCCTTGGCCAGCGCCAGCGCGCGGTCCACCGCGGCGCCGTAGCGCTCCACCTCGTGGGCCTCCGCGGCGAACGAGCGCACGGTGCGGATGCCGGACAGGTCCTCCTCGGCGACCTCGCTGGAGGCGGCGAGCGCGTCCTGCACCTGGCGCGACAGCACTCTCACGCGCCGGCCGTACACCACCGCGCCGATGGCCACCGCGGGGATGAGCGCGAGCATCACCAGCGTCAGCCGGGGCGAGGTGAAGAACAGCAGCGCCACGCCGCCCAGGGCCTGGAAGGTGTAGCGCAGCGTCATGGAGACGTTGGTGGTGACGGTGTTCTGCAGGACGCTCGTGTCCGAGGCGAGCCGGCTGGTGAGCTCCCCGGTGCGGCGCTCGTCGAAGAAGGCCACCTCCTGGGACAGCAGGCTCTGGAACAGGCGCTTGCGCAGCCGCGTCACCACGCGCTCGCCGGCGGTGCTGAAGAGGTAGGCGCGCAGCGCCATGGCCACCGACTGCACGACGAAGACGGCGAACATCACCAGCGCGATGGTGTCCAGCTTGTCGCGGCTGCGCGCGCCGAGCGCCTCGTCCACCAAATCACCGATGGCGCGGGGGAAGACGAGCGTGGCGGCGCTGCTGAGGAGCAGGAAGAGGGTGCCCACGACGAGCGTGGGGACCTCGGGCCGGGCGAGGGTGAGCAGGCGACCCAGCGTCACGCGCGAGGGGAGCCGGGGCTTGGCGGGTGACGGGCGGGCGGACACCGGCGGAGACTAGCGCGGAGTTTCCCGCTTCGCACGGCTCCCGGCTGTCGGAGCGGGTGGGAGGTGCTCATCCTTCCGGACACGGAGGTAGGCCATGGAGCAGCGCGTCTTCGGCGGTACCGGCAGGCAGGTTCCCGTCCTCGGGCAGGGGACATGGCAGATGGAGGAGGATGACCGCGACGAGGCCATCCGCTCGCTGCGCGCGGGGTTGGACCTGGGGCTCACGCATGTGGACACCGCGGAGCTGTACGGCCATGGCCGCGTGGAGGAGTCCATCGTCTCCGAGGCCGTCGCCGGCCGGCGTCAGGAGGTCTTCCTGGTGTCGAAGGTGATGCCGTCCAACGCGACGTACGCGGGCACCCTGGCCGCGTGTGAGCGGAGCCTGAAGCGGCTGCGCACCGACGTGTTGGATTGCTACCTGCTGCACTGGCCCGGTTCGCATCCGCTGGAGGAGACGGTGCGCGCCTTCGAGAAGCTGGTGGCGGACGGGAAGATTCGCTCGTGGGGTGTGAGCAACTTCGGTGTGGCGGAGCTGGAGGAACTCGTCGAGCTCGCGAAGCCGGAGCGCGTCGCGTGCAACCAGGTGCTGTACCACCTGGAGGAGCGCGCCATCGAACACGCGGTGCTGCCCTGGTGCGAGGCGCGTGGCATCGCGGTGGTGGGCTACAGCCCGTTCGGTAACGGGCGCTTCCCTCGTCCCGACAGTCCGGGCGGGCGCGTGCTGGAGGCGGTGGCCCGCGCGCATGGCGTCACGCCCCGGCAGGTGGCGCTCCAGTTCCTGGTGCGCAGGCCCTCGCTGTTCGCCATCCCGAAGGCGAGCCGCGTGGCGCACCTGCGCGACAACGCCGCGGCCGCGTCGCTGAGGCTGTCGCGGGAGGAGCTGGCGCGCCTGGACGCCGCGTTCCCGCTGGGGGCCTACAGCGACGAGCTGCCGATGCTCTGACTACAGCAGGCCCTTTTCGCGCATGACGGCCTCGACCTTCGCGACGTCGGCGGGGATGTCCACGGCCACCGTGCGCCAGGAGACGCGGGCGCAGCGGATGGCGATGCCGTGCTCCAGCGCGCGCAGCTGCTCCAGCTTCTCCGTCTCCTCGAGCGGCGTGGGGGCCAGCTCGGCGAGGCGCAGCAGCACGTCGCGGCGGTAGCCGTACAGGCCGATGTGGCCCCAGCGGGGGACGGGGGTGCCCGTCTCCCGGGCGTGGGGGACCAGGCTGCGGCTGAAGTAGAGCGCGTCGCCGTTGAGCGCGAGCACGGCCTTCACCACGTGCGGGCTCTCCGCCTCGTCGGCCTCCAGGGGACGCACGAGGGTGCCCATGCGCACGGCGGTGTCGTCGAAGAGTCCGGCGAGGGCCTCGAGCGCGGCCGGGTCGACCAGGGGCTCGTCGCCCTGCACGTTCACCCACACGTCGACATCCGGACGGGCGCGGGCGACCTCGGCCACGCGGTCCGTGCCGGTGGCGCAGGCGGGGCTGGTCATCACCGCGCGGCCGCCGAAGGACTCGACGGTGGCGCGGATGCGCTCGTCGTCGGTGGCGACCCAGACCTCGTGGAAGACGCCTGCTTCCTGACAGCGGCGCCAGACATGCTCCACCATGGGACGGCCGGCGATGAGGGCGAGCGGCTTGCCCGGATAGCGGGTGCTGGCGTGACGGGCGGGGATGACGGCGATGGTGCGCGAGGAGGGCATGGCACACTCCGTCTATCAGATTCAGAACGGACGCTGGCCCCCCGATGGGTGGGCGCCCCGCAGGCACTAGGCATCCGACCCGGCGTGCCTAGCTTGGCTGGCGACATGAAGAAGGTCATCCACATCGTCGGCGCGCGCCCGAACTTCATGAAGGTCGCGCCCATCCACCGCGCCATCGCCGCGCGGAATCAGCTCCAGCAGGTCCTGGTCCACACGGGACAGCACTACGACGTCAAGATGAGCGACGTCTTCTTCTCGGACCTGGGGCTGCCAGCGCCCGAGGTGCACCTGGGCATCGGCTCGGGGAGCCACGCGCAGCAGACGGCCAAGACGATGGTGGAACTGGAGCGCGTCTTCCTCGAGCACAAGCCGGACCTGGTCTCCGTCGTCGGTGACGTCAACAGCACCGTCGCCGCCGCGCTCGTGTCGTCGAAGCTGGGGATCGCACTCGCGCACGTCGAGGCGGGCCTGCGCAGCTACTCGCGGCACCAGCCGGAGGAGATCAACCGCGTCGTCACGGACCGGCTGTCCGACCTGCTGCTCACGCCTTCTCGCGACGCCGACGCGAACCTCCTGAAGGAGGGCGCGGACCCGGAGCGCATCCACTTCGTGGGCAACGTGATGATCGACTCGCTGCTCGCCTCGAAGGAGCGGGCGGACCAGCTGCCCGTGCTGAAGACCCTGGGCGTGGAGCCTCGCGGCTACGCGGTGTGCACGCTCCACCGGCCGTCCAACGTGGATGACCCGAAGCTGCTCGGGGGGCTGCTGTCCGCCATCGCGCACGTGGCTTCGCGCGTGCCGGTCATCTTCCCGGTGCACCCGCGCACGCGGAAGATGATTTCGGAGCAGGGCCTGGGGTCGTGGTTCGAGCGCAGCCCGAACCTGCGCCCCGTGGACCCGATGGGCTACCTGGAGTTCCTCGCGCTGACGTCGCAGGCGAAGTTGATCCTCACCGACTCGGGCGGTCTGCAGGAGGAGACCACGGCGCTGGGCGTGCCGTGCCTCACGCTGCGCGAGAACACCGAGCGCCCCATCACCGTGGAGCAGGGCACCAACGAGGTGGTGGGCACGGACCCGGACCGCATCCGCGAGTCGGCGGACCGCGTGCTCGATGGTCAGGGCAAGAAGGGCCGCATCCCCGAGTACTGGGATGGGCGCTCCGGCGAGCGCATCGCGGACCTGTTCGCGCGCTTCCTGGGCGTGAGCGACGACGCCCGGCGCGCGGCTTCGGCGTGAGCGTGTGACGGCGCACGGTGGGGCTCGTGTGGGCTTCACCGTGTGGCGCGTGCCGCCTCGGCGCCAGGATGTGAGTGCGCATGTGATGGGGGCCCGTGTGGGCTTCACCACGTGGCGTGTGCCCGCCTCGGTGTGACGTTGTGAGGGCGTAAGCGACGGGGACATGTTTGGGCTTCACCGTGTGGCGCGTGTCTGCATCCGCGTGAGGCTGTGACCGCGTACGCGGCGGGGGAGTGAGGACTCCTCCAGGTGGCGTGGTTCCGCAGGGGCTCGTCGACGTCGGCGTGAAGCCGCTTCGATGCGCAGGTCCTTCTGTTTCCGCGCTGGCTCGGGTGGTGCCTCGTCGTGAGGCCTCCCGACCCTGAAGGGTTCGGACTGTGCGCCGTCCCGCGCCGTGTTAGAGCGCGGAGGTGATGCACGGCGAGAAGGATTCATCGGCGGAGGACTCCTCCCCTGAGCAGGAGCCCTCCGAGCAGGGGGGCTCGAGTCGTGCGCCCGCGTCGGACGCCGCTCCCGAGGGCTTCGTCGACATCTCCTTCGTCGTCGAGCCCAACTATGCGGGCTGGCGCCTGGAGGACTACCTGGGCCAGAAGCTGCGCCGCATGCCTCGCGAGCGTCTGGCCGGCATCATCCTGCGCGGCGTCCGCTGCGAGGGACGGCGGCTGAAGCCCTCCACACCCGTGTACCCCGGACTGGCCTTCCGCCTGCGCCGCCCCGGCAGCGAGGAGCCGGAGACGCCCACCACGCTGCCCGTCGTCTTCCAGGATGAGTGGCTGCTGGTGCTCGACAAGCCCGCGGGTCTCCCCATCCATCCGACGGCGCGCTACCACAAGGGCACCCTCGTCTCCATCCTGCGCGAGCGCTTCGGGGAGCGCTTCGCCGAGCCCGCGCACCGTCTGGACCGCGAAACCAGCGGCCTGGTCGTCTGCGGTCGCACCACCGAAGCCTGCCGTGTGCTCGGCCGGCTCTTCGTCTCGCGCGACGTGCACAAGGAGTACCTCGCCCTCTGTGAGGGACATCCTCCCGAGGACACCTTCACCGTGGATGCCCCCATCGCCGAGGGCACCGAGCTCATCCGCATCGCCGTGCGCATCGACGCCGTCGAGGGCAAGCCGAGCCGGACCCGCTTCCAGGTGCTCCAGCGCTTCACCCGCGATGGTGAGCCCTTCGCGCTCCTGCGCTGCTTCCCGGAGACGGGACGTCAGCACCAGATTCGCATCCACCTGCGTGAGGCGGGCTTCCCGCTGGTCGGCGACAAGATGTACGGCCCGGACCCCGGCTACTTCGACCGCTTCAGCAAGCACAGCCTGGAGCCCGAGGCCTGGTCTCGACTGCGACTGCCCCGACACGCCCTGCACGCCGAGCGCATCGTGTTCCCGCACCCCGGCACCGGCGCGGAGGTCTCGTTCTCGGCGCCGCTCCCCTCGGACCTCGCGGACTTCATCGCGGGCGCGCCCCTGCCGCCTCCGCCCTCCACGGCACCCAGCCGTTGAAACGACGAAGGCCCCCGACCCGATGAAGGGCAGGGGGCCTGGGGCCTCACGCGCGCATGCGCGGCGTCAGGCGGTGAGCTTGTTGGCTTCCTGCGCGGAGCCGGCCATCTCCCCGAGCAGGTACTGACCGGAGAAGCACGCCGTGCAGAAGCTGCCCCGGCTGGGGTCGCCCACGGCCTCGCCCAGGCCCTCGATGGAGATGTAGCCCAGCGAGTCCGCCGTGACGTAGCGGGCAATCTCGTCCGTGCTGTGGCTCGCGGCGATGAGCTCCTGCCGGCTGGGCGTGTCGATGCCGTAGAAGCAGGGCCACTTCGTCGGCGGCGAGGAGATGCGCAGGTGCACCTCCAGCGCGCCGGCCGCCTTGATCATCTTCACGATCTTGCGGCTCGTCGTGCCACGCACGATGGAGTCGTCCACCACCACCACGCGCTTGCCCTTGATGACGTTGCGCACCGCCGACAGCTTCAGCTTCACGCCGAAGTGACGGATGGACTGCTGCGGCTCGATGAACGTCCGGCCCACGTAGTGGCTGCGGATGAGCCCCACGTCATACGGAATCCCGCTCTGCTGCGAGAAGCCGATGGCCGCCGCCACGCCCGAGTCCGGCACCGCGATGACCAGGTCCGCGTCGGGCGCCGGCTGCTCGCGCGCCAGCTGCATGCCCATGCGCTTGCGCACCTCGTACACGCTGTTGCCGAACAGCACCGAGTCCGGCCGCGCGAAGTACACCTGCTCGAAGATGCACCGGCCCAGCCGCGCCGGCTCCGCGAACGGCTTGCTCGTGCGCATGACGCCGTTCTCGATGACCAGCAGCTCACCGGGCTCCAGCTCGCGCACCACGTCCGCCTCGATGAGGTCCAGCGCCGTCGTCTCGCTGGCGAGCACGTACGCGCCTTCCTTCATCCGCCCGAGCACCAACGGCCGGATGCCCAAGGGGTCCCTCACCGCGACCAGCTTGTTCTCGGTGAGCACCAGCAGGCTGTAGGCGCCCTCCACCTTGCGCAGGGCCTCCACCAGCTTCTGCTCGAAGCTCCCCTGTCGCGAGCGCGCGAGCAGATGGAGGATGACCTCCGTGTCGGCGTCCGACTGGAAGATGGCTCCGTCGGCCTCCAGCTTCTCCTTCAGCGCCGCCGCGTTGACCAGGTTGCCGTTGTGCGCGATGGCGCACTGTCCGCCCGCGTACTGCACGAAGAGCGGCTGCGCGTTCTTGAGCTGGCTGCCGCCCGCCGTCGAATAGCGCACGTGGCCGATGGCCGACTGGCCGGGCAAGCCGGCGAGCACTGGCGCATCGAAGATGTCCGCCACCAGCCCCATCTGACGGTGGGCCCGCAGGCCATGACCATCAGAGGCGACGATACCCGCGGACTCCTGCCCGCGATGCTGCAGGGCGTGCAGCCCCAGGTACGTCAGGTTGGAGGCCTCGGCGTGTCCCGTGATTCCGAAGATGCCGCACATGGCGCGCTGCCTTACTCCTTTCGGGCGGTGAGCGGAACAGGAACGCACGCCCCTCTGGTGGGTATTCCACCCGTCACCGGAGTCGGCCGATGTGGGCAGACGAGCCTCGCGGCGGGTGCCGCATGCCGTTAGTCTGCGCACCGCATGGTGTTTCCACGACGAGCCTCCTGGCGTTCCCTGTTTCCCCTGGTCTTGCTCACCGTGGGTGCCGCTTATGCATTGGGTTCCTGGAACTGGTGCGGCACGTGGGCGGAGCGCGCGCCGGTGCTGCTGTCGCAGGTGAAGGGCGAGGGGCCGCTGCGCGCGGGCGCGGCGAAGGTGGCCCTGGCGCCGCCGTTCCCGGTGGTGGTGGCGGGGTACTCGCCGCCGCGTCCCGACGCGACGCAGTCCGACCCGCCGCTCCATGCGCGCGCGGTGGTGTTGGAGGCGGGGGGCTCACGCGTGGGGCTGGTGTCGCTGGAGCTGCTGCTCGTCACGGATGTGGTGACGGCGCGGGTGCGCGAGCACGCGAAGACGCTGGGGCTGCAGGATGTGTTGGTGCTGGCCACGCACACGCACTCGTCGCTCGGGGGCTATGACTCGCGGCTGGTGTCGCAGCTCGTCGGCACGGGGCGCTATCGGGAGGACTCGGAAGCGACGGTGGTGGCCGCGGCGAGCGCCGCGCTCGGGCAGGCCGCCTCCTCGCTCACGGACGTGATGCTGGAGCTGGGGGAGGCGAAGGAGTCCTCGTATGTCTACACGCGCTCGGGTGGCACCGCGCCGGATGGGACGCTGACGCGCGCGGTGCTGCGCGGTGAGGCAGCGCCCGTGGCGGAGCTGCTCTTCTTCGCGGCGCACCCGGCGATGGTGCCTCGGCAGCGCGCGTACGTGGACCCAGACTATCCGGGCCGCTTGAGCACGCTGCGCGAGTCCGAGGGCAGCGGCGTGACGCTGTTGTTGCAGGGCGCGGTGGGCAACGCGTCGGTGGCGTACTCGGAGGGGCAGGGGCTGGAGCGGGTGTCGGGCTTCGCGCGGGCCTTGTCGGAGCTGGCGGGCAAGGCGCCCCTGGCTTCGGCGGGGCCGTCGGTGCGGCTGTCGCTGGCGCGCGCGGAGGCGGTGATGCCCCGGCCGGATGCGTCGCGGCTGGTGCCGGCCTTCACTCGGGCGGCTGGGGATAACTTGTTGTGCAGCTCCGCCGAGCGCGTGGCCGAGGTGTCCGCGTTGGTGTTGGGGCCGCTGGAGCTGGTGACGGTGCCGGGCGAGCCCACGGTGGACGCGGGCGCGGAGCTGGTGCGGCGCACGGGAGCCTCGGGCGTGCTGGGGCTCGCGGGAGGGTACGTGGGCTACGTGGAGACTCCGGACCTGGTGAACGCGAAGGGCGGAGAGTCGCGCAGGCAGTACTTCGGGCCCGCGTTGCTGGAGCGTCTGGGCGTGGCGGCGGAGCTGGCCGCGAGCACGGCGGGCTTCACGCGCTGACGGTGGTGTCACCCGCGTGCATGCGCTGGATTGCACTCGTCCTGGCGTGCTGGGTGTGTCGGGCCCCGGATTGACAGGCCGCGACGCGGTGGCCTGAAGTCCCGCGGGAGAGGGGGGGATTTCCGATGCAACTGCGATGCGTGGTGGGCGTGCTCGCCGTGGTCCTCGTGGGGCTGCCGGCGTGGGGGCAGCATCTGCCCGAGTCCGCGGGGCCAGAAGGCCCCTCGACGCAGACGCCTCCGCTGGTGTCCGTTCCCGAGGCGGCGGTGGCTCCCTCCTCGGCGCAGGTTGGCTCCGCCCCACTGGGGCAGCGTCCCTATCGACGACGCGCGCACATTCCCCTGGGCATGCTGTTGGGCGGCGTGGGGCTGGCGTCGGGTGCGATGGTGGGACTCGCCGCGGGCAACGCGCTGACGGGCTGCAATGGCTATCCCTGCTCGAACAACGCGGCGCTCTCGCTGTCCCTCGGCGTGGGGTCCGCGCTTGGCGCGGCCAGTGGTGTCTACCTCATGGGGCGATGGCTCCGTGGGCAGGGAAGCTTCGGCTACACGCTGCTGGGTGCGACGCTCGGCGCGCTTCCGTCATCGTTGATGCTCACAAGCAGCAGCGATGACGTGGTGGTCATCGGCGTGCTCAACCTGCTGGTGACGCCCATCCTGGGCTCGTTCTTCGGCTATCGCATGTCGCACTCTGCTTCCCTGCGCGCGCAGGAGCAGGAGTTGGCACAGCAGGCGGTGTGGGGTCCGACGTTCACGCGGACGAAGGAGGGGAGCCTCGTGGGTGGATTGGCGGGGCGGTTCTGAACGTCGTGCGGTGGACGGCGTGACACGCGTGATGGTGCGCGCGGCGCCGCGTGGCGGACAATGCGCGTCCACCTTCACCGTGGAGCGCAGATGAGCCCGTCGGACCCTCGCATCACCCTGGAAGTGCGCGGACACCTTGCCCTCATCGGCATCCACCGGCCGGAGAAGCGCAACGCGTTCGACGTGGGCATGCTGCGCGGTCTCTCGTCCGCGGTGACGGAGGCGGACCGGCATCCGGACGTGCGGTGCATGGTCATCTTCGCGGTGGGCGACCACTTCTCGGCGGGGCTGGACCTCGCGAGCGTCGCGCCCGCGCTCTCCAGCGGCGAGCCGCTCTACGCGGAGGGGTTCATCGACCCGTGGGGCATCCAGGGGCCGCCGCGCACCAGGCCCCTGGTGCTCGCTGTGCAGGGTCTGTGTCTCACGCTGTCCATCGAGCTCGTCCTCGCGGCGGACATCACCGTGGCCTCGGAGGATGCGCGCTTCGGACAGATTGAAATCAAGCGCGGCATCTTCCCGTTCGGCGGCGCCACGGTGCGCTTCCCCCAGCGCGCGGGCTGGGGCAACGCCATGCGGTGGCTGCTCACCGGCGATGAGTTCGACGCGCGCGAGGCCTACCGCATCGGCCTGGTGCAGGAGGTGGTGGAGCGCGGCCGGCACCTGGAGCGGGCGCTCGCCCTGGCGGAGACGGTGGCGAAGCAGGCCCCGCTGGGCGTGCAGGCGACGCTCGCGTCCGCGCGACAGGCGGTGCACGAAGGGCCCGACGCAGCCAGGGCCGCGCTGCTGCCCCGGCTGCTGGAGCTGGTGAAGACGGAGGACGCCGCCGAGGGCGTCCAGTCCTTCCTCGAGCGCCGCGAGGCCCGCTTCAGCGGCAAGTGAAGCGGACATGCGGGGCCCGGGGACGGTCCGTCAGAACTTCTCGAACTTGGACTTCTCCTTGCGCTTCTTGAAGAGCAGCGCCGTGCGGCCCAACAGCTGGGCCAGCTCGGCGCTGGTGCCCTCGGCGAGGCGCGCGGCGGCTTCCTGGCGCGACTCGGGGCCCTCGTTGATCTTCACCTTGATGAGCTCGTGGTCGTGCAGCGCCTGCTCGACGGCGGCGATGACGCCCTCGGTGACGCCGGATTGACCGACGATGACCACCGGCTCCAGGTGGTGTCCGAGCGCGCGCAGATGGCGGCGTTGCTTCCCGGTGAGCGACACGTTGCTGTCTCCTTCGACTCCACCCGCGGGGCCCCTGGCCCCTCCGGATGGGGGGCGCACCCTACTTCTTCTGGGCCGCCATGCGAATCTCCCGCTGAGCGTCGATGTGGTCTGGCTGAAGCTCCACGGTCCGCTTGAAGTGCTTCAGCGCCCCCGCGGTGTCTCCCGTCAGCTTCGCAATCACCCCGAGGAAGTAGTGCGCCGGCGCACACCGCTCGTTGCGCTTGATGGCGTTCTGGATTTCCCGGAACGCCTCCGGCTGCGCCGCCTTCTTGTCCGTCGCCGTGAAGAACCGCGCATAGCCCCGCCAGGCGTAGAACTCCGCCTCCTCGGCGTTGAGCTGGATGGCCTCGTTCAACATCTTCACGGCCTCCGGGAACTTGCGCGCCTTCACCAGGATGCACGACTTCTGGAAGAGCTCCTCCGCCATCAGGATGGCGTTGATGTCCACCTCCGCCCCGGCGCCACCACTCTTCAGCTCCTCGAGATAGGCCGCCCGGCTCTTGTCGTCGGACAGCGTCCGGTACGCATCGCCGATGTAGGCGAACACCTCGGCCTTGAGCTTCTCGAGCTCCGGCGGCGCCCCCTGTGGGAGCGTGTCCGGGTGGTACAGCTTGGCCAGACGGAAGTAGGCGACCTTGACCGCGCTGCCGTCCGCCTGCTCCGCCAACCCCAGCCGCTGGAAGTGGTTCTGCTGCTTCAACGCCATCGCCAGCTGCTTGAGCGCTGGAATCTCGTCGGCGCCCGGCGGAGGGCCGGAGACCGTGGGCGGCGCCGGACGTGCTGCCGCGGCGGGCGCGGGGCTCGCCGGACGGGCTGGCGCCGCGCCGACGACGGGCGGAGGACGGGGGGCCGCGGCGGCTCCAGGAGGATTGCCCGGACGGGCCGCTGCCGGCGCGGCGGCACCCGGCGGATTGCCCGGGCGCGCGGCCTGCGGTGAGCCCGCTCCCGGGGGATTCCCAGGCGCGGCGGTCGGAGCCTGTGCCCCCGGTGGCGGGGCCGGGCGGGGCGCGGCCGTGGGACCCGCGGTGGGCGCAGGACCGGGCTGCGCGGCGGCCGTGGGGCCCGCCACCGTCGCGGGGGCCGGGCGCGCGGCCGCGAAGGACACCGCGTCCAGCTCGCGCAGCAGGAAGGCCAGGCGCAGCAGGTGGTCGGCGTCCTGCGGGAAGTCCGCGAGGAGCTGCGACACCGAGCGCACTCCATCGATGACCGTGAGCGCGCGAACCTCGTGCGGCGTCAGCCGCAGCTCGCTGGCGGCCACCATCCCACCCGACTTCATGATGGGCAGGTTGAGCACCGGCATGAGCCGACGCTTGATGTCCGCGGAGGGCATGCGGCGCACCGTGTCGCTGAGCACCGCCCACCGGTTGCCCAGCGGCATGGCCTTGTTGCCCGCCAGCTCCCGCAGCTCGAAGGCGAACATGCCGGACTCGGCGCGCAGGCCCTTGAACAGGATGCTGGAGGCTCGCTGCGCCAGAATCGAGAACGCGCTGGCGGGCTGGAGCAGACCGAGTCCGAAGAGCGCGGCGAGCAGGTCTCCGCCGAAGCGCTCCTTGGCGGACTCGGCTTGCTGGAGCTGCTCGGGCGTGAGCAGCCGCGCGCCCATCAGCGACGTGCCCAGCGAGTCCTCGGGGTGGTTGGAGTCGACGAACTCCGGGTTGCCCTTGCGGAAGTGAATCAGGGTGACCCGGTCCGTGAGCGCCAGCTTGAGCAGGCCCGTCTGCTCCGCGGAGGCGATGCGGCCGAAGAGGTTCAGCGGCGAGGTCTGCTCGAGCTGCCCCTGCGAGGGCATCGCGTAGGGCGAGGACTCCGTGGAGACGGCGGGCGCGGCTGCCGTGGAGGGGAAGGGGGCTGCTGGAGGGACGGCTCCCGCCTGCGGCGTGGCGACCTGGGGCTGTCCGGTGGCCGCGTTGGGCGGCGCGACGGGCCGTGCGACGGCTCCGGGGGCTCCGGGGGCCGCACCTGGAACTTGAGGCCGTGCGGCCTGCATCGGGTTGCCTTGCGCCCGAGGATCCCCCGGTCGAACCCCTGGACCCGCCATGGGGACCCCTGGGCCCGCCATGGGTGCACCTGGGCCTGCCATGGGGACCCCTGGTCGAGCCACGGGCGCTCCCGGGCCTGCCATCGGGGCTCCTGGGCCCGCCATGGGGACACCAGGGCCCGCCATGGGGACACCTGGACGCCCGGTTGCACCGGGCCCCGCCATGGGCGCACCTGGGCCCGCCATGGGGACACCTGGACGCCCGGTTGCACCGGGCCCCGCCATGGGCGCACCCGGGCCCGCCATGGGAACTCCTGGGCGTGCGATCGGCGCGGCACCTGGCCCCGCCATCGGCGCGGCACCTGGCCCTGCCATCGGCGCGGCACCTGGGCCCGCCATCGGTACTCCCGGTCCCGCCATCGGCACGCCCGGACCGGCCATGGGCGCCGCACCCGGCCCCGCCATGGGCACACCGCCCGGCCCTGCCATGGGGACACCGGGGCGCGCTACCGGGGCCTGGGGCCCGGGGCCGAGGTTCGCCGGCGCGCCGTCACCCCACAGCTCGCGCGGGAACACCTCGCGGGCCTCGGGGAAGCGCCAGGGGAAGGCGAAGTTCAGCCCGTCCTCGGAGACCTGGAGCTTGCCCTTGATGGCGCCGCTGTCGATGAGCAGCTCGATGGTCGGCAGGGTGAGGGGCCCCCACAGGGTGCCCCTGTCGTTGCGGACCCAATATTGACGGACGTCACCCTCCGCCATGCGCGGTTCTGCTCCATTCCTGCTGCGAGAAGACGGCAACCCTACCGCTCTCCCAGGAAGGCTCAAAGCAGACGGCGGGGCGGAGGGCTCATACCCTGTGTCAGGGCGTGGCCCCGTCCAGCACCGCCATCCCCAGGACCGACAGGCAGGCCGGGTCCGCCTGCTGCTCGACGGGCGGGTCGAAGCAGTGCACCTCGCTGTCGAACACCTTGCAGATGCCCGAGGGCGTGGACGCACACGCGGACTTCGAGAACGCCGTCGTGCACGCATATCCACACGCCGGGCCGGACTCCGTGTTGCGGCACTCCGGCGCGGGAATCGCGCGCTTCCAGGTGCACAAAGCCGCCGCAGGCGGGTCGAAGCAGGTGATGCGCCCGCTCGAAATCTTGCACACCCCCGCCGGCGTCCGGGTGCACCGCACGCCCTCTGACGCGTTGAGACAGTTGTAGCCACACGTCAGCTCCACCCCGTTGCTGCGGCAGTCCGCGCGGGGCGTCTCCTTGCCGTACACCGCGAAGACCACCGCCGGCGGGTCGAAGCACTCCACCTCGCCTCCGCGCGCCTTGCACACCCCGGCCGGCGACTTCGCGCACTTCACCCGGCCCGGCTGCGTCACGCAGTGGTAGCCACACGCCACCGCCCCGTCGATGGCCTTGCACTCGGGCTCCGGCAGCGCCGCGCCATACGCCTTCACCACGTACGCCGGCGGGTCGAAGCACACCGCCTGCCCGTCGATGAGCTGACAGCGCCCCTGGGGCGTCTGCGCACAGCGGGCGCGGTTCGAGTCGGACTTGCACCCATATCCACACGCCACCTGGCTGTTCATCATCCGGCAGGTGGGCGCGTTGGGGTCCTGCGAGGGTGGAGCCGAGGCCAGCGTGAGCGCCAGCACGGTGAAGAGGGAGGCGAGCATGAAGACCTCGGAGGTGAAACGACCCGGGCATTGACGCCCAAGGTGGCGGGGGACGCAAGAAGCGAGCAGCCGCGACGGCGCCCGTGGTACCCAGGCGCCGCTCGAGGCGAGGGAGACACAGGGTGGACCTACTGGTGGACGTCAGTGCGCAGCACCTGCTGCTGCTGTGTGTCGCGGCGCTGGTGGCGGGCATGGTGGATGCCATCGCGGGCGGCGGCGGGCTCATCACGCTGCCGGCGCTGCTGACGGCGGGGCTGCCCCCGCACGTGGCGCTGGGGACCAACAAGGGGCAGTCCGTGTTCGGCTCGTTCGCGGCGCTGGTGCGCTTCTCGCGCGCGGGGCTGGTGGACTGGAAGCTGGCGCGCGTGACGTTCCCCTTCGGCCTGGGCGGCGCCTTCGCGGGCGCGGCGCTGGTGCTGCTGGTGAAGCCGGAGGTGCTCAAGCCGCTGGTGCTGGTGCTGCTCATCGCCGTGGCGGTGTTCCTGGCCTTCCGCCGCGCGCCGCCCAAGGCCCCCGCGCACGCGGAGCCCTCGCCCCGCTCGCGCGCCCAGGCCATCGGCGCGCTCATCGCGCTGGCCGTCGGCACCTATGACGGGTTCTTCGGCCCGGGCACGGGCACCTTCCTCATCGTCGGCTTCAACACGCTGCTGGGCCACGGCCTGGCGCGAGCGTCCGCGGACGCGAAGGTGGTGAACTTCGCCTCCAACCTGGCGTCCGTCATCCTGTTCTCGCTCAAGGGCGTGGTGCTGTGGAAGGTGGCGCTGCCCATGGCCGCGGCGCAGTTCACCGGCGCGTGGCTGGGCGCGCACCTGGCGGTGAAGGGCGGCGACACCCTGGTGCGCAAGGTGGTGCTCGCCGTGGTGCTGGCGCTGGTGCTGAAGCTGGGACGCGACGTGGTGATGGGCTGACGGTCCTTCAGCCGATGTGCACCAGCAGCGCGCCGTCGCGGCGGGACACCTGGGCGACGAACTTCTGGAGCTCCTCGAAGTAGGAGAGCACCTCCTCGAGCGGGTCGCTGTCCTCGGGCGGCTCATCCCAGGTGCCGGGGTAGATGTCCTGGGCCTGCATCTTCGCCGGGTCGAAGCGGCGGCGCAGCGTGTTCTCGGAGACGTCCTTCAGCGCGGTGGCGAGCGCCTTCACCTGCGCGGGCGCGAAGACGCGCGCGGTGCCCTCGTCGGAGGGGATGTCGCCCACGTCGTCACCGCCGCGGACGAGGAAGTCCAACGGCGCGCTGCCCTCCCACGCGGTGCCGGTGAGCAGGTACTGGAGGGCATGCCACGCCTCGCCGATGTCCAGCTCCAGGAACGCTCCGCCCTTCGGGTCTCCGAAGTCCTCGTCGTCGTCGAGGAAGTCCTCCAGGCGCTCGGGGGCCTGAAGCAGGGCGCCGCGCTGCGCCTCCGTGACGCTGCGCAAGGTGCAGAGCATCTCCATGCGGGGGACCTCGTGTGACGCGAAAGCCGGGGGAAGTGGAGCGGCGCCGGACCCTACCAGTCCCGGGCGAGCGTGCGGAATTTCGATGCGGGCCCCTCCGCCCCCAGGTCCACCGACGCGGGCCGCGAGTCCTCGGAATGCTAGGCTTCCGACGTCGGGCCGTCGTCCTCGCGGTTGGAAGCCAGGGAGCTCGGGTATGCACCGAGGGGTTCGTTGGGTCATCGCCATCGCGGGCGTCGGGGTGTCGCTGTCGCTCGCGGCGCTCCTGCGGCGGCAACTGGCGCAAGAGCCCCGACCCAAGGTCGCCACCGCTCGGGTTTCCGACGCGGGTTCGCCGGACGCGGGCTCGATGCCCATCGAGGACCCCGAGGACCCCCGCACGCTGGCGCCTTCTCAACTGGGGCGCGTCTATGTGCGGACGCTCGACCCCTGGGGGCTCAAGCCGGTGCCGGGAATCACGGTGGCCATCGTGAGCGAGGGCCAGCCGCGTCGGCTGCATCCGGAGCAGTTGAAGACGGATGCGCAGGGCATGGCCCGCTTCCCCAAGGTGCGCGCGGGCGTGTTCACCGTCTGCGCGAAGGGGCCGCGCCACATCGAGACGTGCCAGATGAACCTGGAGCTCTCACCGGAGAGCAGCCACACCGTGGAGCTGTCCATGACGGAGCGCTCCACGGCCGCTGGCAGGTGACGCTCAGCAGGGCAGCCAGGGACCCACGCCGCGCTCGCACGAGTCGTAGCAGACGGAGATGGCCTGGGCGCACACCTCGCTCGAGACCCCGCACTGGGACGGACACCAGGCGTTGGCCTGGTAGCACTCGTCCCAGCAGGAGACCTGGGCGCTCGTCGAGGTCTCGGTCTGGGGCGCCTCCGGGCTCACCGGCTCGCTCGCGGGCGCGCCGCCACCACAGCCGAGGAGGGACAGGCAGACGGCGAGGGACGCGAGGAAGGGGCGCAGCTGCATGGAGGTGCTCCGTGGCGTGGGGGATGACCGCGGACACCACTGTAGCCGAATGGCAGATGCAGACTCGTTCCCAGTTCGGCGTGCCGCCGCGCGCCCCGCACGGCTAGCTGCAGACGCGGCTCTTCACGGGACAGGGCAAGTCGAAGCTGCCCTCCACCCGGATGGTGCGCTCGGTGGCGTCCTTCTTGTTGGCGGAGCTGTGCGTGCGGGCGGTGAACTTGAACGTGCCCGCGACGCCGCGGCCGTCGAACCGGGTCAGCACCAGGACGCCGGGCACGGTGAGCATGTAGTTGACGCCCTTGAGGCGCAGCGCCACGGGCAACTCGCCGGGCTTCTCGTCCAGCGTGACGAGCGGGTACGCGCCGGGCTTGAAGGGAACGCTCTCCTTGGTGTTCTGCCCGGAGAGGATGCTCAGGCTCGCCGACTGGATGCCGCCCGCGCTGATGCAGTGGATGGACAGGGGGCCGCTCATCGTCCCCTTCGCCGCGAGCTTCGCGGCGGCGGCCTGGACCTTCTTGGGGTCCTGCTTCATCCGGCTGTGGATCTTCTCGTAGACCGCGCGCATCTCCTCGGGAGACATCCAGTGGTCCGAGGTGGCGGACTGCGTGCCGCCCTTGCCGGAGAAGGCCAGCTGCAGGCCTCCCATCACCCGGACCTCACAGGTGCCCTCGCGCCGCGCCGCGAGCGCGGGCAGCGAGCAGAGCATCACGAGGGCGACGGCGGCGGCGTGTCGCATGGGGCGGCTTTCCGGGGCAGGGGGCGGCACGAGGCCGCCCGGTGGTTCCCGGACTGTAGAACGTCAGGGCGTCGGAGAGGCGCTCTTCGGGGTGCCGGTCTCCGGCGGCCGGTCGATTTCCTCGGCCGGGAAGTTGGCGGCCGCCTCCAGGTAGCGCGGCGGCTGGATGCGGCGGCGGTCGCGCTTGTTGAGCCCCTCGGGCTCCACGTAGGTCGGCTCCGCGCCTGCGCGCTGCTCCACGAGGGAGCCGTCGCAGAAGTGCCACCGGAAGGTGCCGTCCATTGCGGCGCGCGCGTAGAACACCGTGGCCTCGCCAATCTTCGGGTCGGCGGTGCACCACGTGCCGCGCGCGGTGGCCTCGCGCTGGGGCGACTCCTCCTTCCACTTGTCCTGGGCCTGGCGCAGCGACACGGCGGCGAGCACCGAGTCCGCGCTGGACAGCCGCTCGCGCGCCTCCTTCACCAGCTCCCCACCCCGGCGCGAAATCTCCGGGAAGGCGCCCTTGTCCTTGAACCCGCACTGCGCGAGGCCCCGGAGGTTGTTCTCGTGGACCGCCAGCACCGGCGGCAGCGTCTGCTGGGCCTCCTTCAGGAGCTCCACCTGCTTCGCATGGTCCAGCGAGGCGGGCGTGTCGAGCTTGTCGGTGCCGTTGACGAAGCGCGCCAGCACGCCGTTGACGGCCGTCAGCTCGTCCGACAACCAGCGCTGCTCCGCGTCACAGGGGCTGGCCTTGGCACCCCCGTAGTCTCGGTAGTCCGCTCGGGAGATGCCCAAGCTGTAGTGCAGGACCGGAGGGGCGGGCCGGGACGCGCACGCCGACAGCGACGCGCCCAGGGCCGCGAGCAGGACTCGGCGACCAGTGACCTTCATGACGCCCCAGTCTGCCATCTGGTTTGCGTGCGAACAAACCACGAGGCGGGCCGGGGCGCCGTTTCACACTAAGAGTGTGAGGGAGTGACTAGAGCGGGCACACGATGGGCCCGCGGCTGCCACAGACGTTGCGGGGGATGAAGTAGTGGCCGAGCTCGTCGCTCCAGTACGCGTACATCTGGAGGCCGTTGTTGCAGCGCACCGAGGGCGTCATGACGATGCAGTGCAGGTCCTCGTTGTACTCCAGGGCGGCCTCCGTCTGGGCCAGCTCGGGGGCGGCCGCCTCGGGCTGCCCGTCCAGGGCCTCGGTGCCACCACAGCCCGCCAACAGCACGCCAGCCAACCACAGCCCCTTCATGTTCCAGCTCCGCATGGTGCCTCCAGGTGAGCGACCGCTCGGGTCGAACTGAGTAGCAAAAGCATCTGGGTTGCGCGGGTCGCATTTAAAGTCGCGGACGGCTCCCGGAGGGGCGGAGAAATCGTGTCCCCTCCCGGGAAGATGGTGCGGGCGCGTCGTTGACCCGTGGGTGGGCGCGCCTCCTCGCGCGTCCCGGACTCGGAGACACGCGATGCGCGGACGCAGGCGGTTCCCTCGGTGCTCGTGGGTGGGAGTGCTTTCGCTGGCCCTGCTGTGGGGCACGGGCTGTGGCGAGGCTCCGCCCGACACTCCGGACGTGGCGCTGCCGGACGAGGTGCTGGAGGGGGCCTTCGTGGCGGTGCCTCGGGAGGTGGGGGCCGCCGAGCGACAGCAGGTGGAGCAGAAGCTGCGAGGCGTGGTGGAGGACTCGGGGCGCGGCTTCTACCTGGCCATCCGTCGGGACCAGCTGGCGACGAAGTGGTTCTTGTCCGCGTACATCCAGCAATACCACCCGGGAGGCGCCGCCTACTTCGCGGCCAACTCGCTGGGCACGCGCGTGGTGAGCTTCAAGGAGCAGAACGGCAAGCTGTTCGTCCTGGATGTGGATGACCGCAAGGTCCTGAGCGACATCTTCGACCCGCAGGTGTTGGTGGAGGCGTATCCCATCGTGGAGGACCACCCGCCGTTCCACCGGCGGCGGGGCTCGGAGCAGTACGTGCTCATCGACCCGGCGGCGGGGCTCAACCGCTTCGGGGTGATGGGGGACCTGAACGCGGTGATGATGCGCGCGCAGTTCCAGGTGGAGCTGAGCCTGGCGCAGAAGCTGCGGCCCATCGCGGACGGCGTCACCTTCGAGCAGGTCTTCACCGGCTACTCGAACCTGCCGGATGACATGGCGCCGCTGTACCTGGAGGAGAACCCCTTCCGCACGTCGGGCACGCTGAGCATCGCGCTGCGCCGCTACCAGGAGAGCCCGAGCTACGTGCCCACGCCCGCGCCCGCGCGGGAGCACTACTTCCTGAGCGAGCCGAAGCTGATTCCGAACACGGGAGGCGCCACCGAGCGCGTGGCCGCGAAGTGGGCCATCCAGCCGGGCATGACGCCCATCCGCTGGCGCATCACCCCCAGCCTGCTCACGGTGCAGGCGGACCCGCGCTTCCAGGCGTATGACCTGGTGGGCGCGGTGAAGCGGGGCATCGAGGGATGGAACACGGCCTTCGGCTTCCCGGTGCTCGAGGCGGTGATGGGGGACAGCTCCAGCGACTTCGGCCGTGATGACGAGAACCACCTCATCGTCGACCCGGACCGCGCGGCGTCGTTCGCCTTCGCCGACTGGCGGACCAACCCGAACACCGGCGAGATTCGCGGCGCCAGCATCTACCTGGGCAGCAACTGGCTGGAGGTGGCGCACCAGACTTTCTCAGGGGACATGGGCGCGGGCGCGGGGGTGGCCACCGAGCGGCCCGCCCCGTCGCTGCGGATGTCCTGGGCCGGCATGGGGGGCGAGGCGCGGTGCGACTTCCACTCCGAGGCGCTGCTCGAACAGGGCGAGCAGGGGGCGGAGCTCCTCGTCGAGCCCGGCTCGCCGATGACCAAGAAGCAGAAGGTGGAGGCGTACCTCACGTACCTGGTGCTGCACGAGGTGGGGCACACGCTGGGGTTGCGGCACAACTTCGCGGGCTCGCAGGTGTACGACGGCGGCGCGACGGGGGCGCGCTCCAGCTCGGTGATGGAGTACCTGGACCCTCGGGATGCCGTGTACGGCGACGCGCCGGGCGCCTACGACGTGCAGGCAGTGCGCTACCTCTATGGCCTGTCCCCGGACCTGCCCACGCAGCCGTACTGCACCGACGTGGACGCGCGCGTCGACCCGTACTGCAACCGGTATGACCGCACCGACGAGCCGCTGACGAAGTTCTACGTGCCCGCGATGAACGTGGCGATGAACACCCTGCTGAATGTCTCGCACCCCCTCCTGTATGCGTCGCTGGCGGGCCGGTTCAACGCGACGGCCAACCCCGTGCTCCAGTTCGTGCGCGCGGGCAGCCCGGCGGTGCAGGCGCAGGCGTATCAGCTCGCGATGCAGCAGGTGCGTCCGCCGCTGGTCATTCCCGCTGGGGCTCCCGCGCACTACGCGTCGCGCGCGGATGACCTGGCGCGCAGGCTCCTGGCGCGGCTGTACCTGGACCCGGCGGCGCAGCGAGGCCCCTTCAGCGCCAACCCGCCCGACGCTCCCGCGCTGACGTCGCTGGTGCTGGCGGACGTGCAGGGCATCCTGCTCAACTCGGATGGGGTGCGCGGGTACGCCGCGCGCCGCGCCATGGTGGATATCCTGAAGGTCCAGCAGTCACTGGCCGCGTACTCCATCCTGATGTCCGCGCGGGACTCGCTCACCGCCGCGCTGCCCACGCTGAGCGCCGATGAGAGGTTGCAGACGACGGACCTGATTGCCCGCATCACCGCCGCGCTGTCCCCGTACTACCGCTGAATCCCTCGCGCGAGTTGGCGCACCCGGGATGCAGGTGCAATCCAGGGGGTGCTGTGCCTACGCTCGGGGCATGTTCTCGTTGCTCGTGGGGCTCACCGCTTCACTCCTGGCCGCGTCCCCTGTCGCGAAAGGGGATGCGTGCGAGGGGAAGGTCCGGGTCCACCGGGCCTGGGTGTTCCGGGGCGGGGCGACGGTGCAGCCCCCTCCGTCCACGGAGTTGGTGGCCATCGACTTCTCGCACCGGGACGCGGAGCCCGTCCGAATCCATCTCCAGGATGGAGCGGGGAGGCCCCCCGCGTCCGACTTCCAGTGGGTGTTGCTGGATGACCAGGGCGCGCCGGTGGACCGCTACTTCGAGTCGCTCGGCGCCGCGGCGAAGCCTCGACGACTGGCGCTCATCACCGCGGTGCCCAAGGGCACCCGCGCGCTGAAGCTGACGTTCCAGGGCGTGTGCGTCGTGGACCTCACGGTCCAGGCCCGAGGGCCCGAGTGGCCGCCGCTGCCCCAGGTGGAGCTGCGCTCCTGGACGCGCCAGGGCTCCGCCGCCACCGCGCTCGTCGCTGTCCGCTGGTTGCTGGACGGAGAGCTGCCCACGGGCTCCGCGCTTCAGGGAAACAAGCTGCGTCGGCCCATCGCCGCCATCGCCGTGGACGCGAAGGGACAGCGCTTGTCGCGAGGCACGCTCCAGCGGCGGCACTTCCTGGTGCGCTACTGGCTGGACGCGGACTCGCCGGAGCTGCTCGAGTCCCACTCCGGCCCGCTGCGACTGCCTCCGCTCGTGGAGGCGCCGCTGCCCGCGCCCCTGACGAGGGCGCTCACGCGGGTGGAGGCGTTGGCCGCCGAATCGGACGACCCCTACGAGGCGAGGCGCTTCGGACTATCGCCCCGGCCCTGAACGACGGGTTGGCGGCGCGCGCGAGACGGGGCACGCGCCGCCACGCCTGGCTACTCGACGACGACGAGCTTCGCGTTGTTCTCCACGGTGGTGCCTTCCTTGGCGAACAGCTCGGTCACCTTGCCCGCCTTGGGGCTCTTGAGCTCGTTCTCCATCTTCATGGCCTCCACCACCACCAGGCCCTGGCCCTCCTTCACCTCGTCGCCCACCTTCACCAGCACCTTCACCACCTTGCCCGGCATGGGCGCGGTGACGAGCTGCTTGCCCTCCACGGAGAAGCCCGCCGTGCCCGCGCGCAGCCGCAGCCGACGCTCGTCCGCGACGTCGAAGCGGCTCACCTGGCCGCGGAGCAGCACGCCCACCTCGTCGCCGTTCTCCTCGAACTCGACGCTGTAGGACTGGCCGTCCACCAACATGCTCATGGTGCCGTGCTCGAGCGCGAGCGCGTCCACCTGGTACGTGACGCCGTTGACGGTGAGCTTGTAGCGCTCGCCACCCAGCGCCTCCAGGTCCACCGGCACCGCTTCCTTCTGTCCCTGCTGCTTCGTGAAATAGCGCATGGAAGTCTCGTGAGCCTCAGGGTGGGGTTAGCGGCGACGCGAGCGCAGCGCCTGGCGCCACGCGCTGACCTGGCCCGTGTCGGAGCTGCTCGCGGCCTTGGCGCCGGGGAGCGTCTTGGCGCGCTTGGCATCGCGCTGGTGCGCGTAGACGACGCTCGCCAGCAGCGCCATCTCGCTGAGCTTCGGGTCCTCCACGCCCTGCAGCGTGGTGTGCTCGCGGCCGAGGAAGCCCGTGTCGTAGTCGCCCTCGACGAACTCCGGGTGCGCCAGAATCGCCCGCAGGTAGCGGATGTTGGTGGTGATGCCCTTCACCACGTACTCGGACAGCGCGCGCTGCGCCCGGGCGATGGCCTCGCGCCGCGTGGGGGCCCACACGGACAGCTTGGAGATCATCGGGTCGTAGACGTTGGGCACCGTGTACCCGGGGAACACGCCCGAGTCGTCGCGCACGTTGGGTCCGCCCGGCACGCGCAGGTACGTAATCTTGCCCGGGCTGGGCATGAAGTTGCGCGCGGGGTCCTCCGCGTACACGCGCACCTCGATGGAGTGGCCCTGCGGCGCGGGCGCCTGGAGCAGGGGCAGCTTCTCCCCCTCGGCGACCTTGATCTGCAGCGCGACCAGGTCCAGCCCCGTCACCCACTCCGTCACCGGGTGCTCCACCTGGAGGCGCGTGTTCATCTCCAGGAAGTAGAAGTTGCGGTGCACGTCGACCAGGAACTCCACCGTGCCCGCGCCCACGTAGTTGACGGCCTTGGCCGCCTTCACCGCGACCTCGCCCATCTTCGAGCGCAGCTCCGGCGTGAGGATGGGGCTGGGCGTCTCCTCCACCACCTTCTGGTGACGGCGCTGCGCCGAGCACTCGCGCTCGTTCAGGTGGATGACGTTGCCGTGCGTGTCGGCGAACACCTGGATTTCGACGTGGTGTGGCTTCTCGAGATACTTCTCGATGTAGACGGCGTCGTTGCCGAAGGCGTTGAGCGCCTCGCTCTTGGCGGAGCGCCACGCGGACTCGAAGTCACCGAGCCCCTCCACGCGGCGCATGCCCTTGCCGCCGCCGCCGCCCGCGGCCTTGAGCATGATGGGGAAGCCGATCTTCTGCGCGTACTCGCGCGCCTCGGCCTCCGTGGCGATGGGCTCGGTGGTGCCGGGGACCACGGGCACGCCGGCCTTGATCATGTTCGCGCGGGCGCGGGTCTTCTCGCCCATGGCGTCCATGGCGGAGGCGGGCGGACCGATGAAGGTGATGCCGGCGGCCTCGCAGGCGCGCACGAAGGAGGCGTTCTCGGAGAGGAAGCCATAGCCGGGGTGGATGGCGTCCGCGCCGGCGGCCTTGGCGGCGTCGAGGATGCGCTGCTGGACCAGGTAGCTCTCCCGGGAGGGCGGAGGGCCGACGAAGATGGCCTGGTCCGCGGTGCGGACATGCAGGGCGGCGCGGTCCGCCTCCGAGTACACCGCCACGGTGGCGATGCCGAGCTCCTTGCAGGTGCGCATCACCCGGATGGCGATCTCGCCGCGATTGGCGACGAGCACTTTGCGGATCTTGGGCATGGGCGCCCGTCTACCACGGGCCGCCTCGTTTTGCCTGGGTTGGATGCGGGCCCCGTTGTTGGCACGGAGCGCGTCCTGTCGGGCTCTCGGAGGGAGTGGAGGCTTCCACCTCCACGCTCGAGTCCACCCGGTACGCCTCGAACCTCTTCCGCCCGGAAGACCCCTCCGGGCGTCACATGCGCGCGCCCTACTTCCGCGCGCTGCGGTACTGCTCCATGTACGCCCGCGCCTGCGCGAGCTTCGCCTCGACGAACCGGTCATCCTCATCCGGCTCCGGAGGCTTGGACGGCACCGCGGCGGCGTCCCCACCGAAATCCACGGCCGCGGCCAGCAGGTTGCGCGCGGTGTTGCCACCCCCGAGCATCCGCGCCAGCAAGCCCGTCTCCACGTCCAGCCAGCGAGCGGCCTGGCGCATCACATCCAGCACCTCGCCCTCCACGGCCTTGGAGGGACGGCCCGGGCCGCTGACGCACGTGCGCGCGTAGCTGTGCTCCCGGTCCACGAAGATGCCCAGCGTGCGCTCCCGGAAGTCCTGGGAGATGGCCTGCGCCATGGCGTCGAGCTGCTCCTCCAGGAAGGGCTGCTCGGACTTGCGCGCCTTGCGGCCAGGGGCCGGGGGCAGGGCCACCTCCGCGGCGTGCCAGCCCGCATCGGCCAGCCCGTCCGGGGGCGTTTCCACCCACTTCACCTCCGGCGTGGGGAGGTCCACCGCCTCGCAGACACGCTTGAGCGTCTGACGCAGTGCGGTGAGGTTGCCTTCGACGTCGGCGAGAAACAGAAGGAGTCGGCGGTGGGGCAAAATGGGGGTTCCTTTCCTGGCCCGGTGAAAGCCCTCGGGCCGCACGAGAATTTCCCGCGCGGCCCGAGCCTGCCTGCTCTCCAGCCGAGGGAGAGCAGGCGTCCAGGGGCCCGGAAGGGAGCCTACAGCGGGATGTTCCCGTGCTTGCGCGGCGGGTTCTCCTGACGCTTGTCCTTCAACATCTCCAGCGCCCGGATGACCTTGGCCCGGGTCTCCTCGGGGCGGATGACCTCGTCGATGTAGCCCAGCTCCGCCGCCTTGAACGGGTTGGCGAACTTCTCGCGGTAGTCGTTCACCAGCTTCGTGCGCTCGGCCGCGGCGTCCTGCGCCTTGTTCAGCTCGTTGCGGAAGATGATGTTGACCGCGCCCTCGGGGCCCATCACGGCGATTTCGGCGGTGGGGTAGGCGTAGTTGATGTCCGCGCGGATGTGCTTGGACGCCATCACGTCGTACGCGCCGCCGTAGGCCTTGCGGGTGATGAGGGTGATTTTGGGGACGGTGGCTTCGGCGAAGGCGTACAGCAGCTTGGCGCCGTGGGTGATGATGCCGCCCCACTCCTGGTCGGTGCCGGGCAGGAAGCCGGGCACGTCCACCAGGGTGAGCAGGGGGATGTTGAAGCAGTCGCAGAAGCGCACGAAGCGCGCGGCCTTCACGCTGGCGTCGATGTCCAGCACGCCGGCGAGCACCGCGGGCTGGTTGGCGACGATGCCCACGCTCTTGCCGTTCATGCGCGCGAAGCCCACGACGATGTTGCGCGCGTAGTGCTCCTGCACCTCGAAGAAGTGCTTGTTGTCGACGACGGCCTTGATGATGTCCTTGATGTCGTAGGGCTTGTTGGGGTTGCTCGGGACAATCGTCTTGAGCGACTCCTCGGCCCGGAACGGGTCGTCATCACACGGCTGGACGGGCGGGTCCTCCTGGTTGTTGGAGGGCAGGAACGACAACAGCTCGCGCGTCATGACGATGGCGGCCTGCTCGTTCTCCGCGGCGAAGTGCGCCACGCCGGACTTCTGGTTGTGCGTCAGCGCGCCGCCCAGGGACTCCTTCGACACCTCCTCGTGCGTCACCGTCTTGATGACGTCCGGGCCGGTGATGAACATGTACGAGGTGTCCTTCACCATCATGATGAAGTCGGTGATGGCGGGCGAGTACACCGCGCCGCCCGCGCACGGGCCCATGATGAGCGAAATCTGGGGGACCACCCCGGAGGCCAGCGTGTTGCGCAGGAAGATGTCCGCGTAGCCCGCGAGGCTCTCCACGCCCTCCTGGATGCGCGCGCCGCCGGAGTCGTTCAGGCCGATGACGGGCGCGCCCACGCGGGTGGCCATGTCCATGATCTTGCAGATCTTCTGGGCATAGGCGCCGGACAGCGAGCCGCCGAAGACGGTGAAGTCCTGGGCGAAGACGAACACCTGGCGGCCCTCGACGGTGCCGTAGCCGGTGACGACGCCGTCGCCCGGAATCTTCTTGTCGCCCATGCCGAAGTCGGTGGAGCGATGGGTGACGAACTTGTCCAGCTCGCAGAAGGAGCCGGGGTCGAGGAGCAGGTCGATGCGCTCGCGAGCGGTGAGCTTGCCGGCCTCGTGCTGTTTGGCGATGCGGTCCGCACCGCCGCCCAGCTCGGCCTGCTTCTCCATCTGCTGGAGGCGTGCGCGGAGGGGGTCCTTCTCGGTGGTCTCGTCCATGGGCCCGCGCTCTAGCACGATTGGGGCGCTCGCGCGCTGCCCGCCTTCGCTCAGGCGGCGCGTCGGGCGGGGTCGTCCTTTACCGGGCCCATCAGGACGGGGAGCAGCGCGTCCACTGCCAACAAGTCCAGGCCGTAGCGCTGGCGGACCTCCTCCAGGGGGCGCGCCCACAGCTCGCTCCAGGGGGCGCCGAACACGGGGTGGGCGCGGCGTCCCAGCACCCAGCCCCGGGCGAGCGCCTGGACGCGGGCGTCGCGCTCGGAGAAGGCGTAGAGCAGGGTGTTGGCGAGCCCGCCGGTGAGGATGCCGAGCGCGAAGGGGGTGCCCACCTGCGCCAGGCTGAAGGCCTGGACGCCCAGCTCTCCGGCCACGTCGGTGTCGAAGCCGGTGAGCACGTGCCAGATGTCATGGGACTCGAGCAGGTGCGCGCGCACGTAGTCCTCGGGGGTGTGGGCCTCGCGTTGGGGCAGGGCGTCGGGGTCCAGGCCGTTGCGCTCCAGGTGGTCGATGAACGCGCGGCCCAGGGTGCCCTCGGGCAGGGCTCGCAGCGTGGCGAGCGGGAGGCGGCCCACGCGGGGGCGCTCGGCGAGGGCGCGGGCGCAGGTGGGGGATTGGCTCAGTCGCTCCACGATGCGGCGCATGGCGGTGGGGGGCACGAGCACGCGGGCCAGGTCGATGATGTCCTGCAGGCGGTGGGGGTCCCTGAGCACGCGGGCCGCTCGCCAGACTTCGCGGGCGAGGGTGAGGGGGCTGTTCAGGTTCATGCGGGGCCTCTCGAGGGGAAGGGGCACGGCGGGCAGTCGAGCGCGGGCACGCTAGCTGGCGAGTCACGCGCGTGGCGCCGTGTCGTCAGCGGTGTGCTCGTGGGTGGACACCTGCCGGGATGGGGAGCGGACACTCAGGGGCCGGGCGGGCGAACGCGTCGCCCCTGGCACCGTGCGCGCGTCGCGCGGCTGACGGAGGTTGGTGGGGGCAGGCGAGGGCGCGCCGGAAAAGGAGGAGGCGAGATGCGCGAGACGCGAGGTGCGTTGAAGGTGGGCTCGTTGCGCGGCATTCCCGTCCGCGTGCACTTCTCGCTGCTGCTCGTGTTGCCGTTGCTCGCGTATGTCTTTGGCGGCGCGTTCCGGCGGGCCGCGGAGGTGGCGGCGGTTCCGGCGGGGCAGCTGTGGGGCGCGCCGTGGGCATGGGGGCTGGCCGTGGCGGTGGGGCTGTTCGTGTCGGTGTTCGTGCACGAGCTGGCGCATACGTTGTACGCGTTGGCGCGGGGCGGGCAGGTGCGCTCGATAACGCTGATGATGGTGGGCGGGGTGTCGGAGTTGTCGGAGGCTCCGCCGAGGGCCCGGGACGAGGCGCTGATGGCGCTGGTGGGGCCGCTGACGAGCCTGGCGCTGGCGGGGCTGCTCGCGTTGGCCACGTGGGGTGTGGCGGGCACGGGCTCGTTCAATCTGCAGTTCGCGTGTTTCTACCTGGCGAGCCTGAACCTGTTCCTGGGGGTGTTCAACCTGCTGCCCGCGTTCCCGATGGATGGCGGGAGGATTCTGCGGGCGTTGCTCGCGGGGCGGATGGGGATGGTGCGCGCGACGCAGGTGGCGTCGGTGGTGGGACGGGGGTTCGCGCTGCTGTTCGGGGTGTGGGGGCTGGCGACGTTCAACCCGTTCCTGATGGTCATCGCGTTCTTCATCTTCATGGGCGCGGATGGGGAGGCGAAGCAGGTGCGGATGAAGGCCACGCTGGAGAAGGTGCGGGTGGCGGAGTTGATGACGCCGCGCTGGATGGGCGTGGACGTGGGGGCGTCGCTGGAAGAGGCGCTGTGGGAGTTCCGGGTGGAGCGGCGCACGGCGTTGCCGGTGACGGAGGACGGCAGGCCGCTGGGGCGCGTGGCGGTGGAGGCGGTGCGCGCGGTGCCGGCGGGGGAGCGGACGCGGCGGCAGGTGCGCGAGGTGATGCGCGCGACGCCGGTGGCGCGGCTGGAAGAGGACGGGTGGCAGGCGCTGCGTCGCATGGCGGAGGAGGAGTCTCCGCTGCTGTTGGTGGTGGACGCGGACGGGCGGCTGGCGGGGACGCTGGAGTTGGGCGACGTGGAGCGCGGGTTGACGCTCTTCCAGAACCGGGAGGAGCGGGCGGAGCGGGATGCGCGGGGGTGGCGCGAGGAGCGGCCCGCTTGAGCGGTCTCGAGGGACTGGCTCGCACGGGACGAGACGGCGCGACTCCGTTGAGAGGTTGCCCACCGGAGCCGGGGGGCGAGGCTCAGTCGAGGTTGAAGTAAACGTCGTCGATTTCGCCGTGGTACTGGTCGTTGTTGTTGCCAACGCTCTTGGCGCCCACGTTGACGGCCTGGCCCGTGGGGCTGATGTCGTAGGTGGCCGGGAGCAGCGCGCTGCCGCGCGCGACGTTGTCCACGAGGATGGTCAGCGTGGTGCTGGTGCGCTGGCAGGCGACCTTGTGCCAGGCGCCATCGGCGACGCCCACCGACGATTTGACGATGATGGGATTCACTCCGCCCGTGGTGCGGACCACGCAGCTGGGTCGGCCCTGCACGGCGTCATCGAGCTGGAGCTTCCACTGGGCGGTGCTCGCCAGCCCCTTCTGCACGAGGTTGGAGCCGTGGGCCGTGGAGAGGTCGGCGAGCGTGAGGCGGACGCGGGCGCCGAAGGTGAAGAGCGCCGTGCCGGGGTTCAGGTCGGTCGCGTCGGGGGTGGTGATGTTCGCCAGGGGGCAGCCCGTGCCGTCACAGACGGCGGGGAACCTCACGCCGAGACCCTCGAAGCCCGTCACCGCCGTCACCGTGGCGCCATTGTTCGTCTGCACCGTGCCGGTGTGGCCCTTGCCGCTGTCGTCCGTGACGGTGGTGACGGGCGTGGTGACGGTGTCGAAGCGGTAGCGCAGCTTCTGGCTCACGGCGCCAGCCGCCATGGGGGCCAGCACCAGCGTCGCGAGCGCCGCGCGCTTCGCCGTCCATCGGGGATGTGTCGTGCCAATCATGGGCTCTCCTGGGTGTCTCGGGTGTGGGGACAGCGAGGAGAGGATAGACGGGCCCGGCGTGGCGCGTGCCCTCGTGGGACGCTACGGCGTGGGCGGGTCCATGGGGCCGCCGGGACGCGGGCGACGAAGGCGTTGGAGCGCGCGCGGCAGGTCCGGCAGGGGCGGCACCATCCAGCCGCGCCAGGCCGCCACCAGACGCAGGCTGAAGGCGGCGGCGGTGGCGAGCGCCTCCGCGGTGAGTTGCGGTAGGCCGAAGCCGCGCAGGGCCGTCAGGTACACGCTCCCGGCGAACAGCGCGGCCACCGAGTAGGGCTGTCCCGACAGCAGCAGGACGGGTGTCTCGCGGCACAACACGTCGCGCACCACGCCCCCGCCCACGCCGGTGACGACCCCCAGGAACAGCGAGGGCACCACGTCGAGCCCCGCGGCCTGGGCCCGTTGCAGGCCGACCGCCGTGAAGAGCCCGAGCGAGAGGGTGTCCACCACCCACAGGGGGCGCCCCAGCAGGCTCACCAGGGTGCCGAACAGGGCCCCGAGCAGGGCCGCCACCGCGGCGGTGATGAGCAGCGCGGAGGTCCGCAGCGCGAGCGCGGGCCCCTGGCCGAGCATGACGTCGCGGATGATTCCGCCCCCAAGGCCCGTGGCGATGCCGATGACCACCACCCCCACGAAGTCGAAGGTCCTGCGCTGCGCATGCAGGGCGCCTGAGACGGCCCCGGCCGCCACCGAGGTCAGCTCGAGATAGGGACGGATGTCGTCCAGGTCGTACACGTCCTGGCTTCATGGCACGAGCGCCCGGGCCCGGACGAACCGGAGCTGCCAGGAGCGTGCGGCGGACGACATCCCCGCGTCGGCCGGCTCACAAGAAGAGGTTCAGTTGCAGCGTGGTCACCCCCGAGGTCCCCGGGGAGAAGGGGAGTTGTACGCCCGTGGGCAGAGGGGTGTCGGGGGTGCCCTGGTCCAGCCAGCCGTAGCGCAGCTTCAGCATCAGCTCGGGGGCCTGGATGAACCACGCCACCTGGGCCTCGAGCTCGAGCGTCCGGTCTCCGGTGATGTCCGCATGGGGGTCCAGCCAGTTCATCCGGACGCCGGCCCCCAGCCGGTTCCGGTAGACGTTCACGAGGACCTGCCCCCACGCCCCATAGGTGGAGAAGGGGTCGGCCACGCCCACCGGCTTCAGGGCGCGCCAGTAGAACTCTCCGAACACGATGATGCGTCCGAGCTGCCACCAGAGGTCGAACGACAGCGTGCCGACGCGGGTCGCCACCGTGGTGGGCACCGCGGGGTTGAGGATGCTGTTGGACGGGTTGAAGTTCTCCGCGTCGGTCTGGACGCGGCCGAAGTAGCCCTGGACGGTGAAGGAGATGCGCGGAGGCAGGGGCCCACCTTCCGGCGTGAAGGGCAGCTCGCTGGCGTTCACCGGGCCCAGCGGGCTCACGGTGGCGCGCGCCTCGACGAGATAGTCATCGGGCAGGTTCACCGGCTCCAGCAGCGGCGAGCCCCCGTAGACGCCCAGGTAGTAGTCGACGCGTCCCTGGGGGGTGCCGCCGAAGAGCGTCAGCCCCTGGTCCCGCCCGGACCAGAAGAAGTTCGCCACGGCGGCGTGCTCGGGAAAGAAGAGCTGCTGGGGGCCGAAGTCCTCGTGCCGCGACACGGGCGTGCCCTGCTGCCCGTAGCGCAGGCCCAGGGCCTCCCAGGGCTGCACCTCGACGAAGGCGTCGAGCACGTAGGGTGAGTCTCGCGACAGCTCCAGGGAGAGCCAGTAGCGCATCCACGGCCTGACCACGTTGCCCCGGAGGCTGGGACGCAGGACACCGAAGCTGCTCTGCAAGAGCGTCCCCTCCTGCGTCCAGTTCAGGTCCGCCTTCAGCGCCGCCTGCAGCGCCACGCGCAACAGGTAGGCGCCGTCCTCGGACTTGAGCCGGAAGCCCTCGCCCGGCACGTGTCCCGCGGGGATGAAGGGGGGCTGCGGCTCCTCCGCGGGGACGGCGTCCTCCGGGGCCCGTGGGTCCTCGTCCGACGCGGGCTGGGCCCAGGTCGCGGTGGACAGCAGCGCCAGCAGGGTCGACAGCCCGCCACGGAGGACGAGAGACCGGCTCGCCATGAGGACCCCGAGGACGACGAGGAGCCGTCATCCTAGGGGGCCCGCGGACCCCACCCGGACATGGGGCCGGGTGGGGCGGGGAGCGATTGTCGGCCAGATGACGCGGGGGGCGTCCGGCTACTTCTTCATGGTGTTGAGCGTCTCGACGACCATCTGGGGCGCGCCGCTCGCAAGGAGCGACACCGCGATGGCGGTGAGCAGGATGCCCGCGATTCGCTCCAGCAGCGTGCGCGTCTTGGGCGTCACCCTCCGCTCGATGTGTCCGGAGATGAAGACCGTCAACCCGGTGACCGCGGCATAGGCCAGCGCCGCGATGGAGAGGGCGACGACGTCCAGGAGTCTCTCCGCCTGGGCGCGGAACGAGACGAGAATCGCGAACGTGGTGCCTCCCACGGTGAGCGGGAAGGTCACCGGCATGAAGAGGACCGAGCGCCAGGAGCCGCTCTGCGCGGCCTTCTCGGCCTTGCTCTCGTCCGCGTCGGTGGGCTTGTCGGGCGGCTTGTCCTCGACGCCCCTCATCAATGGGACACCGACGTAGAGCAGCGCGATGCCGCCCGTCACGGTCAGCGCCGCGGTGCTCAGGCCGAGCAGCTCGAGCAACGGCTCGCCCACCCAGAGCGCCACCATGGCGAAGATGGCCACGTAGGTGAACAGCCCCAGGGCGAGCCGCACCTGCTCGGCGGGTTTGAACTGGCTGACGATGGGGAAGTAGGACGACACCGCCGCCAGGGGGCTGTACAGCGCGAACAGCGACAGGAACATGAGCAGCGGGTTCTCGAATGAAGGCATCTGGCGTCCTCTTCGGGCCGGGCCCGACGTGGGAATGGGGCCGACGAGGACTCCTCACGGGTCCCTGAGCAGGGGACACGTCATGCAGTGGCCGCCGCCCCGGCCCTTGCCCACCTCGAAGCCGTCTATCTCCACGACGTCGATGCCCGCCTCGCGGTACTTCTGGTTGCTGTAGACGTTCTTCGAGTACGCCACGACGACGCCCGGAGACAGGGCCACCACGTTGTTGCCGCTGTCCCACTGCTCGCGCTCCTGTTGGGCCGCGTCGCCGCCCGTGGTCACCACGCGCAGGTCCTTCTGCTTCACGCCCAGCGCGTCGGAGACGGCGCCCAGGAAGCTCTTCTCCTCCGTCACGTCGAGCACCCACGGCTTGTGGCCCGGTCGGATGCTGAAGGCCTTCGTGGTGTCGATGACCTTGGGGTAGATGGTGACGGCGTCCCGGTCCATGAAGGTGAACACCACGTCCAGGTGCATGTAGGAGCGCTTCTTCTCCAGCTCCACGGCGATGACGCGGTCCACCGCGCCCTTCTCGAAGAGCCGGCGCGACAAGACCTCCACCATCTGCGCGGTGGTGCGCTCGCTGACGCCAATCAGCACGGTGCGGTTGCCGATGGGCATCACGTCACCACCCTCGATGGCGGAGCGCCCGAACGACTGGATGTCGAACTCGTCGTGCTCCTCGCCGTGGCCGGCGTCCGGGTACCAGAAGTCGAACTTCGCCTCGCGGAACATCGGGTGGAAGCGGTAGATGACGCCGATGTTGACGGTCTCCAGCTGGCGGGACGGCCAGAACATCGGGTTCAGCGACACACCGCCATAGAGCCAGCAGGAGCTGTCGCGGGTGAACAGGTGGTTGGGCAGCGGCGGCAGGATGAAGGCCGAGTCGGGCGTGGTGGAGGCCACCAGGGAGTGCACGAAGAGGTCCCGGTCCGCGTACTGCATCAGCTCGGCGCGCGTGACGCCGCCAATCAGGTGGGTGGCCAGCGCCTCGGCGCTCATGTTCTCCAGGGCGCGCTGCACGGACTCGACCGCGGCGGGGCCCACGGTGTAGGGGCTCACCGTGTGGCTGATGGCCCACTGGCGGGCGCCCGGCGTCTTGAGTGCCTTGGTCAGCAGGTCGTGGACGTGGAAGACCTCCACGCCGCGCTTGCGCATCTCCGCGACGAACTGGTCATGCTCCCGCTGCGCCTGCTCGACCCAGAGCACGTCGTCGAACAGCAGCTCGTCGCGGTTGGACGGGGTCAATCGCTTCAGGCTCAAGTCCGGGCGGTGGACCATCACCTTGCGCAGCCTGCCGACCTCTGAATGTACGCCGAATGCGTTCATCGCGCAGCTCCCCCTGGGAAGGGCCGGGGCTCGCTCGTCCGGGGACGAGCGGGCTCACGTGTTGCTCCCAGCCGTGGCCGAAACGTCACCACCGGAACGCTGGCGGGCAATCACGGGAGGCTGGCTGCGCGAGGGGTCGACGCCCCTCCTGGCCGGACCTGGCGCCACCCCGAGGCGAGCGGGGAGCGCGTCCACGGCGCGGCTACTTCGACTCCGGCAACGTCCAGTCGAAGAAGAACCGGTGCGCGCCACCCGGAGCGCTGTCCAGCCATCCGGTGATTCGCTCGCTGCGCGAGAGCAGCGGCCCCAGCTCGGAGCTCACCGCGAACATCGCCGCGAGGTTCTCGTCCGAGAGCACATCCGCCAGCGACACCTGGGACAGTCCACGCGCGAGCAGCTTGGGGTCCAGTGAGAAGTCCGCCGCGCGCTCCAGCTTCGCCGTCGTCTCCGGCAGCGCCGCCATCGTCGCCTGCGTCACCGCGTCGTCGTTGCCCACCACCAGGTGCTTGCCCTTCTGCCGCACCTGCACCGTGCCGCCCTTCACCGTCAGCGCCCAGCCATCCTCCAACGCCTTCGCCCCCGGCAACTTCCCCAGCGGCTCCAGCGCATTCTTCATCGCCGCCGCGTCCTTCACCTCCGCCGCCAGCGCCTGCTTCACCGCGAAGAAGCGCGCCTCCGGAGCCCTGAGCGAGCCGCGCACCTGCACGTTGCTCATGCTCACCAACATGTTGCCCGTCAGCTGCTTCGCCACCGCGTCCGTCGTCGCCTGCACCTGCTCCTTCGGACACGTCGCGCACAGCGCCTGGATGTTCGCCCTGAGCGAGCCCACCGCCTGCGAAACCCCCGCCGGCGCCACCGCCACGCGCGAGAACAACAGCCCCTCCGGCTTCATCGCCGCATATGGGCTCGCCGCCTTCGCCTGGAACGGCGGCAACGGCAGCTTCGTCGTCGTGCCGTCCACCTTCAGCCCCGTCGCGTTGCCGTCCAATCCCAGCACCGCTCCACCCGTGGCCAGGAACGCCACCCCCGCCACCTTCCCCAGCCGCGCATCCGCCGCGGGCGCCTTGCCCACCAGCTTCACCGACTCCTTCAGGAGCGCCGCCCCGCCCTCATCCGTCGCCCCGTACGCGCAGACGTCCGAGCCCTTGAGCGCATAGCCCATGGCCCCACCCGCCGAGCGCGTCGTGCTCACCGTCGTCACGCCCTTCGACGTCGCCGACTTCGCCGCCTCGCCCCCGGCCTGCGTCATCGCCTCGGCCGCCTTGGCCTGGAACACCTTCGCGTCCGACACCCGCATGCACGACACGCGGCCATCCGTGCGCAGCGACACCGTCGCCGGCCCCGCCGGGTCCAGCCCCACCGCCGTCAACGTCTCCGGCTTCGTCGGGTCGATGGTCAGGAACGGGTGCAGCTCCGCGCGCCACGCCGCGGGCCTGAGCAGCGCCGCATGCGTCCCCGCGCGCTCCAGGAAGGCCGTGAGCCCCGCCAGCGCGTCCAGCTTGGGCACGTGGACCACCGTCTGGGCCTGGGCTGCGGAACGGGGCGCGGGAGCAGCCGCCATCGTGGCGGCGAGGACGAGCGAGGAGAGCATGCCCTCCGTGAGAGCAGCGCACCTCCACCCCTGTCAAGGCACTCGCACCACCCGTGCCCTCGGAACCCGCCCGGGCCTCACCCGAACGGCCAGTGGTGGACGATGTCGCCGATAAAACCCGGTGGAACAGCGAGGCGAAGCCAGTCCGCCCGACTGCCCACCGGTCCCCCCCTCTGCATCCCGTGCCGGCACTCCCCCTCATCCAGACCGAGGCGGGCACGCGGGCCCGGGGCCTCGAGCCCCAGGCGTCCGCCCGCACGGCATGTCGTGTCAGCCGGGATGCGTCACGACTTCGCGCGGCTCAGAGTCGGCCCTGGTTGGCCCACTCGATCATCCGCTCCGCCAGGTCCTCGGTGTTGCGCCGCAGGTGCGCGAGCTGAAGCACCTGGTCATCCGCGTCCGCGAGCGTCATGCGCCGCGTCAACAGCTCCGCGAAGCGCACCACCTGCGCGATGCTGATGCAGTCGGCGTCCTCCGACGCCCCGGCGAACCGCGCCACCTCCGCGTCCACCTCCAGCTGCTCATCCAGCAGCGCCTTCACCAGCGCCGAGCGGGACACCGGCGTCTCGAACTCCTCCGGATTGCGCAGCTGACGACGCCACGGCTGGGACTCCCACCGCACACGCGCGGGGTCCCTGAGGACTCGGCTCCGCGAGGGCTGAATGCTCATCAAGGCCTGCATGCCGACCTTCGTCGGCGACGCGAAACTGAGTTCCATCAGTGCCCCCTCTCCACCACGGGGTCTGTCCACGAGCGTGACCGACTTCATTCGTTCCAGCCGTTGCCTTCCCGTCCTACCCACGCGACCACCCCTTCATTACGCGCGAGCGGCCAAATCTTGATTGGAGCCACGGCGCCAAAGGGTTGCGTGCATGCGCCAGGAGTGCGTTGACACACGGCGGTGGGCCCGGGACAGTCGCGCGCGCCATGCCGACCTATCCGTCCTCACCCCGAGAGGCCTTCCACCTGTTGCGCGCGTTGTCGGAGGACCTGGCCCACCCGGAGCGGCGCGCCCAGGCGCGGGTGGAGCTGCGCGAGCTGGCGGACCTGTCGCGCGACCAGCCCGAGTCGGCCCCGCTGCGGCTGGTGACCGTCACCGTGGCGGTGGGCGCCTCGCAGGAGCGGCTGGAGCTGTTCCTCCTGCCCTCCATCTTCGCGCCCGAGTCCTGGGCCTACACCTTCCTGGAGGGGCTGCTCAGCGTCCCGTTGGACGAGTACGCCGGCAAGCGGCTGGTGGAGGTGGGCGCGGGCTCGGGCTGGATCTGCATCGCGCTGGCGAAGTTCACGCGGCTGGCGCACGTGCACGGCGCGGACCTCAACCCGCACTCGCCCGTCGTCGCGCGCTGCAACGCGTGGCTCAACGGCGACGAGACGCTGGTGTCGCGGCTGTCCTTCGCGGAGAGCGACCTGTTGCGCGGCGTCCCGGCGCAGCCCGCGTGGGACTTCGTGGTGGGCTGCATCCCCCAGGTGCTGCGCACGGAGGAGCTGCCCGGGGAGCTGTCCCAGGCCGACGAGCAGGCGCTGTATGACTTGTCGAACTACTGCACGTTGCAGAACGTGTACGAGGACCACTTCGGCCTGGGGCTCATCGCGCGGCTGCTCGACGAGGCGCCCGAGCGGCTGGCGCTGACGGGCAGGCTGCTGCTCAACCTGGCGGGCCGTCCGGGCCGTCCCATCATCGAGCGCATGTTCACCCGGCGCGGCTTCTCCACGCGGGTGCGCGTGGCGCGGCGGGTGCGGCAGGCGGCGGACACGGACATCCGTCCGCTGGTCGCGCTGGAGCAGCGCACCGGGCGCGAGTTCGAGTTCTTCATGGAGGCGCACAGCCCCGAGCCCCTGCGCGCCGCCACCGCGCTGGGCTGGCTGCAGTCGGGCCATGCCGTATGGCACGAGGTGGCCGTGTGGGAGGCGCACCTGTCGCGTCCGCGCGAGACGCTGGCCCTGCGCCAGTCGCTTCGAGGACTGGGCATCCCCGCGCTCCAGGAGGAGCTGGATCTGGGCGCCGCCTCGCCCGAGCAGCTCGGCTTCGTCGCGGCGCTCTCGGAGCGGCTCGCGAAGGGGCCGCTGCTGCCGTACGCGCACGAGGCGGGGGACGCGTCGTTCCGGCGCCAGCTGGTGCGCTACCTGGAGCGCTACTTCGGCCTGAGGCTGTCGGCGGAGGAGCTGTTCGTCGCCCCCGAGCGCGAGCAGGCGGTGTACTCGCTCCTGCTCGCCACGTGTGACGCGGGCGACGAGGTGCTGGTGTCGCGCAACCTCCACCCGCTCTACGCGCGGGCGCTGGAGAAGGCGGGCGTGCGCGCCACGGTGACGCACACGACGCTGGAGGAGATTCGCCGGCTGCTGTCCGCCTTCGACGTGAAGATGGTGCTGCTCACGGTGGAGAAGGGCGAGCGCACCAACCTGTCCGTGCTGCGCGACATCATCGCGGAGGCGTCGCGGCGGGGCATCTGGGTGGTGCTCGACGAGAGCGCCTTCTTCAACATCACCGGCCAGGTGGAGCCGCTCACCCTCTTCGAGTTCCTGGCGCGCGAGCCGTACGCCCCCAACCTGGTCGTGCTCTACGGCCTGGTGAAGAACGCGGTGTGGCCGGACCTGGAGCTGACGCTGCTGCTGCCCGTGCCGGAGCCGCTGCGCGCGGACCTGGAGGTGGCCGCGGAGGTGACGTACTCGCGCATCAGCACGCTGGCCCAGTGGTTCTATGAGCGCACCTTCGCGGACCTCTTGTCCTTCCGCATCTCCTTCGCGGAGCCGGAGCCGCCCGGGCCCCGCCGGCACCCGGTGGCGCCGCTGCCGCGCTCCTCGCGCATCCAGACGCTCTCGGCCTTCCCCGCCTTCGCGCCCAAGGTGTTCCGCGAGGACGACGCGGAGTTGGTGCGCCTGGACTACGGCGAGAACGAGGGGCCGCTGCCCGAGCCGCTCGTGGAGGGGCTCATCGCCGCCGCGGCCGCGCCTCGCGAGTCCGGCGCGCAGACGGGCCTCTCGGAGGCCGTGGCCGCCTTCCTGCTGGAGACGCGCGCCGTGCGCTACACGCCCGAGGAGCTGGTGCTCGCGCCGGGAGTCTGGCCGCTCATCCACCACCTGGGCGTCGCCCTCAAGAAGCGCCTGGGCCGCGCGCCCCGCGTCTTCCTGACGACGCCCTGCTACGGCGTGCTGCCGCCGACGTTCCTCTCCGCCGGCTGCCAGGTGGACCAGGGCACGTTGTCGGAGCTGCTCTCGCGACGGGGACAGGGCGGCTTCGTCCCGGACGCCGTCGTCATCTCGCAGCCCTCCAACCCCACGGGCGTCTACGTGGCGCGCGAGGAGCTGGTGGCGCTCGCCAACTACGTGGTGGAGCAGCGCTGCCTCCTGGTGTCCGACGAAATCTTCGGGCTGGTGAACCTCACCAGCCCCACGGCGGAGACGGTGCACAGCCCGGTGACGCTGGAGGGCGCGGTGCCGGGCGTGGGCGCGCGCACGGTGGTGCTCGGCGGCCTGTCCAAGGAGTTCGCCGCGGGCGGGCTGCGCGTCGGCTGGCTCGCCACGAGGGACCGCGCGCTGGCCTCGGCGATGCGCGAGGCGGGCCCGGGCGTGCTGCACCTGGTCACCGCACGCGCGGCGGCCTACCTGTACGCGGCCTACGCGCGCAGCCCGGACGGCCAGCTGCTCTACCCGGCGCGACACCGCTCCCTGCGCGCCTTCCTCACGAAGATGCGCCGCGAGCTGGCGGAGAAGCGCGACCTGCTCGCGGCGGTGCTGCCGAGCGAGGCGCGCGCGGAGGTGGGTGACGCGGGCGGGCTGTTCCTCGCGCCCCGCGTGACGTCCTGGTTGGGGCGCACGGTGGACGGCGAGCGGCTCACGCCCGAGAACCTGCCGCGCGTCGTCTACGAGCACACGCACGTGGTGCTCAATGGCGGCCCCTGGTGCTCGGACCCGGAGCGGGTGCGCGCCGTCTTCTCCATCCCCCGTGACAAGCTGGAGAAGGCCTGCGAGCGATTGAAGGCCTTCGGCGCGAAGCTCCCGTCCTCCTCCTGACACCCCGCCGCCAGCGAGGCGGGACTGTCCTCGACTCGACGCCGGGGCCGTTCATGTGGGGACACAGACCCTGTCCCCACGGCGGATGGGGTGCTCCGGGTAATTCCAGCATGATTGGTAATCCCCGGTAGGCCGACGGCCCGCCCCGGGGTTCTTCCGTCTCCTGTCGTGGGGGGTGTCATGCCCAATCTGCTCGACCTGCCTCGGCAGGCGTTGATGGACCTGCGTTCTCGGCTGAGCCACCTGCCGTTGGTGTCGCAGCTGCCGTTGCGCAACGTGGTGCCGGACAGTCTGGCGTTGTCGAGCCCGGCGCCGCAGGACTCGGCGCTGTCGGACCCGGCGCGGGTGCTGGCGTGGCAGAAGGCGTGTGCGCGGTACGTGAAGCCGGGGCAGGTGGTGATGGACGTGTGCGCGGGGGCGGGCTTGCGCACCTTCGCGGCGGCGACGCGTCATCCGCGGCGGCTGTATGCGGTGGACCCCTCGCGGCTGCTGGACACCACGCAGTGGGTGGCGCGGCGCAACGGGCTCGAGCACATCGACTTCGTGCGCGCGCAGCCGTGGGGCTTCCAGCCGCCGGAGAAGGTGGACGTGCTGTTGCACGAGCTGCTCGGGGAGGCGCTCTTCGACGCGGGGCTGGTGCCGAGGATGCTGGACCTGCGCTCGCGGCTGCTCAGGCCCGGCGGGCGCATCCTCCCCAACCGCTTCGAGGTCTTCGTGGAGCCGGTGCAGCTGCGCGACGAGGCGTGCCTGCCCTTCATCTGGAGCCAGCGAATCCCGGGCGTGGACTACAGCTGCCTGCAGACGCTGCGCGAGGCGATGAACCCGTCCTACTTCACGCGCGTGGTGCGCTCGTACGAGGTGGACCACCTGCTGTGCGAGCCGGAGCCCGCGTTCGCCTTTGATTTGGAGACGATGGCGGCGGACGGCCTGCCCCAGCGCGTGCGCTACGAGCGGCCGGTGATGGAGGCGGGGCGCGTGGATGGCTTCTGCCTGTTCTACAAGGTGGCCTTCGACGCGGAGCTGTCCTTCACGGTGTCGCCGCTGCGAGGACAGAATCCGGCGGGCATGACGTTCTTGCGCGTGGACCCGCGCGACTTCGCTCGCAACGAGCTGTTGTCCTTCGAGCTGGAGCTGGCCGACCCGGGGGATGTGGGCACCTGGCGCTGGCACTTCCGCTGAGGGAGCGGGCGGCAGTGCTCGCGGGTGGACACCCGGGGGGACTGGAGGGCTTCGCCTCCGTCGGACCGTGCCTAGGTTTCACCCCGGCATGGGTTCCATTCGTGGGTGGGTGGTGGTGGGGGGCCTGCTGAGCGCCTTCACGGCGCTGGGGCAGGAAGGGGGCGAGCGTCCACGCACGGTGGCGGGCGTCTGCGGCAGCGCCAACTGGGTGTGCGTGGCCGAGTGCATCGAGCCCGAGTGCGTGGACCGCTGTCTGCGCGAGGGCTGCGAGCAGTCGCTGGACCGGCTCAAGGCCTGCACCCTGAAGGCGGGCTGCGCCGAGGACGACACGCAGTGTTCGGCGAAGGCGTGCGGCAACACGTGTCAGAAGGCCTTCGAGCCCGCGCCGCCCAGTCCGGAGAAGGAGCAGAAGTCTCCGTGTGACGGGCAGGCGGCCTCGGCCAGGCCCGTGCCCCAGAAGCTGGTGGGCGCCTGGAGGCTGGCGGCCGCGAGCCTGCCGTTGCAGCAGGACGGAGGCTTCACGCGCATCGAACCCCAGCCGCGCGCGGACTATGCGCGCACGCTGCAAATCACGCCCGAGGGGTGCTTCGTGCTGCGCACCGCGTTGAAGGACGCGACGTTGGGGCAGGGCAACCAGCTCGTCGTGCGCGCCTGGGGGACGATGGAGGTGCTGGATGACCACCACGTGAAGCTGCTCGCGAAGGATGGCCAGGCGGTGGGCCCGGTATGTGGTGACAAGCGCGTCATCCCCCTGGCCCGCTCCAAGGTGAAGTTCAAGGGCGGCTCGTTCCGGTGGGACTTCGAGGAGGAGACGCTCACGTTGACGGTCGACGACGCGACCAAGCAGACCTTCCAGTTCGAGCGCGAGGAGGAGTAGCGGCCCCCTCGTAAAGACAGCGCGCCACGGGAGGCCGTCCTGCGCCATCATGGTGTGTCCCGTCGGGTGGGACACACGGAGGCACGCGTGGCCGGGATGAACCAGGAGCGGATGGCGAGTGTGGACGCGCTGTGGTTCCACATGGAGGAGCCCGCCAACCTGATGATGATCACAGCCGTGCTCGGCTTCGAGGGCCGGCTGGACTTCGAGCGGCTGCGCGAGCTGGTGCAAACGCGCCTGGTGGAGTGCTACCCGCGCTTCCGCCAGAAGGTGGTGATGGGACGGCTGGGGCAGCCGCAGTGGGAGGAGGCCCAGGACTTCTCGCTGGACGCGCACCTGCGACGACTCCAGGTGCCGGCCCCCGGAGACCGCGCCGCGCTGGAGTCCCTGGTGAGCGAGTGGATGAGCACGCCGCTGGAGCGCTCGCGTCCGCTGTGGCAGTTCCACGTGCTGGAGGGTGGAGACGGGGGCGATGTGCTGCTCGCGCGGCTGCATCACTGTCTGTCGGATGGCATCGCGCTGGCGCGGGTGCTGCTGACGCTCACGGATGGGGACGGTGCGCGGGAGGAGGCGCCGGAGTCCTCGCGGACAGCGCCTCGTGAGGGAGGGCTCGCGAAGTGGATGCGCGGGGCGCGGGCGGTGGCGGGCACGGCTCGGACGGTGCTGCGCAAGGGCGCGGAGATTGCCGCGGAGCCCATCCTCGCCGGAGACCTGGTGCGGCAGGGGGCGCTGGGGGCCGCGGCGCTCGGCAAGCTGATGGTGGTGACGCCGGACCCGCGCACGCCGCTCAGGGGGCCCCTGGGGACTCGCAAGCGCGCGGCGTGGTCCTCTCCCATCCCCCTGGAGCGGGTGAAGGCCGTGGGCAAGGCCCTGGGCGGCACGGTGAACGACGTGCTGCTCGCGGCGCTGACGGGCGCGCTGCGGCGCTACCTGGAGGCGCGCAACGTCCCTCCCGAGGACCTGCACGCCGTGGTGCCGGTGAACCTGCGGCCGCTGGATGAGCCGGTGCCTCGGGCGTTGGGCAACCGGTTCGGCGTGGTGCTGCTGCGGCTGCCGGTGCACCTGGCCGAGCCTCGACGGCGGCTCCACGAGCTGTCGCGGCGGATGGACCTGGTGAAGAAGTCCCCCGAGGCGGTGGTGACCTTCGGCGCGCTGGAGCTGCTGGGCTACACGCCCGCGCCGCTGGAGCGGGTGGTGGTGGATGTCTTCGCCACGAAGGCCTCGCTGGTGGCCACCAACGTGCCGGGGCCCCGGCAGCCGGTGTCGCTCGCGGGCGTGAAGCTGCGCGCGCTCACGTTCTGGGTGCCCCAGGCGGGACACCTGGGGCTGGGGGTGAGCCTGTTCAGCTACGCGGGGCAGGTGACGGTGGGCGTGGCCGCGGATGAGCTGCGCGTGCCGGACCCGCACGCGCTCATCGACCACTTCCACGCGGAGCTGGAGGCGCTGAGCGACGGGGTGACGCAGGTCGCGTAGCTACAGCAGGGCGTGCTCCTCCAGCTTGTTGTAGAGCGTCCGGCGGCTGATGCCGAGCAGCCGGGCCGCCAGCGTGCGGTTGTCGCCCGCGCGCGCGAGTGCGTCCACCAGGGCCTGCTTCTCGGTGCCCTTGCGTTGGGACTCGAGCGTGCGGCCGCTGTCGGCGGCGGGGCTCGCGAGCGCGGTGACGCCCTGGGGCGGTGTGAGCACGGGCGTGGTGAGCCCCGGCTGCCGGGCCAGCTCGCGCGAGACGTCGTCGCCCGTGAGCGTCTGTCCGTCCGAGAGGACCACCAGGCGCTCCAGGAAGTTCTGGAGCTGGCGCACGTTGCCCGGCCAGGGCTGGGCGCGCAGCACCGCGAGCCCGTCCGCGGTGAGCGTGAAGGGCGGCTTGCCGTTGGTGCGCGCGTGGATGTCCAGGAAGTGGCGCGCGAGCGGCTCGATGTCCTCGGGGCGCTCGCGCAGTGACGGCAGCCACAGGGGCACCACGTTGAGGCGGTAGAAGAGGTCCTCGCGGAATCTCCCCGCCTTCACCAGCTCCTCGAGCGGCTGGTGCGTGGCGGCGACGAAGCGGACGTCCACCTTCACCGTCTGCGTTCCGCCCAGCCGCTCCAGCTCCCGCTCCTGAATCACTCGCAGGAGCTTCACCTGCACGGCGAGGGAGATGTCGCCAATCTCGTCCAGGAACAGCGTGCCGCCGTGCGCCAGCTCCACGCGACCGGGCTTGCGGGTGGCCGCGCCGGTGAAGGCGCCCTTCTCGTAGCCGAACAGCTCGCTCTCCAGCAGCGTGTCCGGCAGCGCGGCGCAGTGCAGCTTCACGAAGGGCCCTGCGTGCCGGGGGCTGCCGTCGTGCACGGCCTTGGCGGCCAGCTCCTTGCCCGTGCCGGACTCGCCGCGCAGCAGCACCGTGGCCATGCCCGTGGCCGCCTTCGCGAGCAGGGCCTGGGCCTCCAGCATCCGCTGGCTGCTCCCGACGAAGGCGCTCGGGGTGCGGAGCGGTTCGTTCGTCGCTTCACCTTGCGCGCGCAGGAGCGCCTTGCGGATGGTGAAGAGGATCTCCTCGCGGTCGAAGGGCTTGAGCACGAAGTCCGCGGCGCCCGCCTTCATCGCCTCCACCGCCAGCGGCACGGTGCCGTGCGCGGTGATGAGGATGACGGGGACGTCCGGCCAGAGCCGGCCCATCTCGGCCAACAGCTGCATGCCGTCCATGCCGGGCATGCGCACGTCGCTCACCACCACGTCCACCGGCCAGCGCTCCAGCAGCGCGAGCGCCTCCGTCCCGTTGCGCGCCGTGTGCGTGGCCAGGCCCGCCTGACCCAGGAGCGCACCCAGCACCTTCGCCACCGCCGGGTCGTCATCGACCAGCAGCACGGTTCCCTTCAACGACTCACTCACGCGGCTTCTCCTTCGGCCCCACCGTCCCCGCGCCGGGCTTCCACCGGCAGGCGCAGACGCACCACCGTACCGCGCCCCTCCCGGCTTGTCAGACCCACGGTGCCTCCGTGCGCCTCCACCACGCGTCGGACGAAGGCCAGCCCCATCCCGCTGCCCGAGGCCTTGGTGGTGAAGAAGTCGTCGAAGGCGCGCTCGCGGGTGCGCACGTCCATGCCCTCACCCGTGTCCTCCACCTCCACCGCCACGTCCTCGTCGTCCCTCAGCGTGCGCACGGTGAGTGTGCCGCCCTTCGGCATGGCCTCCGTGGCGTTGCGCACCAGGTTCTCCACGGCGTTGGTGAGCAGGTCCTCGTCCGCGGCGCAGGCGGGCAGGTCCGGGGCGAGTTCACGGACGATGGTGATGGGGCTCGAACTCGCGAAGGACTGGAGGGAGAGGACGCCCTCCACGAGCCGGCCCAGGTCCACGGGGCGGGGGAGGGGCTCCACGCGCGCGAGGCGCTGGTAGGTGTCCACGACGCGCCCCAGGCGCTCCACCTGTTCGAGCATCAGGTCGAGGAACTCGCCGTGCGTGTCCCACGACTGGCCTCGGGCGTGCTCTTCCTTGAGGTACTGGGCGGCGCCCTTGAGCGCGGCGATGGGGTTCTTCAGGTCGTGCGCCATCTGCGCGGAGAAGCGGCCCAGGGTGGCCAGGCGCTCCATGCGCTCGCCCCGGGTGACGAAGGCGGTGACGCCCCGGCGCGTGGCGGCGACGAGCGAGAAGGTGATGGCGGTGGTGCACAGGACGAGCGCGCCCACCTGCGCGGCGAAGAGGCGGAAGACGGTGAGGTAGGCGAGGACGCCCACGCCCGCGAGCACCACCGCGTGCAGCGCCATGCGCGGGGCGCCCTCGCTCTCGTCGCGTCCGAAGAGTCCGAAGCGCAGCGAGGCGGTGGCCATCAAGGGCATGCACAGGAGCGTGCCCAGGTTGCCCAGGCGTGGCACCTGTCTGAGGCCGAGCTCCACCGCGAGCTCGGTGAGGAGCAGGGCGACGAGGAAGGTGAGCCCCAGGGCCATCAAGCTCGCGCGGGCGCGCTCGTCCGGGCGACGCGCGTCGCGCAGGTGCAGCGCCAGCAGCGTGAAGGTCCCGATGACCGGGGGGACCACGAGGACGGTGACGAAGATGCCGAAGCGCAGGGTGAGGATTGTCGCGGCGAGCGAGGGCACGCCCAGCGCCACGTGCATCAGCAGGGCGAGGGCTCCGAAGACGGCATAGGTGCCGTACATGGCCCAGGCCGAGCGGCGGCGGCGGCCCACGAAGGCGAGGGTGAAGTGCAGGGTGCACGGCACCGTCATCAGCGCGGCGGCGAAGCCCACCAGTCGCCAGCCCGTCTCTCCCGCGCCGGCATACGCGTAGCCGGTGAAGTTCCACGCGGACAGCGCGATGGAGAGCAGGGAGAGCGGCAGCGCGAGCGGGCTGCGCCCCACCCGGGCCAATGCCAGCCCCGCGAGCGCGAGCTGCCCGGCGCACGCGATGAGGCTGATCCACATCCCACCGGTCATGGGGTCCTGTCCCGTGCTGGCGTCACCGGCGCAGCATAGCGGGATGGCGCGGCGTCCGGAGTCGAGGCGGTGTTCGCCTCGACTCACCGACGCTCAGAGCATGCCCAGCCGGCGCGCATTGGCCGGGTCCACGGCGGCGCTCTCCCACCGACGCGCGGCCACTTCGCGCTCGTTCTCCGGCGCGTCCGCGTAGTAGCCGAGCGTGTCGTTGAGCGCGCGGCTCAGCTCCTCGATGGCGGCGAGCCGCACGTCGAGCTCGCGGTGTCGCAGCGCCGCGATGAGCCAGTCCGCGCGACGACGGCTGCGGTTCTCCGCCCACCACGCCGCCCACTGCTTCGGGCTGAGGCCCAGCGGCATGCGCGTCACCTCGCGCAGTGCTTCCGCCGCGGCCTGCGCGCACATCTCGTCTTCGCTGCGCGTGAGCTGGATGAGGCCCTCGACGGCCTCGCGGTCATGCAGCGTTCCCAACGCCCGGGCCGCCAGCGCGCGACGCATCGTGTCCCGGCTGTTGAGCTCCTGGCGCAGCTCACGCATCGCCGAGTCCAACCTCGGCAGCTGCTTCAGCGCGGCCGCCGCCACCCGCGCGGCGCTGGAGATGTCCGGCTCCAGGTCGAACAGGCCGCGCAGCACGCCGTCCACCAGCTCCACGTAGGGCAGGTTTCCCGCCGTGAGCAGCGCGAAGTAGCGCGTGTCCGCGTCATGCGAATCCAGGAGCGGCGCCAGCGCCTGCGCGGCCGGGCGTCCCAGTCGCGACAGCGCGGCGGGAATCGGGCCGAGCTCGTCCGCCTCGGGCAGCTCCACCACGGGCAGCCGGCTCCACGCGGTGGGACCCGGGAAGTGCTGCGCGAGCACCCGGGCACTCGCCTCGGGCGAGCGCGCCAGCTCCACCATCGCGTTCGAGCGCTGCGCGGCGTCCGGGCCCGTGAGCCGACGCAGCAGCGGCGCGAAGTCCGGCGGCGGGCGCTCCTCCTGCGACTGCGCGCGAGGCGGCAGCGCGGCGGCGCGTCCCACCGTGCCCGCGGCGCCTCGACCGAAGAACGGGCTCCACCCCAGCCCCGCCACCACCGCGGGCGCGGGAGCGGGCGTGGCGGCCACCGGCACGTCCACGTCGATGGTGATGTCCTCCTCGACGGAGCGAGGCTCGGACACGCGCTGCTTGCGGAAGAGGATGAGCTCCTGGAAGGCCGAGGCCAGGTCCTGGCAGAACAGGATGTAGTCCGACAGCCGGCGCTGGCTCATCGGCTTCTGTCCGCAGTCTCCGTAGAGGATGGCCACCAGCCGGCCCTTCACCTCCACCGGGTACAGGAACACCGTGCGCGGCGTCTGCCGACCGAACAGCTCCAGGTAGTGCCGGGTGAGCGCGTCCGGAGGCAGCGGCCCCGCGTAGCTTCCCCGCGTCACCGCCACCGTGCGGAAGACGCTGCTCGCGTCGAGCGGCACGGACACCTGGGTGAGCCCTTCGCTCGCCATGCCCTCGCCGCGCGCTTCCCATCCAATCGCCGCGCCTCGCAACACCGCGAAGGCGGCCACGTAATCAAACGTCCGCCGGCCGAAGCGCAGCGCCACGTCCATCAACTTGTCGCGGTCCTTGGTGGACTCGCGCAGCGCGGCGCGCGCCGCCGCCAGCGTCCAGTCAGGGACCTCCTGATTGGCGGACGCGGTGGGCGGCGGCCGGACCTCGGGCTCGGGCGGCTTGGCCTTGGGCTGCGCGGCCGGCTTGTTCGGATTGGGGAAGACGATGAACGCGGGCTCGCTCGAGCGCGGAGGCTGCGCGGGCGGCACCTCGGGCCGAGGACCTCCGGCCAACAGCGGCGAGCCGAAGCGCATCGTGGAGAGCGGCACGGAGTCCGCCCCCGACGTGGGCGCGGCGGGACCCGGTGGCCACAGCTGCGGCGCGCCACTGGACTGCGCGGGCGGCCACAACGGAGGCGCGGCGCCAGGCGTCGTCGCGGAAGAAGGCGCTCCGCTGGCCGGAGCCGTGGAGGCACGCGTCCCCGTCACGGGCTGGGAGGAAGGCTGCGTGGCAGGCGCCGTGGAGGGACGTGCGCCAGAAGAAGCACCACCCTGCGTCGTCGCCGGAGGCTGCGCGGCGGGGCCTGTCACGAGTCGGCCCGTGGACGTGGCCGACGGAACGCCGCTCACCGTCGTCACCGGAGGCTGCGCGCCGGGACCTGTCGCGGGGCGGCCCGCTGAAGCCGTCGAGGAGGCGCCGCTCGCCGCGAGCTGCGCCGGTGGCTGTCCCGCGAACCCTGTCGTTGAGCCGCCGCCCGCCGCGGGCTGCGTGCCGGGCGAAGCACCACTCGCCGCGGGAGGCTGTCCCGCGAAGCCTGTCGGTGAAGCGCCGCTCGCGGAGGACTGCGTTCCGGGCACTCCGGCCGAGGCTCCGCTCGTCGGGGAAAACGGCGGAGGCTGTCCCCCGGAGGTACCCGTCGTGGACCGGGCAGGAGACTGCGCGCCCGTCGGCGAAGTCTCTCCGGCGCGCGCCCCAGTCGGAGCACCGCTCGCGGACGGCACACCGCCCCGTTGAACCGTCGTGGGCGTCGCTTCCACGGGAGGCCGAGGGGGCGTCGCCGTGAGCACCGGCGGCTGGGCCGGGCGAGACGTATCGGGCCTGGACGGCGGCGTCGCGGGACGCTCGGCCGCGGGCATGTTCAGCCGCAGCGGGGCTCGCACGAAGGCGGGAGGCGGCACCGGGTCGGGAGGCGGCGGCGGAGGCGGACGCAGGGGCGCGGGCGCCTCGCGGGGCGCGGCGCGAATCTCCGCGGCCACCGGCTCACCGGCGACGGAGCGGGCCAGCCGCTCCACCATGTCCACCGTGAGCGACTCGTCCGACGGCGGAGGAGGCGGCGGCGTGACGGGGAGCTGCTTGTCCGGGTCCAACGCGGACACCAGCTGCGTGAAGCGCGGCGCCAGCGGCTGGCGGTAGATGGTGGAGATCCACTCGCGAATCCGCACCTCGGTGGCCACCCACAACTCGAGCGGCTTGCCGAGCAGGAACCCGACCTCGTCCAGCTCCTTCTTCGGCACCGGATACGCGCAGGCGACGTGCAGCGTCTGCCCATCCAGCGACAGCGGCACCACGCACAGCCGCTCCGCGATCTTCGGCGGGATGAAGGACGCGACCTCGAGGTTCGGCTCGAAGTCGACCAGGTTCACGGGCCGGAAGCCCGCGACGTCACCGAGCAGCGAGAGGACATCCGCCTCGTTCGCGAGCCCCTGCTCCAAGAGCAGCGTGTCCAGATGTCCGCCCTGGGCCTGCTGGAGTCGCAACAACTCTCCCGCCTTCTCCTGGGAAAGGAGCGTGCGGGAGACGAGGAGCTGGGCAAGGCGGGCGGGCATGTAGGCGCGGCATCTTACGGCCGCGGCCGCAAGGCACAATGAAGCGGTGGTTCAGCTCGGTTGAACGACGAAGGTGGACGTCAGCTTGTCATGGAGCGTCTGTCCACGGCGATCAAAGAGCGCCATCCAGAATCCGCCCAGGAACAGGACGAAGGAGAGGCTGGCGAGCATCGCGCGGACGATGGCCCTTCCCGGCGCCGGCGCCAGGCCGTGGGTGTCCACCAGCCTGAGGCCCAGCAGCAGTCGGCCCAACGTGCGTCCGTTCCAGAGGAAGGCCGCCACCGCGCAGTACACGAGCGCCAACACCAGCACCAGGAAAAACCCGGGCAGCAGCACCGTGTGCAGCGCCCGCAGCCACGCGACGAACCCGTCCAGGCCGGACAGGCCCGCCTCGGGCGCCTTCATCCCCGTCACCGACGAGGCCAGGGTGATGTACAGCGCCGCCACGCCACCGATGGCCGCCGCGTCGATGCTGAAGGACAGCAGCCGGCGCCACAGCGACGCGGGGCGCGCGTGGACCTCGGTGACCCCCGGCTGCACCGCGGCGGTGCGCACGGACTTCGGCTTCTCCGCCCGAGGCGCGGCGCTGGCCATCACGGGCAGACCTGTGGACACCGGGGCCGGCGCGGACTCCACCGCTGGAAGGCTGGACGCGGAAGGCGCCGGCGTCTCCAGGGCCGCCATCACGGGCAGGCCCGAGGACACCGGGGCCACGGGCTCCGGAGCGGACCAGGGCAGGCCCGACGGCATGGGCGAGCCGGGCTCCGTGTCCGCCAGGCTCGCGGCGGGCGCCGGCGTCTCCACGCGGGGCAGGCCGGGGGCGGGTGCCACCAGGGGCTGCACGCGCGGCGGCACCGGCGGGGTGCCGTAGGCGGGCGTCATGGCGGACATGGGCGTCTGCGCCGTGGCGGGCACGGGCGGCACGTCCACGGGGAAGCCGCCCCCCTGGGCCCAGGACGGCTGGGCGGCCGGCGGGGGCGTCGCGGCGCGAGGCGCGGGCCGGTGCGAGGGCGTCATGCCCGGCGGGGTGGGGCGGGCGACCCCGGGCGGGTTCTGGGGCGCGGCGGCGCGGGGCGCGGCGGGCGGAGGAAGCGGGCCCGCGAGCGGCGCCACGGACGGCGGGGCCGGGGGAGCGGGGCTGCGCTCGGCGAAGGCGGGGCCGTCGTCACGCATGCCGGAGCGGCGGTCGATCTGCAGGTCCCGGTCGAGGAAGCTCGGCAGACCCGGCAGGGTGGTCTGGGCGGCGGCCTTGGCGCAGGCGGGGCACTCTCCGACGGGCGGCAACAGGGCTCCGCACTTCATGCACTTGGACAACGGACTCTCCTCCGGGATGAGACGCGTCGCCATGAAAAGACGTCCGCACCGAAGGAGCAAGAAAAGTGGCGAGCCCCCGAGGTCCCTCGGTCGAGGAACCGTCAGGGGCTCGTCAACGACAGGCGTCCACCTGTCCCCTGGGGGACAGCCGGTGTGGAGCGCCTCACGCTAGGCGTGGACACGGCGCCGTCCCACCGCTCCGACGATGAGCAGCACGACGATGGCACCCAGCACCGACATGATGAGACCCGAGGGTCGCAAGTCGAAGAGCCGTCCGTCCCGCGTGAAGAGGGATCCGATCAATCCGCCCAGCAGCGAGCCGACCATGCCCAGCAGCGTCGTCGCCAACAGGCCCATGCTCTGCTTGCCGGGGAGGATGGCGCGAGCGATGAGGCCCGCGATGAGGCCGATGATGATGAATGCGATGATCCCCATGAACCCTTCTCCTGTCTGTGGGGACCCGGAAGGTCCCAGATGGTCCAAACGTAGGAATGGCCCAGAGAAGGTGGGAACCCGTGTGGAACGGGCGCTCGACTGGCCCCTCGCTAACCAAGCTCTCCGTCGAGGTGCATCATCACCGCCAGGGCGGCGAGCGCGGCCGTCTCCGTACGGAGGATGCGCGCACCCAACGTGACGGGGCGGGCGCCCTGGGCCTTCAGCGCCTGCACCTCCTCACGGGCGAGCCCGCCCTCGGGCCCCACCACGAGGGCGATGGGCGTGCCGGCGCCCGCGGCCCGGAACGCCTCGCCCAGCGGCACCGCGGACTCCTCCTCGTCCAACACCAGCACCACCGTGCCCCGCGCGAGCGCGCCGACGGCGTCACCCAATGAGCGCGGCACCTCGACGCCGGGAACGTCGTCACGACGACACTGGCGCGCGGCCTCCTCCACGATTTTCGTCCACCGCTGGGTGCGCTCCTGCGCGCGCTTGGGCTCGAGCTTCACCACGCTGCGCAGCGTGTCCACGGGGAGGAAGGCGGCCGCGCCCAGCTCCGTCCCCTTCTGCAGCACCCACTCCAGCTTGTCGCCCTTGGGCAGCCCCTGCACCACGCTCACCGCGCGGCGGGGCGGCGCCTGTCGCGACGCCCCCAGGCTCACGCGCACCTCCTGCGCGTCCACGCCGGTGACCTTCGCCTCGAACGCGCGGCCCTTGCCGTCGAAGACCTCCAGCGTGTCGTTCTCGCCCAGGCGCAGGACGTGGACGACGTAGTGGCGGCGCTCGCCGGTGAGCACGAGCGTGTCGGGGGCGGGCTCGGCGATGGGGACGAAGAGGCGGACCACGTGGGCTTCTCCAGCGGCGACGGGGTGGGGGCGTGTCGGGGCGGGGACTTCAACAGCAAGCGCCGGCCCGACGCCAGGGCTCGCTGGCCTTCGCGACTTGAGGCACCATGAGCATGTCGGTGCCCCGTGGCAGGTTCCCCTGGACCTTTTCGCGCACGGGGCGTGGTGGACGCGCGGACGTGACGATGACGGGCCAGGCGGAGGTCCTGGCTCCGCCCCGGGAAGGGAAGGAAGGGGAGCTCGCCATCATGGGCCGGGACGACGAGGGCTTCTCGCCGGGACAGGACTCCGCCGTGGCCCGCTTCGCGCTGAGCCGCGCCAACGAGGAGCTGGTGCTGGCGGAGAGCTCGCTGCGAGGCGAGCGGCGCGTGGCGTGGGTGCGGCTGGCGCTGATGGCGCTCTTGTCGGTGAGCCAGGGTGGCATCGCGCACGTCACCGGCGAGTCCCTGCCGCCGCATGACCTCCAGCGCGTGCTGGCCATCGTCCTGTACGGGTTGTTCTCCGTGCTCGCGTTGGTGGTGCTGCTGCGCCAGCGGCCGCACTTGAGGCACGCACGGTGGTTGCCCGTGCCCACCACGGTGGCGGACACCAGCTTCTTCGCCTTCATGGGGTGGCATGCCTGGGCGCGCACGGGCCAGTTCGACGCGGGCATGCTGGGCGCGAGCATGGGCATGGTGCTGGTGTTCTCCGTGGCGCGCTTCTCGTGGCTGCACGTGCTGTTGTCCACGGCGCTGTCGTCCATGGGGTATGCCTTCGTCGCGGGCGTGTCCGGGCACGGCACGTGGTCCAGCACCAGCTTCGTCGTCTTCTGCTACGTGACGCTGGGGCTGCTCATCGCGATGACGAACGCGGAGGTGGGCAGCATGTTCCTGCGGCTGCGGCGCCGCGACGGCCTGTCGCGCTTCCTGCCCAAGCCGGTGGTGGAGCGGGTGATGGCGTCGGGGGACACGTCGCTGCGGCCGGTGCAGCGCGAGGTGACCATCCTCTTCAGCGACATCCGCGACTTCACCATGCTGAGCGAGACGCTGCAGCCGCGCGAGGTGCTGGAGCTGCTCGACGAGTACTTCGGGCGGATGACGCACATCGTGATGGCGCACGGGGGCATCGTGAACAAGTTCCTCGGGGACGGGATGCTCGCGTGCTGGGGCGTACCGGACTCGAGCGACGACCACGCGGAGCAGGCGATGCGCGCGGCCCTGGCCATGCGCGAGAAGCTGGCCGAGCTCAACGTGCTGCGCCTGCGCCGGGGACTGCCGCCGTTGCGCATCGGCATCGGGCTTCACACGGGCGTGGTGGCCGCGGGCATGCTCGGGGGCGCCGAGCAGCACGAGTACACCGTCATCGGCGACGCGGTGAACCTGGCCTCGCGGGTGGAGGGGCTCACCAAGGTCCACGGCGTGGACATCCTGGTGAGCGAGAGCACGTGGACGCGCGGCGGCGGCGACTTCGTCGGTCTGCGCCTGGGCGAGGCCCACGTGAGGGGGCGCCGGGAAGCGGTGGTGGTCCACGCGCTCCAGGGCCACGCGCTCGACGCGGACGTCGAGTCGCCCGCTCCCGTGCGCATCGCCAGCGGCACCTGAGGGAGGAAGGCCCCCAGGCGCGCGGGCTCACACCGTCAGCGGCGCGGGGCGGGACCCACCGGACATGACACGCGCGTGCAGGTCGCGCTTGAGGCCCATGCCGAACAGCAGCAGGGTGATGAGGTACACCGGCTCGATGAAGAACAGCTGCGGCCCGCCCAGGGACAGGCCGTGGGTCTTCTTCTCGAGGACGACGTGCGCGCCCACCACGAGCGCGAAGCGCACCACCATCACGGACACGGCGACGATGGCCACGGTGGGGCCGGGCAGGTGGCCCACGGCCAGCGCGGCGCTCAGCGTGGGGAAGAGCGGCAGGCTCATCAGCAGGCCCGCCGTCCACTCCAGGCTGATGGCGTACAGCGCCACCAGGGCCACCAGCACGTGGGCGGCGGACAGCGAGAAGCCTCCCACCGAGAAGCGCACGAGGCCCAGCGGGACGAGCAGGGCGAAGATGAACATGTAAGCGCCCAAGAAGTGCACGGCGCGGCTGAGGCCGTTCTCGTGCAGGGGCATCCAGGTGCGCAGCTTGTCGGCGAAGCTCATGGGAGTCCGGAGGATACGTCAGGCGCGCGCCGGCGTGGCGCCCTGGGGCTGGGGCTTGATGACGTAGTCGCCGAAGAGCACGGCGACGAAGAACAGCGGGCCCACCAGCGCGTGCACCAGGTTGGTGAGGAAGGACGGGGACTTCTTCTCCCACACGGCGTGGCCCGCCAGTTGGATGAGCCAGCCGAACGCTGCGATGGCCAGCACGCTCCAGGTGGGCATCAGCCGGCCCAGGGGGAAGCAGGCGGCCATGAAGGCCACCACGACGAGCCCCAGCTTCACGTCCGCGCGCAGGTACCAGACCGCGGCGAGCGCCCAGGCCACCATGCCCAGCGTCAGCACGCCGCCCGGCAGCGCGGGCACCGTCGCCAGCCTCACCCAGTCCAGCATCGCGATGATGTGCAGGACGATGACCGGAATGGCGACCTTGTGGGTCAGCCGGTTGGTGGGGTGCTGGTGCGACGAGTAGTACTCGTCGAAGAGCACGGCGATGGGGGCCTTGAGCATGGCGTCCTCCGGACGGTGGAGCAGGGGACCTCCCAAACTAGGAGAGTCCCCCGGCGCGTGTCCCTGGCGGCTCACGCCAATCTCCTGGCACGGGACGCCACGGGTCGGCTGGCCCGCACGCCCGGTGTCTCAGCCCCGCTCCGCGCCCTCGCGCCAGACGCGCGGCGTCATCCCCGTCCACCGCTTGAAGGCGCGGTCGAAGGTGCTCAGCTCGGAGTAGCCCAGGAGGAAGGCAACCTGGCTGACGCCCAGGTTCGCGTCGCGCAGGTACTGGTAGGCCAGCTCACGGCGCACCGTGTCGACCTCGTCCTGGAAGGACGTGCCGTGCTCGGTGAGGCGGCGCTGCAGGGTGCGCAGGCTCAGGTGGAGTCCCTTGGCCACGTCGGCGGCCTGGGGCGCGCCCTCGCGCAGGGACGCGCGGATGGTGTCGCGCACGGCCTGGACGAAGCCGGGCGCGTCCGGTGCGGGCGAGGGCACGGCGGCGCTCGCGGCGCGCTCCAGCACGGAGAGCAGGGCGGGGTCCGCGCCGAGCACGCGCAGGTCCAACGTGGCCGCGTCCAGCGTGAGCGCGTTGCGGCCGCGGTTGAACGTGGGCGCGACGCCGAAGTGGTCCACCAGCGGCGCGATGTCCGGAGGGGCGGGGTGCGCGAAGGCGATGGCGCGAGGCGACCACGGGCGCTCGGTGAGCTGCCGGCCGACGTGGGTGAAGAGCGCGAGCCCGTACTCACTGGCGTGGCGTCCGTACGCGAGCGGGGCGCCCTCGATGCCGTAGGCGAAGGTGCCGCCGCCGTCCGCGTCGTCGGTGAAGGACGCGCTCCAGGCGGGCTCCAGCAGGGCCATGTAGCGCGCGAGCGCGCGGAAGGTGTCGCGCAGCGTGGGCGAGGCCCGGGCGATGTACTCGACGAGGCCGTAGTTGCCGCGAGGCACGCGCTGGGCCACGTGCAGGCCGAGGAAGGCGTCCTGGGAGAGCCGCTCGGCGGCGTCGAGGAAGGCGTGCAGGGTGGTCAGCGGGAGGCTGACCTCGGGGAGCGAGCCCGCGTCGAGCGGCAGGCCGAAGCGCTCCACCAGGGGCGTGGGGTCCAGGCCCGTGGCGCGCAGGTACGCGAGCAGCGGACCCACGAGCTGCGAGCGGACCTCCGTGGGAGGTCTCGGGAGGGACTGGGAGGCAGGGGGCTCCACGCGCCGGGGACGCTAGCCTGTCCGGCGCGTCGGGCCCAAGAGGCGTTCAGCCGGGGCTCACATGGGGCCGATGAAGTCCTTCTTGCCGATGGGCACGCCCAGGTGGCGGAGGATTCCGTAGGCGGTGGTGATGTGGAAGTAGAAGTTGGGCAGGCCGAAGGTGAGCAGGTACTCGTCGCCCTTGAAGTCGCGCTTGAGGGTGCCGGTGGTGAGCGTGACGGTGCGGTTCTCGCTGCCCGCGAAGCTCTTGGCGGGGACGGACTTGAGATACGTGATGGTCTTGGCGATGCGCTGGCGCAGCTCATCGAAGGTGCTCTCGGTGTCGGGCATGCGCGGGGCGGGTTCTCCGCTGAGCCGCTCGGCGGTGGCCTTCGAGGTGTCGCTGGCGCGCTGGACCTGCTGCACCAGGTTGAACATGTCCGACGCGAGGCGCGCCTCGAGCACCTGCTTCGGGTCGAGGCCGTTCTCCTGGGCGTACTTCTCGCCCTGCGTGACGAGGGTGGAGAGCACCTCGAGGGCGCGGATGAAGACGGGGATGGTGGCCTCGTACATCGACAGGGACATGGAGTGCTCCACAGGAAGGGGTGCGCGGGGCGAGTGTTAATCCGCCTGGGCCCTGCGTGCTGGAGGATTTCGGCTGACGCGAGGTGTCGAGGTCCGCATGGGGTGAAGTAGCCTCGGGGGGAATGGACAACCTCGCGCACTCACTCGTCGGGGCCTGGATGGCGGAGGCGGGGCTCAAGCGCTACACACCGCTTGCCACCGCGACGCTCGTCATCGGCGCCAACCTCCCGGATGTGGACGCGGTGGTGACGTTCGCGGGCTCGGATGCCTCGCTGTACTGGCGACGAGGGTGGACGCACGGCGTGCTGATGCTGGCCATCTGGCCGTTCGTGCTCACGGGCTTGATGCTGGCGTGGGACCGCTTTGTGCGCAGGCGTCGACACCCGGAGCTGGAGCCGGCGCGAGCAGGGCCGTTGCTCGTGTTGTCGACGCTGTCGATATTGAGTCATCCCGCGTTGGACTGGCTCAACACGTATGGCGTGCGGTTGTTGATGCCGTTCGACGGGGCGTGGTTCTACGGGGACACGCTGTTCATCGTCGACCCGTGGGTGTGGTTGCTCGCGGGGGCGGCGGTCATCATGGCGGATGCGCGCACGCGCAAGTCCGCGGCGGGGTGGCTGGTGCTGGGCCTCGCGAGCACGGCGCTCGTGACGGTGCCCGACTTCGTGCCGTGGCCCGCGAAGGTGCTGTGGGTGGTGGGCGTGGCGGCGATTGTGTGGCTGCGATTGAAGGGGACGCAGGTGGTGTCCACGCAGCGCGTGGCCACGGTGTGTGGGGTGGGGCTGGTGCTGTACCTGGGGGCCATCCTGTTGGGCTCGCAGGTGGCGGCGCCGCGCGCGAAGGCGTGGCTGGAGGGGCAGGGGCAGTCGGTGGAGCGCGTCATCGCGGGGCCGGTGCCGGCGAACCCCTTCGTGCGAGACCTCATCGCGGTGGGGAAGGACCGCTATCACTTCGTGACGGCGGACTTCCTGAAGGGCGGAGAGGAGCACCTGCGCATCAACGGCCCGAGCCTGCCGCGCGAGCCGAACCCCGGCCCGGTCATCCAGGCCGCGCTCGCGGCGCCGCACCTGCGCGGACTGTCGAACTGGCTGCGGTTGCCCACGTATCAGGTGCGCGAGACGGAGCAGGGGTGGCGCGTCACCATCGATGACGTGCGCTACTCGCGGATGCAGAGCGGTGGGCTCGGCTCCGCGGTGGTCGAGCTGGACAAGGAGCTGAAGCCCGTTCGCGCTCCGCCGAGCAACGGGGCGCATTGACGCGAGGCCCGAAGCAGGCGGTGAAGGCGCAGGACACGTGTCCTGGCTCAGCACCGCGTCCCCTCGTCGTGCAGTAGGGCACGAGGGGGCCTTCGCGCGCGAGGTGGAGTGGCGTCGCGAAGGGCCACTCCTGGGTTCGGAATCGAGGAGCGCTCCAGGCATCCGAAGGCTCGTGAGGGGTTGTCCTCGTTCGAGCCCTCGGAGGGAGACCTTCAGCGCCTCAAGTCGATGCGCACCCACTCGCCCTGGGTGGCGCCGGGGAGCACGGTGAAGCCGAGGTTGCGGTAGGCGGCCTCGACGTCGGCGCGCTGGTGGGAGAGTACACCCGCGAGGACCAGCCGGTCCTTGGCCTTGGGCGCGATGAGCGGCGCCAGCTCGATGAGCGTGTTGGCGAGGATGTTGGCCAGCACCAGGTCGAAGGTGCCCTCGACGGCGGTCAGCTCCTTGCCGGACACGTCGATGTCCGGGGTTCCGTTGTCGGTGAGGTTCTCCTGGGCGAGCTCCACGGAGGTGGGGTCGTTGTCGGTGGCGACGACGCGGCCCGCGCCGAGCTTCTTCGCGGCGATGGCGAGCACGCCGGTGCCGGTGCCGACGTCCAGGACGCTCGCGCCCGGGTGGTCGGTCATGTACGCGTCCACGGCGGCGAGGCACAGGGACGTCGTGGGGTGGTCACCGGTGCCGAAGGCCATCTTGGGCTCGATGACCAGGCGAACCGCGTCCGCGGGGGCGTTGGCCACGTCCCAGGGCGGGCCCACCCAGAGGCGGCCGACGTGGACGGACTTGATGAGGGACTTCCACTCGTTGCTCCAGTCCTGCTGGGGCTGCTCGTCCAGGCCGAGGCGAGCGTCGGGGAAGGACTCGGCGACGCTGTCGCGAGCGGACTCGGCGGTGGGGCGGTCCTCGAAGTAGCCGATGACGATGGACTCGCCCGCGTTGGGGGGCTTCACGCCGGGCATGGTGGGGGTTTCGCGGTCTCGTACCTCGAGGCCGAGCGCACCGGACTCGTGGAGGAGGTCCTGTACGGCCTCGGACGCTTCCTCGGGCAACTCCACGGTGAGTGACAGATAGGTCTGGGACATGCGGGCCCTTTTACCGCGCCGTGCGTAGCGTGGGAGCGCCGTGAGATACCTGTTCATCTTGTGGCCCCTGGCCTGGCTGTGTGCCTGCTCCGGCCCGGAAGCACCCGACGCGGCGGTCTGTCGGGATGTGGTGACCCGCCTCTGCCAGACGTCGGCCTGCCCCGGAGTCGCCGAGCAGCTCGACCTGGACACCTCCTGTGAGACGACCCTGCTGGAGCGGACGGGGTGTGGCTCGGAGGACTTCGCCTTCGTGACGCCCGCGCGGGAGCGGGTGCTGGACTGCCGGGAGCCGCTCATCCGGGTGGGGACGACGACGGAGAAGTCGCCGAGCTGCGAGGACACAACGCGCTTCCTGGTGGAGTGCCCGGACGTGGCGGCGTACTTCCGGGGGGAGCAGCCATGAAGCGGTGGGTGGCGTCGGTGTTGATGTTGGCGGTGGGGTGCACGCCGCTGGACGTGGAGCGGCGCACCGAGCGGGGGCCTGTGCTGCGCACGTATGTCCAGGAGTCGCAGCTCGGGGAGCGGATGCCCTTCGCGAGCGCGGCGGTGGACTGGCCCCGGCTCTCGCTGCGGTTCTCCACGGCGGACGTCTGCCGGACGGAGCAGCACGTCGAGTACACGGAGAACCTCATCAGCACGCACTCGTCACCGGGCGCGGCGGGGGCGGTGAGCTCGGGTGGGGTGCTCACGGGCATCGGTGGCTTCCTGGTGCTCGGGAGGACGTTGTTCTCGAACACGCCGGACCGGGATGGCATCGACCGGGACGGGCACTACGGGCCTTCGAGTCGCAAGGTGGCGACGACGTGGGGCGTGGTGTTGTTGTCGGTGGGCGTGCCGGCGCTGGTCGCGGGGCTCATCCAGCTCCACAGGGGAGGGGAGACGACGGAGACGCGCAAGGCGGATGAGATGGTGGCGCTGCGCGAGGTGCCCTGTCATCCCGAGCCGGCGGACGGGGTGGTGGAGCTGACCGGAGGCAAGGGCGAGCCGCCCGCGCCACGTCCCACGGAGAACGGTGTGCTGGTGCTCGATGTGGAGCAGGTGCGGGCGTTGGGCTTCAAGGGGCTGAAGCTGGACGGGGCGCCGGTGTTGTTGGAGGAGGACGACCGCGCGCGGATGGAGTTGTTCCGCACGTGTGCTGTCTTGCTGTCGGCGCCGGTGGATGTGGAGGCGCTCGCGGTGGAGGCGAAGCGGCAGCCGGAGAAGCTGCGCAGGAAGCGCGACCTTGTCCGGGCGTGCAACACGTTGCCTGGGGCTCCCACGGGGCCACTGCTCGATGCGCTCGACTCGGCGCTGTCGATGGGACTCCGGGAGGTGCCGGAAGCGGAGCCACCGCCGCCGTCACCCGTGCTCCCTGGCACTGAACTCTGATTGATTGCGGAGGAGTCTCTTGTCCTCACCAGCCCACTCACTCTGATATCCCGGAGCCCAGTCTTCGGGGAACGAGTCCGGAGAGGGAGGGCGTGGATGAAAGCGCTCGGGATTGTCGGGCTGTTGCTTGCGCTGGCCGTGACGGGATGCGGGACGACGCGTCTGGTTCGCCTGGAGACAGGGGTCGAGCCTCCACTGGCACACGCTCCCATCGCCCAGGACGATGCTGCGCCGGTGGAGTTGGACGAAGAGGAGTTCGAGGCCGCAGTGGTGGTACTCGCTCGAGACGTGCGACCTTTCGCGAGTCCCATGCGAGAGGCACGCGAACTCTTCGGTGTTCCCGAGCGGAGTGGGGTGTTCTTCTTCGACAACCAGGGACCACGGCTCATCCCCCGGAAGGAGCAAGATTCACCCGATGGACCGAGCCTGCTGGAGTCCTACGCGGACGATGCGCTGACGCGCGCCTACGGCCATTGGTGTGAGCGGAAGAACCAACCGGGTGATTGCCTCCGCCTGCTGACGGAGGGCCCATTGCTGGCCAGCGACGGCAAGTACTCGTTGGCCATGGCCATCGCAATGGAGTCAGTTTGGGAGGAGACGGCGGAAGCGCTGGAGGACATGGCGGACCCACAGGCATTGATGGCGACGGTGAGTGCCTCCGTCAGCATGTACATGCTCCTCTGGGTATTGCCCGAGCCCATGAGTAAGGGCCTTGCTGCGCTGCTGACGGCCTCGGCCATCGCCTACCTGGGCGTCGACACGGTCTGGCGCATCCTGGATGGATGGGTCTCGCTGGTGCGGACCGTGGACCGGGCCACGACCTTCGAGCAACTCCGTGACGCGGGAGAGGTCTACGGTGAAGTCCTTGGAGAGAACGCGGCGCGCATCTTCGTCATGCTGACCACCGCTGCTCTGGGGAATACAGCGGGACTGTTGGCTCGCTCCTCAAGGCTGCCCGGCTCCTCGCAGGCCGCGCTCTTCGTCGAGTCTCAGGCGGGTTACCGCTACGGGGCGATCGGAGGCGTCCAGTCGGTGGCGATGGCAGCAGATGGCTTCACCATCGCGCTGGCTCCCAACGCCGTCGCCATGGCGTCACGTGAGATGGGCGGCAGGGACCCCGAGAACCATCACATCGCCACCGACAAGAACAGCAAATCTCCGGTCCGGGGTGGCCCTTGGACGCCACGGTTCCGACGAATCTTCGCGAAGGCGGGGATGGAGCTGAAGGACGCCGAGAACGTGGTCGAGGTTCAAGGCCATCGAGGTCCCCATCCGCAGCGCTATCATGAGCGCGTCTATGCACGGCTGGAAGAAGCGACGAAGGGATGCCGGACGGTGATGGAGTGTCGTGAGGTCCTGGTCACGGAACTCAGACGGCTCGCGAGGGAGGTCTCCACTCCTGGCTCGGGCTTGAACAAGTTGCTGACGCGAAGCGAGTGAGACCGAGGCTGCGCGATGGTGAAGCGGTACTTCCAATTGACCGACGATGTCTCCGTGCCGGGCCGATGGGACCTGGGGCATCCCCGCGAGTCTGGAGGACGTGAGCTGGAGGACCCCTGGATGTTCAGGGAGGGCCATCCGGTAGCGGTGAGCGGACGGCTCTCTGTTCCCATCGAAGTGCCGGGTAAGGCGCTCGACTTCTCCCTGGCGGGCTTCAGCACCCCGGTAGTCCATGTCACCGTGGCCAACCTCTTCCAGGAACTTGCCCCTGACGATGTGCAACTCGTCCCCGTGAATATCGAGGGACGCCCCGACGCGTACTTCATCCTCGTGGCGACGAAGCTCATCCGCTGCATCGACGATGGGGCGACGGAAGAGGTGCTCTACTGGACCGAGGAGGACCGTCGACCCGAGAAGCTGGGCCAGTACCGCGATGTCTATGGCATGCGCATCGACCCCGCGAAGGTGGGGGATGCGAAGGTGTTCCGCACCTGGGGCTGGTCCATCGCTCTCATCGTCTCCGAGGACCTCCAGCGTGCCCTAACGAAGAAGAAGGCCACCGGCGTGAAGCTCACACCCGTTTGACTCGCGCCAGCACCCCTGCTCGCATCGTCCCCTTCCACCGGGGGCGCACGCATGTCCGAGCAGTACGACAGCATCGGGACCAAGTACGAGCAGTTCAAGAACACCGCCGCTCTGCCCATCCCAGAGCGACACACCTTCCTGCGACTGGTCGGCGACCTGCGCGGGAAGCGTGTGTTGGACCTCGCCTGTGGCACGGGCCACTACTCACGGCTCCTCAACGAACTCGGCGCCGACGGCGTGGAGGGCGTGGACATCTCCCTGGAGATGGTCCAGCTCGCGCGCGACAAGGAACAAACCCAACCCCGCGGACTGCGCTACCACGTGCTCGACGCCCGAGCCCTCCCACGACTCGGCGACTTCGACCTGGTCACGGCCGTCTACCTGCTGAACTACGCGGGCGCTCGTCAGGAGCTGCTCGACATGTGCCGCGGCGCCTACGCCAACCTCAAGCCCGGCGGACGGTTCATCGCGATGACCATCGACCCGACCTTCGACGTGGCCCGCTCGAGCTGGGCGCCCTACGGCGTCGAGGTCCTCAGCGAGCAGTTCGAGGACGGGCGCCACTTCTGCAAGGCCCTCTTCCTCACCGAGCCGCCCGCGCCCTTCGAGTACTTCCGCTGGTCCACCCAGGTCTACGAAGCCACCCTCGCCGAGGCGGGCTTCCGCGACATCACCTGGCACCCCTTCGAGATTCCCGAAGAGGCCCGCCAGAAGTACGGAGACGACTTCTGGCGCGTCTACCGAGACAACCCACTCCTCACCGCGCTCAGTGGCCAGAAGTAGCCCCGCAACGAGAAGGCGAGCGCCCCAACCCCGGCGCTCGCCAACCCAAGCTCACGGCCCGACGACGGCGAGCACGCTCTTGTCGAAGTCGATGACCTTGCGCGCCACGTCCCGCACCTGCTCCGACGTCACCGCGGCGATGTGCTCCGCGTAGTGCAGGAAGTTGTCCAGGTTCAGCCCGTACAGGGTGTCCATGGCCATCATCCCCGCGCGCGCGCCGTTGCGCTGGAGCGCGATTTCATGCGTGCCGATGAGGTTCTGCTTCGCCCGCTCCAGCTCCGCCTCGGGAATCCGCTCGTCACGCACGCGCCGAAGCTCCGCGCGGATGCCCTCCAGCGCCGCGTCCACCTTCTCCGGACTCGTCCCCATGTACGCCGCGAAGTAGCCCGGCTCGATGCCCTCCACGCCGAAGCTGCTCACGCTGTACGCCATCGACCGCTTGTCGCGCAGCTCCACGAACAGCCGCCCGCCCTGGCCGGACAACACCCCCGACAGCGCCTCCAGCGCGTGCCGCTCCGGGTCGTTGATGCGCATGCCCCGGAAGCCCATCACCAGGTGCGACTGCGCCTTGGCCAGCACGCGCTTCTCCTCGCGCGCACCCTCCAGCGGTCCCTCCTCCAGGATGCGCGGCGCCGGCGCGGCCTTGCCCCGCGACTTGCCGAAGTACTCGTTCGCCAGCGCGAGCACCTCGTCCACCTTCACGTCGCCCACCACCGTCAGCACCAGCTGCGACGGGTCCATGTACTTCTCGTGGTACGCGCGGAGCGCCTCGGGCCCCAGCGCCTCCACCGACTCCTTCTCACCCAGCGTCGGCATCCGGTACGGGTGCGTCCGGAACAGCGTCCGGTTGAACAGGTCGAACGCCAGGCCCGACGGCTTGTCCTCCCGCGTGAGGATGTCCTGGAGCATCAGCGAGCGCTCCCGCGCCACCTCCACCTCGGGGAACGAGGGGTGCAACACGCTGTCGGAGAACAGCCGGAACGCCGCCTCGAAGTGCCGCGAGAGGAACTCCCCGCGCAGGTTCACCGAGTTGCGTCCGCTCAAGCCCCCCATGCTGCCCGCGTAGATGTCCGCGAGCTGCGAAATCTCCTCCGCGTCCCGCGTCGGCGTTCCCCGCGTGAGGCTGCGCGCCAAGAGCGTCGTCAGTCCGTTGTCCGCCGGCGTCTCGTAGCGCAACCCGCCCATGAACGCCGCGCGCACCGCGAACAGCGGCACCGCCGGCTCCACGCGCACCACCACCTTCGCCCCCGAAGGCAGCGTCTCCTGGATGATGTCGCTGGGACCCTTCGCCTTCGCGCCCAGCTTGAGCGAGGGCTCGCCCGCCGACACCTTGCTCGCCCTGCGCTCGGGCGGCGCGGCCACGGGGCCCTTCTCCACGCGGTCCAGCACCGCGTTCACCTGCGCCTCCGTGAACTCCGTCCCGTGCGGCAACAGCGCCGTGACGATGGCCTTGTCCAGCCGCAGGTACTTCTCCGCCGCCTTCTGGATGTGCTCGGGCGTCAGCGAGCGCACGGCCTCGTAGTAGCGCGCCTCCGCCTCCAGGCTGCCCATGCCGGACTGGAAGTAGCCCATCTTCCGCGCCACGCCCTGCACCGTCTCGCGCTGGTAGACGGCCTCCGCCTCCAGCAGCGCCTTCGCCGTGGACAGCTCGTCCGCCGTCACCGGCGTCACGCGCATGGTGGCCAGCGTCTTCGCCGCCTCCTCCAGCGCGCGCTCGCAGTGGCCGGGCTGCAGCGTCATCGACACCGAGAACAGCCCCGGGTCCTGCGGCGTGTACGCGAAGGCGTGGATGTCGTTGACCAGGTTGTGGCGGCGCTTCACCTCGCGCGACAGCCGGGACGCCTCCCCCTGACCCACCATCATCGCCAGCACGTCCAGCGCGGGCGTGTCCGGGTGCGCGGCCTCCGGAATGGGGAACGTCAGGTGCAGCCACGCCTCCTTCACCTCGTCCGGACGCAGGAGCACGCGGCGGCCCGTGAGCGCGGGCTCCTCGGGGCGCTTCACCTCCCCCTCGAACGGCCGGCCCCAGTCCCCACCGAAGATCTCATCCACCCACCCGCGCAGCTCCGCCTCGCTCAGGTCCCCCGAGACGGACAGCACCATGTTCTTCGGCGTGTAGTACCGGTGGTAGAACTCCAGCACCTTCTCGCGGCTGAAGCTGCGCACGCTCTCCGCGGTCCCCAGCACCGGCAGCCGGTACGGGTGGCGCTGGAAGGCCGTGGAGAACAAGTCGCGCGACGCGCGCCGGGACGGGGTGTCCTGGCTGCGTTTGATCTCCTCGCAGACGACCTCGATTTCGCGCGAGAGCTCCTCGGCGTCGAAGGCGGAGCGGCGCACCGCGTCCCCGAGGATGTCCAGGCCCGTCCGGGCGAACTGGCTGGCGATGACGATGTGGTAGACCGTCTGGTCGTAGGACGTCCAGGCGTTGATCTCCCCGCCGTGGGCCTCCACGTCCCGGGCGATTTCGCCGGGGCCGCGCCGCTCCGTGCCCTTGAAGAGCATGTGCTCGTGCAGGTGGGCCAGGCCCGCCTGGTCCGGGCGCTCGTCGGCGCTGCCGACCTTCACCCAGACCTGGAAGGCCGCGACCTTGGCGGCGTGCTGTTCCTCGAAGACGACAGTGAGCCCGTTGGGCAGCGCGTAGCGGATGGCCATATGGAAGGGTCCGAAGCTGGCACTCGCCCCCCAGGAGGGCAAGGCGAGGTGAGATTTATCCCTCACTGGCTAACGCCCAGGCGCCCCGGCGTCGAGGGGTCCGTGGGGCCTCCCCGCGTCCGGTCGCCCGAACCGACCCTTCCCGTCACGCGTCCCTGGTAGGCCGCGCCGCCGGGCGGTAACCTGCGTGGGCCCATGCCGTCACCTCCGGAAGAGGTGGATCCGCTCGCGGACCTGCGCGACAGCCTGGACCTGGAGGACACTGGCGTCCAAGCGGCCCCCCCCGCCCCCACCGCCACTGCCCTCCCCAGGCCCCAGCCCAAGCCCCCGCCTTCGGCGCCACCGCCCGCTGCCCCGCCCCCTCTGCCCCCTCGCCGTCCGGCGGCGTCCCCGGCTTTGTCGTCGGCGGGCACGGGCGCGGCCAAGGCCCCCGCGGCCACCCCCGCCCCCGTCGCCACCACCCCGGCCCCGGTTTCGCGGGCGGTGCGGGTGCCCGGGGATGATCCCTTCAAGGAGGCCGCCGAGCCCCGGATGCCCATGGGGGCTTCTCCAGAGGAGAAGCTCGAGTACTTCCGGGCCGTCGTCCGGCAGAAGACGGAGACCCTGGCCCGGGCGCGCACCCTGTACGCCGAGCGCGACGGGGAGGTGACGGGGCTCAAGCAGTCGCTCACCCAGGCGCGCAAGGAGGCCGCGGAGGCCAAGGCGCAGCTGGGGGCGGTGAAGGACTCCCCGGCGAAGCTGGCGCAGACCTCGGAGGCGCTGGCCAGCGCGGAGAAGCGCGCGGCGGACGCCGAGGCGAAGCTCGCCGCGGTGGAGGCGGAGCTGTCCGCGGTGGAGGCGGACCGCAAGGACTTGTCGCGGGCGCTCGCGGAGGTGGAGTCGGAGGTCCCCCGGCTGACGGCGGAGCTCCACGACGAGCGCGAGTCGCGGGGCGCGGTGGCCGAGGAGCTGGTGGGCGCCAAGGAGGCGCTGTCGCTGGCGCAGGACCGCGTCGCGGAGCTGGCGGCGGAGAAGTCCGAGGCGCAGGGCGCGCTGGAGGCCGTCCAGGAGCAGTACCAGCAGGTGCTCTCCGACGTGGAGCGGCTGGGCGGCGAGCTGGAGACGGCCACGGCCGAGCGCGACTCGCTGGGCCTGCGCGTGGGCCAGCTGGAGGCCGCGCTCGCCGAGGCGCAGGGCGCGCTCTCCGCGGTGGAGAGCGAGAGCGACTGGTCCAAGAGCTCGCTGGAGGAGGCGCAGACCCGCTCGCGCACGCTGGAGGAGGAGCGCGACCAGGCGCGCCGCCAGCTCGCGGTGGTGGAGGAGGGGCTGCGCACGCTGCAGGCGCAGACCTCCGAGCTGGAGAAGGCGCTGGCCCTGAAGGACGCCGAAATCGTGGGCCTGCGCGCGGCGCTCACCGCGCGCACCACGGAGGCCTCCGAGCTGCCCGTGCTGCGGCAGGCGCTGGAGCAACGCGCCGCCGAGGTGGCCCGACTCGCGGCGCGGCTGGAGACCGAGGCCGCGCGCGCGAACGAGCGCGCCCAGGCCCTGGAAGAGGGGCTCGCGCAGGCCGGCGAGCGGGCGCAGGTGGCGGAGGGCGAGGCCGCGGCGCTGAAGGAGGCGCTGGAGGCGCTGGAGGTCGAGCAGGTCTCGCTGCGTGACCGCATGGAGGCGGACGCGGCCGCGCTGGGCGAGGCGGCGCAGCAGGCCGAGGCGAAGGTGGGCGAGGTGTCCGCGGCGCTGGAGGCCGCGCACGCCGAGCGCGACGATCTCAAGAAGCAGCTCGCCGCCGCGGAGATGAAGACCGCCACCACGGACGCCGAGCGCGTGGGACTGGCCGCGCGGGTGACGATGCTGGAGACGGCCTCCGCGCAGCGCGAGGCGGAGCTCGTCCGGGTGCAGGGCGCGCTCGCGCAGGCGAAGGAGGAGGTGTCCCTGGAGCGCGTGCGCCGCGAGGCCGCGGAGGCGGAGCGCTCCGACGCGCAGGTGCACGCGGCGGAAGTGGAAGCCCGCGCGGATGCGCTGGCGGAAGGGCAGGGCGGCGCCGAGGCCCAGCTGGCGGAGCTGCGCGAGGAGCTGGAGGCCGCGCGCGCCGAGGCGGACAAGGCGGAGCGGCTCCAGCAGCGGCTGAAGATGCTGGAGGGCGCGCTGGAGACGGCGAAGACCGACGCGGCCCGCGCGAGCCAGGCGGCGCAGACCGCGCAGGCCGGCAAGCAGAAGGAGGAGGCGGCGGCCCAGGCGGCGGAGACCCGGCTCAAGGACGTCGAGGTGGCGCGGCTGGAGCTGGCCTCGAAGCTCGAGGCCGTGGAAGCGACGCGCGCGGAGCTGACCTCGAAGCTCCAGGAGGCCGAGGCAAGGCTTGCTCGCGCGGAGTCCTCGCAGGCGGGCAAGGCGCAGGAGTCGGCCGCGACGCGCGCCGCGTCCGAGAAGAAGCTGGAGGAGGCGAAGGCGGCGCTGTCTGCGGCGGAGGCGAAGCTGCGCGCCGAGCAGCAGGCCCGCGAGGCGCTGGAAGAGAAGCTGGCCCAGGCATCACAGCCCGTGGCGTCGAGTGCGCCCGCCGACTGGGAGGCCGAGCGGGAGGGGCTCAAGGCGGACGCGGCCAACCTCAAGCGCAAGCTGGTGGCGGCCGAGACGGCCCTCGAGGCGGCGGCTGGCTACAAGGCGAAGATCGCCAAACTGGAAGCGCAATTGAAGGGCCGGAAGTAGAGGTTTGCTCCTCATGCCGTTCGACGCGCCAGTGGACCTGCTCACGGGGATGCCGGCGGCCCGCTTCGGGCTGTACCTGCACTTCCCCTACTGCCTCGCGAAGTGCCCGTACTGCGACTTCGCCGTGGCCGTGGCGCGCCAGGTGCCCGAGGAGCGCTACGCGAACGCGGTGCTGGCGGAGCTCGACGCGCGCCTCGCCGTCTCGCCCGGGCTGCGCGACAAGCCCCTGGAGTCCATCTTCCTGGGCGGTGGAACTCCGTCACTGTGGCATCCGCGTTACGTCTCCCGCGTGCTGGACGGAATCGCCGCGAGGCTGAAGGTGTCGCCCGGCGCGGAGGTCTCGCTGGAGGGCAACCCGGAGCGCGCGGACGCGGAGCGCTTCGAGGGCTACCGGGCCGCGGGCGTGAATCGGCTGTCCCTGGGCGTCCAGTCCTTCGAGCCCCGGACGCTCAAGGCGCTGGGCCGCGCGCACGACGCCGAGCAGGTGGAGCGCGCGGTGGAGCTGGCACGGCGCGCGCGCTTCCCGGTGGTGTCCATGGACTTCATCTACGGCGTGCACGGCCAGACGGTGGCCCAGGTGGAGCAGGACGCGCGCCGCGCGGTGGCGCTCCAGCCCGAGCACCTGTCCACGTACGCGCTGACGGTGGAGCGCGAGGTGCTGGCGGTGGACACGCCCTTGTCCAAGCAGCTCAAGCGCGGCGAGCTGGAGCTGCCCTCGGACGACGACGTGGTGACGATGGCCGCCACGGTGCGCCAGGTGTACGGCGCCGCGGGCCTCACCCGCTACGAGGTCTCCAACCACGCCAGAGCGGGCTTCAGCTCCCGGCACAACGCGCTGTACTGGACGGGCGGCGAGTACCTGGCGCTGGGCGTGGGCGCCACGGGGATGCTGCTGTCCCCCGAGCCCTCGCGCTACGCCAACCTGCGCAGCCCGGAGAGGTACCTGGCCCAGGTGGAGGCGGGGCGCCTGCCCGAGGACAGCCGCGAGGCGCTGGGCGCCGAGGAGCTGTTCGCGGAGCGGCTGGCGATGGGGCTGCGGCTGGTGTCGGGCGTGGACTGGGAGGCGGTGTGTGAGCGATATGGCCAGCCGGTGGAGCCCCGACGGGCGGAGGTGGCGCGGCTGGTGGAGCACGGCTTCGCGACGCTCACGAACGGGCGACTGGCCTTGACGGAGAAGGGCGCGGACGTGCACAGCGCCGTCTGCGCGCGGCTCTTGTAGTCGAGCCGGCGCGCGCGAGGGATTTCGAGGAGCGTATGAGCAAGTGGCTGTTGTGGATGTTCCTGACGCTGCTGACGGGCAGCCCGCTGTTGTCGCTGGGCCTGGTCATCGTCTTCATCTTCGTGGCGGACCGCTTCACGTGGCGGCTGTTGCCCAGCCCCGTGCGGATGATGAAGCGCTTCCAGCGCGCCGGGTACCTGGCGGGGACCATCCTCACCAACCCCCACGAGCGCCGCGCGCGCCACGAACTGGCGGACATCCGCGTGGAGCAGAAGCGCTATGAGGAGGCCGTGGACATCCTCAAGCCCAACCTGGAGGCGGGCGACGAGGACGTGGACACCCTGTTCCTGCTCGGCGTCGCATACCTGGGCGCGGGCGACGCGCAGCGCGGCGAGCTGCTCCTGGACGAGGCGGCGAAGCTGGACGCCGGCTACCGCCAGGGCGCCATCGACCTGGAGCGCGGCCGCTTCCGATTGAAGCGCGGCGAGGTGAAGGGCGCCATCGAGGCGCTGGAGCGCTTCTGCGCGACGCGGCTGGGCTCGGTGGAGGGCCGCTACCTGCTCGCCCGGGCCCTGGCGAAGGACGGGCGCAGCGCGGACGCGAAGCGCGCTCGGGACGCGGCGTGGAACGAGTACGTCGTCGCCCCGGGCTTCCAGCGTCGCCGCGAGCGCCGGTGGGCGTGGCTGTCCCGACCCAGCCGTCCGCTGACCTACGCGGTGCTGCTCGCGCTGGTGCTGGGCACGGGCGCGACGATGGCCCGCCAGATGGGCCTGTTCACCCAGCGCACCCACCGCTATGGCGGCGGCTACGGCGAGGGCTACTCCCCGGGCGAGGCACCCTCGGCCGCCGGCTGGGAAGAGGCCGGGCCCCCAATCGAGTAGCGCGCCGGGTAGCCCCAGACCCCCGGACCGCGAGTGGAGGCCGGTCCGCTCGCTGTTCGGACCTCCTGGTGAAGGGCCCTGGGGCCGGGGGATGTCTGGAGTGGCGGGACGGGCGTAGGCTTCAAGACGTCGTCCCTCCCCGCGTCCACAGCCGAGGCCCCCGCTCCATGTTTCCCTCCCCGTCGCAGGTGCTCCGGCAGCGCGAGGGATTGCTCGCGGACACGCCCTTCCCGCTGCTGCTCCAGGCGCTGATGGCCGAGGAGCGCACGTGCACGCTGGAGCTGAAGGTGCGCCAGCGCGAGAAGCGCATCCTCTTCGAGGAAGGCTCGCCCGTGGCGTGCCAGTCCAACCTGCTCCACGAGACGCTGGGGAAGTACCTGGTGGAGAAGGGCAAGCTGTCCGAGGCCGACTACCAGAAGTCGCTGGCGGAGAGCGTCTCCTCGGGCATGCAGATGGGCGGGCTGCTGGTGCAGAAGGGGCTCATCAGCCCGTTCGACTTGTACAAGCAGCTGCAGGCGAACCTGGCGCACAAGCTGCTCGACTGCTTCCGGTGGGTGGACGCGAAGTACCGCCTCATCGCGGACGTGGAGACGCCCGACGCGAGCGTGCGGATGAACACCGCGCAGCTCATCCTCACGGGCGTGGAGGGCGTGATGCCCTTCGACGCGGTGGCCACCCACTTCACCTTCACCGACGAGCGCCGCTTCGGGCAGATGCCCGCCGTGGAGTCGGGCCCCAAGCTGTCGTCCAAGGACGCCCGGCTGCTCCAGCAGCTGCGCCAGCGCCCCACCTTCAACGAGCTGATGGAGCGCACGGGCTTCGACATGGAGACCGTCCTGCGCCGCCTGTACGCGCTGTGCCTGCTGGGCGTCGCGGGCTTCGTGGAGGACGTGGACGCCCGGGCCGTGGAGCTGTCCTCGCGCGCGGTGCCCGTGGCCGCCCCGCCTCCCGAGCCCGTGGCGCCCGAGCCCGTCGCCGCCCGGGGCCTGCCCTTCAGCGACGAGGACGTGCCCACGCGCGACGCGCTGGTGTCGGCCTTCCTCGCGCACCGCGCCAAGGACCCCTTCGCGCTGCTGGAGGTGCCCGAGGACGTGCAGCCCCTGCCGCTGCGCCGGGCCTTCCTCGCCTGGGCCGAGCGCTTCTCACCCCTGCGCTTCCAGACGCCCGAGCTCAAGGAGAAGGCCGAGTCCCTGCTCGCCGCCTACGCCCGCGCCTATGGCACCCTGTCCGACGCGGAGCAGAACCTCCTGTGGCGGAAGCGCCGCGCCGCCCACCGCGAGAAGGAGCGCACCGCCACCGGGCGCCCCTCCACCGCCGAGCAGTTCCGCATCCGCACGGATTTGCTCGACGCCAGGACGCAGTTCGACGAGGCCCGCCGCCGCCTCAACGACAAGCAGTACGCCGGCGCGTTCGAGTACTTCGAGTACGCCTGCGACATCGAGCCCAAGCCCCTGCACCACGCCTGGCGCGCCTGGGCCCGGTATCTGATGAAGCCCGAGTCCCACGGCCGGCTGGCCCTCCAGGAGCTCCAGGAGGTGGTCCGCCAGGAGCCCGGCCTGGAGGATGGCTGGGCCTTGCTGGGCGAGGTGGCCCAGGGCGAGGGCCAGTGGGCCCTGGCCGACGAGGCCCTGCGCAAGGCCTTCAAGCTCAACCCCAAGAACCGCCGCTACGTGGAGCTCATCCAGGAGATGGCCCGCCGCCGCTAGCCCGGTCAATCCCCCCCGAAAGCAGCCGTCCGAGCGGTGCATGGATGTCTCTTCACGTCACCCGCTTTTCCAGGCGCTGAGAGTTTTCCGGGGACCCATCGGTCATCTGGCCGAACAGCTCTTTCGCGCACGGCATTTTCTCCCAAGGAGAGGGATGCTCCCAGAGGGGGGGACGGGGCTCGCAACAACGGGCCCTTCATTCGCGAGATCTAAAGGTCCGTGCAACCCTGTTGTCGTCCGGCGGCAGCCCCCGGTGGGGTGCCGCTCCTGAAGCGAGGCTGGATGCGTTCCGTCCCCACAAGGGCCCAATCAGGCCAGGCCGCGGTGGAGTCCGCCATCGTCCTGCCGCTGTTCGTGTTCCTCATCCTGGGCACGTTGCAGCTGGGGCTGATGCACCAGGCGCGGCTGCTCGCGAAGTACGCCGCGTACAAGGCCGTGCGCGCCGGCTCGCTGCACAACGCCAAGGTGGAGACCATGGAGGCCGCCGCGCTCGCGGTGCTCCTGCCCATCCTCAGCACCCGGACCTCGGGCGAGGCGGGCATCGAGGTCGTCAAGCCCGTCGGCAGCGCCCAGGAGTTCGAGACCAAGTTCGAGGAGCTGAAGAACAACCAGATGCCCGGGGCGAACCTCAAGTACGCCGAGGTCACCATCTGCGGCCCCACGCAGGAGGAGGTGTCCGGCGGCGGTGAGTTCGACTTCGACGACCCGGAGAACATCCACCCGGACGGCTGGCGGGAGAACCACCGCACCAAGCTGCGCATCCAGCTGACGCTCAACTACCGGCTGGTGGTGCCGTTCGCGGACTGGGTCATCTACAAGGCCGCGCGCGGCCGCGAGGTGCCCATGCTGATGCGCATGGGGAAGATGAAGGCGGAGGAGCAATCCAAGACGTCCACCCGTCGCTTCGGCGGCGCCGCCACGGGCGAGGGCCCCTACGAGAGCGCCGCCTCCCAGGGCATCTACATCATGCCCATCCGCACCACGTACACCATGCGGATGCAGTCCAACCTGTACCTGGGCGCCAACGCCCTGCCCGCGAGCAACGCATGCCTCTTCCCGTTCTCCTACTGAGCCGGCCCGCCCGCCGCCGCCAGCGCGGGCAGGCCATCGTCCTGGGCTCGTTGTCGTTCCTCGTCCTGGCGCTGATGGTGACGCTGAGCTTCAACCTGAGCCACGCGCTGCGCCGCAAGATGTCCCTGCAGCAGCACAGCGACACGCTGTCGTTCTCCATGGCCGTGCTGGAGGCGCGCGCGCTCAACTACTACGCCGTCAGCAACCGGGCCATCGCCAGCTCCTACGTGGCGATGAACAGCCTGCACGCGTACATGTCCGCCGCCAGCCTCACCGGCCAGATGATGCGCGCGTCGTCGAACAACTTCATGCAGATCGCCATGATTGAGTTCGGCCTGTGCGTCGCCTGCGAGTTCATGTGCGACCACTGCGAGCACATGGCGGAGGCGTTCAAGATTTCCGGCGACTTCCGCGACGCGGGCAAGGACTACGACGACAAGGTGGAGGCCTTCGAGTCCAACTTCCGTCAAGCCATGGAGGCCCTGGACCTGATGGTGGACAACATCCACACCGCCCAGCGCGAGGTCCACGACAAGACGCTCCAGGCGGTGAAGGACGGCAGGAGCCACGGCCTGGGGCAGCTGCGCGACTACACCGCGCCGCTCGCCACGGATTTGGTCTCCGCGGTGGGCTCCATCAACGCCAACGAGTTCAACTGCGCCGTGGACGGCATGGAGTGCCAGGGCAGCGAGAGCAACACCTCGCCCGAGGCCCGCGCGCGGGTGATGACGGAGATCGCCAACGCCACGCGCTCGGGCTGGCCCGCCAACCGCGACAGCCCCGGCGCAGGCGCGTCCGCCAACCTGCCCAAGTACCTCAACTCGCAGTTCTTCGATGAGCTGGACGAGATTCCGGACAACGAGGCGACGAAGCTCATCTCCGGCACCAAGGGCACCGCCAAGACGGTGAAGAGCAAGGGGCAGCTCACCCAGGGCGGCCAGTCCGGCGGCAACGACGGCACCATGGTGGCCGCGTCGGACGAGGGCAACATCTTCCACCGCTGGGAGCACGGCGTGGGCACCAGCAACTTCAAGTCGGAGGTCTGGAGCGACGACGGCGGCGGTGGCCACGTGAACAACGGCGCGCACTCCGGCCAGCACCGCTTCGAGGGCGTCAACACGCGCGCGCTCACCGGCTGCGCGGGCTCCGGCAACTGCTTCATGAAGTTCCGCGCCAACCCGGACCCGGACCGGGACTGGGGCCAGCCGCGCGTCTACAGCTACGTGTCCATGCCCTTCCGCGTGGGCAACACGCGCCAGGCGCCGTGGGAGCTCAACTCGTCCGCGCAGGTGCGCCTCACCCACGGACAGCAGGGCCAGGGCAGCCTTACCGTGGCGGCGACCGAGGGCATGGCCATGTCCAAGTCCCTGGTCTACTACCACCGCTTCGGCGAGGAGGGCTGGAAGGAGGCGCCCAACCTCTTCGCGCCGTACTGGCGCGCCAAGCTGCACCCCTTCACCAAGGGGGACGCGCAGCAGGTGCTGGACGCGGCGGGCAACTCGGACGCGGCGCAGATGTCCCAGGTGGACGGGGTGGCCCTGTGAAGACTTATGGACAACGCGCGAGGCGCGGCGCGGCCGCGGTGGAGACGGCGCTGTGCATGCTCGTCATCATCCCCGTGTTCATGTACGCGCTCTTCGTCGATGACCTGTTGAGGCACACGCTGGACTCGCAAGAGACGGCGCTGTCGACCATCTGGGACTACGCCGTCCAGGACTATCCGACCAAGCCCAAGAACCCTCCGCCCGAGGGCGGCGCGGAGGAGCCCTTCTATGGCTTCAACGGCGCCCAGTACTACGCGCGCCTCCAGTACTGCGACCACGAGTCGGGCCTGGACAGCTTCGGCCCCGGCAAGGGCCCCGAGTGCGAGAACGACGAGGGCCACCACGCCGAAGTCACCGCGCACGCGTGCTGGCTCAACCCGGGCGCGCAGCAGGTGCAGTGCACGCTGAACCAGGCGGACCCGAACGGCGGCGGCGGTGGTGGGCCCGCGGGCGCGTACAACGTGACGCTGCACCAGGCGTACATGGATGACTTCGGCAAGGGCGGCGTCATCCGCTGCTCGGCGCGCCTGGGCGTGCAGAACTACCTGTTGCCGCGCACCTTCCTCCAGGACTTCAGCCAGGTGAACCTGGCGCGCCAGACGAAGAAGAAGAGCGACGGCATCCACAGCAACGCGCAGGGCGGTGATTTGCAGGACGACCCGCGGGGCCTCGCGGGCGATGTCTACCTGCTGCCCTGGGAGCGCATCGCCATCGTGACGGACACCTGGGCGCTGACCAAGGAGGCCCGCTACGAGCCGGGCACCGAGGACAGCGACCAGGAGAACCTCTACGCGCGCGTGTCGCAGATCTACAAGAGCGGGGACAACCCGGCCTACGAGCAGATGTCCTCGGCCGCGGAGGCGTTCGTCAACGAGGCCACGCAGGAGGTGCTCAGCAGCGACATCCGCCTGGATGACATGCCGCCGGGGGATGACCCGCGCGAGGCGAGCCTCTCCATCGTCCCGTTCCCGTCCAGCGGCGGCCCGACACAGACGATGAACCAGAATGGCGGCAGCGCCACGTACTTCAACAGCGAGTGGCGGGACTGGGACCGCAACAACAACGAGAAGACGCACAACGCGCGAGGGAACAACTACCTGGGCTGCGCCCAGGCGGAGCGCTGCTGATGCCCAAGTCGTCGAGCCTGGTCATTCGCGTGCCCGCGCTGCTGTTCTCCGTGGCCGTGGTGGGCGCGTTGATCGGCTTCGCCTGGGAGGGAGCCGTCTACGGGCGGCGGGACGTGTCCGAGGAGTGGTCTCCTCCGCCCTCGTTGGATGACGCGCCTCCGGCGAAGGCGCCGGGCCGCTCGCCCGCGGAGGAGGCGGCGCTGAAGCGGGCGCTGGTGCACTTCCCGGCGTACCCGCGCGCGAGCCGCGCGGAGCTGCTCGCGGTGGACTACCTGGGGCCGGACGTGCCCATCGCGGTGGCCTGGTTCACCACGCAGGACACGCCCGAGCAGGTGCTGGAGCACTACCGCAAGGTGCTGCTCGACAACGGGCTGCCGGTGCTCGGAGAGCGGCACGGGGTGAACGGCGGCTGGGTGGGGTACTGGAGCCCGGCCACGGAGGAGATGCGGCTGGTGTCCGTGCTGGCGCAGGGCGGGGAGACCCTGGGCTTCGTGTCGGCGGGGCAGGTGGCGCCGCTGCTCAAGCGGGCCTCGAAGGTGCCGTCGTGGATGCCGCTGCCGCCGGAGCTGAGCGAGCCGGTGACGCTGTCCTTCGACATGGAGGGCGCGGCGCACCACGTGGTGTCGGGCAGGATTCCGGGGGACTCTCCCCAGGCGGTGGGGGAGAAGTACCGGGCGCTGTTGAAGGAGAAGGGCTGGGAGGTGGGGGCGGTGGAGCCGATGGACGCCGGTGGCATCGGGTTCGAGGTGATGCGGGGGACGACGATGGGTCGCGCCACGCTGCGCCTGAAGCTGCCCGAGCCGGGCGTGGAGCTCCAGCTGTCGCTGCTGCAGCGCGGGGCTGTGCCATGAAGGAGGCCGTGGTGGAGAAGTCGCTGAGGAAGCAGGGGCGTGCCCGGGGCCAGTCGATGGTGGAGTACGCCGTCGTCACCGCGGCGCTGATGGGCTTCACCGTGATGGGCTGGCCGTTCCTCGTGCAGCTGCTCAACGCGCTGCACCGGTACTTCAACTCCATCTACTACGTCATCCAGTCGCCCATTCCGTAGGGCGCCGGCGGCAACCCCTGGCCCGGGACGAGTCGCGCGCTCCTGGCGCGCTGGATTCGACCGGGCTGTTTCATTCCTGTCTGGTTGATTCGCGTTCGCGCGCGTGGGCGCCGGCTGCCTGGAGGGCGGACGGGAAACCCTTACGTGTTTTCCGAAAGACAGCCACCTCATTGCCCTCCAGGGCGATGAAGTGTCGCGGAGGCGTCGTCATGTCGTGGATTCCCCCGAGGTCGTTGCCTGTATTTGTTTGATGTGGCTGCGGGCAGGCAGGCGGGGAGGCTGGGATGGCTTTGTCCATTCATGGCTGTCATTGATGTGAGGCGCAGGACATTCCCGGTCAGGGGCGGAAGAATCGAATCCTCGGCTTTTGTGGTTCTTTCTGCGTGCGTGGTAGTGATTGATGGATGCGATGCTCCTTCCGCTTACATCTTGCGAGGGCGCAGTCCGGGCAGTCCGCGGTGGAGACCGCGATTGTCCTGCCGCTCTTCGTGTTCCTCATCCTGGGTATCCTGCAGTTGGGGCTGATGCACCAGGCGCGGCTGCTCACGAAGTACGCGGCCTACAAGGCGGTGCGGGCTGGCTCCATCCACAACGCGAACGTGCGGGAGATGGAGAAGGCGGCCCTCGCCGTGCTGCTGCCCGTGCTCGCCCAGCGCGCGTCCGGCCAGGGGGGCATCGAGTACGTGCGGCCGGTGGGCAGCGGGCAGCAGTTCGCGGACAAGTGGAAGGAGCTCAAGGACAACAAGATGGCGGACACGGAGCTGAAGTACGCCGAGGTCACCATCTGCGGGCCGACGAAGGCGGACGCGGGCGGGAGCGGCGGCGAGGTGGACTTCGACGACCCGGACAACGCCACCTCCGCTGACTGGAAGCAGAGCCACCGCACCAAGCTGCGCATCCAGGTCACGTTCAACTTCCGGCTGGTCGTCCCGTTCGCGGACTGGGTCATCTTCAACGCCGCGCGCGCCCGCGACATGCCCATGGTGATTCGCATGGGCGAGGTGAAGGGCACGGAGAAGAGCAAGGTGGCCGTCCGGAAGTTCGGGAGCGCCTCCACCGGCGAGGGCCCCTACGACGCCGCCGCGTCCAAGCGCATCTACATCGCCCCCATCCGCGCCACCTACACCATGCGGATGCAGTCGAACCTCTACACCAACACCGACGACCTGCCCTCGAGGAACGCATGCCTCTTCCCGTTCGCATACTGAGTCGCCGGCCGCGTCGCCGCTCTCCTCGCGGGCAGGCCATCGTCCTGGGCTCGCTGTCGTTCCTCGTCCTCGCGTTGATGGTGACGCTGAGCTTCAACCTGAGCCACGCGCTGCGCCGCAAGATGTCCCTGCAGCAGCACGGCGACGCGATGGCGTTCTCCATGGGCGTGCTGGAGGCGCGCGCGCTCAACTACTACGCGGTCAGCAACCGGGCCATCGCCGGCTCCTACGTGGCGATGAACAGCCTGCACGCGTACATGGCGGCCGCGAGCGTCACCGGCGAGATGCTGCGCGCGGGCGGGGTGAACTTCACGGCCATCGCCGCCTCCGAGGCCGCCAAGTGCGCCGCCTGTCAGGGGAAGTGCCCCTGCTGCCAGCACGCCGTCGAGGCGGGGCAGATCGCCGCGAAGTTCGCCAAGCAGTCCTTGATGTATGACCGGGACGTCCGGGGCCTGGAGGGCAAGTTCAAGAACGCCATGGAGGGCCTGGACCTCATGGTGGACAACATCCACACCTCGCAGCGGGAGGTGCATGAGAAGACGCTGCAGGCGGTGAAGGACGGCTCGAGCCATGGCCTCTCCCTGCTGAAGACGCAGACGGTGCCGGAGGTCAGCGACCTGGCGTCGGGGGTGGGGGCGCTCAACGCCAACGAGTTCAACTGCGCCGTGGACGGGATGGAGTGCCAGGGCAGCGTGGCGAACACCTCGCCCGAGGCGCGCGCGCGCGTGGTGACGGAGATTGGCAACGCGAGTCGCTCGGCCTGGCCCGCCAACCGCAAGGGCCTGCCGCCCAACCACCTGCACGAGAAGTTCCTCGAGGAGTTCAAGACCATCCCCAACAACAAGGGGACGCACCAGTTCGTCGGTCACTTCGGCTCGTCGAAGACGGTGCAGAACATGCTGGGCGTCTACCTGCCGGGACAGATGGGGGGCAACCAGGGGACCACCGTGGCGGCCAACGAGACGGGGGCCCTTGCCCAGTTGTCGTGGGAGGACGCCATCCCGGCGACCGCGCCCTACCTGGCCAACATCTGGAGCGACGACAGGGGCGGAGGCCACACGGTGCTGATGGCGCACTCGGGGCAGCATCGCTTCGAGGGGACGAACGCGAAGGCGCTCACGTCGTGCGCCGGCTCGGGCAACTGCTTCATGAAGTACCGCGCCAACCCCGACTCGGAACGCGACTGGGGCCAGCCGCGCGTCTACAGCTATTACACGATGAAGCTGAACGTGGGGAACCCGCGCGAGGCCCCCTGGGAGCTCAACAACTCCCGCAGCGTGAAGTTCACGCATGGCGAGCAGGGCACCGGCAGCCTGACGCTGTCCGCGGCCGATGGCATGAGCCTGTCGAAGTCCCTGGTCTACTACCACCGCTTCAAGCAGGGCGGCTGGTCGGAGCCCCCCAACCTCTTCGCGCCCTACTGGCGCGTGAAGCTGCATCCGTTCAAGCCCGATGAGGCGAAGAAGGTGCTGGAGGAGGCGGGCAACTCGGACGCGGTCGCCATCGTCGAGGCGCCGGAGGTGTCGCTGTGAGCGCCAGGACTGGGAGCCGCCTCGCGCGAGGCTCGGCCGCGGTGGAGACGGCGCTGTGCATGCTCGTCATCATCCCCGTGTTCATGTACGCCATCTTCCTGGACGACCTGTTGAAGCACGTCCTGGACGCCCAGGAGACCGTGGTGTCCACCGTCTGGGATTACGCGGTGTCGGACTACGCGGCCAGGCCGGAGGGCGGTGAGGCCTTCGCGAACTTCGGTCAGACGCAGGGCCTGGCCCGGCAGATGTTCTGTGACCACGAATCGGGGCTGGACAGCTACGGCCCCGGCAAGGGGCCCGAGTGCGACAACGACGTGCGCCACCACCAGGATGTGGTGGCCCATGCGTGCTGGCTGTATCCGGAGGCCAAGCAGGTGTACTGCTCGGTGGACCAGAACGCTGTCGGGAGCTACGGCGTCACGTTGCACGCCGCCTACATGCGGCAGTTCAACAAGGGAGGGCTCATCCGCTGCTCGGCGCGCAGCAGCGTCCAGAACTACCTGCTCCCCACGACGTTCCTCCAGGAGTTCTCGCAGGTGGACCTCGCGAAGGAGCAGAAGCAGAACAAGGGGCAGGTCCACAGCAACTCCCAGGGAGGGAGCGAGAAGGACACCTACCTGCTCCCGTGGGAGTACATCGCGCTGGTGACGGACACGTGGGCCCTCACCAAGGGCCAGAGCTTCTCGCCCGGGGAGGGACAGAAGGAGGAGGGTGACCTCTACGCGCGCGTGCAGCAGCTCTACTCGAACCAGGAGAACTCGGGCTACCCGCAGATGGCGTCCGCCTCCGAGGAGCTCGTCAAACAGGCCATCGACCGCAACCTGCTCGCCTCCAGCCTGGCGCTCAACCACACCCCCGGCGACGACCCGCGTGACGTCAGCCTCTCCATCCAGCCGCAGAACGGCGGCGCCCCGTCGCAAATCGTCATCCAGGGACTGACCCCCGCCACCTACTTCAACAACGAGTGGCGCGACTGGGAGGTGAACAACAACCAGGCCACCGCGCGGCAGCGGGGCAACTACTACATGGGCTGCAAGCAGCCGGGGAAGTGCTGATGGCCGTGCTGAACCGACGCAAGCCTCGCGGCCAGGCCATGGTGGAGTACGCCGTCGTCACCGCGGCGCTGATGGGCTTCACCGTGATGGGCTGGCCGTTCCTCGTGCAACTGCTCAACGCGCTGCACCGCTACTTCAACTCCATCTACTACGTCATCCAGTCGCCCATTCCGTAGGGGCGCTGCCTGTCTGGAGGGTGGACGGTGAATCCTTACGGGTTTCCCGAAAGACAGTCTTCGAGCTGCGGGCGGGCAGGCGGGCTGCTGGAGTGGGTTCGTCCCAATGTGTGGTTGTCATGGGTGTGCGGCGCAGGACATTGCAGGCCAGGAATGGGAGATTTGAGCCCCTGGCTTTGTGGCTGTTTCCGTGTGCGTGGTAGTGATTGATGGATGCGATGCCCCTTCCGCTCACATCCCGCGAGGGCGCAGTCCGGGCAGTCCGCGGTGGAGACCGCGGTTGTCCTGCCGCTCTTCGTGTTCCTCATCCTGGGCATCCTGCAGCTCGGGCTGATGCACCAGGCGCGGCTGCTCACGAAGTACGCGGCCTACAAGGCGGTGCGGGCTGGCTCCATCCACAATGCCAGCGTCGCGGAGATGGAGAAGGCCGCGGTCGCCGTGCTCCTGCCGATGCTGGCCAAGCGCGCTGAGGGACCCGACGGCATCGAGTATGTGCGTCCGGTGGGCAGTGGCCAGGAGTTCACGGACAAGTGGAACGAGATGGCGGGCAACCGGATGGACAAGGTTGGCCTGAAGTACGCCGAGGTCACCATCTGCGGGCCCACCCGCGAGGACCTGGGCGGTGGGAGTGGCGAGCTGGACTTCGACGACCCCGACAATGCCACCTCCGACAATTGGCGACAGAGCCAACGCACCAAGCTTCGCGTGCAGGTGACGTTCAACTACAGGCTCATCATTCCGTTCGCGGACCGGGTCATCTACTACGCGGCACGGGGGCGGGACCTGCACATGTCGCTGCGGTTGGGGCAGGTGAAGGACGATGAACGGTCCAAGGTGGCTCAGCGCAGGTTCGGGAGCGTCTCCACGGGAGAGGGGCCCTACGAAGGTGCGGCATCGAAGGGGGTCTACATCGCTCCCATCCGTGCCACGTACACCATGCGGATGCAATCGAATCTGTATCTCAATACGTCGGACATCCCCTCGAGGAACGCATGCCTCTTCCCGTTCTCCTACTGAGCCGGCCAGGGCTGCGCCGCCAGCGCGGGCAGGCCATCGTGCTGGGCTCCTTGTCCTTCCTGGTGCTGGCGTTGATGGTGACGCTCAGCTTCAACTTGAGTCATGCGCTGCGGCAGAAGATGAGCCTGCAGCAACATAGTGACTCCATGTCGTTCTCCATGGCGGTGCTGGAGGCCCGGGCGCTCAACTACTACGCGGTCAGCAACCGGGCCATCGCCGGCTCCTACGTGGCGATGAACAGCCTGCACGGCTATATGGCCGCCGCGAGTGTCACGGGCGAGATGCTGCGGGCGGGCAAGGACAACTTCGACAAGATCTTCCGTATCGAGATGGCCTTGTGCGTCGCCTGCCGCTTCTCGTGTGACCACTGCAAGCATGCCGCTGATGCCGAGAAGATCGCCAATCGGTTCGAAAAGGATGCGCTGATGGTCGACAGCAACGTCCGCGGCCTCGAACCGAGCTTCCGTACGGCGATGCAAGGCATGGACCTCATGGTCGACAACATCCATACGTCCCAGCGGGAAGTGCATGAGAAGACCCTCCAGGCCGTCAAGGATGGCTCGAGCCATGGCTTGTCCAGACTCAAGGGGGATACCGCCCCCAATGTCAGTGAGCTGGCATCGGCGGTCGGGAGCCTGAACGCCAACGAGTTCAACTGCGCCGTGGATGGCATGGAGTGCCAGGGAAGTGTCGCCAACACGTCGCCCGAGGCGCGTGCCCGCGTGGTCACGGAGATCGGGAATGCGAGCCGCTCGGACTGGCCTGCCAACCGCAATGGCAAGCCACCCAAGCATCTTCACCCGGACTTCCTCAAGAAGCTCAAGGACATCCCGGGCGAGGGCAATTACACGGTGCTCCAGCATGACGGCTCCGCCAAGGCGGTGCAGAACAAGTCCAGGGTCTTCAGCGAGGGCTCAAGGAGTGGAAACCAGGGCACCACCATCGCCGGCGCCGAGAAGGGCTCTGTCCAACACCAGTGGAAGCACAACGTGGTGTCCTCGGACTACGACACCGTCGTCTGGAGTGACGCCAATGGTGGAGGTCACGAGAACGGCGGTCGGCAGCATGTGGGGCAACACCGCTTCGAGGGGACGAACGCGAAGGCGCTCACGTCGTGCGCCGGCTCGGGCAACTGCTTCATGAAGTACCGCGCGAACCCGAGCTCGGCCCGCGACTGGGGGCAGCCCCGGGTCTACAGCTACTACTCGATGAGGCTGAACGTAGGGGACCCTCAGACGGCGCCCTGGGAGCTCAACAGCTCGCGCTCCGTCAGGTTCCAGCACGGCGGGCAGGGCAGGGGGAGCCTGACGTTGTCGGCGGCCGATGGCACCGCCATGTCCAAGTCGCTCGTGTATTACCACCGCTTCAAGCAGGGAGGCTGGACGGAGGCGCCCAACCTCTTCTCCCCCTACTGGCGCGCCAAGTTGCACCCCTTCACGGCGCCCGAGGCGAAGCGGGTTCTCGAGGATTCGGGTAACTCCGATGCGTCGACCATCGCGGATGCACCGGGGGTGTCGCTGTGAGGACTCGGACGAGACGAGGGACGAGGAGCGCTCGGGGCTCAGCCGCGGTGGAGACGGCGCTGTGCATGCTCGTCATCATCCCCGTGTTCATGTACGCCATCTTCCTGGACGACCTCCTGCGCCACACGTTGGACGCCCAGGAGACCGCGCTGTCCACCATCTGGGACTACGCCGTGTCGGATTACGCGGCGGAGCCGACGGGGGGAGAGGCCTTCGCGGGTTTCGGCCAGACGCAGGGACTCGCGCGACAGATGTATTGCGACCATGAGTCGGGAATCGACAGCTATCAGACCGACCCACCCGAGTGTCGGCTGCGGACCATGCATCACCATCAGGAATTGGTAGCCCATGCCTGCTGGATGCATCCCGAGGCGCAGCAGGTGGAGTGCACGGTCGACCAGAACGCTGTCGGAAGCTACGGGGTGACGCTGCATGCCTCGTACATGCGCCAGTTCAATCGAGGTGGGCTCATCCGATGCTCGTCGCGCAGCGGCGTCCAGAACTACCTGCTCCCGACCACCTTCCTCCAGGAGTTCTCCCAGGTCGACCTCGCGAAGGAGCACAAGGATGGCGACGTCCACGACAACGCGGAGGCCAAGGGCGATCGAAGCAAGGATACCTACTACCTCCCTTGGGAGCGCATCGCCCTGGTCACCGACACGTGGGCGCTGACGACGCCGCAGAACACGGAGCCTGGCGTGAAGGACACCGAGCCGACCAACGTCTACGTGCGCGTGGCTCACATCTATTCGAGCCAGGAGAACTCGGGCTTCACTCAGATGTCTCCCGCCGCGGAGCAGTTGGTCCGGCAGGCCATCCAACGGAAGTTGCTCGATACCTCCCTGCAACTGGACAACGATGCCGGAGATGACCCGCGCAACGTGAGCATTTCCATCAAGGCCCAGACTGGAAGCAACGCGCCCACCCAGCGCATCGACCAGGGCGATGGTGCCGGCACCTACTTCAACAACGAGTGGCGCGACTGGGAAGCCAACAACAACCAGGCCACGGCGCAAGCGCGCGGCGAGTACTACATGGGCTGCCAGCAGCCGGGGAAGTGCTGATGGCCTCGCTCACGCGACGCAATCGCCGAGGCCAATCCATGGTGGAGTACGCCGTCGTCTCCGCCGCCTTGCTCGGCATCACCACGGTGGGCTGGCCCTTCCTGGTCCAGCTCCTCAACGCGCTGCACCGCTACTTCAACTCCATCTACTACGTCATCCAGTCCCCCATCCCGTGAGGGAGGGGGACCGGGCACACACCGCTACGGCGTCACGGTGGTGACGAACTCCGCCTTGCCGCCGGCGACCTTCAGTACGACGGCCTCCTTCACCGCGTCGCGGTTGGCGTCCAGCGTGATTCGCCCCGCGACGCCCGGGAAGTCCTTCGTCACCGCGATGGCGTCGCGCAAGGACGGGCCGCTCAGGTCCGGGGCGCGCTTCATCGCCTCCACCAGCACCCGGCCCGCGTCGTACGCCAGCGCCGCCACGCTGTCCGGCACGCTGCCGTAGCGGGCCTTGTAGCGCGCCAGGAACGACTGGAGCACCGGGTCCGGGTTGCCCGGCGAGTAGTGGTTGGAGAAGTAGCTGCCCTCCAGCGCGGACCCGCCCAGCTCGAACAGCTTGTCGGAGTCCCACCCGTCGCCGCCCAGGAGCGGCACCTTCAGCCCCACCTCCCGCGCCTGCCGCGCGATGATGCCCACGTCCGTGTAGTAGCCCGGCACGAACACCGCCTCCGGCTTCAACTGCTTGATGGCCGTCAACTGCGCGCGGAAGTCCGTGTCGCCCTTCGAGTAGCTCTCCGTCCCCACCACCTGTCCGCCGAACTCCTGGAACTTCGCGGTGAAGACGTTGGCGAGCCCCATGGAGAACGCGCTCTTGTTGTCCGTGAGCACCGCCACCCGCGACAGCTTCAGGTTCTCGCGCGCGAACTTCGCCATCACCAGGCCCTGGAACTCGTCGATGAAGCAGACGCGGAAGATGTAGTCACCCTTCTTCGTCACCTCGGCGCTCGTCGACGTGGGCGTAATCATGGGCACCTTGCCCGCCTGCGCCTTCTCCGCCATCGCCATGGACACCGACGAGGCCGCCTCGCCAAGAATCGCCACCACCTTGTCCTGGGTAATCAGCCGCGTCGCCGCCTGCGCCCCTTCCTCCGGGCGTCCCTGGCTGTCGTACACGCGCACCACCACCTTGCGGCCCTTCACGCCGCCGGCGGCGTTGGCCTCGTCCAGCGCCAGCTCGATGCCGTTGCGCGCCGACACGCCGAACGTGGCCTCACTGCCCGTGAGGCTGCCCACCTCACCCACCACGATGGGGCCCGAGTCCCCGCCCGCCTGCGCCTGAGCGCCCGGCTGGGTGGGCGCCTGCGCTGGAGTGCCCTCCTGGGAGCCTTGGGGAGCCGTGGCCTGGCCGCTCGGCGGGGCGTCGGTGGGGGTGGGCGCGGACTTCTTCTCACAGCCCGCCAGACTCAGTGCCAGGGTGGCCAGGAGCAGCAGATGACGCATCGGCGGATTCCCTCCAGGTGACAAGGGCCTCACCCTAGCCCTGTCCCAGAAGCCCTCCAACCGCAGGGCCGCCCGCCTTCCGTCAAAATGCAATGTGGACTGAAACGGTCCAGATTACATATGACGCCCCGGCGGGCTGGAGGGCCCGCGTGGGAATGGACCCAGAGAGGAGAGAGCGTCCCGCATGCTTCGGATGAGCAAGATGACCGACTACGGCATCGTGCTGATGACCGAGCTGGCTCGCGCGGAGGGTGGCACCCGCACCACTCGCGAGCTGGCGGCACGCACCCGTGTGCCATTGCCCTCGGCCAGCAAGGTGCTCAAGGGCCTGCTTCAAGCGGGCCTCGTGGTGTCCCACCGCGGCGCCAACGGGGGCTATGGCCTGGCGCGGCCGCCAGCGTCCCTGTCGCTGGCGGAGCTGGTGGCCTCGCTGGAGGGCCCGGTGTCGCTCACCGAGTGTGGCGTGCACCCCACCGGCGGCGCGCCCTGTGAGCTGGAGGCGGTGTGCCAGGTGCGCGGCCACTGGCGCCTCATCAATCAGGCCATCCAGGAGTCGCTGGCGCGCCTGACGCTGGCGGACCTCATCGCCCCGGCGCCGCGCATGCCCGAGCGGCTGGTGGGCCTGGGCGTGCCCTCGCGGCCCACGAGCCCCAACGCCCCCCCGACGACTTCATCCGTGACAGGAGCACGCTCATGACCACCGACACCCTCCAGGAGCTGACGCGCCGCCCGTACGCGGCGGGCTTCGTCTCCGCCGTGGAGGCGGACACCTTCCCGCCCGGCCTGAGCGAGGACGTCATCCGCGCGCTGTCCGAGAAGAAGGGCGAGCCGTCCTTCCTGCTCGAGTGGCGCCTGAAGTCCTACCGTCACTGGCTCACGCTGCGCGAGCCCACGTGGCAGGCGGTGACGTACCGCCCCATCGACTACCAGGCCATCAGCTACTACTCGGCGCCGCGCTTCAAGCCGAAGAAGGACAGTCTGGACGAGGTGGACCCGGAGATTCTGCGCACCTACGAGAAGCTCGGCATCCCGCTCGAGGAGCAGAAGCGCCTGCAGAACGTCGCGGTGGACGCGGTGTTCGACTCGGTGTCCGTGGCGACGACGTTCAAGGACAAGCTCGCCAAGGCGGGCGTCATCTTCTGCTCGTTCTCGGAGGCGGTGCGCGAGCACCCGGAGCTGCTCAAGAAGTACCTGGGCACGGTGGTGCCGCACTCGGACAACTTCTTCGCGGCGCTCAACTCGGCGGTGTTCAGCGACGGCTCGTTCGTCTACGTGCCCAAGGGCGTGAGGTGCCCGATGGAGCTGTCCACGTACTTCCGCATCAACGCGGCGGAGACGGGCCAGTTCGAGCGCACGCTCATCGTCGCGGACGAGGGCTCCTACGTGAGCTACCTGGAGGGCTGCACGGCGCCCCAGCGCGACACCAACCAGCTGCACGCGGCGGTGGTGGAGCTGGTGGCGCTCAAGGGGGCCACCATCAAGTACTCCACGGTGCAGAACTGGTACCCCGGCGACGCCGAGGGCAAGGGCGGCATCTACAACTTCGTCACCAAGCGTGGCATCGCGCACGAGAAGGCGAAGATTTCGTGGACGCAGGTGGAGACGGGCTCGGCCATTACGTGGAAGTACCCGAGCGTCATCCTCAAGGGGGATGACTCGGTGGGCGAGTTCTACTCGGTGGCGCTCACCAACAACCTGCAGCAGGCGGACACGGGCACGAAGATGGTGCACATCGGGAAGAACACCCGCTCCACCATCGTGTCCAAGGGCATCAGCGCGGGCCGGGGACAGAACACGTACCGGGGGTTGGTGAAGGTGCTCAAGAGCGCCCAGGACGCGCGCAACTATACGCAGTGCGACTCGCTGCTCCTGGGTGACAAGTGCGGCGCCCACACGGTGCCGTACATCGAGGTGAAGAACGCGTCCGCGCAGGTGGAGCACGAGGCCTCCACGTCGAAGATTGGCGAGGACCAGCTCTTCTATTGCAGGCAGCGCGGCATCTCCCAGGAGGACGCGGTGTCGATGATTGTGAATGGCTTCTGCCGGCAGGTCTTCAAGGAGCTCCCCATGGAGTTCGCGGTGGAAGCGCAGAAGCTGCTCGGAGTGAGTCTGGAAGGGAGCGTGGGGTAGGTCATGGCGCTGCTGTCGGTTCGGAATCTGCACGCCCGCGTGGGCGACAAGGACATCCTCAAGGGCATCGACCTGGAGGTGGGCGCCGGTGAGGTGCACGCCATCATGGGGCCCAACGGCTCGGGGAAGAGCACGCTGGCGAGCGTGCTCGCGGGGCGTGACGCCTACGAGGTGACGCAAGGCGAGGTGCTGCTCGACGGCAAGTCATTGCTGGAGCTGTCGCCCGAGGCTCGCGCGGCGGAGGGCGTGTTCCTGGCCTTCCAGTACCCGGTGGAGATTCCGGGCGTGGGCAACCTGCACTTCCTGCGCACGGCGCTCAACGCGCAGCGCCGGGTGAAGGGGCTGGAGGAGCTGGATGCGATGGACTTCCTCCAACTCGCCAAGGAGAAGTCGAAGCTGGTGCAGCTGGATGCGGCCTTCATGAACCGCTCGGTGAACGAGGGCTTCTCCGGCGGCGAGAAGAAGCGCAACGAAATCTTCCAGATGGCGGTGCTGGAGCCGCGCCTCGCCGTGCTCGACGAGACGGACTCGGGCCTGGACATCGACGCGCTGCGCACGGTGGCGGGGGGCGTGAACGGCCTGCGCTCCAAGGACCGCGGCATGGTGCTCATCACCCACTACCAGCGGCTGCTCGACTACATCGTCCCGGACAAGGTGCACGTCATGGCGGCGGGCCGCATCGTCCGCTCGGGCGGGCGCGAGCTGGCGCTGGAGCTGGAGGAGAAGGGCTACGGCTGGCTGGGCCTGGAGGGTGGCAAGGGGGCGCCGAAGGGCGGGGAGGTCCGGCGATGACGCGCTACCTGGACGTCGCCTCGCGCTTCCAGAAGGAGTCCGCGAGCGCGCCCGCCTTCCTGCGTGCCCTGCGTCAGGAGGGGCTCGCGCACTTCGAGCGGCTGGGCCTGCCGACGACGAAGGACGAGGCGTGGAAGTACACCAACGTCTCGCCCATCGCGGAGGGAGGCTTCACGCCCGTGTCGGCGCTGCGTGACAGCGCGGTGCTGGCGCCGGTGGTGGACAGGCTCGCGCTCGTCGGTGGACCCCGGCTGGTCTTCGTCGACGGACGCTTCGCTCCGGAGCTGTCGAGCGTGACGGGGCTGCCGCGCGGGCTGACGGTGAAGCCGCTCGGCGTGGCGCTGACGGAGGACGCGGCGCTGCTCGAGGCCCACCTGGGGCAAAGGGCGCGAGCGTCGGAGCAGGCCTTCACGGCGCTCAACGCGGCGCTGCTGGAGGATGGGGCGCTGGTGCACCTGTCGAAGGGCGCGCTGAGCGAGGTGCCCGTGCAGCTGGTCTTCCTGACGCGCGGCGACGCCGCCGTGCTGGCGAGCCCGCGCGTGCTGGTGCTCGCGGAGGAGGGCAGCGAGGGCACGCTGGTGGAGACGTACGCCAGCGCGAGCGGAGGCCCCGTGGCCACGTTCACCAACGCGGTGACCGAGGTGACGCTGGGGGACAACGCCAGCCTGAAGCACTACCGCCTCCAGTCGGAGGGGGACGCGGCGCTGCACGTGGGCGGGTTGCACGTGAAGCAGGGGCGCGACAGCCGCTTCGTCTCGCACACGTTCGCCTTCGGCGGCGTGCTGGCGCGCAACGAGGTGCACGTCTCCTTCGCGGGCAAGGGTGGCGACGCGACCCTCAATGGCCTGTACGTGGGGCGCGGGACGCAGCACCAGGACGTGCGCACCGCGCTGGACCACGCGGTGGCGGACTGCACCAGCCGCGAGCTGTACAAGGGCGTGCTGGATGACCGGGCGCGCGGCACGTTCCACGGTCTGGTGAAGGTGCGGCAGGACGCGCAGCGCACGGACGCGCGGCAGCAGAACCGCAACCTCCTGTTGTCCGAGCACGCGCAGGCGGACACGCGGCCGCAGTTGGAGATTCTCGCGGACGACGTGAAGTGCGCGCACGGCGCGGCGGTGGGGCGGCTGGACGCGCAGGCGCTGTTCTACCTGCGCTCGCGAGGCATCCCCCAGGCGGAGGCGGAGCGGCTGCTCACGTATGCCTTCGCCCGTGAGCTGGTGGAGGCGGTGCCGGAGGGGCCGGTGCGCGCGAGCGTGGAGTCACTGCTGGCCCAGCGGTTGCCGGGCGCGGCCCGGACGGAGGTGACGGCATGAGCACGTTCGACGTGCAGCAGGTGCGCGCGGACTTCCCCCTGCTGCGGCAGGAGGTGCGGGGCCGTCCCCTCGTCTACCTGGACAGCGCGGCCACGGCGCAGAAGCCGCAGGCGGTCATCGACGCCATCGTCCGCTTCTACCAGCACGACAACGCCAACGTGCACCGGGGCGTCCACATCCTCTCCGAGCGCGCCACGGAGGCGTACGAGGGCGCGCGCGAGACGGTGCGCGGGTTCCTCAACGCCCGGGACGCGCGCGAAATCATCTTCGTGCGTGGCACCACCGAGGCCATCAACCTCGTCGCGCAGACCTACGGCCGCAAGCACATCGGCGCCGGGGACGAGGTGCTCATCACGCAGATGGAGCACCACGCCAACATCGTCCCCTGGCGGATGCTGTGCGAGCAGACTGGCGCCACGCTCAAGGTGATTCCGGTGGATGACCGGGGCGAGCTGGTGATGGACGCGGTGGACGCGCTGCTCACGGACAAGACGCGCATCCTCGCGGTGACACACGTGTCCAACGCGCTGGGCACGGTGAACCCGGTGAAGGAGCTGACGCGCCGGGCGCACGCGAAGGGCATCCCCGTGCTGGTGGACGGGGCGCAGTCGGTGACGCACTTCCCCGTCGACGTGCAGGACCTGGGCTGTGACTTCTACGCCTTCAGCGGGCACAAGACGTTCGGCCCCACGGGCATCGGCGTGCTGTACGGGCGGCTGGAGCGGCTGGAGCCGATGCCTCCGTACCAGGGCGGCGGGGACATGATCCTCTCCGTGACGATGGAGAAGGTGACGTACAACCGCGTGCCGCACCGCTTCGAGGCGGGGACGCCGAACCTGGAGGGCGCGGTGGGGCTGGCCGCCGCCATCCGGTATCTGCAGGGCGTGGGGCTGTCCGCCATCGCCGAGCACGACCGGGAGATGATGGCCTACGCGACGGCCGTGCTGGAGTCGGTGCCGGGGCTGCGGCTCATCGGCACGGCGCGCGAGAAGGCGGGCGTGCTGTCCTTCACGCTGGAGGACATCCACCCGCACGACGTGGGCACCATCCTGGACCGCGAGGGCATCTGCATCCGCACGGGCCACCACTGCGCGCAGCCGGTGATGCAGCACTTCAAGCTGCCGGCGACGGCGCGGGCGTCGCTGGCGCTCTACAACACGCGCGAGGACGTGGACGCGCTCGTGCGCGGGCTGCACAAGGTGAGGGAGGTGTTCGGATGAGCTCGGGCTCGGATGATTTGAAGGACCTCTATCAAGAGGTGGTGCTGGAGCACTCCAAGCGGCCGCGCAACTACCGCGTGGTGGAGGGCGCCAACCACGAGGCGGCGGGGCACAACCCGCTGTGCGGAGATCAGCTCTCCGTGACGATGAAGATGGAGGGAGACGTCATCCGCGACATCGGCTTCCAGGGGCAGGGCTGCGCGATTTCACGCGCGTCCGCGTCGCTGATGACGGGGGCGGTGAAGGACAAGTCGCGCGAGGAGGCGGAGGCGCTCTTCGCGCTGGTGCACAAGCTGGTGACGGAAGGGCCGGAGTCGGTGGACCTGGACGCGCTGGGCAAGCTCGCGGTGCTGTCGGGCGTGAGCGAGTTCCCCGCGCGGGTGAAGTGCGCGAGCCTGGCGTGGCACACGATGCGCGCGGCGCTGGCGGGACACAGTGAAGCGGTCTCCACGGAGTAGGGAAGGAGGGAGCGGACCATGCGAGGCGTGACGGCGATGCTGGAGCGGGAGGTCCCCGCGACCATCATCCCCAGCGGTGACAGGGTGGTGCTGCCGGAGGGCGCGGAGCTGCGGGTGATGCAGACGCTCGGCGGCAACATCACGGTGCAGGACCCCTACGGGCAGCTCTTCCGCATCGACGAGAAGGACGGCGCGGCGCTGGGCGAGGAGTACGCGCCCAAGGAGAAAGCCGCGGGCGACCCCAGCGAGTTCCACGAGGAGCAGGTCTGGGAGCAGCTGCGCACGGTGTATGACCCGGAGATTCCGGTGAACATCGTGGAGCTGGGCCTGGTGTACGCGTGCAAGGCGGAGCCGCTGCCGGAGGGTGGGCAGCGCGTGGACATCCAGATGACGCTGACGGCGCCCGGCTGCGGCATGGGGCCGGTGCTGGTGGATGACGTGCGCACCAAGGTCAGCGGCGTGCCCGGCGTGAAGGAGGCCCACGTGGAGCTGGTGTGGGACCCGCCCTGGGACCAGAGCCGGATGACGGACGTGGCCCGGTTGCAGCTCGGGTGGATGTGACTCCCTGATTCGAGCCCACCGCGGGCCTCGTGCCCGCGCGTGTCGAGACCGCGGAGCGATACTTCTGCCCCCGAGTTGCTCTTGATGTCCGGATTGCGGAGGATGCCGCCGGCTCGGTCGTCCTTCGCTCGCACACCTTCTCGACACCAGGAGGTCTGCCATGAAGTCTCTGAAGCTGTGGCTGTGGGCTTGCGCCGTCAGTCTTGTGGTGGGGTGTGGCGGAGTGCCCGCCGAGACGACGGTCGACGAGGGCGATGCCCTGACCTCCGCTTCGGAGGCGCTGGTGGGCTGTTACGCCTCCTGCTCGGATGGCACCACCGTCACGTGTCCGACGACGCCCGTCACCTGCACTTCGACGAACTACGTGAGCGTGGTCTGTGATGGCACGACGTACGCGTGCCCGCCCACGGGCTGCCGGCCTGGGATGCCGACCTGCTCCTTCGCGCGGACCAAGATCTGCCTCGACCTGTCCACCTTCTCCTGCTGCGATGACGGGGAAGTGGGGGAGTGCACCTGCCGGCAGGTGGGTGGAAATCCCCGCTGCCTCTGAGCGGCGCTCGACCTCGTCGGGCCCGAGGAGGGCCGTGGAACGCACCACGGCCCTCGCGCGCTTCAGCGTGAAGCCGCCAGCCGGCGCACGCCGAAGCTGATGGCCGCGGTGGCCAGGCTGCCCGCGAGCAGCCGGGGCCAGCGCCGTCCGGACTCCTCCGTCGTCGGGTGGTAGCGCGCGGCCACGGGGTGCTCGTCCTGGGCCTGGCGCAGGCGCTCGCGCACCTCGGGCATCTTCTCCGCGAAGAGCTCCACCATGGCGCGCTCGAAGGCGGGCAGGTCCTGCGGCCCCCGGCTGGAGACCCAGTTGTCGTCGCGCACCAGCTCGTCGTCGCGCCACAGGGCGCCGGAGTTCTTCACGTCGTCCTGGATGCCGGGCCACGACGTGAGCGTGCGGCCCTCGGTGAGGCCCGCCGAGATGAGCAGCCACGGCGCATGACAGATGATGGCCATGGGCAGGTTGAGCGAGTCCGCGTCGTGGACGAAGTCCTTGGCCAGCGCGCTCTGGCGCAGCGTGTCCGGGTTGATGAGCCCGCCGGGCAGCAGCACCGCGTCGAAGTCCGCGGCCTTCACGTCGCGCAGCGTGGCGTCCACGCGGACCTTCTTGCCCGGCAGCATGTGGTTCATGCCCCGGATATGGCCGGGCAAGAGCGACACGATGGTCACCTCCGCGCCCTGGCGCTGCAGCTTCTTGACCGGACGCGTCAGCTCCACCTGCTCGAAGCCGCTCGTCGCCAGCACCGCCACCCGCAAGCCCTTCAGCTTCTTCATCACGCGCTCCCCGGTTCCGTGGACGACCCCGAGACTGTGCACGCCAGCGCCATCCGGCACGGGGGACGGAGCGGACGGGAAGGCCCTTCGTCTGTGGCCTGCTCATCGCCTGGAGGGCAGGCAGGGGGCCGTCGTTGTGCCCTTCGGAGCGCCGTGCTACCGACGCGGGCACATCGCCTGCGAACACGCGTGTCGTCACCTCATACGCGTCGTCTCGCGGGTCCCGCTGGAGGTCACGGAATGTTCGCTTCCCTGCCGTCTCTTCCCCGAAGCCTCGTCGCGGGGACCGCGCTGTTCCTCCTGCCCGTGGGCTGCACGAGCACCCAGGGCGCGCGGGTCGATGACGCCCGACTCACCCAGGAGGGCTCGGCTGCTCGCAAGCCCCGATGGGGGCTGGTCATCCACGGCGGCGCGGGCGTCATCTCGCGCGAGAACCTCTCGCCCGAGCGCGAGGCCGAGGTCCGCGCGGCGCTCCAGCAGGCCCTCGCGGCGGGACATGGCGTGCTGGCCCAGGGGGGCACGAGCCTGGACGCGGTGAGCGCGGCCATCCGTGTCCTGGAGGACTCTCCGCACTTCAACGCGGGCAAGGGCGCGGTCTTCAACCACGACGGCGTCAACGAGCTGGACGCGGCCATCATGGACGGCAGGACGCGCTCGGCCGGGGCTGTCGCGGGGCTGCGTCACGTGAAGAACCCCATCGACCTGGCGCGCCGGGTGATGGAGCAGTCGCCGCACGTGATGATGATGGGAGAGGGCGCGGAGGCCTTCGCCAAGGCGCAGGGCGTGGAGCTGGTGGACCCGAAGTACTTCTACACGGAGGAGCGCTGGCAGGGCCTCCAGCGCGCGCTGGAGAAGGAGCGCGCGACGCCCGCTCCGGGCACGACGCCCTCCACGCTGCGGCCCGGCCATGACCCGGTGACGGGGGACCATAAGTTCGGCACCGTGGGCGCGGTGGCGCTGGACCAGGCCGGCAACCTCGCGGCGGGCACGTCCACGGGCGGCATGACGAACAAGCGCTACGGCCGCGTGGGGGATTCGCCCATCATCGGCGCGGGCACCTACGCGGACCCTCGCTGCGCGGTCTCCGCCACGGGGCACGGTGAGTTCTTCATCCGCTACACCGTGGCGCGCGACATCTGCGCGCGCGTCGAATACCAGGAGCTGCCCCTGCCCGAGGCCGCCAACCTGGTCGTCAACGACGTGCTGGTGAAGGCGGGAGGCGAGGGCGGCGTCATCGCGATGGACCGCGATGGGAATGTGGCGATGCCGTTCAACTCCTCGGGCATGTATCGCGGCTACGTGGGCGAGGACGGTCAGCCCCACGTGGCCATCTTCAAGGAGCCTGAGGCGTCGAGGTAGCGCGGGCGCACTGTCGGGGCGGTGACGAAGAATCCGCGCTCGCCGCTTCCAAAAAGTCCGGACCGCGGTGTCTTGGGGCTCATGCGCACGACACGATGGGTGATTCTCGTCCTGGCCCTGTTGGGCTGCTCCTCGTCCGACCTGGAGCCCGAGGCGCCGCTTCCTCCCGAGGAGCAGGAGACCGACTCCAAGCCCCTGACGGTGACCGTCCTGGGCTCGGGGCAGGCGGCGGCCGGTGGGCAGCAGTGGGCGTACCAACTGCTGCGGCTCCAGGAGGAAGGCAAGGCGGCGTCCTACGCGCAGTGGTTCCCGCCGAGGAGTCCGGGCGCCTGGCCCGTGATGATGCTGACCCGTCCCTATGACGGAATCACGTGGACGGGCGAGGCGGTGGACGCGAAGTGGGCTGCGCGAGGCAACGGCTTCCATCCGGATGACAGCGAGCCGGGCCACCACGCGGGCTCGTCCAACATCGTCTACAGCATCAGCACGCCGGAGCTCATCGCGGGCGAGTCGTTCTTCTACCTGTACAACGGCTTCGGCGTGCTCAACGTCTTCGGCCGCTTCTACGCGGGTGGCAGCATCCAGAACGACCGGGACGACATGCACGCGGGGCTGCGCTTCCTCGCGCAGGCGCCCGAGGTGGACCGCTCACGCATCGGCATCCAGGGTGGTTCCTGGGGCGGCTTCGAGGCGCTCTACGCGGCGGCGGATGCGCCGGGGGCGGTGCGTCCCAGGGCGGGCGTGGCGCTCTTCCCGCTGTCCGACTTCGCGCGGCAGTTCGAGTACCTGGAGACGGTGATTCCCTCGCGCGTGTCGGACCCGTGGGTGCGCTCCCAGTACGCCACGTTCTTCGAGCCCTATCGGCGCCGCATCGTCGCCGCCACGGGAGGGGCTCCGGGGGCGCCGGGCGCGGACTACAGCGCGTGGACGCGCGAGCACCTCGCGCCGAGGCTGACGACGCCCTTCCTCGTCCTGCACGAGGACTGGGACACGCTCGTCCCCGTGGAGCAGACGCAGACGCTCGCGCCGCTCGTGGGCCCGACGATGTCTCCGCTGTACATCCAGCACCTGGAGGTCCCGGACTGGAACACGCGCGCGTTGGACCACGGGCAACTGGTGGTCCAGTACGCCCATGCCCTCACCACGGTGTCCCTGGGGTATCTGCTGACGAACCTGGGGCCCGAGGAGCAGTCGCTCTACGTCCCCTTCGTGCAGGACGCGTTGGTGGGGTGGCTCCAGGCGCAGCGCGTGCTCCAACTGAACGGGCGGGACGTGTCCCAGGTGGCGCCGCGCCTGCTTGAGCTTGCGGACCCTCGCGTCACCCTGGTCGAGATGACCTCGGGCAGCGTCTACTCGGGCTCGGAGGGGGTCGCCGTGCTGGTGAACGCGCTCTGGGGAACGCAGTATACGGCGGGGGAGATTCGCGAGGTGCTCTCCACGGGGCTGCCTCCCTGACGTCTCGTGGGCTTCGTCGCCGGATTGCAACGGGGATACTGCTGTAGGCTCCAGGGGTGGACCCACGGGTGGGCGGGTCCGCTTGCGCCGAAAGGAGCCTTTGCATGAGGTGCGTGTCCTCGTCGTGGCGTTCCCCTGTCCGGATGCTGTTCGCGGTGATGCTGCTCTGGCTCGGCGCGGCTCGCGCGGAGTCGGACGACGCGGTGGTCTGTGAAGCGTCTTCATCCCCGCGGGCCTTGTTCTGTTCCGAGGGGGACTGCCTCTCGGAGAGCGACTGTTGGTCCCTGTGCCCCATTGCCCGGAGCGTCTTCTGCAATGCGAGCAATGTCTGTGAGTTCGATGTGGGAGGCGGAGGGGGTGGCGGTGGTGGTGTCCCGGTGTGCGAGATGCAGGAGTGTTCGGAGGACAGGCACTGTGTCTGCAATGGGCGTCCGGGCTCCTGCGGGCCCGACTTCCTCTGTTACTACTGACGTCCGCTGATCCGCTGGAGCGGGCGAGGACAGCGGACACCCCGGACGGGCGTCAGCGCGTCACGTCCGGGGCCCCGCCTGTCGAGCTCCCGCTACGGCGTCACGGTGCGCGTGCCGGTGAACTCGATGCGGCGCACCTCTCCGCCTCCGGCGTACGTCGTGTAGTAGAGCGCCTGGCGCGTGCCCGACGGGCCGAAGCGCAGCGTCACCGCGGAGCCGGAGCCCAGGCCCGTGGCGAACGCGTCCACCGTCACCGCGCCGCCCGCGCCGCGCACCAGCTTGAACACCTTCCCGCAGATGTAATCACTGAAGAAGTACGCGTTGTCGTCCGCGTTCGCCCACGCTCCAGGCGGCGCGAAGGCCCCTCCCGTGATGGAGTTGCAGTTCTGGAACGGCGAGCCCGTGGGGTTGGTGCCGCGCTTGTAGTCGAAGAGGGGGTTCGTCATCCCCGCCGGAGGCGCGCCGCAGTTGGTGGTGGAGTTGTTCGCGCAGTGCCCCTCGCGCGTGTTCCAGCCGTAGTCCGCGCCCTTGATGCCCTCGTCAATCTCCTCCCACAGGCTCTGGCCCACGTCGTTGATGAAGAACGTGCTGGTGCCCGGCTGGAAGGCGAAGCGGAACGGGTTGCGCAGGCCCGTGGCGTAGTTCTCCTGGCACGGCCCCGTGCCCGTCGGCACCCCCGCGGGATTGCCGCAGCGCCGGCTGCCCGACACCGCGTACCAGGGGTTGTCCGTGGGCGCGGTGCCGTCCTTGTTGATGCGCAGCATCTTCCCGAGCAGCACGTCCAGCCTGCGCGCCGTGGTGTTCGCTCCCCCGCAGCGGCTCGGGTCCCCGAGCTGACAGCCGCCGTCTCCCACGCTGACGTAGAGCAGCCCATCCGGGCCGAAGTGCAAATCACCGCCGTTGTGATTGCCGCCCGGGGACGGGATGTTGTCGAGCAGCACCACCTGGCTCGACGGGCTCACCACGTTCGTGCTCGGCAGCGTGAAGCGCGACACGCGGTTCACCGCCACGTTGGCGATGTTCGTCGTGCACGTGTTGAACTTGTTGAACGTGTAATAGAGGAAGATGTGCCCGGTGGTCGCGAAGTCCGGGTCCACCGCCACGCCCAACAGGCCGCGCTCCGAGTTGGTGCACAGCACCGCGGAGAGGTCCAACGCCGGCGTCGGCAGCAGCACGCCCCCGCTGAACACCCGCAGCTGCCCCGTCTGCGTGGTGATGAGCAGCCGCCCATCCGGCGTGAAGGCCAGCGCCGTGGGCCGGGCGATGGCCGTCACCTGCGCGTCCGTGTACGACGGGGGCAGGGTGATGGCCGCGCGGGAGGTCTCCAGGCCCTCCGGGGCCGGAGTCTCTTCCGCCGCGGGCTCCGGCGCGCAGGCCGGGGCCACGAGGAACAAGGACAGCAACACCGCGAAACGACAGGACCCAGGTGTCATGGTGCACTCCTGAAGGAGGGGGATGAGGCACCTGGGTTTTGCTGTTTAATCTTGATTTTCGCGAGTCTGAACGACGCCCCTGTCGAGGGGTGAACGCTGGGGGGGCCCCCGGGGGGAGGCGGGCCCCGAGCCAGGGCTCTAGCGTCGGCGGTCGCCGTCTCCCCAGCCGCCGCCGCGTCCGCCGCGGTGGCGGTCGCCGCCGCGGACGGGCGTGGCCTCATGGCCGCGGGGCGAGGAGCGGTGGCTGGGGGCGCGCCAGCGCTCGTGGCGCTCCGGCCCGCGGTGGTGGCTCTTCCAGCGGTCATCGCGGCCGCGCCACGAGTCGTCGCGGCGGTGGTAGCCGGGGCCCGGCGAGGCGCGGTGGTAGTAGGTCGGCGAGCGCCAGACGCGGTCATGCCGGTAGTAGTGGCCGGAGGCGCGCCACGGGCGGTGGTAGTAGTAGCGGACGGCCGGCGCGCGGTACCACGTGTGCGCGAAGTAGTTGGGGTGGCCCCAGCGCACGGACACGCGGGCGTGGCGGAAGACGGGCACGGTGACGTGCAGCGAGCCGCGCGGCGCCCAGCCTCCGCTGACGAAGTGCCAGGTCAGGCCGCGCTGCACCCAGCGGGGCGACACGAAGACCAGGCCCGCGCGCGGCGGAGCGGCCCACGTGCCATCCACCCAGTCCCAGTTGTTGCCGGACCAGTACCAGTAGCCGGGCTCCCAGGTGAGGTCGGCGGAGGGCGCGGCCGGACGGATTTCCTGGCGCGGCGCGGGAGGCGCCTGCTGCACGGTGAGGGCCTCGGAGGACACGGCGATGGGAATCTCCACCTCGGTGGTGCCCCGCCGCGCCCAGCCGCCGGAGACCCAGTACCAGGCCCCCCGGTCCTCCTCCCAGTAGCCGTTCACGAACTGGTAGCCCTCCATGGGGGCCAGCCACGTGCCCGGGTTGAAGCGCCACTCGTCGCCGTCCCAGTACCAGTGCCCGGAGGCCCACACGGCGCCGGCATAGGGCCTGCGCGAGGGCTGCTCCGTGGGCAGCGCCGGAGGAGGCTGGGGCGCCATGGGGGCAATCTCCTCGTCGGAGTCTTCGTCGAACTCGCCTTCGCCGTACTCGCGGCCGTCGTACGAGGGGTCCGCGGCGGGCACTGGCGTCGTCTGCGCCTGAACCACCGGGGCCGACAGCAGGGCCACCATCCAGAGCCAGCTTCGAGGACTCATGACGTCTTCTCCAGGTTGAGAATCCAGCGCCCCGTGCAAGGGGCACCTCACGCCCTTCGGACGCGGGGAGGGGCTCCGTATTCAACCCGGGAGCCCCTCACGGGTCGACCCGTCTCGCCGGCAGAGCGGGCGGACAGGCGGGCGGGCTACTGCTTCACCAGGAACATCTCCCGCGTCTGGATGAGGTCCACGTCTCCGGTGAAGCCGGCGAACTGCTCGTACTGGCGGGGCGCGACGCGCGCGCGAGGCAGCCGCAGCGACTCGGTGATGGTGAGCGTGGCGCCCTCCTGCTTCTCGGTGCGGGTGAAGTGGCCGAAGGGGTTCTTCACGTCGATGGGGGGCTGCGGGTCGGGCAGCTTCCAGCCCGGGGGCAAGGACAGCGCCACCTGCGTGCTGCTGGCCTCGGTGTTGTCGATGTAGAGCGGCGTGCGGCGGCTGCTCAGCTGCACGTAGCGGCGGCCCAGCTGCGCGGGGAAGGTGAGGGGGCCCAGCGCCATGCGGTTGCCACCCTCCAGCCGTCCGAAGCGCGGCACGGTGAACTCGTAGCGCAGCACGAAGGGCGCGCCCACCTGGTCCTGGTGGTCCAGCGTGACGCTGGAGAGCGCCGCGCCGCCGAAGTAGCGCGCCACCGCGCCCTGGAGCGCCTGGTTGCGGCTCTCCGCCGACAGCTGGTTGAAGGCCTCCGCCAGCTGCGCCGCCTCGAAGCCCGTGTACGTCTCCTCGCCCTTGCCGGTCATCTTCCCCTCGGCGTCGAGCGAGAGCGTCAGGCGCACCTGCTTGCCCGTGGACTGCTTCGTCGCGGGCGTCTTCACCACCTCCAGCTTCCTGCCCGGCTCCGGCAAGAGGTACGCCGTCAGCTCGCCCATGGCGAACTCCGGCAGCTCACCGAAGGGCCCGTAGCGCACCGACGTGTCCACCCACACCGGCGCGCTCCCCGGCACCTCCACGCGCAACGCCGCGTAGGGCAGCAGGCTGTCGTTGGGGAACAGGTACTCGGCCGGGTCCACGTTGAAGGTGCGCACCGCCGCCACGCGCGAGGGGATGCCCAGCTCCTCCAGGCCCGCCTTGAGCACCGTCAGCCGGCTGCCCCGGTCCTGCGCCACCGTGGACGCCGCGGACTGGCCCAGCCCGTTGTCCCGCCCGGAGAAGCGCTGCATCACCGCCGCGTGCAGCGCCTTCACCGCCTCCAGGCCCTCCTTGCCCTGGGTGGCCTCGCGCGTGAAGCGGACGACCTCCGCGGTGCGCGCCCAGCGCTCCTGGAACGCGTCGCCGTAGATGCGCGCCAGGCTGTCGTTGCCCGTGGCGCCCGCGCCCACCATGACGAAGGGCAGGTACTCGTTGCCGGAGGGGGGCGCGTCCGGCTCGGGGATGAACGGCGGCACGCGGCGCGCCTCGTAGTGGAAGACCTCCTCGTCGCCCCTCACCGTGGGCCGGGGCGCCTTCATCGCGTGCGCGTCCACCTTCATGCCCGTGCCCTTGGGCGCGGCCACCGTGTACGTGGTCCACGCGTTGGGCTGGTTGGCGATCTGGAAGTAGAACGCGGACGCGGTGAAGCCCGGCTGCGCGGGGCCGCGCGGGCTCTCCGCCAGCAGGTACTCCACCTGCACGCTGTCCCCCACCTGCACGCCGGGCAGGCTCACCGTGTCCTTGCCCTCGATGTTCTCCGGCTCGAGCACGCGCCCGTCCGCCTTGAGCGTGCGCAGCGCCAGCACCTGCGCGCCGCGGGGCACGTTGACCTCCGCGATCTCCTGCACGCCCGACTGCTCCAGCGCCTTCTGGATGGTGTGGATGCGGTTGACGATGCTGCCGTCCGGGTACACGCGCACCGCCGCGGCATCCAGGACGAACACCGCCGCGCCGCCGGTCACGGGCTCCGCGTCGTAGGCGCGCAGCGCCTCCTGCCCGTCGATGGCGAACTCCTGCAGCAGCTCCTTGCCCGTCTTCGCGCGCTCCACCGCGCGGCGCAGCGACAAATCGTCCCCCTCCAGCGCCAGCGCCTTCTCGCGCAGCGCGAGCGCCTCCGCGCCCTTGCCCGAGTACTCGCGCACGTCCGCCATGCGCTTGAGCAGCTCCGTGTTGCGCGGCCACGTCACCGCCAGCTTCTCCAGCACGGCGATGGCGTCGTCATGGCGACGCAGGCCCACGTAGAGGGTCGCCAGCGACGTGCCCGCGCTCACGCTCGTCGGGTCCCGGGCGAGCAGCTGCGCGTACTCGCGCGCGGCGGCCTCCAGGTCCCCGCGCGTGCGCGCGTGGTCCGCCCGCCGCGCCGCGACGCCGGGGCAGTCCTTCTGCGCCTCCACCAGCGTGTTGGAGCGCTCCACCGCGTCGCGCCGCCGCGCCAGGTTGTACTGGAGCCCCAGCGCCTCACACAGCTGCGGCTGGAGCTGCAGCGCCGCGGCCAGCGACTCCTCCGCCAGCGCGTCCACGTCCAGCGTGAGCGCCGCGCGCGCGCGCATCAGGAACAGCGGGAAGCCCGGAGGCTGCACCGCCTCGCTCGCCGTCTTCAGGGTCTCCAGCGCGCTCGCCGCCTGCCCGTCGTCCATGAACAGGTCCGCGCGCAAGAGCAGCGCGGCCACGTGGGTCGGGTCCTTGGACAAGAGCGCTTCCAAATCCCGCGTGGCCCGGCCGCGCGCCACCTTGGAGGGCACCGTCCGGTCCGCCGCGGCCACCTCCGCGCGCAGGGCCAGCAGCGCGGGCGTCGTCGCGTCCACGTCCGCCATCAGCCGCCGGGCGCCGTCCGCGTCGCGCGCCAGGCCGTCACGCGCCGCGAGGAACGTGGAGAGCAGCTCCCCCGCCTCGCCCGAGAGCGCGTCCTTGATGGACTTCGCGGTGGGGTAAACGCCCTTCGCGTCGGCCAGCGAGGGGGCGCTGCCCCACGTCGCGGGCGCCGGTCCGGTGGCGGCGGTGAAGCGCACGTTGGCGGGCTGGCCGTCCTCGCGCAGCAGCGAGAACGACAGCACGCCGGAGGTGCCGCCCTTGAGCTGACGGACGATGATGCGGTGCTTGCCCGCCGACAGCTTCACGGCGCGGCTGGTGACGGTGGAGGTGGCCTGCGTCCACGCGGCGCGCTCCAGCACCAGCGTGCCGTCCACCACCACCTGGTGCGACGCGGCGCTCACCGAGCGCGCCACGTAGGTCGCCCCTTGCGGCACCTCCGCGTCGAAGGCCATGAGGTACACGTCGCCCTCGCCCGGCTCGCCGCCCAGGTCCAGCCGGCCGTCCGGCGCCAGCAGCTTGCGCGCGGGGAGCGCCCCGAAGGCGCCGGTGAACGGGCCTGTGAGCGAGCCGCCCTGGCCGGTGGGCCACGCCTCGTCCCACGACAGGACATGGAAGGCGGAGAAGGGCCCCACGAGCGTCGCCTCGGACACGCCGCCCAGCTCCTTGAGCACCGCGTCGCGCGCCTTGAGGTCCCCGCGCGTCACCGCGACCGACAGCCGCGTGCCGCGCAGCAGGTACGCCGTCTCGCCCGACGCGCCCGCCGCGAGCGCCTTCTGCGCCGCCGCGAGGATGGCCTCATCCAGGGGCGGCGCGGTGCCCACGGTGTCCAGCGCGTAGCGCGCGCCGATGAGCGCCAGCGGGTGCGTGGGCGCGCGCGTCACCACCTCCAGCGCGGCCACGAGCGCCCGGTCCGGCCGCCCCGCGCGGCGCGCGAGCAGGTGCTGGCCGATGAGGGCGTAGGGGTCCGCCGGGTCCTTCGCCACGGCCGCGTCGAAGCGCTGCTGCGCCACCGCCGCGTCGCCTTCCATCAGGTACGCGTGGAAGCCGGCGAAGGCGAGCGTGCGCGCCTCGTCCGTGCCGGAGCGCGCCTTCTCCGCGGCGCTCTCCAGCACGCGCGGCGCGACGCTGGGGGTGGGGGAGTGGGAGCAGCCCGTGAGGCCGGCGACGAGTGCGAACGCGGTCAGGCCGCGGCGGAAGGTGCGCATAGGAGTGCCGAGGGATAATGCAATCCCCCGTCACTGGCCATATTCCCCTGCGGAACTCTGTCGCCTTCGTGCCCGTCTAGCGGCGCTTGCCGTTCTTGGGCGCGGGCTTGACGGGCTGCTTCTTGGGGGGCGGAGGAGGCGCCTTCTTCGGCACCACCGCCTTGGCCGGCACCGCCGCGGCCACCTTCGGCGGGGACGGGGTGGGGGTCGGCGGCACCGGCGCCGTCGTCCCTCCGGGCGGCGACTGCTTGAGCACGTAGGTGATGCCGGACACGCGGCAGGTGCCCTCGATGCAGCCGAAGCCGGGGAAGGGCGCGTCGCCGAACTGCTCCACCCAGCCCGCTCCCAGCACCAGCGGCTCGAAGAGCGCCCGGCGGTCCTTGCCCGTGCCCAGGAACGCCTCCAGCCGCCCCTCCGCGTCCACCGCCAGCTCCACGTTCACCGGGCCCGCCTTGGGGGACTCGATGCCGAGCATCGCGCCCCGGCGCTCGCCGAGCGCCCACTCCAGCCGCAAGGGCTCGCCCACGCCGTTGTGCACCAGCGCCACGTAGCGGCCCGTGCTGCCCAGCAGCAGCATGGACGCGGTGGGCGGCGGGGACGGCTGGTAGAGGCTGAACATGTCGCGCAGGCGGCGCTCGAAGGTGAGCGGCGGCGCCTCCGTGAGCAGCTGCGCCGTGAGGCTGAGGCTGTCGCCGTCCCGGCGCGTGACGTCCACGCGCACCCGGCCCACGCTCTGCTCGTCGTCCTGCCAGGGGAAGACGAGCGTCTTGTCCTCGAGCGTGACGGGGCGTCCGGCCACCACCAGGCTCTGCTCCGCCAGGCCCTCGCCCAGGGTGAGCCTGCGCCGCTCGGGGTTGGACTCCTCGCGCCCGGGCACCGGCTGGATGCGCGGCTCGCCCAGGTAGGCCATGAGGGTGGCGCCCGGCGCGGACGCCGCGCGGCGCTCGCCGCTCAGATAGAAGGCCGTGCCCAGGACCAGGCTGGCCGCCAGCACCATCACCACCGCGGCGGCCTGCATGGTGGTGCGCACCACCTTGCGCACGCCCGCCTTGAAGCGCTGCACCCGCGTCTGCTTCACCGGCAGCATCGACGGCAGGCTGCCGGGGACGAGCAGCTCCAGGTCCGCGATGAGCGCCGCCACCGACGGGTAGCGGTCCTCCGGGTCCGGCTTGAGGCACTTGGTGACGATGCCGTCCAGGCGCGCGTCCAGCCCGGGCTTGCGCTGCGAGGGCGGGTCGAACGTGCCCAGCGGCACCTCGCCGGTCAGCCACTCGTAGAGGATGACGCCCAGCGAGAAGATGTCCGCGCGCGCGTCCGCGTTCTTCGCGTCCACGCGCTGCTCGGGCGCCATATACGACAGCGTGCCCATGGACACGTGCGTGGACGTCAGCGCGTAGCGCGACGAGGGGCTGGCGTCATCCAGGAACGAGGCGAGCCCGAAGTCCGACACCTTGGCGATGCCGCCGGCCTGCTGGTCCAGCAGGATGTTCTCCGGCTTCAGGTCCCGGTGGATGACGCCGCGGCCGTGCGCGTACTCGATGGCCCGGCAGATTTCGAGCATGCGCCTGAGCGCGCCCATCATGTCGAACTGGGACTGGCGGATCAGCTCGCGCAACGACGGGCCGTCCACGAACTCCATCACCAGGTAGTAGGTGGCGTCCGTCTTCCCCTTGTCGACGATGGAGACGACGTGGGGGTGGCTCAGCGCGGCGAGCGCCGCGGCCTCCTTCTGGAAGCGCGCGATGAAGGACGGGTCCTTCGCCAGCTCCTGGTTGAGCAGCTTCACCGCCACCGTGCGCCCGAGCGACAGCTGGGTGGCCTTGTGGACCTCGCCCATGCCTCCGGTGCCCACGAGCTTTTCGAGGCGGTAGCCGCTGATGAGGTCGGGGGAGCGAGGCCGGCTGATCGCCGTCGGGTCGATGGAGGACATGGCGGTAGACAGGGGGCCGCCAGGGTAGCAGAAACCCTCGACGCACGGGGCCAGGGCTCAAGGGGGGAGGGTCGCCCGCGCCCTCCGTCGCCTGGCGACCGGGGAGGCGAGGGGCTAGTGCCCGGACGCCGGCGTGCGGCCCACCGCCGCCCTCAGGCTGTTGCGCACCTGGTCCAGCGAGGAGCGCATCTGCCCGTGGCGCACCGACGCCGCCACCGCCCGCGACAGCGACTTGAGCAGCGACACGTCCTCGGGCTTCCAGGCCCGGGGCTGCCGGCAGTCCTCGAACACCGCCACGCCCCACCACTGCTGACGCGAGGGGTTGATGGGGCACAGCAGGATGGAGTGCGTCCCCTGCCGCTCGAGCAGATCGCGCATCATCGGCGGCGCGTCACGGGTGGGGCACGCGACCACCATCCCCGCCTCCAGCATGTCCACCCAGCCCGGCGCGAAGTCCCGGAACGAGAACGCGCGCAGCACGGGGTTGGCCAGGGGCGACGCGGTGGGCGGCTCCGCCCAGGCGTAGCGCAGGTCCGTCACGAACCGGCCGTACGTCTGCGACACCCGGTTCTCGAAGATGTAGGCCCGGTCCACGCCCATCGCGTGCCCCACCAGCCCCAGCGACTCCACCGCGGTGGCGGGGCAGAGGCCCTTCTCCAGCAACAGCTTCGAGGCTTCCGACACCTTCGAGAAGGCTTCCACCATGGGGGTGACTCCAGGAAAAGACGGATTTGCAATGGGGTTCCGCAGGAATCCGGAACCGACTGTCATCCTCTGAAGTCGCATTAAGCGCGATTACTGTGTTTCTGTCAAATCCCAGCTTTGCTGAAAATCAAGAGCTCGCCACGGAGACAATGACCCAGGCGGGGTGTAGATGACACAGGTGACTTTCCGAGGGAGGCGACCTGGCCGTGAAGTGTCCGGGTGATGACAGACCCCGAAATGCCGCGAGGGCGCCCCCCTTGGAAAGGGCGCCCTCGTGGGGATTCCTCGAAGTGAGGAAATCGAGACTACTTGGTCTCGGCGGCCGTCTCGGCCTTGGGGGCGGCCTTCTTGGCCTTCTTGCCCTTGGCGGGCTTGGCCTCGGCGGCGGGCTTGGCCTCGGCCGTCTCGGGCTTGGCCTCCTCGGCCTTCATCTCGGCGGCGGGAGCGGGCTGCGCCTCGGCGGCGGCGGGCTTGGCCTCCGCGGCGGCCGGAGCGGGGGTGTTGGCAAACGCGGTGGCGGCGGCGAGCAGGGCGGCGGCGAACACGGTCTTCATGGAATGCTCCGTTGAGGCAGGACGACGCAGGATTGCGCCGTATCAGCGGACAGGCGCTTGAGCAGCGGGCGTGCCAGCGCGGCCTTCCGAGGGAAGCGCGTGGGCTTTCGTGCGCGTGCTGGGGAGGAAATCCTCAGTTGAGGCTCCAACATTGGGGGCTTGCTCCCCAGACGGGCGCTTGTCGCTTTGACGACACCGGGCCACTTGAGCAAGCTGCGCACGCGTCCTTTGCTGCAACAGGACACGAGCCCGTCGCACCTCGTCGCGAATCTCTCGCGACCGCGGCGCGGGAGAGACGGTGTATGCGGTCCCTGTGGTTCGCGATGGCGACGGCGGTGGCATGGCTGGCGACAGGGTGCGCGCGAATCCCGCCTGAGCGCCTGGAGGCGCAGGTGCTGGAGACGCTGCACTGGCAGCGCCAGTACGAGGCGGAGCGCGAACGCATGGAGTCGGTGGCGGTGAAGCTGGCGGCGCTGGAGTCGGCCATCGAGCGGCTCAAGCAGGAGCGCGCGGAGGCGGAGCAGGGCCGCGCGGCGCTGATGGAGGAGCTGGCGCGCACGGAGGCGGACCGGCACGCGCTGGAGGAGCACAACACGCAGCTGCTCGCGCGGGAGCGGGAGCTCAACGAGCTGCGGGAGATGCACGAGCAGCTGTCGGACGTCTTCTATGAGTCGGCGCTGGAGCGGGCGCGGCGGCGGTTGCCGTCGGCGCGGCAGCCGGATGCTCCGGCGGCAGGCGACGGGACGGCGGCGCCCTGAAGGTCAGGACGCGGGTCCTCGGCCCGTGCTCCGTGGTACAGGACGACCCTGGTGAGCACCCGCAAGTCCATCCGCGGCTATCGCGCCGGCTTCTTCTTCGTGGTGGCCCTGCTGTCGGCCGTCACCGCCTTCATGTTGTGGACGGAGGTGCGTACGGGCGCGCAGGTGGACGCGCTGGTGAAGCAGGCGCTGGAGCGCGCCGGCCTCATCGGGCGCATCCGCGTGGACGCGCTGTCGCTGGAGTCCGCGATTGAGGCGCACATCCGCGCCACGGACGACCGGGAGCGCGGCGCGGCCGACGCGGTGATGGAAGAGATTCTCACCGACATCCGCTTCGCGTCGGAGGCGTACACGCGCAACCTGCCCTCGGGCGACAAGGCGATGTGGGAGCGCTTCAACGCCGCGTGCCAGGGGCTGGCGGACCAGGTGCGCGCGGCGGCGGTGTTCTCGCAGCGGCGCGAGGCGGACCGGGCGCGTCGTCACCTGGCCGAGCGCATCCGGCCGGTGGCCGCGCAGTTGGACGCCTTGGGCGAGTCGCTGTCGGAGGAGAACGCGAACGAGGCGCGCCGGCTGGTGGGGCGGCTGGCCGACCTGCGCGTGCGCAACACGGCGCTGGGCGCGGGCACCACGCTCCTGGCCATGCTGCTGTCGGTGTTGGTGGGGTGGCACATCACGCGGCTGCTCAAGCGTCAGGACGCGACGATTCAGGGGCAACTGGAGGAGCTGGGGCGGCACAACCAGGAGCTGGATGCCTTCACGCGCCGCGTGGCGCACGACCTCATCAGCCCGCTGGCGCCGCTCAAGGGCTACCTGACGCTCATCCGTCGCACAGGCGCGGTGAAGGACGCGGGCGCGCTGGAGATGCTGGCGCAGTGCGAGTCCAGCGCGGTGCGCATGGGGGAGCTCATCGAGGCGCTCTTGCGCTTCTGCCGCGCGGGCACGCGGGGTGAGCGCACGGTGGGCGAGCTGGACACGGCGGTGACGACGGTGCTGCTGGAGGTGTCGCAGGTGGCGGCGCTGCAGAACGTGGCGTTGGACCGGGCGCTGGAGGCGGGCGTGGCGGTGGACTGCCCGGGGCAGCTGTTGCAGGTCACCGCGCGCAACCTGCTGACGAACGCGGTGAAGTACTCGGCGGGGCGGCCCGACGCGAAGGTGACGGTGAGCGTGGCGACGGACGGGGCGGACGCGGTGCTCGAGGTGTCGGACAACGGCATCGGCATGGGGCCCGCGGTGTTGACGTCGTTGTTCCAGCCGTTCTTCCGCGCGCCCGAGGCGCGCTCGCTGCCGGGGCATGGGTTGGGGTTGGTCACCACGAAGCGGGTGGTGGAGGCGCACGGGGGGACGCTGGCGGTGCGCTCGGAGGAGGGGAAGGGGACGCGCGTGGTGGTGCGCTTCCCGAAGGTCGCGCGGCAGACGGTGGGAAGCGCCGTCCAGTCCGCGGAGTCGTCCACGGCTTCCGCAATCCGCAAGGTGGCTTCGTGAGCTCAGCGCGCATCCTCGTCGTGGACGATGACCCTCAGGCGAGGGATTTGCTCCAGCGGTTGCTGGGGCCGCTCGGCTCGGTGGCGCAGGCGGCGCACCCCAAGGCCGCGCAGGAGAAGCTGGCGGAGGGCGCGTTCGACCTGGTGCTCACGGACATGGCCATGCCGGAGCCAGGGGATGGGCTGAAGGTGCTGCAGGAGGTGAAGGCGCACCTGCCGGACACGCCGGTCATCGTGGTGACGGCGTTCGGCAACATCGAGGGCGCGCTGGACAGCATCCAGCTGGGCGCGTTCGACTACCTGGCCAAGCCCTTCGACGTGGATGCGATTTTGCGCATCGCGCGCCGGGCGCTCGAGCAGAAGCGCTTGGTGGAGGAGAACCGCTCGCTGCGCCAGCAGGTGGACCGCACGGCGCTGGTGGGGCGCAGCCCCGCGCTCCTGGAGGTCTACAAGCAGGTGGCCCGCGCGGCCGCGAGCAACGTGCCGGTACTGATTACGGGCGAGACGGGGACGGGCAAGGAGATGGTGGCGCGGGCGCTGCACAAGCGCTCGCCGCGCTCGACGGGGCCGTTCATCCCGGTGGACTGCGGCGCCATCACCGAGTCGCTGATGGAGAGCGAGCTGTTCGGCCATGCGAAGGGCAGCTTCACGGGCGCCTCGGGCGCGCGTCGGGGTGTCTTCGAGGAGGCGAACGGCGGGACGCTCTTCCTGGATGAAATTGGCGACGTGGGGATGAAGGTGCAGTCGCAGCTCCTGCGCGTGCTGCAGGAGGGCGAGATCCGCCGGGTGGGCGAGAGCGTGCCGGTGAAGGTGGACGCGCGCGTGGTGGCGGCGACGAACAAGGACTTGAAGGAGCGGGTGGCGGAGGGCGTGTTCCGCGAGGACCTGCTGTACCGGCTGGACGTGGTGCACCTGCACCTGCCGCCCCTTCGCGAGCGGCGCGAGGACATCCCGGCGCTGGTGCAGCACTTCGCGTCACGGCATGCGCGGGGTGGGGTGAGCCCGGTGGTGACGTCGGAGGCGATGGGGCGGCTGACGGCGTATGACTGGCCGGGCAACGTGCGGCAGCTGGAGAACGTGGTGGCGCGGGCGCTGGCGCTCAACGTGACGGGCGTGCTGGGGCCGCAGGACTTCCCGGAGCCGATTGGAGATGCGCCCAAGCGGCTGACGGGGCTCGCGGGGGACATGCCGAGCCTCGCGGAGCTGTCGCGGCGGTACGCGGCGCACGTGCTCCAGTCGGTGGGGGGCAACAAGAGCGAGGCGGCGCGCCTGCTCGATGTGGACCGCAAGACGCTCTACAAGCTGCTGGATGGCGCGGGCACGGAGACGCCGGAGGCATAGGCGCTTCGGGTTGGCGCGGCTCGGCCGCTTTCTCGTCGAGACCGTTGTGCGTGAAGGACCGTGTGCATCGCGCCTGTCGAGGCGCTCGCGAGAGCGTCGAGGTGCGGTGCGCGGGGCCGTATGCGGTGGCGCGTAGGTCGGCGCCGTCATGCGGTAGTGCCGGGGTGGGGGGGCGCGGGGCGCTCTCATGCCGTCGCGAAGGCGCGGCGCCCGAGCGCGCGCCGGGGTGTGAGGCGCTCCGAGCGCTCGTTCGTCATCGGGTGTTCCGCTGCGCCTGCCAAGGGCCGCTCCGGGTGCATGCGAGCTGTCCGGTGATGGAGCGTGTCGCTGCGATGCGCCTTGTCTGGAGCCGTGGAGCCCTCGCAGACTCCGGACCGTGAACGCGCGCTCCCTGTCGACGTTGGCCCTCCTCATCACCTCCACGCAGACCGCCTGTGTCTCGCAGCAGAAGGGGCGCGAGGAGCTGCCCGTGGAGGAGCCGGGGGCTCCGGCGCGACTGTGGCGGCGCAGCGCGAGCGAGCGCGACTTCGAGCGCTTCACCCGCGAGGGCACGGCGGTGACGGCGGACGGTGCGCTCGTGCTGGAGGCCTCGGCGCGGACCGACAACGTGCCCGTGCCCGCGGGCCGGTTGGAGGATGGGAGCACGCGCTACCACGAGGCGACCTATCGGCTGGGGAGCGCCGTCTCCGAGGTGCAGCTCGTGCCAGGGGGCTTCAACAGCGTCATCCCGTCCTTCGATGCGCTGACGCCGCCGGGCACGTGGGTGAAGGTGACGCTGGCCGCGCGCATCGAGGGCGTCTGGACGAAGGACTACCACCTGGGGGTGTGGGCCTTCGACAAGGAGCCCGTGGCCCGGCACAGCGTGGAGGGACAGGGCGACGCGGACGGTCAGGTGTTCACGGACACGCTCAACCTCAAGCGTCGCGCGGACGCGCTGCGGATGACGGTGTGGCTGTTCTCGTCCAACCCGGAGGCCACGCCGCGTGTGCGCGCGTTGTCGGCGGCGGTGAGCGACAAGCAGGGTGTCGCATGGGATGGCGGTGGAGACCGGAGCGTCTGGGGGACGGTGCTGGAGGTGCCCGGCCACTCGCAGATGCCGTATCCGGACGGTGGGCCTGTGTGGTGCTCGCCGACGTCCACCACGATGCTGCTCGCGTATTGGGGGCGGAGGCTGGGGCGGCCGGAGCTGGTGACCTCGGTGCCTTCGTCGGCGGACCGGACGTATGACTGGGTCTACAAGGGCACGGGGAACTGGGTCTTCAACACGGCCTATGCCTCGGCGATGGGCAACGGCGCGCTGCATGGCGCGGTGCTGCGGCTGGATGGCTTCGCGCAGGTGGAGCGGCTCATCGCCGCGGGCATCCCGGTCAGCATCAGCATCGCCTACGAGGAGGGAGAGCTCACCGGCTCACCCGTGCGCAGCTCCGATGGCCACCTCATCGTGCTCAAGGGCTTCACGCCCGAGGGGGACGTCGTGTGCAACGACCCCGCCTTCAAGACGGACGAGACGGTGTCGGTGACGTACAAGCGCGAGGAGCTGTGGCGCGCGTGGCAGCACTCGCGGGGCGCGACGTATGTACTGTGGCCCTCGGGAACCGCGCTTCCTGTCGAGCTGATTGGGGTGCTGCGCTGACCTGGGCGTGGGGGCTGTTTCACCGTGAGACAATGTCTCGGGTCTCACGGTGCATACGGGTTTCCACTCGTGCGGGTGGGGGCGCGGGAGGCTCCATTCCATTACATGTGACATCCACCGTCGTGGCGGCACGGATTACGCACCCGAGCGGAGTCGTGCGCAGGGGGCCCCACCTCGGACGACGTTGAGCAAGCGGGCGAGCCCTCGTACCGTGTCGTCCACATGCGACGTTGGCTTCAGCTCGCCCTTCTCCTTCCTGGAATCGCCTGCACGCCTTCGTCCAAGACGGAGGAGCCCGGTCCGGCGGGCACCGCCACACCTCCTGGCCCGATAGCAGCGAACGCCGCGCGTGATGAAGCGGGGACGCCTTCCGCCGCGAACGGGCTCGGAGCTGTTCCAGGTGGCGCGAACAGCGGCGGAGCAGCGCCGGCGGCCACCGAGATGGGACACTCGAACGGACTCGAAGGCGGCGGACCGACGCAGCCTGGAGCTGCGCCTCTCGCGAATCCTTCCTCTGCCCAGGGCCTCGCGAACAGTACGGCCACGCCGAGCGAAACAGCGTCTTCGCCAGTCAGTGTGAACGGTGCCCCATCAGGGCTGGGGGCGGCGAATCCCTCCGCACTCGGCGACACGGCTCGGGCCGATACGACAGTCCCTTCCGCGCAACCCTCCTCGGTGGTTCCCCCGGTCGACGGAGGCACACCCGTCACCGCCGCGACACCAGGCGAGCTGCTCGCGGCCTGGAACCGCACGGCGCCGGTGCTCGACACGGATGGCGGTCCCTCGCGTCCCGTCGTCGCCGCGCCGCCTCCGCACTCCGATGCCCCCTCCGCCGGCCACGAGCCCTCGCTCTCCATCGACCCCGAGCTCAGCGCCACCCCGAAGCCCGAGCGACAGGACCTCTCCTCCGGAGAAGACACGGACGCTCCGCCACCCGCCGAGCAGCTCGTCGTCATCCCCGACCGGAAGAACCCCAGCGAAGAGCTCGTGCTCGGTCCCGACGGTGAGCCCCTCGAGGACACCAGCCTCGTGCTCGACGACCCCTCCCTCGGGCTCGACGGCGAGGACTCCGAACCCACCGCCTCCACCAGCCCCGACGCGGGCTCCGAGCCCGTCGCCATTCCCTACCAGCCCGACGCCGGTTCGCTGCGCGTCCTCCGCTCCATCGCCGTGCGCTCCGAGCCGCGTCAGAGCTCCCCACCCCTGGGCACCGTGGCCCAGGACATGCGCGTCCTGTGGAAGAGCGAGACGGCCATGCGCAGCTCCGAGTGCGAGGCCTGGGTCGAAATCCAGCCGCGCGGCTGGGTCTGCGAGCGCTACCTGGAGCAGAACTTCCGCGAGCCCCGCGTGCGCGACCTCCCCCGCCTCCGCGAGGGCGAGCTCACCCCCGGCACCTACGCACGCGTCGTCGGCAAGCGCGTGCGCGCCTACCCCAGCCTCGCCCTGGCCCGCGCGCGCAGGAAGGGCGTGCTCCTCAAGGGCTCGGTGACGGTGCAGCTGCGCGGACAGGTGCGCGTGGGACGCCGCACCTTCTGGCGCACCACGGATGGCCAGTACCTGGAAGCCCGGGTGCTGCGCGAGTACCGGCCCTCGGCCTTCGTCGGCGTGGACGCGGAGCAGATGTCCGAGCTCTCCTCGCCCTTCGCCTGGGCCCAGTCACGCCTCAAGCCCACCGCTCCCGTCGTCGTCCGCGTCGCCCCCGACGAGAAGGCCGCGCGCGAGACGGTGCTCCCTCCACGGACGCTCGTCGCCGTGCGCGAGCTGTCCCCCGATGGCCGCTGGGTGCTCATCTCCGAGGACCACTGGGTGTCACGGGACGATTTGCACGTGGCCTGGTTCACCCACGCGCCCCCCGGCGTCGAGCCCGGCGAGCGCTGGCTGGACGTGGACCTGGAGGCGCAGGTGCTCGTGGCCTACGAGGGCGAGCGCCCCGTGTACGCCACGCTCGTCTCCTCCGGGAAGCCCGGCACGGACACGCCCGAGGGCCTCTACCGCGTCTGGATAAAGTTCGCCGAGGCCGACATGACCGGCTCCGGCACCGCGGGCAATGACACCTACCGCGTGGCCACCGTGCCGTGGACCATGTTCTTCGAGCGCGACTACGCCCTGCACACCGCCTACTGGCACGACCGCTTCGGCGAGCCCACGAGCCACGGCTGCGTCAACCTCTCGCCGCGCGACGCCCGGCTCCTCTACACCTGGGCCGCGCCCGAGGTCCCCACCGGCTGGTCCATGGTGCACGCCACGCCGGAGTCTCCCGGCTCGTGGGTGCGCATCCGGGGACAGGCGAGCCTGCCCCCGAAGCCACAAAAGGAGCGCAGGGCGCGCGTCGTCGCCAGCACGCGCGGCCTGCGCTGACTTCAGCCCACCACCGACACGGTGACGCGTCGGCGGTGGGGCGACGTGCGGTGCTCCCAGACGTAGACGCCCTGCCACGTCCCCAGGTCCGGCGCGCCGTTCTTCACGGGGATGCTCAGCGAGTTCTGCATGAGCACCGTGCGCACGTGCGCCGGCATGTCATCGGGCCCCTCCGCGTCGTGGACGAACAGCGGGTCCCCGTCCTTCACCAGCCGCGCGAAGAAGGCCTCCAAATCCCGGCGCACATCCGGGTCCGCGTTCTCGCTCAACACCAGGGACGCGCTGGTGTGGTGGAGGAACACGGTGCACAGCCCCTGCTCCAGGCCGCTGTGCTCCACCACCTCGCGCACGTCCGCGGTGATGTCCGTGAAGCCCCGTCCCCGCGTGGACACCGTGAGCTGCTTCGCGTGGTACATGCTCTCGTCAGCCTCCCAGGCGGGCCTTCAGGAACGCGGCCAGGCGCGTCAGCTCGCCCTCGTCAATCGTGTGCGGCCCGTCGAAGGGGAAGAAGTCCACGGACAGGCCCGCCTTCACCAACGTGTCGCGCAGGCGCTCGGCCGCCGCGAAGGGCAGCACGTCGTCATGGCGACCGTGGGCCTGGAACACCGGCAGCCCCTGACGGGCCTTGGCCTTCTGCGTCCACTCCGCCTCCGCCAGCAGCGTGCCCGACAGGATGCACAACCCCGCGGGGCACTCCTCCAGCCGCAGCGCCACGTCCGTCGTCACCATGCCGCCCTGGCTGAAGCCGCCCAGGACGATGCGGTTGTAGGGCAGCTTCGTCGCCGTCGACACCGCGTCCACCACGGACGTGACGGCGCGGCGCGCGGCGGGCAGGCCCTCCGGGACGCTCTTCCCATACGTGTCCCAGTCCCGCTGCTGCCCGCGCATGATGGACTCGGGCAGATGGAACCAGGCACGTCCGGACGCCATGCCCCACTGCGCCAGCGACAGCGGCGCCCCAGGGAACACGAAGCGCACGCGCCCGGCCAGCGAGGCCTCCAGCCCGACAAGCTCCGGCGCCAGCATCACCAGGTCCGTGGCCGGCGCGCCGAAGCCGTGGCAGAGCACCACCACTAGCTCCGGCGTGGCGCCCTCGGACAGCCCGTCCACCACCTGGCAGTCCAGCTCGCCCAGGCGTGTCGCCACGCGGCGCAGCTTGGGCGGGCTCATCACTTCGCCCCGGCCGTGGCCGGCGCGTCCGCCAGGGTGATCTTCTGGATGACCACCGGCTCTACCGGCCGGTCACCGGGGCCCGTCTTCACCTTGGAAATCTTCTCCACCACGTCGTAGCCCTTCGTCACCTCGCCGAAGATGGTGTGGCGGTTGTTGAGGAAGTCCGTCACCGCCGTGGTGATGAAGAACTGACTGCCGTTGGTGCCCGGGCCCGCGTTGGCCATGGCGAGCAGGCCCGTCTTGTTGAACGTGCGGCCGCTCTGGAACTCGTCGGCGAAGCGGTAGCCCGGGTCACCGCGGCCGGTGCCCGTGGGGTCGCCACCCTGAATCATGAAGTTCGGAATCACGCGGTGGAAGATGACGCCGTTGTACAGCGGCCGGCCCGTCACCTGCTCGCCCGTGTTCGGGTCCTTCCACGGCTTCTCGCCCGTGGCCAGGCCCACGAAGTTGGCCACCGTCAGCGGCGCGTCCTTGGAGAACAGGCGCAGCTCGATGGTGCCCTGGTTCGTCTCCATCGTGGCCAGCAGGTCCTGACCGGCCTGGACCTTCTTGGTCCACTCTCCGGTGGCCTCGGGGGCGGCGGGGGGCGGCGTGGCCGCGACGGGCTTGTCCGCGGGCTTCGTCGCGGCGGGCGGGGTGGGCGTGGCCGCGGTGGGCTCCTTCTTGTCGGAGGAGTCCTTGCAAGCGGCGAGGGAGAGGCTCAGCACGAGCGCAGTCAGGATTCGGAAGGTCATGGGCGGCGCAGATTACCCCCACCCGCGCCGGATTCCAGGACGTCTCGTCGCCCCCCGCCCCGGACGTCCACCGCAGGGCACAATCCCCCTCAGCGGGGCTCGAGCGCCAGTGCCACCATCACCTCGGTGAGGTCCCCCGGGTGGTAGCGGCTGAAGCCCGGGAAGGCGCGCAGCGCGGCCTCCGCGTGGTCCATGTCCGACAGCCGCACCAGGCCCGCCCCCGGCACCTCCGCGTCCAGCGCCGTCACCATGCCGTCGGAAGCGTACTGGTAGCGCTCGTCCAGGTAGCGCTGCAGCGCGTAGAGCGACGACAGCCTCGACAGGCGCGAGGTGGCGAGCGCCACCGTGGGGATGTCCAGGGGGTAGGGGTGCCGGCGGATGAACTCCATGCGCTTCGTGTAGGACAGCTCCTCCACCGAGCGCGACACCCCGTGGAACAGCAGCGGGAAGGCGAAGTCGATGAGCCTGCGCATCTCCGGCGTGGTGGACAGGTCGTGCGCGATGGGCGAGCCGCCGTACGGCGCCTGCAGCGTCACCACCGCGCGCACCACGCGGCGCAGCTCCGGGTACAGCGCGAGCACCGCCGTGCACTCCACGCCGCCCTTGCTGTGGCCCACCAGCACCACCGAGCGCCCGAAGTGCGCCGCGTCCAGCAGCGCCTCGCGCAGCACCGCGACGTTGTCGAGCAGCAGCCCCTCGGTGTCCACCGGCGCCTCGCGCACGTCCAGGCCCCGGCGCTCCAGCCGCTGCACGTTGTCCAACAGGTACCCAGGCAGCTCGTCGCCCAGCATCCCCCGCACCAGCACGTACTGGTGACGCCACGCCTCCACCGGCAACACCGGCTCGCCGTCCCGCACCCGCGCGAGCAGCGCGTGGAAGCGCGGCGTCAGGTCCACCGACGGCGGCGCGCCCGCCGGCAGGTTCAGGAGCCAGCCAGCCATGCCGCCACAGCCCGGTCCCCACCAGCGCGGCGCGGCGGGAAGTCCTCTCAGACCTCGCGTCAGCCGGGCGATGGCCCCGGGCTCCCGCTCCGGAGAGGGCGTGGGGATGGGGGACACGGGCACTTCGGGGGGCGACGGCTGCGTCATTTCACTTGCGGAGCGTAGCGGCAAGCGCGGGCCGGACGCCAACGAGGGGGCGCCCCGGGGGCACGAGCGGCTTTCGTGCGTCGGGGCTCGTGCTAAAGAGGTGGGCAGAGGCGGGAGGACTTCGAAGCTGACGACCGGACAGGAATGGCTCGTTGACGCGAGCGGCTGCTCGCCTGGGTTGCTCAAGGACGCGGCCGCGTTGGCGGCGCTCTTCGAGGAGCTCATCGTCCTGCTGGACCTGAAGGTCGTGGGTCAGCCGCAGTGGCACGTGTTCCCGGAGCCCGGGGGCATCACCGGCCTGACGTTGCTGGCCGAAAGCCACCTGGCCATCCACACCTTCCCCGAGCATGGCTTCGCCGCGCTCAATGTCTACTGCTGCCGCCCACGCTCCCGGCCCGACTTCGAGTCGCTGCTGGCCAGGCGCCTGGGCGCGGCCTCATGCGAGGTGCGTGAGCTGAAGCGGGGGGTGATGGCGTGAGTCAGGGGAGGTGTCCGTCGTGCGGCGCGGACGTGGAGTTCACCGCCGGCTCGGCGCAGGTCGTGGTGTGCGGACACTGCCAGACGGTGGTGGCCCGCAAGGGCGATGACTTCGAGTCGCACGGGAAGATTGGCCGCATCGTCCCCACCGACTCCCCGCTCCAACTGGGCGCGGAGGGGCGCTACGCGCGCACGGGCTTCCGGGTGGTGGGCCACCTGCAGAAGGACCATGGCGCGGGCCCGTGGGACGAGTGGTACGTGGAGTTCGACGACGGCCGCGCCGCGTGGATGAGCGAGTCCGAGGGCGCCTTCCACCTGCTGCTCGACGGCGGCGTGGAGGAGGGCCTCCAACTGGAGGACATGCACCCCGGCCAGCGGCTGAAGCTGCGCAACCGCGTCTGGGTGGTGGAGGAGCGTGGCCACGGCACCGTGGTGGCCGCCGAGGGACAGCTCCCCAGCGACGTGGACCCCACGCAGGACTCCTATTACGTCGACGCCACCGGCTCCAACGGCGCCTTCCTCACCCTGGACTTCGGCACCCGCCACCGCGACCCGGAGGTCTTCATCGGGGAGCGGCTCAAGCTGGAGCAGCTGGGCATCCCCTCCGACCAGCTCCGCCCGCGCGCGAAGCGCAAGGTGGACCTGCAGCAGGCGCGCTGCACCGAGTGCAACGGCCCGCTGGAGCTGCGCGCGCCGGACCAGTCGCTGCGCGTGGCGTGCCCGTTCTGCGGCGCGCTGCTGGATGTGCGCAAGGGCAAGCTGTCCTTCCTGCGGCTGCTCGAGAAGCCCGACCATCCGCCCCTCATCCCGCTGGGCGCGAAGGGGACGCTGAAGAACACGGAGTGGATGTGCATCGGCTTCCTCGTGCGCTCGTGCACGGTGGAGGGCGTGCGCTACCCGTGGGAGGAGTACCTGCTGTACCACCGGGCGAAGGGCTTCGTCTGGCTGATGAACTCCAACGGCCACTGGGTGTTCCTGGAGCCGGTGGCCGCCGGTGACGTGTCGCTGGCCCCGCTGACGTCCGCCTTCTTCGACAAGCGGCGCTACAAGGCCTTCCAGAACGTGCACGCGGTGACGGAGACGGTGCAGGGCGAGTTCTACTGGAAGGTGCAGGCCGGCGAGTCCGCCGAGGCCACCGAGTACGTGAACCCGCCGTACTCCCTCAACGTGGACGCCACCGAGGACGAGGTGACGTACACGCATGGCGAGTACCTGGCGCCGGAGGTCATCCAGAAGGCCTTCAACCTGGAGCGGCTGCCGCCCGCCGAGGGCATCCAGCCCAGCCAGCCCAACCCCTTCTCCGAGCGGATGAAGTCCACCTTCCTGTGGTCCTTCATCTGGTTTTTGGGGCTGTTGGTGCTGTCGGGCTTCTTCTCCATCAGCGCGCTGAACCGGGTGGTGCTGGAGGAAGGCGTCAAGCTGCCCGCGGAGGCGATGTCCAACACGCCCTCCGCCACGCGCTTCAGCGCGCCGTTCGAGCTGACCAAGCGCGGCAACGTGAAGGTGGAGCTGTCCTCGGGGCTGGGCAACAGCTGGATTGGCGTGCAGGGCGACCTGGTGAACCAGGACACCGGCGACGTGACGAGCTTCTACCAGGAGCTCAGCTACTACTATGGCCAGGACAGCGACGGCTCCTGGTCCGAGGGCAGCCCGAGCGAGAGCCTGTACCTGTCCGCGCTCCCCGCGGGGAAGTACGTGCTGCGCACCACGGCGTCCTTCGATGCGTCACCCCAGCCGGTCGACCGTGGCTACCACGTGAAGCTGGTGCACGACGTGCCCAACGGGAGCTGGTTCTGCGTGGCGCTGGTGCTGCTGCTGCTGGGGCCGGTGTTCGCGTTCTTCCGCTCGCACAACTTCGAGACGCGCAGGTGGGCGGACAGCAACCTGGGCAATCATTAGGCTCGCGATGGCACGACACGGAGGCGGGGCATGAAGTGGTTCGGAGGCGTGGTGCTCGCGGCGTACGCGACCATGATGTTGACCGCGTGGTCGCCGTTCACGCGTGAAGAGAAGGACCGGGTGCCGGGCACCGTGAAGCGCGGCCCGGGCGGCATCCTGCTGTGGACTGGTGGTTTTCAGGGAGGGAAGTGATGCTGTTACTCGGCGTCGTCGTGAGCTGGCAGGGTGTGCTGGCGAGCGTCATCTATTCGCTCATCGGCCTGGCGGTGTTCGTGGCGGGCTTCTACGTCATCCGCCTCATCATGCCGTTCGACGTGCACAAGGAGCTGGAGGTCGACCAGAACACGGCGGTCGGCATCGTCATCGGCTCGTTCATCCTCGGCCTGTCCATCATCGTGGCCGCGGCCATTGGTGGTTGACGGGGCGCTTGCCGTCGGGTGGACCGACGCGGCCGTGAAGTGACGACGTGAACAAGACGCTGCTGTACATCACCGTCATCGTCATCGCGACGTGCGGGCTCGTCTACGAGCTCGTCGTCGGGGCGCTGGCCAGCTACCTGCTGGGCGACTCCATCACCCAGTTCTCCACCGTCATCGGTGGCTACCTCTTCGCGATGGGCATCGGCAGCTACCTGTCGCGCTACATCGACAAGGGGGTGGCCCAGCGCTTCGTGGAGGTGGAGCTGGCGGTGGCGCTCCTGGGCGGCATCTGCGCGCCGGTGCTGTTCCTCACCTTCACGCTGACGGACATGTTCCAGGTGGCGCTGTACGGCAGCGTCATCGTCATCGGCGCGCTGGTGGGGCTGGAGATTCCGCTCCTCCTGCGCATCCTCAAGGACCAGCTGAAGTTCAAGGACCTGGTCAGCCAGGTGCTGTCGCTCGACTACCTGGGCGCGCTGGCGGCGAGCGTCGCGTTCCCGTTGCTGCTCGTGCCCAAGCTGGGGCTGGTGCGCACCTCGCTCCTGTTCGGCATCCTGAACGCGGCGGTGGGCCTGTGGAGCACGTGGCTGCTCGCGCCGCTGCTGGGCAACCCGCTGCGCCTGCGCATCAAGGCGGTGGTGCTGACGGTGTTCCTGGTGGTGGGCTTCGCGCTGGGAGACAGGCTGACGACGTTCTACGAGGACCAGCTCTACGCGGACGACGTGGTGCACGCGTCCAGCTCACCGTACCAGCGCATCATCCTGACGCGCGGCAAGCGGGGCTTCTCGCTGTTCCTCAACGGCAACCTCCAGTTCGCGAGCCTGGACGAGTACCGCTACCACGAGTCGCTGGTGCACCCGGCCATGGTGCGCGCGGGCAAGGTGGAGCACGTGCTCATCCTGGGCGGCGGCGACGGGCTGGCCGCGCGCGAGGTGCTGCGCTACCCGGAGGTGCGCTCCGTCACGCTGGTGGACCTGGACCCGGCCATCACGGGCCTGGCCATGCGCTTCGACGAGCTGGTGAAGCTCAACCACCACTCGCTGACGGATGCGCGCATGCGCGTCATCAACACGGACGCGATGCAGTTCCTGATGGAGGGGACGCAGCAGTACGACGTGGTCATCGTCGACTTCCCGGACCCGAACAACTTCGCGCTGGGCAAGCTGTACACCACGGGCTTCTACAAGCTGCTCAAGAAGCGGGTGGCGCCCGACGGCGTGGCGGTGGTGCAGAGCACCAGCCCCCTGTTCGCGCGGCGCTCCTTCTGGTGCGTGGAGAACACGCTCAGGGCCGCGGGTTATTGGACGGAGCCCTACCACGCGCTGGTGCCGTCCTTCGGTGAGTGGGGCTACGTGCTGGTGGCGCACGAGGCGCCCGGGCACCACCGCGCGCTGCCCGAGGGCCTGCGCTTCCTGGACCTGCCCACGCTGGAGTCGCTGACGCGCTTCCCTCCGGACATGGGCCCGCTGCCCACGGAGGTGAACCGGCTCAACAACCAGGTGCTGGTGCATTACTACGAGGAGGAGTGGCGGCGGTGGAACTGACGCGGCGGGAGCTCATCGCCGCGTTCCTCGGCTCGGCGGTGGCCAGCGCGTGCAAGCGCGACGCTCCCCGCGCGCCCATCCCCGGCGCCGTGGTGGACCGGGCGGTGGAGGTGGGCCACAAGCTGCGCGGCGGCCCGCTTCCTGTGGCCCAGACGGTGGAGCCGGTGGACGTGCTGGTGGTGGGCGGCGGCATCGCCGGCCTGTCCGCCGCGTGGCGGCTGATGGGCGCGGGCGTGAAGGACGTGCGCGTGGTGGAGCTGGAGGCGGACGTCGGCGGTACGTCCCGCTCCGGGCGCAACGCGGTGACGTCCTTCCCCTGGGGCGCGCACTACCTGCCGGCGCCCACGGAGGACCGGGGCCCGGTGGTGCGGCTCCTGCGCGAGATGGGCGCGGTGTCGGGCGTGGACGCGCAGGGCCTGCCGACGTTCGAGGAGACGCTGCTCATCCAGGAGCCGGACGAGCGCCACTTCTACCGGGGCCACTGGTACGAGGGGCTCTACCTGCGCGTGGGCGCCACGGCCGCAGACTTGGCCGAGCTGGAGCGCTTCGATGCGCGGATGAACGCCTTCGCCGCCGCGCGCGACGCGAAGGGGCGCAAGGCCTTCGCGGTGCCCACCTCTCGCTCCAGCGACGACGCGGAGTGGACGGCGCTGGACGCCTTGAGCATGGCCCAATGGCTGGAGCGCGAGGGCTTCCACTCCACGCGGCTGAAGTGGCTGGTGGACTACGCGTGCCGCGACGACTACGGCGCCACGTCCGAGCACGTCTCCGCGTGGGCGGGCATCTGGTACTTCGCCGCGCGCCAGGACGGGCAGGGCGAGCGCAGCGAGGGCTTCCTGAGCTGGCCCGAGGGCAACGGACGGCTGGTCCAACAGCTGTCGAGCTCGCTGCCGCCGCGCGCGGTGGAGCGCGACGTGCTGGTGCACACCGTGACGCCCTCGGTGAAGGGGTGCCGCGTGGACGCGCTGGATGCGCGCACGGGCCAGCCGCGCTCCTTCCAGGCGCGTCAGGTGGTGCTGACGTGTCCCCGCTTCATCGCCGCGCACGTGGTGGCGCCGTGGCGCGCGCAGCGGCCCGCGTGGCTGTCCGCGTTCACCTACGCGCCGTGGGTGGTGGCGAACCTGACGTTGTCCTCGCCGCCCGTGTCCCGGGGCTTCCCGCTCGCGTGGGACAACGTGTTCCAGGAGAGCAAGAGCCTGGGCTACGTGGTGGCCACGCACCAGCGGCTGCGCCAGGACGAGAACGGCCCCACGGTGCTCACGTGGTACCTGCCGATGGCGGGCGGGGACGTGAAGGCGGAGCGGGAGAAGGCGCTCTCCGCCAGCTACGCGGACTGGGAGGCACTCGTCATGGCGGACCTGCGCCCCGCGCACCCGGGAATCTCCGCGCAGGCGCAGCGGCTGGAGGTCCAGCGCTGGGGCCACGCCATGGTGCGGCCGACGCCCGGCTTCATCTGGGGGCCGGAGCGCCAGGCCGCGCAGGAGAGCCTGGGGCCCAGCCTGCACTTCGCGCACACGGACCTGGGGGGACTGGCCCTCTTCGAGGAGGCGAACTGGTTCGGGGTGAAGGCCGCGGAGCGCGTGCTGGCGGGACTGGGCGTGGCCTCCGAGAGCTGGCTGTAGCGCGAGTGACGTCCAGGGGCTGTCGAGCCGGGCCCTGCTCGCCCGGCTCCACCCTGGGGACAGCGGTGGCTGTCCGATGCTGTGTCCATTCCTGAGCTTCGGGGCCGGTGCGGTGTCCTCCCGTGACGGGGGCTCGCGGACGCGGCTCGCGGTGTCACGTCTTCTCGGAGGCAAGGGACATGTCGCTCAAGGAATACACGCCGGGCAGTGCCTTTCCCGGCACCATCGGTCGCACGTGGGAGCAGTCCTCACCGGCCTGGCCCCGGCCGCTGCGCGCGAAGGACGGCGCGCCGAACGTCCTCTTCATCGTCCTGGACGACACGGGCTTCGGGCACCTGGGCTGTTATGGCTCGCCCATCCACACGCCGAACCTGGACCGGCTGGCGAAGGGCGGACTGCTCTACAACAGCATGCACACCACCGCGCTGTGCTCCCCCACGCGCTCGTGCATCCTCACCGGTCGCAACCACCACTCCAACGGCATGGCCACCATCACCGAGGTCTCCCTCGGGTATCCCGGCTACAACGGCACCATCCCCTTCGAGAACGGGTTCCTCTCGGAGATGCTGCAGGAGCAGGGGTACAACACGTATGCCCTGGGCAAGTGGCACCTGACGCCCGCGGAGCAGACGAGCGCGGCGGGGCCCTACAACCGCTGGCCGCTGGGGCGCGGCTTCGAGCGCTTCTACGGCTTCCTCGGCGGCGACACGCACCAGTATTTCCCGGACCTGGTCCACGACAACCACCCGGTGCTCCCGCCGAAGACGCCCGAGGAGGGCTACCACCTCACCGAGGACCTGGTGGACCGCGCCGTGGACTTCATCGCGGACTCCAAGCAGGTGGCGCCGGACAAGCCCTTCTTCATGTACTTCTGCACGGGCGCGATGCACGCCCCGCATCACGTGCCCAGGGAGTGGGCGGACAAGTACAAGGGCCAGTTCGACGACGGCTGGGACGCGTACCGGAAGAAGGTCTACCAGCGCCAGCTGAAGCTGGGCGTGATTCCTCCGGGCACGAAGCTGTCCCGGCACGACCCGGACGTGGCGGAGTGGGAGACGCTGTCCGCCGACGAGCGGCGGCTCTACGCGCGGATGATGGAGGTGTTCGCCGGCTTCCTGGAGCACACGGACCATCACATCGGTCGGCTGCTGAAGTTCCTGGAGGAGACCGGTGAGCTGGACAACACGCTCATCATGGTCATCTCCGACAACGGCGCGAGCGCGGAGGGCGGGCCGCACGGCTCCGTCAACGAGCTGAAGTTCTTCAACAACACGCCCGAGTCGCTGGAGCAGAACCTGGAGGCCATCGACGAGCTGGGCGGGCCCAAGTACTTCAACCACTACTCCTGGGGCTGGGCGTGGGCGGGGGATACGCCGTTCCGCCGGTGGAAGCGGGAGGTGTACCGCGGCGGCACCACGGACCCGTTCCTGGTCCACTGGCCCAAGGGCATCCGCGCGCGCGGCGAAATCCGCTCGCAGTACTGCCACGCCATCGACATGGTGCCCACGGTGCTCGACTGCCTGGGGCTGACGCCGCCGGCCGCGCTGCGCGGGGTCACCCAGTCCCCCATCGAGGGCGTCAGCTTCCGCCACACCTTCGACGACGCTCGGGCGGAGAGCCGGCACCGCACGCAGTACTTCGAGATGTTCAGCAACCGCGCCATCTACCACGACGGTTGGCGTGCGGTGTGCCCCTTCCCGGGCCCTTCGTTCACCGAGGCGGGCGAGGGCTTCGGTGAGTCGAAGCTCACCGAGGAGCGGCTGCGCCAGCTCGACGCGGAGGGGTGGGAGCTGTACCACGTGGCGGAGGATTGCTCGGAGACGAAGAACCTCGCGTCCGAGGAGCGGGGCAAGCTCATCGAGATGATTGCCCTCTGGTACGTGGAGGCGGGGCGCTACCAGGTCATGCCGCTCGCGTCGCCCGACCGGGCCGTCTTCTCCGAGGAGCGGCCGCAAATCACCCGGGACCGCAAGCGCTACGTGTACCGCCCGCACACGTCACCGGCGCCGGAGAACGTGGCGGTGCACGTGCTCAACCGGCCACACTCCATCACCGCCAGGGTGGACGTGGAGGGCGACGCGGAGGGCGTGCTGCTCAGCCACGGCGGGCTCACCGGCGGCTACACCTTCTTCATCCAGGACCGGCGGCTGCACTACGTCTACAACTTCGTGGGCGAGCGCGAGTTCCACATCGAGTCCGGAGTGGAGATACCCGAGGGGCCATCCGAGCTGAGGTTCGAGTTCGAGCCCACGGGGGCGCCGGACCTGGCCGAGGGCAAGGGCGCGCCGGGACGCGGGCGGCTGTTCATCGACGGGGAGCTGGTGGCGCAGAGCGACATCGCCGCCACCATGCCGTTGGTCATCAGCCTGGGCGAGGGGCTGACGTGCGGACGGGATGACAACTCCGCGGTGAGCTCGATGTACCGCGCGCCCTACGCGTTCCGAGGGGGCACGCTGCGCGAGGTGGTGGTGGACGTCTCCGGCGAGCACCTGCGCGACGAACAGGCCGAGCGCAAGGCGGCGATGGCCCGGCAGTAGGCATGGGGTGACACGTCGTCGCCCCTCGGGGCCCGGTCTCTTCCCAGCGCTTCAGGGAGGCCGGGCCTCTTTTTCGTGTCACAGCACGGGCGTCGGCGGGTCGAAGCCCAGGAGGATTCCGCCGGTGAGCTCCAGCGTGGGCCGGGCCACCATGGCGTGCTGGGTGAGGGTGTGTACGTCGCGCAGGCAGCGCTGGAGCGCGCTCGTGTGGAAGACGGCCGGGCCGCCCGCGGCCTCGTACATGAGGTCCACGGCTCGCGCGGAGCTTCGTGTGGCGTGGGTCATGGCCAGGCGCAGCTCGGCCCTCGCGCGCACCGAGGCGGGGCCGCGGGAGGCCTCGTCGAAGACGGCGTGAATCGTCTCCAGCGCGAGGGCGCGCGAGGAGCGCACCAGGGCCTCGGCCTCGGAGACGGCCTCCTGCACCGCGGGGCGCGAGGCCAGCAGCCTGCGCTCCACCACCACCGTCTTCTGGCGGGCCAGCGAGGTCAGCTCGTCGATGGCGCGCCGGGCGATGCCGAGCGCCACCGCGGGGATGCCCAGGCCGAGCAGGCCGAAGGGGAAGCCATACAGCGGCCGGGCGACGCGCGGGGGCGCGAAGAGCGAGAAGCCGTGGTCGTCCGGGACGAAGAGGTCCTTCACCTCCATGTCGCCGCTGCCCGTGCCGCACAGGCCCGCGGCGAACCACGTGTCGTGCAGCGTGACGTGCTCGGCGGGGAAGAAGAACAGGCGCGTCTCCGGCACGCCCTCGCGCACCATGCGGGGCTTGCCGCCCTCCGTCACCAGCGCGCCGCCAATCAGCCAGTGGCAGTGCTGACTGCCGCTCGCCCAGGTCCAGCGGCCGGTGACGTGGTGGCCACCCTCGACGCGCTCGGCGCGGCCCAGGGGCGCGGCCACGCCGCCGGTGATGACGTCCGGCCGTGAGAAGATGGCGCGGCCCACGGCCTCCGGGAGCCACGCGGCCGTCAGCGCGGTGGCCGCGCCAATCATCGCGTTCCAGCCCGTGGCGCCGTCCGCGCGCGCGAGCGCCTCGATGACCTGGAACGACAGCGCGGGGGGCAGCTCCAGGCCGCCGTAGGTCTCGGGAATCATCATCCGGAAGACGCCGGCGCGGTTGAGCTCGGAGACCAGGTCCGCGGGCAGGCGGCGCGCGCTCTCGATTTCGGCCGAGCGCTCGGACAGGCGCGGCGCGAGCTCCCGGGCGGTGGCGAGCAGGGGATGGACGGGGGGCGTGGGGAGACTCGTCATGGTGGACAGCCTAGGAAGACATGACTTCCTGTTGCCAGTCGGAGGTGGACGGAAGAAGGTGGGGCGCCTCGAACCCGGAGCCTGTCGATGAGCCCTCTGCCGAGCCGTCACATCGTCCTCGCGCGCCACATTCCCGGGCGTCCGGAGCCGGAGCACTTCCGGTTGGAGCCGGTGGAGGTGGGCGCGCCCGGGGAGGGGGAGCTGCGGGTGCGGACGTTGTTCGCGTCGGTGGACCCGGGGACGTTGGCGCGGCTGGGCGGCGTGGACTCGTATGCGCCGGCGTTGAGGCCCGGAGAGGTCATCGGGAGCGCGACGGTGGGCGAGGTGTTGGACTCGCGGGACGCGCGCTACGCGGTGGGGGACGTGGTGGCGGGCGGGTGGGGCTGGCGCGAGCACGCGGTGGTGAGCGCGAAGGGGCTGCGCAAGGTGGAGCGCGGAAGCGAGTCCCTGTCCGCGGAGCTGGGCGTGTTGGGCATCCCGGGGCTGACGGCGTACTTCGGCATCCTGGAGCTGGGGCGCCCCCAGGAGGGCGAGACGGTGCTGGTGTCCTCGGCGGCGGGCGCGGTGGGCTCCGTCGCGGGACAAATCGCGAAGCGTCAGGGGGCGCGGGTGGTGGGCATCGCCGGTGGGGCGGAGAAGTGCCGCTGGGTGAAGGACGCGCTCGGCTTCGACGCGGTCATCAACTACCGGGCGGAGGTGGACCTGGGCGCGGCGGTTCGACGCGAGTGTCCACGGGGCGTGGATGTGTACCTGGACAACGTGGGCGGGACGATGCTGGACACGACGCTTGCGTGCATGGCGCTCAGGGGCCGCGTCGTGGTGTCGGGACTGGTGGCGGACTACGGCGTGCCGCCCGAGCAGCGCGCGGGCCTGAAGAACACGCCGTTCCTCATCACCCACAGGCTGCGTATGGAGGGCTTCGTGGTGCTCGACTACTTCGCGCGCTTCGGCGAGGCGCGGACGGCGCTGCGCGAGTGGCTCCAGGACGGCACGCTGAAGCACCGCGAGCACGTGGCGGAGGGACTCGAGTCCGCGCCCGCGCTCTTCGCCGGGCTGTTTCGCGGCGAGAACTTCGGGCGCGCGGTAGTGAAGGTGGGGTGAGGCGCGCCACGGCATCGCGGCGCGCCTCGGGGGAGGCTAGCCGTTGGGGCCGGGGCAGGTGGGGATGAGCCCGTCCGGGGTGGAGGTCAGGTCGTTGCAGTTGCGGCAGTCGAGCGGACAGGACTGGGTTGTCTCGCCACCGTTGCAGACGAAGTCACCGCACTGGGCGCAGTCGCTCCCGCACGTCCTCGAGCTCTCGCTGTTGCTGCAGACCCCATCGCCGCACCAACCGCAGTCATCGGCGCAGGAGGTGGCGGTCTCCCGGGGGCCGCAGATGCCATTGCCGCAGACGGTGCAGTCCGACGCGCAGCTCAGCTCGCCTTCGTGGGCATTGCAGCTGTTGTCGCCGCAATAGACATACGCGGCGTGGGCCGTGTAGAGCGTCGTGTTCCCTCCCTCCGTGACGATGGCCTTGGCCGCCCACTGGAAGTCGTAGGCCACGGTGTAGGCGTTGGCGTTCCGGGTGTCCTCGTCGTCGGTGAAGATGACACCCGCTCCCTTGCCGAAGCGGAAGTAGGGTGTCGCGAAGACGCCATACTCGAACTCGAGGATGGGCAGCGAGCTGGCGGGAGTCGTCGCCCCCGTGAAGAGGCAGAAGTACAGGGTCGTGTCCCGACCCTGCAGGTTGGGCCAGATGTTGGCCGAGTTCGAGTTCGAGTTCATGTTGTCGCGGTCTTCGTTGTCGAAGTAGCGACTGAACTCGGCGCTGCCCGCGGGACAGCTCGCCCCCAGCTTCAGCAGCGCGAAGTTGCTCGACGGGCCCGCGCTGGTCGAGAGCGCCCTGAACTTGTTCCCGTCGACCCGACAGAAGGTGAAGGTGGTGTTGCCGGCCCCGTTCACCTGGGTGGCCCCCACCCAGCCGCTGACAGAGCTGGTCTGGCGGCTGTCCTCGTTGTCCATGTGAATCCAGACGGTGGGAGCGAAGGCCGGGCAGCCACCCGCGGGCGCAATGACTCCCACGTCATTCGTGCTCAACGGGGCGGACGAGGAGGCGACGGCCTCGATATCCGGTTCGAGGTGCGAGGGTTGCAGGTCTTCTTGACCACAGCCCAGTTGCGTGGAGCACAGCGCCCAGACCACGAGTCCACGGACGACATCGCGCATGAATCCCCCCAGGGGTTTGATTGACAGGCGCAGTCTGGTTGCTTCTGTAGTTTAGTCAATGATTTGTGAGAGGGTTTCCTGGGGCCGTCAGGGTGTAGCAGTGGTGCCAAGGTGGGTGACGTAGCGCGTCGGGATGTCGGAGGGCGTCCAGGGACCCGACGTGCGCTCCGTGTCCACCGCGATGATGACGATGTCCTTTCGCTGCCCCAGCGCGACGAGCTCGCTGGGGCGCGGCTCCACGGCGCCGGCGGCGCCGCTCACCCCCTCGGGGAAGAAGAGGGCGCGGTCCTTCTCCAGATAGAGCACCGGGATGCTCGCGCCTTGGGCCTCGGCGTCCTCGGGCGCGAAGACATGCACCGTGCTCCCAAGCGACTCCACGCGCAGCCCACAGGACGTGAGCAGGACGGACAGGGTGAGAAGCCAGCAGCGCATGACCATTCTCCGTGCCCCGGACGCGAGGCCGGGCACCGCGATTCGTGTGGGGCCCATGGGGATGGGCGTGTGTCTGTCGTTGCCGGGGCGTCCCTCCGCCTCAGGTGGGCGGAGCGACGTCGCAGCGCCCGGAGGCGCGTCGGGTGAGGTCTTCCGCGACGGAGCGCAGCAGCGTCCCCGTCAGGCTGCTGCGGCCTGCCTCTGCCTCTTCATCCTTCCACCGCAGCCACGAGGCCATGCGTCCCAGGCTGGCCGCCGTCACCACGTTCAGCCTCACCTCCACCTGGACGACGAAGCGGTCGGCCACGTCGGGGCGGGACTCCAGCGTCCAGGCGACGCGCTCCAGTTCCAGCGCCGAGGGCCCTTGTGGAAGCAGCCGTCCATCCAGCAGATAGCCCTCGCGGCCGTAACCAATCACCTGCGTGAGCCGCGCGCCGTCCAGCCGGGTGTTGAACCACAGCGTCCGGCGCTTCCACAGCGACAGCTCCACCTCCACCTTGCCCGCCATGCCCAGCCGCACCAGCCGGTCCAGCTCCTCCGAGAGGAAGGCGAAGGCCTCCGGGCGCACCAGCACGCGCCGACCGGAGAGCGTGGCGGTGCAGGCGACGCGAGGCTCCTCCGCCAGGGCCTGGGGCGCGAACAGCCCCAGCGCGGCCACCATCGCCGCGCCGAGCCTGCGTCTGCGGTGTATTCCCGTGCGTGCCATGGGCCTCTAGAACGTCCGCACGAAGAACAGGCGCGCCTCGGGCGTGGCCGTGGCCTTCTCGTCCGTGCGCCACGCGACGTCCATGCGCACGTCGTCGGTGAAGTGGAAGCTCGCGCCCACGCCGAGTCGCGGGTCCGTCCACTCGCCCTCCCCGCGCACCGTGCCCAGGTCCGTGAAGAGACCGAAGGCATGCCACCGGTACTCGGCGCTCGCGAGCATGGACACGTCGCCCTTGAACTCCTTGAAGCCGAAGCCTCGCAGCGCCGTCCACCCACCGAGCGCCTCGCGCTTCTGCTCAGGCAGGTTGTCACCGCCCGCGCCCCGCAGGCGCAGCCGCAGCCCCGTCTTCGCGCTGGTGGGCACCACCAGGGAGGCGTCGCCCACCAGCTTCCAGAACCGCTCGTCCGCGCCGGTGGTCGCCGGCCCCTCGCCCACCTCCAGCGTCATGAAGGCGTGCAGGAACGGGCGGTGGTCCCAGTCCCCGTCAATGTCGAGCAGCGCCGTCTCCGGCGTGCGGAACAGCGAGCCCACCTTCGTTCCGCGTGGCGCGTTGCTGGCGTACTCCACCCGGGCCACCACGGACTGGAAGCGGCCCTCCGTCACCGGCGCGTTGGGGAAGGGCGGCGAGTCGCGGCGGAACAGCGACAGCGGCGGGGAGAAGCTGCGCAGCGTCTCGTAGCGGTCCGAGTGGTACTCGACGCCCGCGAGCCAGTCGGACCAGCGGAAGGTGGCGAAGCCCGCCACGCCCTTGCGGCGAAAGTAGTCGCGGTCCGGCCGGTTGATGAGCGCCGAGTACAGCGACGAGTCGATGTCGCTCATCCGCCAGCGGTCCAGCGTGTCGGTGAAGTCGTGCGCCTGGGCGCCCAGCTCCGCCAGGCCCACCGCCGGAATCTCCACCTTCGCGCCGCCGAGCAGGTTCACCCGGCGCTGCCGCTTCGTGCCCTCGGGGTCGTCGGGGATTTTCTGGCCGCCCAGTCGCAGCGCCAGGAACGCGGCGGCGTCGAGCGTGGTGTGGATGCGGTCCTTCCCATCCCAGAGGCGCAGCGAGCCCGCCAGGCCCGGCGCCAGTCCCGTCACCTGCGTGTGGATGGGCAGCAGGGACACGTCGACGTCCGGGCGGCGCGGGCGCACGTGCACCACCAGCTTGCGACCCTCCAGGGTGATGCCGTCCCCGTCGCGGCCGTGGCGCCAGGACTCGAAGAGCTCGCCCCAGCTCAGCTCGACCTCGACGTTGTCGCGGCGGCGCTTCTCCTTCCGCTTCTGCTCCTGCGTCCGGTAGTGGCGCACGCCATCGGCGGTGCGCTCCTCGACGATGCGCGCGTCGCGGCGCCGGGCCGTGTCCCGGGAGTCGGTGTCCACGCTCTTCGCCTCCAGGAACGGCAGGCGGGCCTCCAGCCGCTCCATGGCGCGGCGCGCGTCGCTGCGCAGGAAGACGTCTCCGGGCTTGAGGTCCAGCGCGTCGCGCACGCGGTCGGCGATGGCGCCCTCCACGCCCACGACGTCGACGGCCTCCAGTCGTCCCTCGTCCACGATGACGGTGAGCTTGCCGTCCGGCGTCAGCGTCCCCGAGAGGCTCGCGAGCATGTAGCCGTCCGAGCGCAGCTCCCTCAACGCGCGCTGCAGCGCGGCCGTCACGCCGCCGAGGACGATGCCCGGGCGGTACGTGTCCTTGTCCATTCGGGCCAGCCACTCGCGGGGCGGGTGCTGGGGCGGGCAGGGCCTGGTGACGGTGAGCGTGCCGCGCGCGCCGTTCACCCGAAGGGTGGCGACGAACTCCTCGTCCTCCTCGTCGCCGTCCTCGTCCGGGTAGCGCGGCGGCAGGTGGAGCAGCTCCTCCAGGATTTCATCGAGCTGGAGGTCCCGCAGGCCCTCGACCTCCACCTGGGTGACGATGGGGTGCTCCTCCAGGTGGATTTCGAGCACCGCGGCGCCCTGCTCGGTGACGCGCACGCGGGGCTCCACGCGGGAGAACAGGCCCGTGCGCGCGAGCCGGCGCAGCGTCTGCCGGAGATTCGCCGGTGTGGGCGTGCTGCCCTCCTCCGGGGTGGGACGGATGAAGGCGCGGACCTGGGCGTCTGTCAGCCGATGCAGGCCGTGCAGCTCGAGCGTGGTCGGCGTGAGCGCGCGGCCGTCGACGTCGAGCTGGAGCGGCGCGAGCACGGACAGCTCGTCGCTGTCGTCGTCCTCCAGGTCCTCGTCCTCGCACAGGTCGCGCTGCTCGCGTGACGCGTCCTTGCGGCCGTCGCGCGACTTCTTGCCGCGCTTCGAGCGCTGGTGCTCGACGCGTGCGTCCTCCTCGGACGTCTTCACGGGGAGCTGACCGTAGTCGCCCTCGGGCTCGGACGCGTGCTTGTCGTCACGCTCGTCGTCGGCTCGCGGGTCGCGCCCCTCGGGCTGGGCGGCGCTCCCTGGACTCGCCGTGGTGGCGGGGCCAGGCGTGGTGGAGGAGGGCGTGTCGACGGCCTGGGGCCCGGCGGCGACGCCAGCGTCCGGCACGGACTGGGCGCCGGAGGCGAGGGAGACGAGGCAGGAGAGAAGCGCGAGGCGGTTCATGCGCATGGGACAGAGCACGCTGCGTTCCAGCCGCCGCGTCGTGACAAGTGCTTGAAAGGACGAGGGCCGGCCAGCCGTGTCGATGTCATGGGCACATCCTGATGTCGAATCCGGATGTGATACTGACATCGCGCCCCGCGATTGCGGCACGTCTTCACGCCTGTCCCGAGGGAGCACTCCGGGTCCCGGAGGCTCGCGCTGTCGGAGGACGTGGGTGTGTCAGACGGGGCGCGGCCTTCCGGCCCGGCGTCCCGCTTCGTCTCAGCCCGGGAACTCGGCCTGGTGCGCGTCCCACCACTTCAGCCAGCCGCGCCGGTTCGCCTCCAGGTCCCCCACGACGCCCTCGCCGAAGGTGGTGACGCCGGTGATGCGGCGCAGCGCCGCGCCCCAGAACACGCTGCCGTGGCGATAGCGCTCGATGATGAGCGGCACCGCCGCGCGCCCGAGCCCCACGAGCGACTCGAAGGACGGATGCTGGACGAACACGAAGGGATTGGATGCCTCCCGGTGCTCCTCGCAGTGCCGCTCCCACTCCGCGGCCAGGGCGTCGAAGCGCTCGCTGGACGGGCTCATGACACGCTCACCGGCCGGGGCCGCACGTAGACTCGCACGGGCGCACCATACGAAGGCCCGGTGAGGTCGTCAGCGCTGTTGTGACGGATGAGCGGCTGGGTGCCGATCTTGCTCGTGAAGCGGCCCTGCTCGTCCATCAGCGCGCCGTGCGTCACCTCGAGCGGGCCGTTGCCCGTCACCGGCTTGCGGCCGTAGATGACCACCTTCTCCAGCGTGGGGTCGTGGCTCAGGTCCAACGTGTCGAGCGGCTGGTAGCCCTGCTGCGCGTAGAGCTTGTCGAAGTCCTCCACGCGCGTGCCCGGCCAGACCCACTCGTTGCGGTTGCCCAGCGTCCACGCGATGCAGTTGTAGCGCTGTGACGAAGGGCCGATTCCCACGAACTTGTCCGCGCTGAGGTGGGGGAAGCTCTTGCTGCGCAAGAGCTCGTTCTTCCAGCCCGGCTCCGCGTCGTCGCGCGTGACGCCCACGGAGAACTTGAAGTTCTGCCCGTTGGCGGAGTCCCACGTCGTGTTGTCGTCCGCCTTGCCGCGGAACCAGACCTGCACGTCCGTGGCCTCGAAGGGCACGCGGACCGAGGGCATGAACGCGCCGCCCTTGCCGCCGTCCTGGGCCTGCAGGTCCAGCGGGAACTCCAGCGGCGGCTCGCCGTTGAAGGAGACGCAGGCGACGACCTCGGTGGGCGTCTTGCCGCCCGCGAGCGACTTGAGCCGGTCCTGGTCATACGCGAGCTGCAGCTTGTCGCCCGCGCGCAGCGTGCCGTCCACCTGCGTCTGGAAGTCGTCGGTGAAGGACACCGTCGCGCCCTCGGCGGAGGCGATGGAGGCGTCGCTGCTCGGGTCCCACTGGTTGCTGGTGCGCCCGGACGCGTCCGTGGTGCGGAAGGAGATGCGCACCAGGCCCGTCGCGTCTGGAGGGACGTCGAAGGTGCCCGGCTGGAGGTTCAGCCGGCCCTGTGCGTCGCGCGTGCCGTCCGACATGGGGACGACGTTCTCCGCGCCGCCGGGGACCAGCCGCCACACCAGCTCCACCTTCTGGTGCTGCGACGAGAAGCGCGCCGGGTCCGCCGTCACCGTCAGCGGCTTGCCCGCCTCCGCGTGGAAGGAGGGGCCACGGCCCGAGCCGGTGGGCAGGTGGACCTGTCCCTGGCCCTCGACGTGCGCCGTGGCGGTGCGCTTGCCCGAGCCGAAGTGGGCCGAGTACCCCGTGGCCGCGTGGAGCTGGGGCTGGATGTCCGCGGCCTTGGAAGGCAGGGCGACCGCCGCCGTCGGGAGCGCGGTGCCCAGGAGGGACGCGTTGGGGCGGGCGGCGCGCGACTCGAACTGGTCGACCTTGGCGCGGGTCTGGGAGGACTTGTCGCCGGTGGCCCGGGCCGACCGCTCGCGCTCCGGGGTGAGGCCCGTCTGCGCGGTGGGGACGAAGGTGGGGCGGCCGATGCGGTTCGACATGGGGCGACTCTTCCTGTGGGGCGACCTGGGGGTGGCCGCATGGGATTATCGCCCCGGGGCTTCCTGGGTTTCCTGCTCACTGGGAGTCGCACGGGGAATCCCGTTGAAGTTGCTGGACACTGGACCCAGGATGCCATCCGCCCTGGATTTCGGGAGATTCACCTTCGGGGGACTCTATGAGGTGGGTTGGGATACTCCCGCTGCTGTTGCTCACGGCCGGTTGTGCCACCGGCCGCGTCGTCCAGCTCGACACGGGGAGCGGTCAGCGGGTCGTCCACGAGTCCGTGGACGTTGACCCGGTCGAGGTCACCGAGGATGAGTTCAAGTCCGCCCTCACGGCACTCATCCTCGACCTTCGGATGGACGTCGCCTTTCGCGAAGCGGACGAGGCCGACCAACGAGGTTGGGTGCGGTCCAGGACGCTGCTCGCGTCCTCGAAGGGCATTGTGGACTCAGGCCATGGAGGCTCGCCCGAGTCGCTGTCCGCGCGCATCTGCCCTGATGGCGATGAGTGCCTGACCCTCGTTGGGGCAACGGGTCTGACCTTCTCTCGCAGGGACCGGACGTTGATGGCGCTGTCGTTTCGCGCTCGATACTGTTTGGGAGAGCGTCGAGGTGGAGGTCGGCAAGGTGCTGAACCCGGCGGCACTCAAGGCCCTGCTGACCTCGGCTGCTTTGACAGTGCTCCTCACGATGGCTCTTCCTGAGCCCATCACGAAGGTCATCGCGGTGGCGTTGACGGCGGCGATGGTGGCCTACCTGGGCGTCCTGCCGGTCTGGGAGATCGGCCGGGGCTTCGTGAGGTTGTGGGACGACGCGGAGCGAGCAACGAGCGTCATCGAGTTGCAGGACATCGGGCATCGGTTCGGGAGGGTGTTGGGGACGAACGGCACGCGCGTCCTGGTGCTGCTCGTCACCGCGGCGCTGGGCGGCAAGAACGCCATGGCGGCTCAAGGTCCGAAGCTCCCTGGCTTCTCGCAAGCCGTGGTCCGAGCGCGGGCTGAATCGGGGTTCCAGCTCGGAGCGGCGATGAATGGCGGTGTGACTTCGATGGCGCTTCCCGCCGCCGGCGTGCTCCATGTCGCGCTGGCGCCTGGCGCAGCCGCTGCCCTGGCGATGTACTCGGATGGGCGGATTCCCGGTGACGAGGTCGGGCCTGTTCACCACATCTGCACGAACAAGAACCCGATTTCGGATGCAACAGGGGGGCCTTGGACGCCTCAGTGCCTGAAGATATTCGAGAAGGCAGGCATGTCTCTCGAGGACGTGGCAAATAAAGTGCGGCTCAATGGCCACGAGGGGCCTCATCCTGAGCTGTATCACCGAGCGGTGATCCGGCGCCTCGAGCTTTCGGTTTCGCGCTGCCGAACCACGGAGGCCTGCCGGGCCAGTTTGACGAAGGAACTTGCGAAGATAGCCAACGAGCTTCTGACGCAGGGCTCCGACTTGCGGAGCTTCATTGTGAAGGTGGAGGGGTGAGGTGGAGCGCCATTTCTATTCGGTGGAGCTTGGAGATGTGCCCCGGTGGCTACTGGAAACGCCGACGCGGGATTCTGGCGATGCGTTTGACGAGCCTTGGATGTTCGCGGATGGCCGCGTGCTTCCAGACCTTGGACCTCTCAAGGCACGCATCGCACATCCCGGTAGGAAAAGGGCGTTTGCTTTTTCTGTGATTGAAGCAGCCCCCATCGTCAGCGATGCCGTCGCGAACGTCTTCCGGACACTGGCTCCAGAGGACGTCCAGCTTCTTGAGGTGTCCATCGAGGGGGAGCCCGAACGGTACTTCGTTGTCAATGCAACCAAGGTCGTTGATGCCATCGATGAGGCACGGTGCAGCGAGGTGCATCATTACGACGACCATCCCCCTGGATTTGAAGGGGAGTACAACTGGATCTACGGGCTTCGCATCGACCCCTCGAAGACCGAGGGCGCGCAGGTCTTCCGGCTGAAGAAGTTCAAGGTCGCGCTCGTTGTTTCCGAAGACATCAAGAACGCACTCGAAGGAGTCGGGAACCTTGGAGTGTCATTTGAACGCGTGACGGGCCCCAGCGAAGGATAGAATGGCACGCCAAGGCCACCACCCACCCCGAGAACCCTCTGATGCTCGCTGACCTGCTCCCCGAACTGCCCCTCGACACCGCCCGGAGGTTTCGGGTGATGACCGCGTGCGCATGGCTGATGTTCCCCCTGGCGTGTTCACACGTGGACCACACGCGGGACGAGCAGCGGATTCGTGAGCAGGTGGATGCGCAGACGGCGGCGTGGAACCGTCAGGACGCGGTGGTGTGGTCCCAGGACTTCGCGCCCGACGCGGACTTCATCAACATCGCGGGGACGATGTTCGAGGGGAAGGCTCAGATCCAGGAGCGCCACGCGGCCATCTTCGAGTCGCTGTTCAAGGGCAGCCAGAGCAAGGTGACGGTGCGCCGCATCTCCTTCGTCGGCGACGACGTGGCGGTGGTGGACACGACGCACGAGGTGACGGGCCATCCGGGCCTTCCTCCGGGCGTGCAGAACACCGAGCCGGGAGTCCTGAGGACGCAGATGCGCTACGTGATGCAGCGCTCGGCGGACGGCGCGTGGCGCATCGTCGCGGGGCAGAACACGGACGTGAAGCCGCGGCCCGCGGCTCCGTGAGGCGCGTTCAGCTCACGGGAAGGCCGAGCGCCTTGATGCGGCGATAGAGGTTTCCCCGGTCCACCTGGAGCAGCCGCGCGGCGCCGGCGATGCTCTCGCCTTCCTGGAGCGCGGCGCGGATGAGCTCACGCTCGAAGTCCTCGACGTGCTCGCGGTAGCTCTTCTCGCCCACGCTGGCGCGCTTGGGGGTGGGGGAGGCGAGGGGGCCGGAGACGGCCTCCGGTCCGAGCAACATCGGCCCGTCGCCGCGCAGCAGGTTGAGCCGCTCGATGACGTTGCGCAGCTCGCGCACGTTGCCGGGCCACGGGTAGGCGCGCAGGGCCACCTCCGCGCCGGGCGCGAGCGTCAGGGGCACCTCGCGTCCGGCGAACTCCGCGGCGAAGGCGCGGGCGAGGGGGAGCAGGTCCTCGGGGCGCTCGCGCAGCGGCGGGATGTGGAGCGGCATCACGTTGAGGCGGAAGAAGAGGTCCTGTCGGAAGCGGCCGTCCTTCACCGCGCGGGCGAGCTCCTGATGGGTGGCGGCGAGCACACGCGCATCCACCGGCACGGGCGCCGAGCCGCCAAGTCGCTCGACCTCGCGTGTCTCCAGCACGCGCAGCAGCTTGGCCTGCAGCTCCAGCGGCATGTCGCCAATCTCGTCGAGGAACAGCGTGCCGCCGTGGGCCTGCTCGATGCGCCCCGCGCGCCGGCTGTGCGCGCCGGAGAACGCGCCCTTCTCGTGGCCGAACAGCTCGCTCTCCAGCAGCGTGGACGGGATGGCCGCGCAGTTGACGGCGACGAGGCGTCCCTTGCGGCCCGAGGCCAGGTGCAGCGCGCGTGCGACGCGCTCCTTGCCGGTGCCGGTCTCGCCGGTGATGAGCACCGCCGTGTCGCTCGGGGCCACGCGGGTGATGAGCCGGCGCAGGGCCTCCATGGCGGGGCTGTCGCCCACGAGGTGTCCAGGGCGGGCGAGCGCGTCCAGCAGTCGCTCTCGCTCCTCCTGGAGCGCGCCGAGCGCCAGCGCGTTGCGCAGCGCGGTGAGGAGTCGCTCGGGGGAAGGGGGCTTCTCCACGAAGTCGGTGGCGCCGAGCTTCAGTGCCTGCGCGGCTTCGGAGGGAGAGGCTTCGCCCGACAGCACGACGACGGGCACGGGCAGGGGGCGGGGCAGTCGCGCGAGGAACTCCAGGCCTGTCTCTCCGGGCATGCGGAGGTCGAGCAACATCATCGCGGGCGGAGCCTCGGGGGCATCGAGGACGCGGGTCGCCTCTGCGGTGGAGCGGGCCTCGACGACAGTGAAGCCCTCGTCGCTCAACAGGCCCCGCAGGGCTTTGAGGACGCCGGGGTCGTCATCGATGACGAGGATGCGAGGGCCGGGCTTCATGACGGAGACACCTGGAGAGGTTGAGGCACGAGGGGATGCTCCACGTCGTGCGGGAGGCAGCGCATGGCATCGAGGACGCCAGGGTCGTCATCGACGACGAGGATGCGGGGGCCGGACTTCATGACGGAGACACCTGGAGGGGCCGTGGCACCAGGGGGACTCCACGCCGCGCAGGAGGTCGCGCACCGGCGTCGAGGATGCCAGGGTCGTCATCGACGACGAGGATGCGCGAGCCGGGCTTCATGACGGAGACACCTGGGCGGGCGGAGGCACGAGAGGAAGCTCCACGCTGGCGAGCGTACCGCCGCCCGGCGCGGGCTCCAGGCGAAGCTGTCCGCCGTGCTCGTGCGTGATCTTCTGCGAGATGGGCAGCCCGAGTCCGCTGCCCTCGGGCTTCGTGCTGAAGAGTCCACGGGTGAGCGCCGCGCCCTCGAGGACACCCGGGACGCCGCTGCCTCCATCCGTCACGGTGACGCGCACGCCGCCCGTGGAGGACTCCTCCACGCAGACGCGCACCGGAGCGGCGCTCTCGGAGGATGCCTCGGTGGCGTTCTTCACGAGGTTGCCGAAGAGGCGGCGAAGTCCGTCCGGGTCCGCGCGCAACGAGACCTCGGGACCGGGGACGAGCTCCACGGGGACCGCAGACGTCCGCGCGTACAGTGCGCAGACCTCGGAGAGCAGCGGCCGGAGCGGCACGTCCTGGAAGTGCGGCGCGGGCAGCCGCGCGAAGGTAGAGAAGCTCTGCGTCATGCGCATGAGCAGCTCCACCTCTTCCTGGAGCAGCGCCACGGACTCGGAGATGCGCGTGGTGTCCGCGGCAGACGCCGGGTCCGAGCGCGACAGCCGCGCGAGCGAGAGCTTCATCGCCGTGAGCGGGTTCTTCAGCTCATGGGCCAAGGCGCGCGCCACGTCCTGCCATGCGGCGATCTGCTCGGCGGACTTCGCGCGCTCGCGTTGTGCGACCAGCTCCTGTCCCATCCGGTTGAACTGGCCCAGGAGGAACTGGAGCTCGTCGCGCGGCGGGTCGACGGCAGGCAGACGCACCGACAGGTCGCCACGGGCATAGGCCCACATGCCCTCGGTCAACGTCGTCACCGGCCGGGTCAGCGCGCGGCCGAGCAGCACGGCGGCCAGCGCGAGCACACAGCCCGAGACGAACACGAGCACGGTGATGAACGCGGGGACCCGGCGCGCCAGTGCCCGTCGGGTCAGCTCCGCCTGCGCGAGGTTCAGCCGCGCCTCGTCCAGTGCGTCACGAGAGAGCCCTTGTCGCTCCAGGTTCACGGACACCTCGTCCAGCACGGCCTCCACGGGCGCGACGGAGACGGACAGCACACGCTCCAGGACGCCCTGCGCCACCACGCCCAGCAACACCAGGGGCACGAGCCCCGCCAGGAGCATCACCGCCAGGAGCCGACGACGGAAGCGAGGGGGCGGGGGCGTGGAGGACATGGCGGAAGCTTCGGGAAGGAGGTCGACAGGCGCACTACGCGGGAGCCGCGCCGCGCTTGCAAGCCCCTCCACTTCCCGGCGCGGACTGAATCGCCGCGAGGGCCGGACACACCCTGCCTGGGGCCCTCCACTCCATGGCGTTGCCGGCCTGGTCAGATGCCCGCCTCTCTCTCGTGCTCTCCGTCTGCGTCGCCCACGTGGGAGCGGCGCACCACTCGGCTCATCCGAGTTGATGGCGATGTGGCCTGGACACCTCGCCTCCTCGTGCCTCCACGAGGGGGCCGAGCCTCGCCACCCAACCGCTCCACGGTGCTGATAGCCTCTCGGTCCGGATGCCCCGCTTCCTCGCGCCTTCCCAGAGCTGGCTGTTCGGTCCGCGCGTGGACCTCGCCGTGTTCGCTGGCAGTGCCCTCGCGTCCGTGGCCCTCGTGCTCGCCGCGCCGTGGCTCGGCGCCGCGGGGGACACGCCTCCTTGGGCGTGGCTGCTGCTCGTCGTCTGCGTGGACGTGGCCCACGTCTGGTCCACGCTGTTCCGCACCTACCTGGACCCAGGGCAGCTGCGTGAGCGCCCCGGGCTCTACCTGGGTGCTCCCCTGGTCGCCTGGGTCGTGGGCGTGCTGGCGCATCAAATCTCCGCGGGCGCGTTCTGGACCCTGTTCGCCTACGTGGCGCTGTTCCACTTCGTCCGCCAGCAGTACGGCTGGGTGGCGCTCTACACGCGCAAGGCCCGCGCCTCGGACCTGGAGCGTCGCCTCGACGCCGCCGCCATCTACGCCGCCACCGTGGGCCCCGTGGTGTGGTGGCACGCGAACCTGCCGCGCGCGTTCTGGTGGTTCGTCGAGGGCGACTTCCTCCCGGGGCTGCCCCCGTGGCTCGGCACCGTGGCCCTGCTGCTGCACGCGGGCGTGCTCCTCACCTGGGCTGGCCTCCAGCTCGCCCGCGTGGCGCGCGGCGAGGGACTCCAGCTGGGCAAGGTGCTGCTCATCGGCGCCACGTGGGTGACGTGGTTCGGCGGCATCGTCCTCGCGCGCGACGACTTCACCTTCACGGTGATGAACGTCGTGCTGCACGGCGTGCCGTACTTCGCGCTCCTGTTCCGCTACGCGCGAGGCCGCGACGGGGAGGGGGACTTCGGCGTCGCCAGCTCCATCCTCCGCGCGGGCCTGCCGGGCTTCCTCCTGTTCCTCGTGGCGCTGGCGTTCGCGGAGGAGCTCCTGTGGGACCGCTTCATCTGGCACGAGCGCACGGGCCTCTTCGGGGGCTCGGAGTGGACGCTGTCGCCGGACCTGCTGGCGCTGGTGGTGCCGCTGCTCGCGCTGCCGCAGGCCACGCACTACGTGCTGGATGCGTTCATCTGGAAACCCGGCCGCGAGCCCGCGTTGCTCGCGCGACTGGGCTGGGCACCTCGGGCGACACGCGAGGGTCCAACAATCGCCACCTCGCGCGAATCGGCGATGGCCATTCGTGGAGGGAGTGAATAAGGGTTTGAGGTTCTATGCCTCGACTCCTGCTCGTCTCCAATCGTCTCCCTGTCACCGTCAAGGTGGAGAAGGACAGTGTCGCCGTGGTGCTCAGCTCCGGCGGGCTGGCCACGGGCCTTCGACGACCCCATGAACGCTCCGGCGGCCTGTGGATTGGTTGGCCCGGTGACGTGTCCCGTCTGTCGGAAACCCAACGCACCCAGGTGGAGGCCCGCCTCGCCGAGGAGCGCTGCGTGCCCATCCACCTGTCGCCCAGCGAGGTGAGCCGCTACTACGAGGGCTACTCCAACCGGGTGCTCTGGCCGCTGTGCCACTACATGCTGGAGCGCGTCCCCCGGCAGGACCGCGACTGGGAGGTGTACCGCAAGGTCAACGAGCGCTTCGCGGACCTGGTGGCCCGGCACTATCAACCCGGTGACATCATCTGGGTCCACGACTACCAGCTCATGCTGGTGCCGGGGCTGTTGCGCCAGCGCCTGCCCGAGGCGCGCATCGGCTACTTCCACCACATCCCGTTCCCCTCGTCCGAAATCTTCCGCACGCTGCCCCGTCGCGAGGCGCTGCTGAAGGGGCTGCTCGGCGCGGACCTCATCGGCTTCCACACCGTGAGCTACGTGCGGCACTTCTCCGGCTCGCTCTTGCGGCAGCTCGGCCTGGACACGGACGTGGACCGCATCATGTGGGAAGGGCGCCAGGTGCGCGTGGGCGCGTTCCCCATGGGCATCGACACGGAGGCCTTCGAGTCGCTCGCGAAGGAGCCGAGCGTGCTGGAGGAGGTCGCGTCCCTGCGGCGCAGCGCCGAGGGCCAGCGCATCCTGCTGGGCATCGACCGGCTCGACTACACGAAGGGCATCCCCCGCCGGTTGCTCGCCGTGCAGCGCCTGCTGGAGCGCGAGCCCACGTGGCGCGGGCGGCTGCGCTTCATCCAGGTGGCGGTGCCCAGCCGGACCCAGGTGAGCGAGTACGCCACGTACCGCGAGCAGGTGAACGAGCTGGTGGGGCGCATCAACGGCCAGTACGGCACGACGCAGAACGTGCCCGTGCACTACCTCTACCGCTCCTTCAACGAGAAGCAGCTCACGGGGCTGTACCGCGCCGCGGACGTCATGCTCGTCACGCCGGTGCGGGACGGGATGAACCTGGTGGCGAAGGAGTTCTGCGCCGCCCGGCCGGACGATGACGGCGTGCTGGTGCTCAGCGAGTTCGCCGGCGCGGCGGACGAGCTGCACCGGGCCGTCTCCGTCAACCCCTACGACGTGGAGAAGGCGGCGGACGCCATCGAGGAGGCGCTGGAGATGGGCGAGCCCGAGCGCCGCGAGCGCATGCGCGCCCTGCGCGCGCAGGTGAAGGCCCATGACGTCCACTGGTGGGTGTCCAGCTTCCTGGGGCGGTTGCAGGGGCTGCCCTCGGTCTCCGTCCGCAAGTTCCAGGGCGCCACCGAGGCGCTGGAGGTGATGAAGTCCGCCGGGCGGCTGGCGCTGATGCTCGACTATGACGGCACGCTGGTGGGCTTCGCGCGCAGGCCGGAGCTGGCCGCGCCGGACGATGCGCTGCGCGAGCTGCTGGCGAAGCTGCTCGCGCGGCCGGACCTCTCGGTGAGCGTGGTGAGCGGCAGGCCCAAGGAGACGCTGGAGGCGTGGTTCGGGACGCTGAACCTGGGGCTCTACGCGGAGCACGGCCTGTGGTCGCGGCCCAGGCCCGGGGACACGTGGAAGATGCTGGAGGGGGTGTCCGCCGAGTGGAAGGCCGCGGCCCGGCCGGTGCTCGACGAGTTCGCCGCGCGCGTGCCGGGCTCGTTCGTGGAGGAGAAGTCCGCGTCGCTCGCGTGGCACTACCGGCAGGTGGACCCGGAGTTCGGCGCGCTGCAGTCGCGCGAGCTGCGGCTGAAGCTGGCGGAGACCTTCGCGCGCAGGCCGGTGGATGTCCTCCCAGGCGACAAGGTGGTGGAGGTGCGGCCGCACGGCGTGCACAAGGGCCGGGTGGTGGAGGGCGTCCTGCGCGGGCTGCCCCCCGGCACGCTTGCGGTGGCCATCGGCGATGACCGCACGGACGAGGACCTGTTCGAGGCCATGCCCGAGGACGGACTCACGATTCATGCGGGCAACAAGCCCACGCGCGCCACCTATCGCGTCAGCGGTCCGGAGGAGGTGCGCAAGCTGCTCGCCGCGCTCGTGGCCTCCTGAGCGCGGATGGGCTGGGGGCTTCGCGCTCGCCCGCAGGTGGAGGCGGGTGCGGGGAATGGATGGCTGGGATTGCGGGTCTGGATGTTTGTCTTTGATTGGGCAGTGTGGTGGGGTCTGCGTTATCAGACACGCCGCTGTCCACTCCAGAGCGAGGTCCGCATGTCCGAGTCCCGTGTTCCGGTGGCCGAGTCGAACGCGCGTGAGCGCGAGTCCCGTTTCGCGCGGCTCTTCGCCGCCGAGGTGTTCCGTCAGCGGGAGCATCAGACGCTGGGCGAGCGGGCGCGGCATGCGTACCGACAGCTCCAGGAGGTGCACCGGGGGCTCGGGTCGGGGAAGGCCATCGCCCAGGACCTGCCCAGCCTGTTCGCGCTGTTCGAGTGGTCGGCGATGCTGGCGCCGGAGCTGTTCCTGGTGCTCAGCGGGCACTTCAACCTCACGCTCAACGCGCTGCTGAGCCTGGGGCGCGGGCGCACGGACCTGGAGGACTACCTGCGCGAGCTCGACAGCGGGGACTCGGTGGGCGTCTTCCTGCTGACGGAGCTGGGGTATGGCAGCACCGTCTTCAGTTTGGAGACGGAGGCCGAGTATGACCATGACCGGCGCGGCTTCTGGCTGACCACGCCGCGCGACGCCGCGTTGAAGTTCATGCCGAACGTGGGGGCGGAGGACGTCCCCAAGCTCGTCGTCATCGCCGCGCGGCTCAAGGTGGCCGGGGAGGACCAGGGCGTCTTCCCCTTCATCCTCCGCCTGAGGGGGAAGGACGGCGGCCTCCATCAGGGCGTGCGTGTGGTGCCCCAGCCGGAGCGGCCGCTGTATGCCATGGACAACGCGATGATTGGGTTCGACCGTGTCTGGCTTTCCTTCCGGGACTGGCTGCCGGGGGACGCGGGCTCCATCAGCGAGCAGGGGGTCTTCCACAGCGACTACGGCCGACGTGAGCGCTTCAGGCGCACCATCGAGATGCTCCAGACAGGGCGGGTGGCCCTGTCGTGCGGGGCGGTGGCGAGCGCCCGGGCCTCGCTCTCCATCGCGCTGAGCTACGCCCGCCAGCGGCGGGTCGCGGTGCCGGACCGGGGCACTGCTGCGATGCTGGAGTGCTGGAATGTCCAGCATGACCTCCTCATCGGGCTGGCACGCATCCAAGCCTGCACGCTGTTCGGCCGGTTCGTGCAGGAACGCTTCAGTGAGGAGGGGGACGAGGAGCGCGAGAGGCTCTCGCTGCTCGCCATGCTGCTCAAACCGTACATTTCCCGGACGGCTTTCGAAATCATCCAGACGTGTCGGGAGCGTTGCGGCGCGCAGGGCATGTTCGGCGTCAATCGCATCCCGGAGTACCTGGGGACATGTCAGGCGGTGATGACGGCTGAAGGGGAGAACCAGGTGCTGCAGCTCACCGCCGCCAGGCGCCTGGTGATGGGAGAGCACCTGCGGACCCCCTCGGAGGGGACGGACGCGGCGCGGACGGAGGGCTCCAGCCTGTTCGCCGAGCGGGCCCGACGGCTGCGGACGCGAATCGCTCAGGGCCTGGAGGCGCCTCTGGGGCCCGGGGAAGATCGCTTCGAGCGTTGGAACGCGTGGTCCACGGAGGCCATCGCCCTGGCGGAGGCGCAGGGCGAGGCGCTCGCGCTGGAGTGCTTGCAGGTGGCGCTCCGGGCGGAGGTCCCGTCGTCGGAGGGATTCCGGACGGCGAGCGCGGTGCTCCGGGTCTTCGTGGCCGACGGCCTGCGGCGTCACGCGGGTTGGTTCCAGTCCGAGGGGCTGCTCGGCGCGGAGGAGGCGCGGCGGTTGGACGTGGAGCTGCGCGAGGCCTGCGTGGAGCTGCTGCCCCACGTGCCTCGGGTGCTGGAGTCCTTCGCGCTGCCCGAGGCCCTGAGGGAGGCGCCCATCGCCGCCCCGGAGGGTTACGTGGAGGCGTGGGCCCGACGCTTCCGCTGACCTGACGTGGTCCAGTCCACGAAATCCCCACGGAGCGGGTGACACCGCTCCCCCTCACTGGTGTTCTGTCCCCGGGCCGGAGTTTCGAGAGGGGAGAGGGAACATGGATGTCCCGCGCCGGGGTCTGCGGGTCGGTGCCGCGGTATTGGTGGTGAGCTTCTCCGGGACGGGGTGTGCTCCCGGGGACGAAGCGCTCTCCAACGAAGTGGACACCCGTGAACAGGGCCTGGACTGGGGCCAGTCATTGCTGGCCCCGTTGGACCGCGAGACGCTGCGACAGGTCATCATCGAGCTGCCCGACGCGACGGCCGCCCAGGTCCGCGTGCAAGGCTCCGCGGGCCGCTGGCTCGGCTCCGCGGGTGTGGCGGACCTGCACACCGGCGCGCCGATGCCTGGTGACGCGCGCTTCCGCATCGGCGGCCTCACGCAGACCTTCACCGCCACGGTGCTGTTGCAGCTCGCCGGCGAGCGCCGCGTGGACCTGGACCGTCCGGTGCAACACTCGCTGCCCGGCCTGCTGCCACCCAACTATCCGCTCATCACCGTCCGGCAGTTGCTCAACCACACCCACGGCCTGCCCGGTGTCCCGCTGTCCATGCGCCATCCCGAGTGGTTCTTCGAGCACCGCTTCCGTCGCTGGTCTCCGCGCGAGCTGGTGGCGCTGGCGCTCCCACAGGGGCCGCGCTTCACGCCGGGGACCGTGCAGGAGTACGGCCACATCGGCTACCTGGTGGCGGGGCTGCTCATCGAGAAGGTGACGGGTCGGCCGTACGGCCATGCCGTGCGCGAGCGCATCCTCACGCCGCTGGGCCTGCGCGACACGTCCGTGCCGGGCAACGACCCGACGATTCCCGGTCCCCACGCGCGGGGCTACGAGGCCCTCGCCAGCGCGGATGGGACGCAGCGCTGGGTGGACGTCACGGAGGCGAACCAGTCCCTGATGTGGGCCGCGGGGGAGATGATCTCCTCCACCGCGGACCTGGACACGTTCCTCTCCGCGCTCTTCAGGGGCCGGCTGCTGCCCTCCGAGCAGTTGGAGGAGATGTTCACCGTGCCGGACGTGCCCTCGGCCCACGGTGGTCGCGCGGCGCACGGCGCGGGCCTGGCGCGCTACGAGTTGGGCGGCGTGACGGTGTGGGGACGGCGCGGGGCGCGCCAGGGCTATGTCAGCGGGATGGGCGCCACGCGGGATTCGAGCCGGCGCCTCGTCTATGCCTTCAACACGCACCGCATGGGGCACGCGCGGCCGGTGCTCGCCGACCGCATCATCGCCACCACCTTCGCCGCCCGCGTGCCCCGGCCTTGAGGAGTGGGGCGCACGGGGGCGCAACCTCGATGATGGGTAGGCCATGGGTGGCGCGGGTCTGGAGTGCTTCCAGGTCGATGGCGTGGCTTTGTGGGGGATGCGCGGGGCGCGTCTGGGCTGTCACGCCAGCAGTGCTGGGCATGGCAGATTCGCGCAGGTGATGAGGGTGCGGACGTCAGGATGGCGGCGACAGAATGCGGGGTCGCGAGATCGGGAGGTGGCTTGCTGGCGGACGGCGAAAGCGCGAACCTGTCCCGGTGTGCGCTCCGTCGAGGGTTCGCGCTCTTTGAAAACTTCAATAGTTCTTGAAGGTTGCGTGGCCGCAGGACTGGCTGCTGTGTGCTGTGGACCTCTTCTGGGATGGGGTTCGCGCGAAGCGGCTGGATTCTCCTGGGATCCTGCTAGGTTGGACGAGCAGGGTCGCTCCTCGTGAACGCGAGGGGCGTGGGTTGAAACGGGGCGGCCTGCTGCGCCGACTGGGCCTGCGCGGTGTCGCTCCTCGTGAACGCGAGGGGCGTGGGTTGAAACCGTGGTCCTCGAGGAACGACCAGAAAACGCCAGTCGCTCCTCGTGAACGCGAGGGGCGTGGGTTGAAACAGAACCTGGGGCCGAACCCCATCTACTGCGTGGCCGTCGCTCCTCGTGAACGCGAGGGGCGTGGGTTGAAACGTCACGAGACCAACCGCACCACCCGCGAAGCGTGTCGCTCCTCGTGAACGCGAGGGGCGTGGGTTGAAACTTCACCTACGAGGTCTTCGGCCACAGCATCTTCGGTCGCTCCTCGTGAACGCGAGGGGCGTGGGTTGAAACTCGTTCGGCATGTTTCGTTGCTCCTTCTGCGGCGGTCGCTCCTCGTGAACGCGAGGGGCGTGGGTTGAAACAGCGCTACCCACCGCGCCGGGGGGCCAGCGGTGGGTCGCTCCTCGTGAACGCGAGGGGCGTGGGTTGAAACCCGTGCGCGGTTCCACACTCGCCTCAGACTGGTCACTCCTCGTGAACGCGAGGGGCGTGGGTTGAAACTGCCCACGTCAAGCAACTGGACCATGCTCTCGCCGTCGCTCCTCGTGAACGCGAGGGGCGTGGGTTGAAACTGGGTCAAGCAGCGGTGGGGCAACGAGCCGCTCCGCGTCGCTCCTCGTGAACGCGAGGGGCGTGGGTTGAAACTCCGGAGGCTGGCCCTCGCCCACCCAGTGGACGTCGCTCCTCGTGAACGCGAGGGGCGTGGGTTGAAACCGGGGGATGGTGTATTGGGCGTCCGGCTCGGTGTCGCTCCTCGTGAACGCGAGGGGCGTGGGTTGAAACATGCCGGTCAAGGTGAAGCTGAACGCGCGCGCGGTCGCTCCTCGTGAACGCGAGGGGCGTGGGTTGAAACTCCACCTTCGCCTTGACCACCGCGCGCATCTGCGTCGCTCCTCATGAACGCGAGGGGCGTGGGTTGAAACGCATTCAGGGAATGGTTGAGCTGGCCGAGAACGTCGGTCGCTCCTCATGAACGCGAGGGACATGGGTTGAAACTGTTCCTCGAACACGACCATCATGGTCTGACCCCAGTCGCTCCTCGTGAACGCGAGGGGCGTGGGTTGAAACTTGCTAAAGAGGGGCTTGCCCGTCTGCGCATGCACCGTCGCTCCTCGTGAACGCGAGGGGCGTGGGTTGAAACTCGCCCAAATGCTCGGCACCGAGAGAAGACCGGTCGTTCCTCGTGAACGCGAGGGGCGTGGGTTGAAACTGTAGCTCGCCTCGTCACGGGCGTGGATTAGGCGGTCGCTCCTCGTGAACGCGAGGGGCGTGGGTTGAAACAGCTTCGTCACCGTGCCGACCTGCACGCGCTCGTTGCTCCTCGTGAACGCGAGGGGCGTGGGTTGATGCTGGGGACTGCAAGTGCGTCGGCGGCTCCATCGTCCGTTGTCGTGTCTCTGCGGACTTGATGCTCGCGCTCCACCTAGCAGCCCGTCACGTCTCCCCTCAAGTCGAGTCAGGGCCTTGGCGCCGGTGCGCGAGCCTCAGGGGCCTGGAGCACCAGGTCTCCGGGTCGAGGCCCCGCATTGACCTGCCAGCCGGGAGCCAACTCCAACACCCATCCCTCGCCTTCCCAGCGAGCATCTCGGGGCTCCGTGCGCGGGGCGTTCACCGTGGCCGACTTCCAGTCCGAGGACAGGATCACCTCGGACGTCGCCGTGAGCGAACCCCACGCATCCACGATGCGCGCGCCGGGATACACCGTGCCGTGCTCGGCCAGCGGGATGAGCTCACCAGGGTTGAACTGGATGCGCATGCGGACCAGCGGAAGGCGCAACACCGGGCCCTCCACCAGTTTCTTGCGCAGCGCCTCGGCCCGCGCTTCGGCGAGGCGAGCCCGCTCCCGTTCGCTCTCTCTCAACGCGGCGCCTTCGTAGCGTGCCTCGCGCTCGGGTGAGGCCTCAGGCGTCCCCAGCTTCAATGCCTCCTGCAGCAGCGCTCCCAGCTCCGCCCCGGCGAGCGCCCGGGCACGCCACCCCTGGGCGCGTGAGCCCGCCTCGTCCAACAGGAGGCCGTAGGCCGGACCCGATGCATAGGCGAAGGCACGCACGAAGGACTTCCGTTTGGCGCCATCCTCGAGGTTCTCCAGCGCCAGGGCTCGCCTGCCACGTGCATCGGCCCCCGCCAGCGCCACGCCCGTGTACTCCGCGAGACCTTCGTTCTCCTCGAGGAGCCCCTCCGCGACGGCGGCTTCCTCGAAGCGCGCTCGACGCTCGCGACGGAACACCAGCGCGTCCTCGACAGCCCGAGCGCGCACCGAAGGGTTCGTCGCGCGCAGCGCTGCCGCGAGGGCCCGCCACTCGAGTTGCAGCAGCGTGCGGCCCTCCATGCCATCGAGGTGGGCATTGTCCTTCTCCCGCCCGGGCTGTCCCAACGTGGTCCGAAGCCGATGAAAGGCCTCGTGGGCAATCAGCGCACGGCGACGCACGGGGACGTCGGGCAACGGCCCCTGGAGCTGGACCCAGGTGGTTCCCGCCCAGGTCAGGGCCGTGTTCGCGATGGTGAGCTCCGAGGGGAGCACGCCCACCCAGGGTCCTGTCCCCGCGCCCTTCGGCCAGGTGCTCGCGACGAAGACGCGCGTGCCGGGATGGACGACGAGGAGCGGGGCGCACAATGAGTGGCCCCACAGCCGCTGTCCGTCCGCGGCACACGTCCGCTGGAACTCAGCGAAGGCCGAGGTGAGTGCCCCCACCTCCAGGACCTCGGGCAGGGGCTTCACCTCGGGCTCGGCCGCGGCCGCACCGAAGCCCCAGAAGACCATCGCCGCCACCGCGAGTCCCACCTGTCGTCCGTGCTTCATCGAGCCGCCCTCCCATGTTGGGGCGACAGTACACGGCCGGGCTTCCACGGCAACCCACGTGGAGCCCGGCCCTGAGCGCGCCGCCTACGGCGTCAGCGACGCGGTGCGCCCACCGGGGCCCTGGATGATGACCCGACGCCCGAAGGCGCGGTCCACCCGGCCCAGGAACTCCCTGAACGCCGGGTACTCGTCCGACTTGATGCGCGCGACGGAGAGCTTCACCTCGCCCTCGGCGATGAGCTTGCCCTCCTCCACGCGGTAGGTGAGCCTCAGCCGGCCGAACGGGTTCGTCTCGTCCACCGCCTGCGGCAGCTCCGTCACGGACCAGCCCGCCGGCAGCGTGTAGCGCAGGTTGAATAGGTTCACCCACGGGCTCTGCATCACCAGGTCGAAGCGGCGCTCTGCCAGCGGCGCGAAGGCCTGCTGGTAGGTGCGGCCCGTGCCGAAGGGCAGGAAGCGCACCGCGTTGGACAGCACCTCCGCGTAGCGCGGGATGCTCATGCGGAAGCCCATCGCCACGTCCTCGTCCAGCCGCGTGGTGTCGTTGAGCGACACCTCGTTCACCGTCAGGCCCGGGAAGCTCTGCGCCCACGCGCGCTCGAAGGTGGACTTGCGCGTGGCCTCGGGACGGTAGGCGCGGCGGTACTCGGGCGCGCTCTGCCCGCTCACCGTGCTGGAGCCCGTCACCTCGGCGCTGCCGTCCGCGCGCAGCGTCACGTCCATCTTCAGGCCCGTGGCGTTGTCCTCCGCCTTCGCCTCCGGCGTCACCATGAAGGTGCTCTTGCCGTCCGGCTCCACCACCAGCACGTTGGCCACCCGGTCCGAGCTGGGCAGCTCCTTGGCCCCGTGGAACTCCGCGGTGCCATCCAGGTACAGGTCGAACTTGGGCACATACGCAATCGCGTGGTTGAAGGCCGCCAGGCTCGCCGGCTCCGCGTCCAGCGCGCCCAGGTTGCGCATGCGCAGGAGCACCAGCCGGCTGTCCACGCCCGCCACCCGCAGCATGGAGTGGATGAGGCTCGCCTTGTCCTTGCAGTCACCGAAGCGCCGCGCCAGCACGCGGTCGACCCGGTAGGGCTTGAAGCCGTGGATGCCGAACTCCAGCGCCACGTAGCGCGTGTTCGTCACCACGAAGTTGTAGATGGCGCGCACCACCGCCAGCTCGTTCTTGCGGTCCACGCCCTGGAGGACCTGGTCCACCGTCTGCTTCAGCTCCGCGTTGGGCTGCAGCTGGTCCCTCACGAGCCCCCACCAGTAGCGGCCCACCTGGTCCCACGTCTGGTACGTGGAGACGTGCAGGTTCTGGGCGACCTCCGCCCAGCCCGGCATGCCCGGCTCCGGCACCACCTTGGCCACGTGCTTCGCGCCCCAGCGGTACAGCACGCGGCCGCCCTCCAGCGACTCCTGCGCGCTCTCCACGCCGGTGAGCTTGCTCTTGTTCCAGTACAGCGGCCGCTCCTTCGGCGTCTCCACCAGGTACTGGAAGCGCAGCTTCGGGTAGACGCCCTGCACGCTCTCCACGTCACCCCAGTAGTCCGACAGCAGGTTCTCCTGCGCGGTGTCGTCCAGGCGGTACGTCACCTCCAGCGTGTCGCCGGCGGCGAGCGACGGGAAGGACAGCACCTTGGCGCGGGCGTCGTAGTACATGCCCGTCCACGGCTCGTTGATGTTGCGGTCGTTCTCCCCGTAGCTCTCCACCACGGAGCCGTCCGCCTTCGTCACGCGCGCGCGCAGGATGCGCACCTCCTGCCGGTCCGGCGAGTAGGTGATGGGCATCGAGCGGAACGCGTCCACGCCGCGCGCGTTCTGCACCTTCACCACCATCTGCGACAGCCGGCTGGACAGGCCGCTCTTCTGGACATTCACGTAGGTGTTGTCGACCAGGTAGATGGCGTCCTCGTGGACGTAGGCCTCGGCCTCCTTCGCCAGGGGCCTGGCGTCCACCACGTGCTGCATGCCGGCGCCGGTGCCCTCGCCCTTGAGGGCGCGCAGGGCCTCCTTGAGGCCGGGGTTCTGCGGACGCAGCACCAGCGAGCGCTCGAAGGCGGCCAGCGCGGGCTCACGCCGACCGGCGGCGAGCAGCGCGCGGCCCTCGCGCTCGTAGACCTCCGGCTCATCGGGCGACAGCGCGCGGGCCTCGGCGAACAGCGCCACGGCCTGCTCCACGTTGCCGTTGCTGGCCTTGAGCTCGGCGAGCCGCACGCGCGCGCCGTTGTCGAACGGGTTGAGGGCCACCAGCTGCGCGTACTCGCGCTCGGCGGCCTCCACCTGACCGGAGTCCGCCAGCAGCGCGGCCAGCGAGCGGCGCGTGCCGGTGTCGTCGAAGCGCAGCGCCAGCACCACGCGCATGCGGTCCATGGCCTCGCGGTTGCGGCCCAGCTGCCGCGAAATCTGCGCCGCCGAGCGCACCGCGCGCGGCTGCCGGGGCTGATGGCGGAAGGCCTCCTCCACCAGCGCGTGCGCGCGGGGACGCTCGCCCAGCGCCTCGTGGGCGCGCGCGAGGACCAGGCGCGCGGGCGCGTCGTCCGGCGTCTTCTCCAGCACGGGCGCCACCAGCGGGATGACGCGCTCGGGGTGGCCGCGCTCCAGCTCGAAGTCGGCCAGCGCCACGCGGGCCTCGGGCAGCGCGGGGTCCGCCTTCACCGCGGCCTCCAGGAAGCGGCGGCGCTCGTTCAAGTCATCGCGCTGGAGGCTCGCCGCGAGCATCTGCAGGCGCGCGTCCTGGGGGGCGAGCTCCGCGGCGCGCGTGGCCTCCACGGTGGCGGTGTGCTCGCGGTCATCGAAGCCGCGGTAGAAGCCGAGCACCCGCGCGTAGTCGCCGCGCAGGGCCGCGTCGTCGGGGTTCTTCTCCACCAACGCCTTGAGCGCGGAGGTGAGCGTGGGCAGCACCTGGGGCGCGGGGGGCGCGCCGCGCTCCACGGCGGGGGCCTTGGCGGGCAGCGCCGCGCGCACGCCCGGCGACTCCTGGCGCAGGTAGAAGCCCAGCGGGCCCGTCTCCTGGCACACCTTGAGGAGCACGCGGTTGAGGCCCTTGCGCAGCTTCACGGAGACGCGCGCCTGGTCCGGGCGCGGCAGGTTGTAGCGGTCCTCCTTGGAGGCGAGCTGGCCGTTGACCCACAGGCGGTAGGCGCCGGAGGTGCCCAGGCCCAGCGTCACGCGCGACTCCTGGTTGGACTCCAGCCAGGTGGCCGCGTACGCCACGGCCTCGCGGTTGGGGCGCACCGCGGTGGCCAGGTCCACGTAGCCGTCCGCCGTGTTCGCCGTCAGCTTGCGCCACGACACCTGGCGGCCCTTGGCGCCCGGGTAGGTGGCCGTCAAATCCAGCGCCGCGGCCTCCGGGCCGAAGTCCGTGTCACAGCCGGACTTGCCCTCGTTGTCGAAGCCGCCGACGACGTAGTAGTCGCCCACGAAGCCCATCCACTGGCGCACCTCGTTGGCGCGCGTCATCCGCCCGCGGGCCCGCTCGGTGTCCAAGAGGAGCAGCTGCGCGGTGGCGCGCGTGTTCGCGTCGAACTGGCGCCGCGAGGCGATGTACGCGTACGTGCTCACCAGCGGCGTGAGGTCCTCCACCTCGTCCACCAGGGAGTGCAGCCGCAACAGGCCGGCGGCGCCTCGGGGCGAGGAGGCCTGCTTCATCGCCTCGGCCGCGTAGACGCGCGCTGTTTCGTCCGCCGCGGGCCGGGCCTGCGCCCAGAGGGGGCAGGTGAGCACGAAGACTGCGGCCAGCCATGTGAAGCGCGACATCCGTTCTCCTCGGTGCGACATGCGTGGGGCACAGCGTCCCATTCCTGGGGGCGCCGACGGCGATGAACAGGCGGGCCCTCCGGGGCCTTCCCCTGCATGCGACCCCGGACGGCGCACAGGCAACCGAAAACGTTACCCGGGGTGCGCTCGGGAACGGGGTGGGTGTGGGTGGGTATCCGGCGGATTTCAGGGTGGACGAGCGCTTGGTGTCCCGAAAAACCCGCCTACACTGCTACCCCGTTTTCACCTCACACCCCCTGGAGCCCCCGAATGCGTCGTCTCGTCATCCTGCTCGCCGCGCTGAACCTGGCCGCCTGTGCCCACTCGTCCGGAGGCGCGGCCACCCCCGCCGAGGCCCAGGCCGCCGCGCCCAAGCCCGTGGCGACGCCGGAGGCGCGCAAGGCCGCCATGGAGGCGACCGGGCTGGCCGCCGCTGGCAACAACGAGGCCGCGCTGCCCCTGTTCCGCGCCGCCTGGGAGGGCGGGGTGCGCAGCAACAACATGGCCTACAACGCGGCCTGCGCGGCGTCGCTCTTGAACCAGGGCGAGGAGGCCCTGATGTGGCTGGGGCGCGCGGCGGACGAGGGCTTCGAGGACGTGGCCCACATGAAGAAGGACACGGACCTGGACAACGTCCGGGGCCTGCCGGGCTTCGCGGCCGTCGAGAAGCGCGTCGCCGAGGAGGAGGCCAAGCAGCTGAAGGCGGCGGACCCCGCGCTTCGCGACGAGCTGCTGTCGCGCATGGAGGTGGACCAGCAGGTCCGCATGACGCTGATGAAGTCGAACTTCCAGGACGAGGCGGCGAAGAAGAAGCTGGAGGAGGTCGACGCGAGCAACACGGCCTGGCTCAAGGACGTCATCGCGAAGAAGGGCTGGCCGGGCCAGGCGCTGGTGGGCAAGAAGGCGTCCTTCGCGGCGTGGCTGCTGGTGCAGCACGCGGACAAGGACGTGGCGTTCCAGGAGCAGGTGCTGCCCATGCTGGAGCAGGCCGTGGCGCGCGGGGAGGGCTCCAAGCAGAACCTGGCGTACCTGACGGACCGGGTGCTGGTGAACACGGGCAAGCCGCAGCGCTACGGCACGCAGATGGAAGAGGTGGATGGGAAGATGGAGCCCAAGAACCTGGAGGACCCGGCCAACGTGGACGAGCGCCGCGCGGCCGTGGGCCTGGGGACGATGGAGGAGTACAAGGCCTCGTTCGAGGCGATGCGCAAGCAGGCCGAACAGAAGCCCTGAGTCCTGGGGCCCGGCTAAGTAGGTCGCCGGAAGTTCCGAGACAAATGCCGGTCGCATGCGCATTTTCTGGACCATGCGACCGGCAAGGAGC